>CAWGQZ010000015.1:0-127143 GCA_963824805.1 uncultured Acidobacteriaceae bacterium | reverse complement strand
GTCTACCAGTAACTAAACTTGAACTTGTCGAGGTAAACAGTGTAAGGCGTCTGGTGGTTGTCGCCGTCGATTTGGTAATTGATGGTCACGCCATACCAGCCCGGTTTCGCCCGGTTGCCTTCTTTGTAGTTTAGGGTTGCCACGTTCCCATTCAGTTCGATCGTCTTGAACAAAACTTTGTCATCGCTAGTCCGTTGCACTCTGAGAACCAGGTGATTCCACTTGCCGCTAACCGGCCTGCAAGGAATACCGGTCTTGATCCAGTGCTCGTTTACGTTGTCCCAGATGTCCCACTCATGACCGCCTTTGATACGGCATTCGTGGCCCCAGATGAAACCCTTGCCGGGCATGAATTGGTTAAGATCAAATTCGAGAGCTTCAGAGACTTCCAGATTGTTCCCATAAAACCACACGTCGTAGACAAAATTGTGCAGTGAGGGAATAAGGGTCTTGCTGTCGTCGTGTAAACCTTGGGTGGTGAAGTCGCCGATCAGCTTGTTGTTCCAAAACGCGTCGGAGTAAACCTTGTTGCCACCGATTGTGGTTTTGGTGGCGTTTCCGCTTAAGGACGGCGAGCTTATTCCTTTGCTCCACGACCATGTAGTTTCCGGTCCGCTGGGAGAGCACCAGGTGCAAAGGGGATAGTCCGGTGGCAATAAGGCATAACCATGCCAGCCGCTCGCCGCCTGCAGATTGTTGAAGGTTCTGGCATTTGCGGGAAGTGCATAGGCGGTGCTGGTGACGTTAATCTTAATCTGTACTTTCGAGGTGCCACCGCAATTGTCCCACTCCTGTACGGTGGTTGTATAGGTTCCTGGGCTCAGGGTGATGGTTTCGTCCAGCTTGTTTCCATTGTCTACGTGGACCAGGTGGTCGTCGGCAGTGTAGATGCCAACTCCTGCAACGCCTTTGGCGCAACTGCTGCTGGCGGTGGCGACGTAGTGAACGGAAGTTCCCACGGTCGCACCGTTAGTAGGGCTACTTACGCTGACCCCGGCAAAAGAAAAGGCAGCGAACAGGGTTAGAAATAAAAACACAACGAAATAGGGGAAGGCATTACGGCCGTGTGACATGCTGGATTTCTCCAATGCGTGAGGGGTTCAGGGGATACTACGGGCGGATCCTGTAGGGGCAATCCGTGGAAGAGCTTAGATTGGTACTCGAAGGTGCATCGATCTCGAATTTAAACACCCGCTTATATCAAGCGGCAGCGCATTGTTTAGCCGACGGTTACTTTGGTCGCCTGTCTGTAGAGGAGGGACTGGGGCATGAATGGCCCAGATGCGCCGAACCTCTCGCCGACGGTTCCTGTTCTGCCCCTCAATCCAAATCCGGAAATATCCACCGATTCTTCAGTACATCTCTTCACGCTTGGCAACCACACTGTAGCGCATGGTGTTCCCGATGTTGGCCCAGCAACTATTGTATTGGAGGAAACTGTTTCCGCCGCCGTTCCAGCTGATTGTGGGGCGCCGAGAGCAGAGAGCTGCGGATAGGGGAGATGTCGAACTGTGGTCTTTGCAACGAATATCATCCCGTTGAAACCGCCACTGCCGCCGCCGGATTCGGTGACAACTCCCTGGCCGATGACCAGAATCAGGCCGTTAAAGCTCGCGTTGCCATTGAACGAGAGGTTCCGGTTACGACTAACACTCCTGCGCCCGAAGAGTTTCCATAGTTGAAATCACCGTCCACATAAGTGATCTGAGGATCGGCATTGGTGCCGACCGGACCCGATGGGCTGCAGGGCGTCCCAATACCACAGGTGAAAGTAGCGTCGGCGGTCGCTGCGAGGTTGCTCACAAAGTTGTCGAGTTGTACCGGGTTTGACCACGCTCCGCCGTGGGTACCGGTTCCCGTGGGGCCGGAGTTTACCAACGACGGTGTACCCCCCGAACCTGTGTAGTTAGCGGACCGGTCCGGGCTCTGCGTGATCGAGTTAGTAACGTTTGTGACCCCGGCAGCATCCCCGGTAGAAATGGAAGGTACTTGTCCCGGGCCCGACGCGACACACGCGCTAGACGGAGCCGGCGTAACCCCCCAGCCGGATGAAGCGTTGTCGTTGCCGTTTACGAAAAATTGGTTCGAAGAGGGACTGGGAGAAATGGAAGCACTCGGCCCATCCAATACCAATGCGCCAGGAGGCGGGGTAAAAGTAAGGCCGGCCACCTCGTGTTGGCCCATGCGGCGAGTCCCTTGGGGTGTCACCGCCAGCGAAGTGACAAGATACACGGGTCCGGCATCCTGCCCCCAGGCTTGCGCCGCTTTACAACTCGGGTACGGACCTCCGGGGATTAAGCTGACCGGGATTTCCTGATTGGCTGCGGTCTGAAAGCAGATTGGTGTGCTACTGGGCTGGCTGGCATCCACCGGGGCGCCGGGAATCGTGCCATTCTGTTTTAGGGTGATTCGGACCCACTTATATTTCAAAGCTGCGCCAGTATTGGTGTTTGGAGAAATGCTGTTGGCGTAGGCCATCACGCTGCTCGTGGGCGGAGGCACCGTGCAAGCCACGCCCGGGGTGCCCGATGTTAGAGTCGCGAAGTTTTCTTGACAGAACTCGCTGTCTGAATATGCATTCGCCATATTCATTGGGTCCACCACATCAGTGGAGCCGGCCGAATTGATGACATAAGCAATGGCATTGGCGCTGCCCGGCATGGATGCGGGCAAGGTCAGAGGAGCGATGCTTTTGGAGCTCATGCGGTCGCGCGCCTCCTCCAGGCCGGAGCGCATGGCGAAGAAAGCCACTTGGGTATCCCGGTAATTGCCGTTAATCGAGGTCTCAGTATCGGCCATGAACAGGATGCCCAGCCCGATTGCTGAGACCAAGAGCACGGTCATTAGAACTAAGATCAGCGCCATGCCGCGCTCATTTCTGCGCTTACTGCAAGAAGCCTGGCGACTAAATTTGAGTTGGTCTCTATTCATAGGGACAATCCCACTAGTTGTTGATGCGGCTCTCTCCTACCATCGTGACCAGAGGACGCACTCCGGTTTTGGGGTCGAAACCGGTAGTGGCGCTGCCCAAGAGATTGATCGTGAGGCGAACGGACTTGATACTCGCGAGGGTCTGTTGACCCGCAGATGTGGTGATGTCCGCAGGAAGCGCAACAACCGCCCCATCCTGGTCGTACGCCGAAAACACGGGGAAGTCTTTCACGCTGGCGACGGCTGCATAGTATGCGGTGTTAGTCATGCTGCCTCCAGCAAATGCGACATTGCCGGAGAGAGGCAACCCGCCTCCGTACGCCAGCCCAGCCCCCGGCACTCCGCTATTTACGATGTTCTGCAACTCCTGGCTCCATTGCGTTGCCTGCAAGAGCGGCGCCGTGCCGTTCGCCTTTTGTATCTGGCTGCGCTCGAGGGTACAGGGACACGTACTGGCAGGGGGGAAGTTTCCCGATGAATCCACTAATTGGTATCTCACGCTATCCACATTACCGTCGCCGTCCACATCGCCTTCAAAGGTGATGCTTGTGTTGGAAACCGAAACCAGTCCCACTGCCATTGTGCGATCGGAAAAGTGTGCACTGCAATTCGTCCCGGTATTAAACATACGACAATTGGGGTAGCCGGCCTGATGGAGGTCGCGCTCAAACTCGTCCACGAAGGCACGCCCGTCCTGGGTGAGATCGACCTTGGTCTGTTCGGATCTGCTGCGTTGGATGGCGGTGGCAATGTAATCGACAACTGCACCCAGCACAATTAAGAGAACTGCGGCAACGACAAGGAGTTCAATTAGAGAAAAGCCTTTCGCGATCGCACGTTGCCCCTTCTTCCGTCGAGCGCTTGGTTTACGAGATGCCTTTATCACTTCTAATTTCTCCACTAGTTATCAATCAATGCTCGCAGCGTTACCGGCTGGGCGTACAAAATGGCCCGATTCTGCGCACCACTGGCGTCGGCCGCGATCGCGGACCGTGGGCGAGCGGAGACGGTCAGAAGACTGATTTGACTATTCGGGTTAGGACTTACTTTCATGACGTTCCAGCGAACCTCGTAGATATCCCCGCCGCAAGCGGAATACTGCATCGCGTAGCCCGGGATGGTGGAGGTAGCCAAGTTGGAAACGGGTTGTGTCCAATCGATATCGCCCACTTTCTCAGGGGAAGGCGCGGTTGCCGCTGTATACAAGATGGCTCCGTTGCCTGCGGGGGCAGCGCCCTGCCCGAGCGACGCATTGTGGACATTTGCTGCGCCGCCACTGAGACTGCAGTCATAAATGGCAACAAAAGTTGGCTTGGGATACTGCTTAAGTGTGGAAAACTTTTCGATGATCTCCTGATCCAGAATGGTGGCCGTGGTATCGGTCTTGTTCCGTGAATTCGTTTGCATACCCACTAAGATCATTAGCATGGACGCCGGGAGAGCAATAGCAAGCACAGTTATCGCGATCATCAGTTCGATCAGAGTCATTCCGGCCTGGCCACGTTCGGAGCGGAATTTGGAATCCCGAAAGGCAATCACGAAAGCCCCCCTCGCGGTGCTCATTGCTGAATCCAGTTCTGACCATCATGGGTCCACACCCGAACTCTTCCGCTGGGCGTTACTGCTACCGATGCCCAGTTCGCACCCAACGGACCACTCCTGGAGAGGAACCAGACAAATCCTGATCCCGGGGTTTGAGGGCAAGTTCCTCCCGACAGCACACAGGGGACACCGCGAGCATTGAAATTCGGTTGCTGACTACTCGCATAGGGGGTAAGGTTCATAGAAGCGACGAGGGCGGACTCTCCAGGTGCGCCGCTACCCGTTCCGAAGTGAACGTTGACCGCCCTGTCAAATACCAGCTGTGGCTCCGTACTGTCGAGCACTCCGTCCTTGTTGAGGTCGATGAAGTAAACCAACTGCCCGCTGGACAGAGTGGATTGCGCGATGGGATAGAAAGTATTCTTTCTAGCGGCTTCGATGCGGACCTTTTGAAGCAAACTGCTGAAGTCAGTCGCGGCGTATCGGGTTTTCATGACCGATACCACGTTCATGATAAGCGGCGGACAAATCGCCATCAGCACAATGGCTATGGCAAGCACGACCAGCAACTCAACGAGCGAAAACCCCTGCTTGCCGCTGTGAGCGAGCCCGCGGTCCGAGCTTTGCCTTTCAGCTGGCGCAAACTGACCGCAGCACGAGCCGAGGAAAGTACGCTCTCGCTCATGAATAGTTTTGCTCTTCCGATCAGTCGGTTTGGCTGAGTTCAACTGCATGCCCCGTCTGTCCCGGGAGAAGACATTGGTGGGAATAATAGTTTCTCTGGATGTGGTTGCGTAGATGACCGAGGTGTGATTTTCTAAAAATTAAGATAGTACTTTCGTAACACCCGGCAAATCCCATAATCCATAGGACGATTTGCGGAGAGACCTTCGCCTGCACCCCATCCCAAAAACAAACCTGGCTGTTTACCCAAAAGATTGGACACGCCCCCACACATAGGCAGCCGCTGGTTTTCGAATTGCGGAAGATTAAATCCCGGCTTCAGGATTCAATTCAGTCCGTTCTTGAAGCAACAAACTGTGAATGCCGTGCGGGTTAAGGCTGTTTTACCGCAATTGCGGATATTTCAATACGCGCGTCATTCACCAAGCGGACGACTTTGCACGGTCGCTCGTCTAGGCTTTGGGTTAAGCATGAATGCGCGGTACACCTTGTTCATAGCCTCAAATTCTTTGATGTCGGCCAGATAGACCGTAACCGAAACGACATCGCTTAATTCGAAGCCAGCCGCCTTCACTACCTTGGCGAGGTTTTCCAAAGCACCTTGCGTTTCCGGCCCGATGCCTCCTACTTTCAATTTGCCGTTTTCATCCTCTCCTTCTTGTCCGGCGATGTAGAGCGTATTGCCCCCGACGATGGCCGCGACAGATCCGCCGTGCAGCCATGTCTGTGGCATATACTGTGCCCACCTCTTCACCGAAGAGTGCCCCAAGTCGCGCTCGTCAGCCAGGCTGAAACAGTAGGCCAAAAGAACCGAAGCGGATTGCTCAGCAAGTGGTGGGTGAATGAACATCCCTCGAGCGATCGGTGGTTGCGTGCGGTGATCTTGCTTGCCCGACTCGTTTGGGCCGGCGCTGCAGCCGCACAAATCCAGAACGGGCAAATCGTAGGACTCGTGACCGATGTCTCTGGCGCCGTCCTATCCAATGCCGTGGTTAACACCTTGAATCTAGGAACTAGTCGCAAGGTTACAGTTCGAAGTAATGCGACGGGCCTATACGCGGCCACACAGCTGATGGTGGGAACCTACATCCTTTCGGTCTCAGCTAACGGTTTTGCACCGTCTACTAGTGGTGCCTTGACGGTTAAGGCTGGGACGGTCCTCCGCGTTGATTTCACTCTTAAAGTAGCTGGCCGTTCCGAAGCAGTGGAGATCCGAAGCACAAACCCGTCCGCCAATCCTGTAGATACCGAAAATGCCAGGCTGTCGACGACAATTGATTCGACAGAGGTCGCGGACCTTCCCTTGAACGGACGTAACGTATACAACCTCGTGCAGTACGTTCCGGGTGCGGTCAATGTTCGCGGCGTGATTTTTGAAGAAGGCAGCCAGGCCGTGGTGAATGGTGTCCGTGAAAACTTCGGAGGCTTTCTCGTCAATGGTGTCTCGAACACAGGTCTGAGCGGTGGCGTTGTCAATCGACCTATCGTAGATACGATTCAGCAAGTGCAGGTACTGACGCTGAATAATTCGGCTGAATTTGGCAGTAGCGCCGGTGCCGTGACCAGCCTGGTCACCAAGTCCGGGACGAATCACTTCCACGGGAGTGCGTGGTGGTTTTTGCGCAATGATGCTCTGGATGCAAATTCGTTCTTCGCCAACCATGACCCTAACCCGGCCAACCGGATCAAGCCAGCCGTACGAATGAACCAGTTTGGGCTTGCGCATTGGTGGACCGGTTTGGAAAAACAGGCTCTTCTTCTTCGCGGCGTACCAGGGGGAACATTTTTTGACTGCCTCGCCCGGCGAAGTATTGGCCGAATCCCCACAACTTCGGCAGGCCGTGGCAAAGATTTTCCCGACATCGGTGGCTAATCTCCTCTATTCCAAATTTGCGCCGTCGGCGCCAGGTACGTCCGCATTCACGTTACGGGATTATGTTGTCGGAGGCAGGTTCTCAGGTTCAGGGTTCGCGCGCTTCGCGGACTATCTGTGTCCCGCGGCGACATCCAGCAATATCTCCGGCAGATTCGCCGGCCTGTTCGGTGTCGAGCAGTCTGACATCGACCAGATGAACATGCCTGAGGAGGATGGCGGATGCCCGGACGGATCGCCTTACTCAATTCCAGTAGTGGGCGCGTTGAATCGAGACGATCCTCTCCTGGTAAACCTGCTCAACGTCACTCCATCGCAAACCGGCGACGATCTCGCCCAAGGTAACGAGGGTTCCCTGAGACTCGACTACATCTTTGGATCAGCCGACAGTCTTTTTGCTCAGATGAATTGGGCCCGATCCACGGACCAGTTCGGGGGTGGCAATCTAGTGCGGGGTTTTCCCACGCCCGTCAAACTGACCACACCCAATTTCCAGTTGAGCTACATTCATACTTTCAAACCAACACTGATGAACGAATTCCGCGCCGGTTATACTGGGTCCGTCTCTACCACCGAGGCTGCCTTTCCAGGAGTTCCTTCGATCTTGTTCGATGATTCCACTCTCGGGTTTGGGTCGGCGTCCGGAATTCCGGAAGTCTTTCACGAAGGCATTTATTCCTATGCGGATTCGCTCACGCTGAACCGAGGCAAACACAACATGAAGGGCGGGTGGATCTTCGCAGGAATATCGAGAATGGCAATGCGAACCTCGGTCGTCCATCCTACTACTTCTTCGATCCGGTGTTTTTTGCGGTTGACGCTCCCTACGGAGAAGGCGCGGGCGTTGATCCCGGCATCCAGAGCGGAAAACCGGCCCATCTTGAGACCAGTTTCCGCCATTGGCGAAACTGGGAGACTGGGTTGTACCTCCAGGAGGACTGGAAGTCACGCGGCGGTTGGCCCTTAACCTTGGCATTCGGTACGACCTGTATACCCGGCTCACTGAACTGAATAATTTAGCCGCCAGTTTTCGGTTAGGCCCCGGACAGAGTTTCGTTGATGACATCACCACCGGTGCTGGACAGATAAAGAATGACAGTGTGCCATGTCTGGGCAACCCGTTAGCCACGATCGCGGGTGTCTGCGGTCCAGAAGGATTTGCCCCGGTCAAATCGCTAGGGGCAGGCGACCATAACAATTTTGGACCCCGGCTGGATTCGCCTGGGATATGTTCGGTGATGGCAAGGCGGCGTTGCGGGGAGGGTTCGGAATTTCCTATCAAAGTGCGATCTACAGGCCCTACTCTAATACCCGCTGGAACCCGCCCTTTTATTCTGAATTCAGCGATCAATTCTCTTGTCGCAGACGTCAATCACGTCGTCTATGGACCGGTTGAAGGAGGGACGCGAACTTTTCTGGGTTCGGCGCCACCCGCTCAACACGCAGGCTCCGGAGTGCAGGCGACCGGCAATATTTCTGGTTGGGATCCAGCGAATCCTAATATCGCAGCCCTGACCAGTATTATTTTCCCCGAGGCATCCCTGATCCGTCGGTGAAAAGTTACTTCCTGGGGATACAACGAGCTATCCGTCGTGACCTCACCCTTGAAGCAAACTATGTAGGGACGCGTGGTACCCATCTGATCTGCGCCGAAAAGCCAACGCATTCCCGGCGGCATGCTTCCGGAAGGCACCTGCGTCAAAGACAACCTCGGCCGCATGCTGTGCAGCCAACGCGATAAAGGGATAAATCAATACGGCAATACAACATTTTCTCTGGCCGACTCAATCAAATTTTGGCGTTCTGCGGGTATGGCGAAGACATTGCCGACTCAAACTACAACTCGCTACAGCTTTCACTGAAAGGCAGGTTGGGCAGCGGGTTGCAACTCGCCGCTAACTACACCTACAGCCACTCCATTGACTCTGGGTCTAGCTGGCACAACATGGCCACGAGCGTGAACGGGTTTGCCGCGGGCGACGGTTACACTACAGACCAGACCCTCCTGGTTTGGATCGCGGCAATTCAACCTATGACGTTCGGCATCGGCTCACAGTCTCCTACATCTGGGAGCTACCGTTTTTCTTACATCACAAAGGGTTTGCCAAGGCGGCACTGGCAGGTTGGCAGATGAACGGTACTCTGGGCGTTCCAAAGCGGCGCCCACTGGACACCTTTCGATCCGCGCCGTTTGATGGATTTTCGGGAACTGGCGCCGGGCGCCTGCGAGGCAGGCACTTTTAATCCCAAGCAATGTGTAACTGTGGGAGGCGACTACAATCTTGATGGTGTAAACAACGCCCGCCCTGATGCCGTCAAAGATCACGTGAATGCTACGCTCGCCCAATGGGCCGACGGGTTTAAGCTTCCGGCAAATTTCCTCGGAGTGGGGTATGATCGCGTGATCTATGAAGGGGCAACTTGGTTGGGTTTCGGGTAAACTCGTGGCCGAAGGGTGGTCCAGCGGTTGAACATGCATCGTGAACGGTGGGCCACCGAACCAGACTCCGGGACTTGGATCGAACGAATGCTCCTGGTTTCCTGTCGGAGGAGAACTTCGTGGCCAAGACGCCATCCACCATTAGATCCCGGCCCGCTGTCGGGAATTTGCGCGCAACGGATCGCCACATTTCTCGCCGCCAGATAGACGACCGGCACGCAGCCTACGACAAGCCCAGACTCTTCCGGGTAAGCGTGATCGCACTAGTCACGGCGGGTATTGCAGCGAGCATTCGCGGCAATCTCGCGGCTGTCTTGCAGCATCAATTTCTCGATCCGATTGACCCCGTGCACTCGGCGCAAATGATCGGAACGGTTTTGGGGATGGCATTTTTCGGCTTTGCTCTTACCATCATGATCGGGAGTCCGCTGCTGGACTATCTCGGCATGCGGCTGCTGCTGGGGCTTTCGTCCCTTTGTTTTATTGTGGGTACATTGGTCCTGATTTTTGCGGCGCCGCTTTCTGCCTGGTTCTCGGCTTATCGCGTGCTTTGGAGCGGGGCCCTGATCAGCGGTATCGGTTGGGGCCTGACGGAGACCGTGATCAACCCACTGGCGGTGACGCTATACCCCGACGATCAAACCCACAGGCTGAATCTGTTGCACGCCTGGTGGCCGGGTGGTCTGATTATCGGCGGACTGATCGGCGCCGGCCTCAGCCAACTGAATCTCGATTGGCGGCTACAAATGGCGTGCGTGCTGGTCCCCTCGGTGACTTTCGGCGCGCTTCTTTTCGGAAGCGAATTCCCACCGACGGAGCGGGTGGCGGCAGGGATCTCAACTCGCGAAATGATGAAGGAGTTCTTCCGCCCGTTTTTCCTGGTGTGGTTTTTCTCCATGTTCCTCACTGCCGCTAGCGAACTGGCGCCGGGGCAATGGGTGCAATTTGCGCTTACCCGGACGGTGCACATGCCCGGAATCCTGCTGTTGGTGTACGTGAGCGCCATGATGTTCGTGATGCGCCACTTCGCCGGACCCATGGCCCACAAGTTCTCGCCCGTTGGACTGCTCTGGTTCTCCTGCCTGCTGGCCTCGCTTGGGCTTCTTTCGCTGAGTGTCGCCGACTCTCCGATCACTGGACTGTGCGCGGCGACCATATGGGGAACCGGTGTCTGCTATATGTGGCCCACCATGCTGGCGGCAGCATCGGAGCGTTTCCCTCGCGGCGGCGCGGTGCTTATGGGGTTGATGGGTACGGCAGGCATGTTGTCGGTCTTTTTTGTGCTGCCACAGATGGGAAAGGTATACGACTACTACAAAGCGCAGGGCGGGGAAGTGACCGCGTCGCAGATGTCTTTTCGCCTGGTGGCGGTGCTTCCGGCCTTGCTGCTGATCGTCTTTGGAGCCATCTGGCTTTACGACCGTTCACACGGCGGGTTCAAACCAGTCAGGCTCACCGCTGGCGAAGAACTCGCTGAACCGGTTTCGCCGGAGCTTGCAAACCCGCAGTGAGGGGTCTGCCTCGCTTGCCCGGCCATCCGGCGGATATCCGCCAAGCACAACATCACGCTAGGCAATTGGTCTACGCATTTGTTCTTGTTCAATGGGAACTTTCTCCAAGGGGCACGGGGGCGTGTACTTCTCCATGCTCCGGAAGGGTTCATGATTGATTAGCAGAAGGCGATTTATGGCCTTCCTGCCCTCCTAGGGACTATTCTTTCTTGCGCTGGCACGTTAAAGGAACAACTAGCATCAAAGCAAACGCATGAGGGATGCATTTGAGCGACCGCATCTATGAGCACCTCGGTAACGCTCCATGAATTTATTCATGCACTTGCGCAACGACCTGAAGTGCGAAGTGTGGGATCCTGGAAACAACGCAACTCGAGTCTCAGAGTTGGGTTGAAGTAGTAATAAGGAGTGCTACTTGGAAACATCATCAATCCGGGTTCTCGTGGTCGAGGATTCGGAAGAATTTCGCAAATTCATTTGCGCAACGCTTGGGGAACGACCGGACATTACAGGTCGTGGGCCAGTGCGCCGACGGACTACAAGCGCTTCAGAGAGCGGGCGAATTGCAACCCGACCTGATTCTGCTCGACATTGGACTTCCGTCGCTGCACGGAATTGAAGTTGCTCGCCAAAGCCGCAAGCTCTCCCCCAAATCCAAAATACTATTTGTAAGCCAGGAATCTTCTGCCGATGTGGTTCGGGAAGCCCTTGGGACGGGCGCACATGGCTATGTCCTCAAGATTGACGCGGGAAGTGAACTGCTGAAAGGGGTGAATGCAGTTCTTCGAGGCGACCAGTTTGTCAGCAGGTTTGCCAGTCATGATTTCGCTGGAGCTTCGGATGCGGCAGCCTTCCAAGAGTTCCGAACGCACGGTGCTATTGAACCACTTCGGCTCAATATGAAAACAACCCGTCGCCACGACGTCGGGTTCTATCCTGACGATGCCAGTCTGCTTGTTGATGTCACGGAGTTCATCGGAACTGCTCTCAAGGCCAGACACGGGGCTATCGTTGTCGCGACCGAGTCACACCAAAACAGCCTTCTGCGGAGATTGGAGACACACGGCGTGGATATTGCCGCCGCTATTGAGCAGGGGAGATACATTTCGGTGGACGCTGCCCATGCGCTCTCGGCATTCATGATCAATCGGATGCCTGATCCAGCGCGATTCTTGAAGCTCTTCGGTGATCTCATCGTGACAGTGGCAAAGGCCGCGAAGGGAGACCAAGTAGCAGTTTTTGGAGAAGGTGTTCAACTCCTGTGGGCAGAAGGTAATGCAGAGGCGGCGATTCGAGTCGAAAGGCTTACGGATCGGATAGCCATGGAGTACGACGTGGATATTCTATGCGGCTATTGTATGGCTACTGTTCAGGGCAGGATGGACGGCCACATTTTGCAAAGAATCTGTGAGGAGCATTCAGCGGTTTATTCCCGCTGAAATCCCCAATCAAACGGAGCTATGAAGCCCTCCATCATTCGGGACCGTTCACGAAAGATGATGCTTCCTTACCCGGTTACATGGATAGTGACCATGGTGATGTCGTCGTCCAAGTCTTCACCTTCGCCCCGGGCTGACCAGCGTGCAAGCTCCTCAAGCAAGCCATCGGCCAGTTCATTGGCCGAACCGTTCTTCTGAGCTTCGAGGAACTGCCGGAAGCGTTCGCTTCCAAACTCCGCACCTCCGGGATTGTTTGTTTCGGGGATTCCATCGGTGTACAGCAAGCCGCGACTAGCCGGCGCCAGCGGGACGTTCACTGACGAGTAGGTCGCAAAGTCGAACATGCCGAGAAACAATCCGTTTTCGGTCACATCTTGCACGCCCGTCGCCGCTGGGCCCCACATAAGCAGCGGAGGATGTCCGGCACCCGCATACCAGAGTCTCCGCTTCTCCATATTCACAAACACGTAGGCTGCGGTGACATAGTGGTGCTGAAACTTGCCGCATAGCGCCTGATTCAGCCCTTGCAGGACCCGCGCCGGATCATCGGCGTGCGCCGATTGGGCCGCCAATGCGATTTTCAGCATCGACGCAATTAGCGCCGCGGGCATGCCGTGGCCCGAAACGTCGGCTACGAGAATGCCGACATGCTTATTGTCCACCACGATGAAGTCGTAAAAGTCACCCGCAACCGAGGCCATGGGGACATAACGAGCCGCGATGTCGAGTCCGTCGATTTGCGGCACCGTTTGCGGCAGGATGGACTGCTGGATCAGCCGTGCCGTTTGGAGTTCCTTCTGGATGGTCAACAACTGCTGCGCTAACTTCTCGCGGGTTTCGCGCAGCGCAAGGTGAGTGTGCACCCGGGCTTTCATAACTGCCGGAGAGAACGGCTTGTGAACATAGTCGACTGCCCCGACTTGGAATCCGTGGGTTTCGTCTTTTGCATCAGTCTGCGCCGTCAAAAAGATCACGGGAATCTCGCGCGTTGTCGGATCGGCCTTCAGGCGGCGGCACACTTCGTACCCATCCATCTCGGGCATTATTACGTCGAGCAGAATGAGGTCAGGCTTGTCGTCGCCCGCAGCGATGGCTAGGGCCTTTCCGCCGCTGGTGGCCACCTTTGTCCTATAAGCCCCTTTCAAAGCGCCCGTGATCACGCTAATGTTGAGCGATGTATCATCCACCACGAGAATTAACTTCTGTTCGGGCGTCATGATCCCTTACTCCAGTTTCAAGGAAAGTCGACCAGCGATTCCGGAGAGGGCACGTAGTGCGCTCTCGTAATCGAAGTCACCGACCATTCGGATGAGGGCTTCGATTTCTGTCCGGTTCAACACCGCGGAGAAGCTGTTTCGCTTCGCTACGATGAACTCGGCAGCTTCACTGTCATCCGCTTCTAGAAGCTTTTTCAGGCGCGACAATGGCTGCAAGACTGAAGAAGGATCTCCATTGCCGCTCGGAGTCGACTCGACTCTTTCTGCTGCCGGAAGTATCCTTTGAATTGCGCCCACGGTGGCAAAGAGCGTTCGCTCCATCTGACCCAACGCGGGCTCAACATCGCTCTGTGTGCTGATTGCAACTTCGGCGCTGCCGGCCGCAGTGGCCAATGCGTTCGCGCCCAGATTCCCAGCCGCTCCTTTCAGGGAGTGCGCGATTCGTTGCGCCTTGGCGGAATCCTGTGCCTTCAACGCCGCACGTATTTCTCCCACCGCGTCCACTTGCGATTCCGCAAGTCTCCCCAGCAGTGAAAGATACTTCTGTCGGTTGCCACCAGTCCGCTTTAAGGCCGATTGCGTATCGATCCCGGCAATCTCCAGCCGAGCCGAGTCAACCGCCGGTTTCTGTGCCGTGCAAATAGGTGCTGCCCCGATTTTCGGCGCCGCAGTGCGCGCGGGAATCCAGCGCAGCAGCGCATCAAATAGTTTGTCAGGATCGATCGGTTTGGCCAAGTGATCGTTCATACCTGCCTCTATGCACTTTTCGCGATCGCCCGCCATTGCATTGGCCGTCATAGCGATGATCGGCAAATCCTTGAAGTGTGAGTTCTGCCGGATAGCACGACTGGCTGCCAACCCGTCCATTACCGGCATCTGCATGTCCATCAAGACCACGTCATATTTGCTCTCGTTGAGCATCCGGATGGCGACTTCGCCATTGTCGGCTGCACTTACCGCAACGTGAGCGTCTTCCATCAACCCGGTTGCAACTTCCTGGTTGAGTTCATTGTCCTCCACCAGTAATACACGTGCGCCACGAATAGTTTCGAAATTGAACCTTGCGGATGTAGTGGCAGGAGTTCGGGCATCTGTGCGCTCCCTAGTACTCAGTGCGTGCATCACCGAATCGAACAGGATCGACGGCGTTACCGGCTTGATGAGCACGTTCTCGAACGACGTCTCCTCAGCTTGCTTCATCACTTCTTCGCGGCCGTAGGCGGTCACCATGACGAGGTGCGGCGGGGCCAACAGGTTGGGCAACGCGAGAATACGCCGGCCAGTCTCGATGCCATCCATGCCCGGCATTTGCCAATCAATGAACACCACGTCATAGGGCTCGCCACGCTCGGCGGCTTGCCGCACGAGTTCGATACCCTCTTGTCCGGAAGGCGCCTCATCCACCTTGAAAGTCATGCTCTGCAACATGCTTGATAACACCTCGCGAGCCTGGGCGTTGTCGTCAATCACCAACACTTGCTTGCCTCGCAGGTCGGGCGTAACCACGTGCTGTGCCTTACCTTCACCTTTGCCTAAATAAGCGGTGAACCAGAATGTAGTGCCCTGACCCACTTGGCTGGTGACACCTACGTCGCCACCCATCAAGCGCGCCAGCCGTTTGGAGATCGCCAGCCCTAAACCTGTGCCGCCGTGTTGACGCGTGGTTGAGGCATCTGCCTGCTCGAACGCCTGGAACAGGCGCCCCATCTGCTCTGGCGTTAACCCGATGCCTGTGTCACGGACAGCGAAGTGAACCAATTGGCCTTGGTCGTCCGGCCCCTGCACGCGCACCGAGACAACTATCTCGCCGCGCTCGGTAAACTTCACAGCATTGTTGCAGAGGTTGATCAAGATTTGTCCTAATCGCAGCGGATCGCCCTTGGGGTGCATATCGACCGCCGGGTCAATCTGGAAAATCAACTCCAATCCCTTGGCCGACGCCAACTCCGCGATCAAGGCGCTAACGTTTTCCAGAACCTTCTCGAGATCGAAATCGATGCTTTCGATGGTTAGCTTCCCGGCCTCGACTTTGGAGAAATCCAGAATGTCGTTGATGATGCCGAGCAGGTGCTGGCCGGACTGCTGAATCTTGCGCACGTAACCTCTCTGCCGAGGGTCGAGCTCCGTCCTGAGAGCAAGGTGCGACATGCCGATAATGGCATTCATCGGCGTGCGGATCTCGTGGCTCATGTTGGCGAGGAAATCCGACTTAGCATTGGTGGCAGCTTCTGCTACATCCCTGGCAACGGCCAGCTCTGCTGCTTGGGCCTGCGTGTGTTCCAGCAGTTCCTGCGTTTCGACCTTACCCGCCAGAATTGTGGTGCTCAGCGCTACCGTGGGTAAGAGCGCATCAAGCAACATCTGCTGCCTTTCCGGGATGGGGGCTGCGGTAGCCAGCTCAATCACTGCAATCACAACCTCCTGCTGAATGACCGGCAGAAAGAATACGCAGGCTGGTTCCACTGTTCCCACTCCAGTCGCGATCCTCAGTGCCTTGTCAGCAGACGCCATGATCTTCAGGCTCCGCCGCTCGGCGGCGGCTTGTCCAACTAGTCCCTGGCCCAATGCATATTCACGAGGCTCTGTCGTCACATCGGTTGCAAATGCTCCAATCCGCGTAAAGTGTGTGTGGTCCTTAGCTCCTAGATAGAACGCTCCAAAAAGCAGGTCGAAGTTTTCGGACAAGCGTGACAGTAGCGAATTGCCAAACCCAGTAAAGTCCTCTGACAATTGCAGCCGATGTGTCATGGCGGACACTTGGGCCTTGATCCAGGCCTGGCTCTCGCGTTCGCGAGCCGCGACCTGCAAGGCCTGCAAGGCGCGGCTCATCTCGCCGATCTCGTTTGGACAATTCAGGTTTCCCACCGGCTGGTCCAGTCGCCCTTCTGCGACGTCCAAGATGCGGCTGCGGAACGTCAAAATCACTTTGACGACTTCCACTTGCACAATCCACAAAGCGATCGCGAAGGAGATCAACAGACCTAGAGTGATCACCATCCACGTGGTTCTGATAGTTCGAATCGTGCTAGCTGTTAATTCGACGAATTGCTGATCAACTCGGCTGTGCACGGTCTGCTGCAACCTCATCAACGCTTTGCGGGTTGCTGACCATTGAGGGTCATAGACGCGCATGAGCTTCATTGCCTGATCTTTCACCTGTGCCTGAGTGGCTGCGCGCACTGGCCGGGAATCGGCAGCTTCCTGATCAAAGAGTGCCGCGGCCGCATTGATCTCAGAGGTCAGGCCTGGACTCTCGCTCTTGGCTTCGTCCATGGTGGCGTGAAAATCGGTAACCGTCTGGTCGATATCGGCGTCAATCACTCTCATCCTGTCGGGATCGAGTTCTGCGATTTCCTTGTAAAGAAACAGTCCGAACTTGTTGTTGTGTGCTTGGGCGAGAGTCAGGTTCTGTAGAGCCTTGACGTCCTTGTCGAACAGACCACCGTAACGAGCGTCGATAGTTCTCATGCGGTCCGAAGAATACAAAGCCGCGATGATGACCATGATCGCAAGCGGCAAGAGAGCGATGAGGACTTTTGCGCGGATTTTGAGGTTTGCCAGAAGACCCATCTCTGCGCTCCTTCCCTTTGCATGGACCGGTTCGGTCGAGGGTGTTAACTCTCTTCTTCTCCGCTCGCCCGAGTCCCGCGATCACCAAGAGGCGCTCGCCCCCAAAACATGCGTTACAAATTCCAAGCCGATAGACGACTTTGGAGCCAGTTCCGTGCACACGACGGCAATCATCTTTGAAGCCCAACACGAGTGGTTTCATCCCTATTCGTCTTGCTCCGGAACCGGGGTCCAGGATTTATCGGGATTGAAGCGCTCCATATTCTTGAACTCGTCGAGGGTTTTCTGCCCAAAATCCTGTCCAGCCACTGCTGGAGCTGAATAATCTCCAGCGGATACGTAGATGCCGCCAAAGTCTGGGCCAACAATGGATCTGGATAAAGGGCGATGGGTGCCACAAGCCAATCCAATTGCTCAGGTGCAATCTTGACTGCCTGACTCTGTGACGAAGCCTGAGACGCCTGCGGAGAGGACGACATGTGTGCCAAGATGTCACCTGGCGAGAGGACAACGGCACAGAGAATCGCCACCACAGATCGGAAGGTTCCACGCTTTCTTTTCGACGTCACGGGATCACTCTCATTTCCTGCGGAGCCCTTCAGGCTTTCGGGACAAACGGCTGCGTGTTTAAGGCCCGCATTCGTTCGTCTTGTGGAGTGCAAGCTTTTACGTCTCGCACTCTAGATCAACGGGCTCCTCATGGCACCTGACAGAAATTGCAGGTGCAGGTATTCCCGGAGTGAGATCGCCGTGCTTTAAACCGTCGGGTCTGTCATTGGAAAATGGGGTCGGTGCCTGCTGCTAGTCTTCACAGTGGCGTCGAGTGACATCTCAGCCGACTATGTTTGCGTAACAATGCAAACTTTAATTCTCTGCACTCGCTCTGTTGCTGAAAAAACGGTCGGGCAAAGCTAACTTCCTCGCGCTGCCAGGAAACTAGCTGGAGTCGCCATCTCCGATAGCAGTCTTCTTGTGCGCGACTCGAGGAGCAGCTCGAAAACCCGTAATTGGGGGGTAACCCCATGATGAAGAAAAGCACTTGTCGGCTGGCCATGCTGGTTCTTGTATTCAGTCTGCTGGTGGCTGCACAAGACCAAAAATCAGCAGCCGCCAAGCCGGATTCAAGCACAGAGGGCAAAGGGATCGACTACCTCCTCAATTACCTCAACATGGCCGGCACCATGACAGCCCGCGACTATCGCCCGTTGACGCAGCGCGAGCGAACCCAAATCTATTTGAAAACCATGATGAACCCCTTGGGCTACATTAAAGGTGGATTCTCGGCAGGAATCGATCACTGGAAGGATAAGCCTCCAGAGTGGGAACAGGGAGCCTCCGGCTATGGCAAGCGATTTGCGAACATCGTAGGCCAGTATTCAATTCAGCGCACCGTAACATTCGGTCTGGCGAGCGCTGTACACGAAGACAACCGATATTTCAATTCAGGCAAAAACGGTCTTTGGTCTCGGGCTGGGTATGCGGTAGCGAGCGGTGTGCTGGCGCGTCATGACGATGGAAGCCGGCATGTTTCAATCTCCCAAGTGGGTGGAGTAGCCGCTGGTGCTTTCCTGTCCCGCGCTTGGCAGCCGGCCAGTCAGCGCTCTGCCGGAGATGGTGCGGTCAGCTTCGGAATCAGCATGGCGAGCAATATGGGGTTCGGTGTGGTAAAAGAATTCCTTCCTGACCTGGGGCGCGTGATCACCAAGAAACGGAAAAACCGGTAGGAAGCGCTACCTCTTTCTGCGGAGGGCGAGGGAGGGAACTTTTCCACCCACTGGCAGCGGCACTCATTGAGAGCCGTCGCAAACATTCACCGGTCGTGAGTTTGCTCTCGCCAGTGTCCTGCGACCATCGAAGCTGTAACCTGTGACAGTTTACCATCGGCCACTGGACCACTAGCGTCGCCCTATTGCAATTCCACTGAAAATCCTTTGGTAGGACTGAACATGAGCACCGTCCCTTTACGATCTGAGGAGAAGCCATATTTGTGTGGGCAAGCACCAACGGAGAAAGACATGAGGGAACTCTTGAAGATGTCTCTCGAGGTGGACCAGGCCGCACCAGGCAAGCAGCGACACTTGTGCTTAACGCATCCGCCGGAAAATACATTTGCGTCAGGTCTGTGGTGCTTCGAAACGTGACACTCCTTTCGGTGAGCAGACGACCATCCGCGGTGAGTTTCCGAGATTAACGCCCAATACTTTCGGAACGTCGCCCCGCGACAACAATCCCGGCATTGCGCCCGAAACCCTGGTCAGAATACGTTATGGCGGTATTAGGCAGACCGAGGCAAATTTAGATACTTGATGAGGAAAACCTCGTTACCATCCTGCCCATAGATGAGCTCGTCAACAAGCTGCTGTGCAAGCAACACGCCGAACCCGCCCGGACGAATCCCTCGTTCTTCGCGTATAGCAATGTGGCGGATGGGATCGTCGGTGGGGTTGGCAATCGCCGCATGGGGGATTTCGTCAAGCGTGAAGCCGGGCCCGGGATCTGTAATGTGGCAATTCACCATGTGACGCGCCCGAACGTATTCGATCTCGACATATTGATTCGGATCAAGTCGTCCCCCATGCTCGATCGCATTCATGAGCATCTCGCGAAAAGCCAAAGCCATCTGATTCCGTTCCGGATCAGGCAGTTCGGCGATTTCATTGAGAAATTGCACCAATCGGTCGGCCGTTTTCACCTCGCAACGTACCAGCACCTGAATCAATTCCGGCGTTCCTGATATGACCTCAATACCATCGTCCCAGCAAGGCCCCTCCGTGGCCAATCGAATCATATCGGCGAGGGTGTCCCGTGAGACTGGCTTCGAGATGTAACTGAAGGCACGTTCACGCATCGCGGCGATCACATCTGAGGGTGTGCCTTCGGCAGCTAGGATGATCAGACGAGTATGGGGACGCACCCTGCGAATCTGGCGCAACAATTCCACGTCCTCTTTGCCAGACGTCTGGTCGCTGGTCACTATGAGATCGAAGGTCTTTGCCTGGGCCGCGGCAAGTGCCGCCTGATTGTCTGGCACCCTCAGCACGGTCCAAGAACCGGGTTCGAGGACTCGCGATAAAAGTTCCCGGATCTCGGGATCTGCGCCGACGATAAGCGCATTCTTTACGGCAAAGGGACGCATCTCGAGATTTATCGCAGAGTCCATCTCTTCTCCAGGTTCGAAATCTAAAGGCAGGGTCCAGCCCAGACAGGACGTTTCGGGCCCGCTTCCAGGGCGCCCCATCGACGTGATGATTTTCGCTACCAACCGGCCTTGCTCGTCAGACGCACCCCATTTATTTACCTTGAGTTCGGTTTCGCACAATATGCTCCCAACAAACCGCCGAGGCTGCCACTGCTAAAACTGCCAGAGACGAAGACGGAGTTGTTTCGCTATTCCATAATCAGCATGTGATGGGGAAGTTGCGTAAGGGCGATTACCTCAAGTGATGGGGCCGTGGGCGTAACATTGCTTCTTAACCATGTCGGCCGTGTCAAATGCTTTTTGGGCGTAGCCCCCCCGAGAACACCCTCTTCCTACAAGGCAATGAAAGTTGCCGAAGACTGGTAATTCTGACAGTGTCCTGCTCGGACTCTTACCAGTACCGTAGATCGCTGCTTTTATCGGAAGATGGTTGTTCTCCCATCAGCCTAACCAATTGACAGAGCCTACCGGGCGAACCGCGGCGTGAGGTTCCCTTAACAGTGGCGTATGTCCAATTCGATTCAGTTTCGGCTTTTGCAAGATCGACGCGGCTACCTGCATTCAATGTTTTACGTTCCCGCGCTTCCCATAGTTTTTGCATTATTCGTTCTGGTCCAGAACACCCTCCTGGCACAAGCTCCAGAGGGAACTATTCGAGGCGAGGTCAGGGATGTTACCGGCGCCTTCGTGAGCAACACGACTCTCCGAGTCAGGCAGCAGCAGTTTGGGGACGGGCGGGTCGTGGGGACGGATGCTACCGGCCAGTACTACGTAACCAATCTCGATCCTGGTGATTACGAGATCGAGGCTTTTGCTCCTGGCTTCACTACGCAGGTGCAGAATGTCTGGCTGCTTGTTGGGGACCAGTTGACAGTCAACTTTCAGCTGCATCCGGGATCGGTCCAGGAACGAGTCCTCGTAAGTGGTCAGACATCTGGCATTGACACCAGCGAGTTTGCCGTAAAGGGTAGTGTGAGCCAGGTTCAGATTCAGAACCTTCCGCTTAATGGTCGTAACTTTCTTGAGCTGGCGCGTCTCGAACCCGGCGTCAGCGTTGTGTCGGTAACAAATCCCGGCGCCTTCGCCAACAACTATTCGCGTGTCTCCATAGCGGGGGCTCAGTACCTGCTGACTCAGGTTTCGGTCGATGGGGTCGCAGTGAATGATCGCATGAATGGGGGAACGTCTCAGAACTTTTCGCAAGAAACCGTGCAGGAGTTTCAGGTCGAGCGATTTAGCTCCGATCCTGCATCAGCGATGAGCGGCGCTGGCGGAATTAACATCGCTACTCGCCATGGTACCGATAATCTCCACGGCGCAGCGTTCTTCTTCTATCGAGATCACAATATGGCCGCCTATCCTGGCCTTCACCGAGACCTCAAGCATCCGGACCCATTTTTTGTGCGAAAGCAATCGGGTTTCAGACTTGGCGGCCCTCTAAGAAAAGACCGAATTTTCTGGTTCACGAACTTTGAGCACAACTGGCAAACCGCCGCACTTGCGGTACAGAACAATCATCCTATCTTTTCCAAGCTAGACGTTGTTTATCCCAGTCCCCTTACATTCAACCAGTTCAACCTACGAGTTGATGGCAAGCTCGACAACGCCAACAGCGCATTCCTCCGCGTCAGCCAAGACAAGAACAACAACGTAGCTCCAGCTTCCGTAGGCATTTTCATGCCTTCGAATTGGGTGTCAAGTCGCAATTCCGCTCTTCAGATTGTAGGCGGGGAGACATCAGTCCTCAACTCAAGGACCGTGAATGATCTACGCTATGCCTACAGTTACCTGCACAGCCGCGCTGATCCGGTTACCTCACAGAACTGTCCGGATCCAGTAGTTTGCATTGGTGTGGGAGGACTTGAGATCGTGCCCTTCGACGATCCCGCGTTTCATATTGGGAATCGCCCAAGCGTTCCGCTTGCCATATTCCCAACTACGAACCAGCTACTCGATGTCCTGACCTGGCAACATAGCGGGCATGTGCTTCACCTTGGCGCGGATTGGGAGCATGTTTCTCTGCAGGGGTACCGAGGGATCTATGAACCCGCGCAAATCACCTTGTGGGGACCGACAAACCTGCTGCAATCACCGTCGCTTTACAACGCCTTGCCTGCTAGCTTGAGAGATCCCACCGCGCCTCCCCCCACGCTGGAAGACATTCTTCAACTGCCATTACGCAGTTTCATTACTGGAATTGGAAACGTTAGTTTCCCCGGACCATACCACTCGGATAGCACATCTCATAGCAATTTGTGGCGATTTCATGCGCAGGATTCGTGGTCCGTGCGGCGTGGCTTGACCCTGATTTTTGGAGCAGCCTACTCCTATCAGACAAACATCTATAACCAGGATCTGAAACGACCTGCTTATCTCGCTCCCATATTCGGTGGCGACTTGCGGCCACCGCATCGCGGCGCCGGTGTGATCGATCCCTCGGCCGGTCTAGCCTGGAATGTGCGAAACAAGGGCAAAACGGTAGTACGTGGCGGCGGCGGTATCTATCACGACAAAATCTATTTTTTTGTCCCCCTTCTCGAGCGTGGCGCGCTCGGACCGTCTGGCAATGAACGCGTTCCGGTCGACGGTTCAGTCGTTGGACTTAGTTTTCTAAGCACCCCTACGGCTTTCCGTGGGCAAGATTTGCTTCCACTCCTTCCGCCTATACGTTCCACGCTCGCGTCCAAGCTGGGCAATGGAACTGACCCGACGGTGAGCACGGTCCAAGTCATCAAACAGGCTGATCAGCTGTTCGGCCCTGATCACACCACGGCCTACGCAATTCACGCAAATGCGGGGATCCAAAAGGAATTGTCGCCCGGCCTAACCTTGAGTGCGGACTATGTCATGCGGCGCTATGTGCACATGGGCGGCTTTCAGGGTGTGTTTTCCGTGGATCGGAACCGGTTCAATCGCCCGCGTGTCACCGGAATGGATCCCAATACGGGTGTCGTTTCTTTTGTCCGCGATCCAGTAATTCCACTTTGCACCCCCGCGCAAGCCGCGGCGCTTAACCCCCAAGACCAATGTTCTACTGGGGCCATCACCGTTTATGGCAGTGATGCGAACTACCGTTATCAGGCACTCCAGATCAAATTGGACAAGCGGTTCTCTTCACAACTGCGGTTCACTGGCAGTTATGCGCTAGCTAAAAACACCGGTTTCGTTGCGGTCACGCAATACAACAATTCCGCGCTCGATTACGGAAATGTCGGCACACCAAGGCGCACACTGATAGCCAGTGGCGTCTACGAAATTCCGGATGTGCCTGCTCAATCGCGTTTTGTTCGTGGTTTGTTGAACGCCTGGACGGTAGCGTTTATTTCGGAGACTGACAGTGCGCCTCCACTCGACACCACATTATCGGGACTGGACCTTGACGGTGACGGCATCAGCACGACCTTGCTGCCGGGAATCAACGGTCACAACCTGCTCGGACAGGGTCTCAGCCAATCCAGATTGCGAGCCCTCGTGGCGCAATACAATGCCTCGGTTGAAGCACGTACGAGAATTATTCCTAATCCCGATGGCACGGAAAGCGTGATCCTGCCGCGTACGCCATTTAATCAGATCATCAGCCCGATCGTACTGCCTGGAAGGATTTCGGCAGGCGACAGCTTCATCTCGCAGGACCTCCGCTTGACTAAAAAGCTCGATATTAAAGAAAAGGTGACGTTGTCCCTGATTGGCGAGGTCTTCAATCTTTTTAACGTCGCAAATCTGACTGGCTATAGTAGTGTGCTGAATCAGCCAAATTACGCTCAGCCAAGCGCACGTGCGGGACAGGCATTCGGAACGGGTGGTCCGAGGGCCTTCCAAGTTGCGGCCCGTGTGGAGTTCTAACATGTGTCTTCCCCGAGAACCCAGAGAGCGTTTCATTTGCTTTCTGTTTTGCGTCGTGGTCTTCTCGGTTTCTGGTGTTGCTTTGGACGCACCTGCCGCAGAACCCCAGAAGGCGGTTTTGGCTCTGTATGGCAGCCGGCCAGATCTCCCTTCCAATGTCATAGTAGATGAGGTCATACGATCAACTTTAGAGCGAGAACTCGGGCCGCGTCTGGACTTCTACGCTGAGTTTCTTGATACGGCGAGATGGCCGGAAGGTGAAGCCCAAATTGCAGTCCACGATTTTCTCCGCCGTAAGTATGCGCAAAGAAGATTCAGCGTGATCATTGCGGTCGCCCGGCCGGCAATCAATTTCTTGCGCATTTATGGTGATGAACTGTTTCCAGGTGTTCCGATCGTCGCCTACGGAGATTCGGACGCCCTGCGGGATTGGGAACCAGGGCGACCCATTACGGGCACGCTAGCAAAGATTGACCCAACGCGAACCGCAGAACTTATACTCCGCTTGCAACCTGGGACACGAGAAATAGTCGTTATTTCCGGAGCCTCCGACAGTGACCGATGGCGCGAGTCCGAAGCTCGACGCCAACTCGATCCGCTTGAGAAACGGGTGAAGTTGACCTATATGGATGCCGGTAGCGTGCAGGATTTCGTGAGAACTGTTGCCCGGGTTCCAGACGGAACGGTGATTTTGTTTCTTTCCGTGTACGAAGATTCGACGGGAAACAAATTACTTAGCCATGAAGTGTTGGCTCGGATCGCAAGAGAGGCACGCGTTCCCGTCTACAACCAGACTGCCACCAATGTCGGTTTGGGGGTTGTTGGTGGGGTTGTTTTCGATCCGGAAATTCTAGGCCGCGAGACCGCGCAACTTACCCTCCGTTTCTTACGGGGAGAGCGGCTTCAGGATCTGCCGGTCCAGGAGAGCAAGTCAACTGTTCCGATGGTCGATTGGCGACAACTTCGACGATGGGGACTCGACGAGAAGCGCTTGCCTGCGGGAACCGTCGTGCGGTTTCGCGAGGCGAGCGTTTGGCAGACCTACAAATGGTACATCATCGGGAGCGTTTCTCTGATCCTGGTGGAAGCCATCCTGATATTCGGGCTGATCTTGGAGAGGAAAAAGAGAAGAAGCAGTGAGGAGTACAGCAGAAGCCTTGTGCTTAACGCTCCCGTAGCCATGGCCGTGACTCGTGGACATGGGCAGGTAAACGAACTGGTAAACCGCAGATTCACCGAACTCTTCGGCTATACGATGACGGACGTGCCAGACGAAGCCAGCTGGTGGCCGCTGGCTTTCCCCGATGAAGAATACCGGGAAGCGATTCAGGGAGAATGGCAACGCCGTGTGGACCGCGCCCTGATCGAACAAAAACACATCGATCCAATGGAGGCACAGGTTTGTTGCAAAGATGGCTCAACAAGGCATATAGAATTTCACTTCGCTTTTTTGGGAGAGACCAGTCTCATCAGTTTTGTCGATCTAACCGATCGTCAACGGGCGGAGATTCAGCGGCGCGAAAGCGAGGATCGGTTCCGATTGGCCCAACAGGCCGCTCGCATAGGGACTTTCGAAAGGAATCTTAAGACGGGCGTTACCACATGGACACCAGAACTGGAGTCGATGTACGGCTTGCCCGAAGGCAGCTTTGGCCAAACTCGGGCAACCTTTAAAAATCTGCTCCATCCCGACGACCGCGCCACAGTCCTGAAGTTAGTGGAGGGGAGCTTCAAAACGGGCCAGCCAACAGACGGAGAATGGCGCGTAGTCTGGCCGGATGGACAAGTTCATTGGATCTCTGGACGATGGCAGGCTTTTACAGACGAGTCGGGCAAAGCCGGGCGGGTGATCGGGGTAAACATGGATGTCACGGAGCGAAAGTTCGCCGAGGAGGCGATGGCAAACTTTGGCGGCCGGTTGATTCGGGCGCACGAGGAAGAGCGCGCCTGGATCGGCAGAGAGCTCCACGATAATATCACCCAGCAAATCACATTGATCGCGATTGAGTTAGCACGATGGGAGGGTCATTCAGCCTTCGGTGTTGAAGCGCACGATCAAGTGCGCAATGTTTGCCGACGCCTCTCTGACTTAGGAAAGGAAGTCCAGGCACTATCCCACCATTTGCATTCTTCCAAGCTGGAATATCTGGGTCTCGCCAAGGCAGCCTGGATCTTCTGCAAAGAGCTGTCCGAACAGTACAAAGTGGAAATTGAATTCAATCATTCAGGGGTATCGCAAGACCTGTCACAGGAAATCTCGCTTTGCCTGTTCAGGGTCTTACAAGAGGCCCTTCAGAATGCAGTGAAGTATAGCGGTGTGCGACAGTTCAAGGCCGAACTGCTCGGAGCCTTGGGGGAGCTCAAGCTTACCGTCAGTGATCGAGGAGTGGGGTTCCATCCTAAAGATGCAGGCGGTGGTCGCGGGCTGGGGCTGATTAGCATGCGGGAGAGAATGCAGTTGGTCGGTGGAGAGCTGCTAATCAATTCCGAGCTGGGGCTGGGCACAACCATAAGTGCCCGCGTCCCAATTGAGGTGGAACATCAGCAAGCCCGGGCGGCTGGATGATCTCCAGGTGCTGAGCGTTTTGCTGTCGTATGAATGAAGCAATAGATTAGGTGGTTGTGTCACTCGACAGCGCAAGCCGCCACAAAGAAGATTATCGGAACCGTCGATGCACTCACTGACAATTTAGAAGAATACCGGCAAGAACGCGCCGGCTCTTTAGCATCTTCGTCTCTGGGAAGCGCGAAACCTAGCGGGAGAGTTCCAAGTTGAGGGGGAGACAATCGTCTCTGCGTCGCCCCGGCCCGCCGCACCTCGAGGCTAGAATTTCCTCAGCTCTGTCTGTGGTAAGGTGCGACTGTACTCCGGACTAAGGTCAAAACTAAACTTTTAGACGTACTGTGAAAGGGGGCACGGCGCGCCGTGTTCCCTTTTGCGCTTTAGGAAACGTTTTGGGGCAATGACTCACCATAGAAGAACAGGAGTTTCCACATGCCAACCGGCCTCGATAGCCTCAAACATATTGTCGTTTTAATGATGGAAAACCGGTCCTTCGACCACATGCTGGGGTCGCTGAAAGCGGTGGACTCGCGCATTGACGGCATAAGCGACCAACTCAGCAATCCGGACACAACCGGCGCTTCGGTTAAGCCGCAGCCTACGGCCGAGTTTCAAGGACAGCTCAATCCCGATCCTGACCACCATTTCCCCGCCGTCGACTTGCAAATATTTGGCGGAGACCCCGCCCGCGTGGCCAACATGCAGGGATTCATCAAGAGCTACTTCAATCAGCGGCGAGACGTCGAGCACTCGCAGAAAATCATGTACTACTTCAAGCAATCCGATCTGCCGGTGCTGACCACCCTCGCACTGGAGTTTGCCGTCTTCAACCGCTGGTTCGCTTCCATCCCCGGACCCACCATTTGCAATCGTGCCTTCGCACACTACGGGACGTCGTTCGGCCGGGTGGATATGAACCCGTTCGACATCATCGAGCCCTACAAAAGTATTTACACGCGCTTGATCAAAGCCACTCCGAAGCACACCGCGAAGGTCTATTACTACGACACCACCAGCTCGACCATGGAAGTCGCAAACCTGTTGCAGAATCAGCCGGAGTTGTTCGGCACCTACAAGCAGTTCCTCAGCGACTGCGATAAAGGATTGCTGCCCGATTACTCCTTTGTCGAGCCGAACTATAACGATCACGAAACTGACAGCGGCGAAGAAGTGGCCAATGACCAGCATCCCGACCATGACATTCAGGCCGGCGAGCTTTTGATCGCCGAGGTCTACATGCGGATCAAGCGCAATCCGAAGCTATGGGCCAACACGGCTCTGCTGGTTGTCTACGACGAGCATGGCGGGATTTACGACCACGTTGTGCCCCCCGCATGCCCCGCCGACAAGTTCACCGCCCCCGCCAACAGCACCGGCACCGGAATGGAGTTCAAATTCGACCGCCTGGGAGTGCGCGTGCCGGCGATTCTGATCTCACCATGGATCCCCAAAAATACCGTGGTCGACCGCGTCTTCGATCACGCCTCCATTCCGGCGACCATAACCAAATTCTTTTTGGGGGACGACCCGCAGCGGTCTCCACGGGAAATCAATGCGGATATATTTATTGATCCGCCGTCGGGCACGGTTGATCCCTCTCGCAATTTATTGTCTCTGACCGCTATGCGCAAAGATTGTCCCGAGTTTGACGTTTAAACCGTTTCTGAAAAGGAGCGAGCAAAATGCCCGTGATTAAAGTTCCCAGGCCACCGAAGAATGCGATGGATTCCAATCGCCCAATCAATGCTTTACTGTTGGCCCAGGTTTCGAATTTGCAGCATGCAGAGAGGCGGCTTCCGCTTCGCTATCGCAGCAGCATTTATACCCATGCCATAAAGACAGAGGGCGAGGCGGCTGAGTACATTCGCCATGTGACTGAGGCAATTCACCAGGCCCATTCCGATGCAGAAAAGCAGCGAGCCAAGCAGCAACGCCGCCGGAAGCCGGGATTGGAGATCGCTACCGCCGCTGCGCGACCTGTCCGGAAACGCAGTTCCAAAACCAAGACAAAAACCAGCAAGAGCAAGCGTAAGAAAAAGTAGAGATTCTTGCAGGAGGCAGTCATGCGTTGGAGTGTATTGGTTCTACTATGCCTTGCGTCGACCCTCATGGTGGCGCAGGAAAGTCCTCTCGCAGCCGAATTGCGCCGTGAGGGCGAGCGCGCGTCCGATGCCTGCCATGCCAGTTTTAAGTCTATTCCCGGATGTGCCTACACTTTATTTACCGATCATCCTCTTCACATCGCGGCCGGTAGCATGCCGCCGCAGAATGGATTTGGCCTGGGCGGCGCGTTCGTATGGTCAAAGAATACCTCGCAACTGGCGCATGAGTTGGGATCTCGACGCGGTTGGTGCCTTCAGCGGGGCGTGGCGGGCGGGCGGTTACATGAAGATGGTGCATACCCCGCATCCAGCCAAAGGCGGCGGCGTAGGAGTGATACTCCCCAAGCCCGGAGAGGAACCGGCCGCAGGCGCACCCCAGGGTTCAAAAAATTTCACTCACCCCTACACTGTCTTCGACTTCTACGCCCAGTCCATTTCACTGAACAAGGTGACCTTCTTTGGTCTGGGCAACGATACCACGCTTGCCGGCAAATCCGTGTTCGGCATGAGCCAGACGATTGTCGGGGGAAGCGTGATCAAACCGGTCTACGAATGGGCAGCCATTCGCTGGCTAAATCTGTCGCTGCTGGGAGAAATCAACGGGCGCTTCGTGGATATCCGAGGCGAGCACGGCCAGTCCAGCCCATCGATCGATGCCCTCTATACCGATGCCACTGCGCCGGGATTGAATTCTCAGCCGGGATTTATTCAGTTAGGGGAGGGATTGCGCATCAAGCCCGCCATGGGAAATCTGCAACTCAATTACGTGGGAAGATTTCAGCAGTTCTATGCGCCATCCAGTTCTCACAATTCATTTCTGCGATGGACCCTGGATCTGAACCATACCTACTCCTTGTACGGAAGCTCTCAATCGGCAATCCCTAACACACTTGGTCCCGATTCCTGCGCGCCATCCGGCGAAAACTGCCCGGAGATTTCCCATACCAGAAATTTGAATGGCTCCATCGGATTTCGCTTTCTTCTCTCGGAATCGATCACATCCGGCGACAGCATAGTGCCTTTCTATTTTCAGCAGACGCTTGGCGGTTCGGATATCAATAGCATGCTGGCCCTCGGCAGCTACCAGGATTATCGCTTTCGAGCGCCCAATCTCCTGCTCTTGCAGGAGAGTTTTGAGCATTCTATCTGGGGTCCTTTCGGCGCGAAGTTCATGGCCGACCAAGCCAGAGTTGCGCTGACCCGCAGCGATCTGGGCTTCAGCGACCTGAAGCATAGCTTCGCCGCTGGATTGACGCTTCGCGCCGGCGGCTTCCCCATGGTGTCTTTGATGTTTGCCTGGGGAGGGCCAGAAGGTCACCACAACATCGTGAATATGAACACCTCGTTGCTAGGTGGATCGGCGCGGCCGCTTCTTGATTGACCAGGAGTGGCACTCGATTCGGCAGGACTGGCCACAGAGGACTCTGAAAGGCACAGAGGGAAGTTCCTCTGCGTAATCTGTGGCCTCTGTGGTTATGATTTGTCAGCTAAATGCGAAACGGCGATTCATGCGGGATTTCTAGAACCACAGCTTGCAGCGAGTAGATCCGGCCGCCCCGCGGATGATTGATTCCATTCCACTTATATTTATGCTTCCTTCAGGCCGCTGCCTCATCTATTTATGCCGTAGTAGAAAGAGGCAGGCAAATGAAAAGCAGATTCAAACTGGCGCTGACAGTGCTGGTTTTGCTGCTGGCTCTTGCCGCGTTCAGCCAGTTTCTTGGCTGGATGAACCTGCCCAGCAACTTGTGGTTCTGGAGCGGCATTTCTGGCGTGCTCCTGCTGCTGGTTGCGGTTCCTTCCCTCATCGCGGCCATCTGGCGGCCACAGCGGCTTAGACACATCAGCCGCAATTAACGTCCGGCGCGCAGCTGCAAACTGAAACCACAACCGGCATAGCGGGCGCACGTGTGCTGTTTTGGTGCGCGAACCATGGAGGACTGTATGACCACTTCAATTTTCACCAATCGTGATATTCGCAATGGAGATGGCGGCAGAACGTTGTTACGCATCGGGCTTTTCGGCGGAGTGTTGTTCCTTGTGGTCCTGATGCTGTTGAGCGTGGTGCGCATGACCCGCATCGGCGCGGGTTATGTAGGCGTCGAAGTGAATCTTGCGGGCAGCCAACGCGGGACGCAGGACATTCCTGTTCGTACAGGGTGGGTGTTCTATTCGCCGTTGAAGACGCAGGTCATCGAGTTTCCCACATTTGTGCAAACGGTGAAGTGGACCGCGGACGTGTACGAGGGACATCCCATCAATGAAGAGCTTGTATTTAACAGCAAGGAAGGACAGGAGGTCCGGGCCGATGTTTCGCTGTCGTATGCGATCGATCCGGTGAAGGTGCCGGAATTCTATGTGAAATATCGAACCGACGATCTTGAGCGTTTCACGCATGGCATTTTGAAAGATATTGTGCGCAACTCGCTGAATGAAGTGGCGTCGGTCTACACCCTGGAGGATATCTATGGCGAGAACAAAGCTAGGTTTCTACGGGAATCGCGGGAGCGAATACAAACGCAGCTATCGCTGGTGGGCGTCGAGATCCAGCAGTTCGGGTTCATCGGCAAGCCCCGCTTTACCGCGGCGATCGAACAGGCGATCACGCAGAAGACCCAGGCCATAACTGAGGCCGAACGTGCCCGCAACCAATTGGCGGTTACGCAGGCGGAGATGGCAAAGACCGTCGCCGAAGCCGAAGGCGAAGCCAAGAGCCAGATTGCCCGGGCGCAAGGTGAAGCCACCAGCCTGATCGAGCGTGCGCGCGGTGAGGCCGAAGCGAACCGTCTACGCCAGGCTTCCATCACCCAGCAGTTGCTGGAGTGGAAGCGCCTGGAGAACCAACGGGTACTGGCCGATCGCTGGAACGGACAGTTGCCGCAGACGGTGTTGAGCGACAAAGCCAATTTGCTGATGCCGCTGCCGACGATGGAAAAGTAAATACCTGGGCGGGCCATGTGCCCGCCCGTTCTTTCTCGGGCAAGTCTCCCAGATACAGATTCAAATTTGGGAAATCCCGCCAAAATTTAGTCGCAGGTTCGTCGCAACTAGCGTGACTTTACAAAACGTTCCGCACGGAACGTTTTGTAATATGCCGCCATGACCCTAACCCGATGTAATCAAAAAACCTTTCGATGCGCGAACCCCGACTGCATATACTCGCAAGTATGGGGGCGGCGATGAATCGATGGGTGTTTTTGGTCTGGGTATTGTGGGCGGGGCTGGTGACGGCCGGGGGGCAGGAGTCTTCCAAGCTCATCGCCATGGAGAATGCATGGAATCGAGCTGAGTTGCAGAACGACGGAGTCGCGATCTCGCTGCTGCTGGCGGACGACTTCGTCATGACCACGGCGGAGGGGACTCTTTATGGAAAGCAGGAGATGGTGAAGTCGGCGATGGACAAAAGCTATCACCCGCAGGCGCTGCAATCCACCAACATGGTGGTGCATCCCTTTGGAAACACGGCGATCGTTATCGGTGACTACTACGAAAAAGGTGTCGACAAAGGCAAGCCCTGGGAACGGCGCGGGCGCTTTACCGATACCTGGATGATCCTTGCCGGGCGGTGGCAATGTGTTGCCAGCCACTTCAGCGTGAAGCCGAAGTGAAGAGAAAGCGTGTCCGCCCTGCTCTTACCATGGAGTCTTGGTGGGAGCAGACATCTGGTTTTTGATCGAAGCCTTTCCCACGGCCTGGACGTATACGCTTCCGCTTCCCAGGCGATAGGGGGCGAGATCCATGGTGTGTGTACCCACCGGCAAAGTATTTAACTCGATCAAATTCTGATTGTCCGAGCTGAAATAGACAGCGTAGTGGTGCACTGTGTTTTCATTGCCGTTGACGTTCCACTGCAGAAGTGAGCCCAACATCGAAGCGGAAACGGTGAGGCAATTATCGATTCCCGACTCCACCTCCGTACCTTCTTCGTAGTCGTTCCAGGTCACCAACTGCAATAGCGGAAGCTGGTTTCCTGAATTGTAGTAGCTGTTAATCTTGTCGAAAGACTCAAGCCAGGTCTGCCCGCACTTCTGACCAACCACTCGATTCAAACTCCAGGACGCCAGCGTGTCGTTGAATCCCTTGTACCCTGCGCCCCATGCCATCTGCTGTGGAACCCGCGCGGCGGCATCATAAAAAGCCGTGAGATAGTCCATGCCATACACCTTGGACGTTGCCTGCATCCACGAGTAACTTCCGCTGCTGACGGGGTGCCTAAAGCCAAAGTGACTATGGAAGATCCATGCGATGTTCGGAGAAGTGGCAGCCTGAATCGCATCCCAATCCAATTTGTAGTTCTTGTCCACGGTGAACTCGGTGATGATCGGTTTACCGTTCCAGGTCGCGTAAGCGGGAGAGGTTGCGTAGTGTTCCAGCACGTAGTTGGTCAGATAGATAAACGTCTGCTGAGGATTGCATCCCGGGCACGGACTCAACCGAATTGCACCCTGGTCGATCATGATGAGGAATTTGAATCCGGGATGATTCTGTGCGGCGGCCATCCAGGCCAAGGTGGTGGGCTCGGTGCGGTCTGCGGGGCCATACCAGTCAATGATTACGCCGGTAATACCGCGGCTTACCATGTCGTTAAGCTGTTTCTCGATCTGCGCCGGATCCCAGGAGAGGTACCCAACCTGCATGTGCCTGTGATCACCGAACCAGGGCTGCAGTTCGGCATAAATGTCGGTAGTAGAGCCAGGATAGAGGAGGGTGTGGAGGTCGACCTTGCTGACGTTGCTCGCGCCCAGGTTTCCGTTCTTTTGAGTTACGAAAGTGTTAGCAGCGCCGGTATTGTTGCTGGTCTGAGCAGCCAGGGTTGTGGTTCCGGGCCGGATCGTGACCGGTATGTGAGTCTTTGCTGTCTGATGGCAGTTATCCCATTCCTGTACCACGGTGTCATAGCTGCCGGGCGCCAAAGTGATGGTCGTATCAAGCTTGTTGCCCCTGACTACATATGCCCGCTCATGAGGCGCAGTGTAGATTCCCATGGCTGCGACGCCCTTTGGACAGGTGCTTATCGCAGTCGCAACGTAGTGAACCGACGATGAAAACAGGCCTCCAGCGGGCGAAACGACCCTCACCTTGCCGGTAATGCGATTCGCTCTCTGGGCAGGTAAGATCGCCGGTGTGACTAACAGACACACGAATAGAAATCGAGTACAGATTCTCATCATAGGGACTTCCTAGCGTTGGGCGTTGGGACACCCGGGTTCTCATTTCCGGGCTTTGGCGACAGTATGTAGGAAGGTAGTAACTTGACCAACGTCACGAAGGTGAGTGGCCGTATAGTGTTACTCAACAGACGGCGGCGCGAGGAGGAATGGGCCGAGGTAATCTTCTTTTTCTTGCAAACAACAAAAACCCGCCCGACAGAGCTTGACCGGGGTACCCTCTCGAGTAGTCTTTCTTTTATGTCATCCCGCGGGTAGGTCCGCTGATTCGGCTACTGCCGGAATAAAGTCGTATTCGCCCTCAATTTTTGCCAGTAGAGTTCGGGCCGCGACTTCCCCAATTCTCTCCAGTGGCTCGCGGGTGGATGCCAGACTGCGAAGGCTGAATGCGGATATCCCGACGTTTACACTTGGCAAGGGCAGCTCTTGCGGGGCTTCCATATCCATGAGGATCAATCCCTCGACGCCACGTTGCCTGTAGAAACTTGAGGTCTTCTGCAGCAAGGGCTCATCGTTGTGATGGCTGCTGACAATGAAGAGATAGTCGCGGTCGCGCAGGTATTGCTCAATGCCGGCAGTCACCATGGCACAGTAAGGGTTACCGATCTCGGGTGAAATCACGCCGATGGTGTGAGTGCGTCTCTTCCGCAGTGAACGGGCAAGAATATTGGGCCGGTAGTTGAGCTTTTGCGCGGCGGCAATGATGCGGTCTTTGGTTGCCTGCGGAATTCGTTCGGAAGATGGTGCATCGTTCAGCACCGCCGACACTGTTCCCGTGGAGTAGCCGACATAACTGGCTACTGTCTTCAGCGTTACTGCTTCGTGCCGGTCAAGATTGCTTTTCATACTAGTCACCGCTTGTCTCCTTGTGGCGAATATGGCGGACTAAAAATCGTGTTTCCGGAAGACTGAAGCCATCCGGGCGCACATACGATCCAGCTTCATGGGCTTTTCTGGTGACGACAAGGTCGAAAAAGCTAACTGAGCCTTAGTGGGAGGAGAAGCAAACTTCGTGGTTCGCTTTGAATGCAGCTACAGCCAAAATCTCATACATAGATTCGCAGATAGGGGGAGGAGCGTCCAATCGAAAAATTCTATGGCTGCGATGACTCGCAAAGGAAGCAGAGAACCAGAGGGTCCCCCGTTCTAGTCCCTCCGGATTTTGGCGTGACTAGGGCAGGGGTTGGGATAAGACTAGGTCAGCCCCCCACCCTGGTCGCAAGGAACGCGACTAGAATGGCGCGCCCCGGGGGTTCGCGACACAAGCTGGCGCGCAATACAAAAGCCGCCCGTTGGGCGGCTTTTGTTTACCGGACATTGGATCTTAGCCTGGCACCCCAGCGCCGGGGACCGGTGTCTGAGGTGTCATGCCCGCGGCCGTGGCTGCTGCCGCTTCGTTCAGGATGCGGTGGTGGATGGTAAACAACGCCAGCTCAAGCCGGTCGGAAACTCCGATCTTGTCGTACACGTTGCGCAGGTAATTCTTGATCACCTGTTCTGTGGTTCCGAGCTGGGTGGCGATCTCTTTATTCTTATAGCCCTGCACGATCAGGGCGACAATACGGAGCTCTTTCGCGGTCAAGCGATCGCGGACGCGCAGCCCGACCATATCGTTCTCGGTGAGTTCGCTGGGGACCGCGATATCCTGCACCCAGGTTTCGCCCCGCGCCACGCGACGGACGCAATCAACAAGCGACGCGCTGGTCACGTTGCGATAGACGACGCCGTGACCGCCGGCGCCCATGTAGCGTTGCGCGCTCTCGCCGGTGTCGGCAAGAACGACGACGCGAGTCTTACTCCGATTGGCTGCCTGCAGCACTCCGTTGAAATCACTGTGAAAACCGCCCGCAATGATAAGGACGGCAGCGCGGAATTTATCCAGCGCCATGAACATCTGCTCAGGCGTCTGGGCCTGCGCCACGATGCGCATTTCATCTTCGACCGCCAGAACTTTGGCGATGCCCGCGCGGAAAATGGCCTGGTTGTCGGCCAATATCAATTTCAACATCGTCTCAGCACCTCGTCTTACGAGTGGCGAACGAAATCATAGGAATCAATCACGCAGGCGACACCGCGGGAATCTGCGGGGCCTTCGGCCGAACCGGCTTCATCGGTGCGCACTACCCGGCCGCGGCATTGAATAATGACGCTGTCTTTTGCGCCAGTAACCTCAGGCGGCAATGCGATCTCGAACTCGACGTTCGAGCCGACTTCAAGAGCGGCATCGGCCTTGATGTAAACGCCGGCGGCGCTCAGGTTGCCGGTCATGCCGGCGTGCTCGCCGGCTTCGGCTTCTTTATGAAACTTTATCGGAAGTTCTAGAGGGAACCGTTTACCAGTGCGAGCCTCGGACACAAATCCTCCTCACCCCTGGCCTTCCTTGGCTGCAAAAGCCAGCACCTAAGCCACATCTCTGCTGGGGGAGACCAACTTAACGCTCAGAGGCCCTTATATCACGGATGATAGTCCCTAAAGAAGACAGGTGACTGGGAAGTTAATGGGTAAAAGCGGTTTTTTAGGGTGTTTCGTGGGACGGAGGACCCGAAGTTACGATGAATTACGGAGAATTTCGGCCGCCTGTCGTGCCTAGCCTGGGGTTCATCTGCTCCGTAAAAATCTTTACCACAGAGATCACAGATTACACAGAGGAACTCCCTGATCTCCTGGACATCAGATCCTACCTCTCGCGACGGCTTTGCAAAACATTAGGTACAATTCCTTCGGCGCGCAGAACTCAACAATCCCATCCGTATGCAACCATCGGAACACACCGATCGTGCCCGCTCCTGGCCGGTCACTATCCTTTCTGACCTACACTTTTGGGTGCCCCTTGGTGTCTTGATTGGCGGCCTGCTGCTTCTCCACTCCATCCACTGAGCTCAATGGGAAACGTCCAACCAGGTATCGCGCTTGCAAACGATTCGCCCGCCGCGGAGACTCTACGTCCACGAAAACTTCAGGCGCTCGGGATCCTCTGCGGATTCGCCGCAGGTGCGTGGCTGGGCGCTGCCGAAGCGCCAACCAAGCTGGTTGCCATCGGCGTATCGCCGATTGTGATCTCGCTGATCATGGTGGTTGGAGTCTTTCTGGCGCGCTGGAGCCTCCCTGCGCTGATTCTTGGCACCTCGTCGATCCGTGCCGACATCCGCCGCACACCGCACCTTATTATTTGGGCGCTGCCGCGGGATGCCTCTGGGCGGTGGCGAACACCATGACGATCTTCGCCATCCGCGACATTGGGCTCAGCATTGCGTTTCCGCTATGGAATGCCAACAGCCTTCTGGGAATACTTTGGGGATTTGTTTTCTTCAACGAACTGCGCCAGGCAGGATGGCGCCGCTGGCTCGGCGTTCTGGGGGGCGCCCTGGTGATGTGTGTAGGCGCAACTTTGCTGGCTGTGGCATCGTCGACCCAAGCGCCGGCGGCACATTCCATGCGTGGCGTTTGGGCGGCCCTGGGCGCGGGCATTCTGTGGGGGACGATGTATGTCCCTTATCGAAAAGCTTATCTGTCCGGCATGAACCCGCTTTCGTTCGTAACCTTCTTCACCTTCGGTGAACTTGGCATGATGGGCGCCCTCGCGATCGTCTACATTGGCCTTGGCCCACTGTGGCATGAGTTGTCGCGGGCGCGAGACGTACTGTTCTGGCTGATGTTAGGCGGATTTATCTGGGTGATCGGCGATATCTTCCAGCAATACGCGACGAAGTATGTCGGCATTGGTCGCGGTATTCCGCTTTCGAATTCCAACCAGCTTTGGGGACTGCTGTGGGGAGTTTTTGTTTTCGGTGAGCTCCACGGCAGCAGTTCCTCAACTTACTCGCAAGTCATTGGAGGTTCCCTGCTGATGATGGCGGGCGTCGCGGCCATCGCGTTCTCGTCGGCATCGGGAAAAGAGCAAGAACAATGGAAGGAAGCATCGCACCGCGAGTCACGGCGCTATAACATCTCGACTGATTTTGTCGACGCTCGCATGCAGGGCATGCAACTGGCAGGAGAAGCTAAGCCTTCCCGCACTCTGGTGGATTGGCTATTGGTAGCCATCGCGACCGGCGTATTCGTATTCTTCGCCGCCATGGCGCGGGCGCCTCGAATGTCCTTCCACTGGGGACCGGCCGCTCTTCTTGTAATCGCTACCGCTACTCTGTGCATTGTCTGCGGGTTTGCACTGTGGCGGACCACTCGTTTTAATTGATCGCATGGTGAATCCCGATCCTCAGGTTGACGTTGTCGGCGTCGGGCTCAATGCCACCGACACCATGATTCGCCTGCCTCATTTTCCCTCACTTGGATCTGAAGTCGGATTCCACTCTGCCGACATTTTGCCTGGCGGGCAAGTCGCCAGCGCCATGGCGGCGTGTCAGCGATGGGGGCTGCGCACCCGCTACGTCGGCAAAGTGGGAGAAGACAATGCTGCCGCAGTTCATCGCGCGGAATTCGACAGGCTCGGGGTTGAGACGCATCTGCTCACCGCGAATGGGTGCGACAGCCAGCAAGCCGTCATTTTGGTCGACGATGCCGGAGAACGCACCGTGCTTTGGAAACGGGACTCACGCCTGATCCTTCGCCCGGACGAACTCAAGCGTGAATGGATCACCAACGCCCGCACTCTCCACGTTGACGGACACGATACGGAAGCCGCCGCCCTGGCTGCATGCTGGGCTCGCGAAGCCGGCATTCCAGTGGTCGCCGATCTGGATGACCTTTATTCCGGCGTAGAGGCCCTGCTGCCAAACATCGACTACCTGATCACCAGCCGCGACATCCCCGAACGACTGTGCGGCGAAGCGGGATCTACACAAATCGCTGCCAGAAGTTCGCGAGCGTTTTGGTTGCCGCATCACCGGGGCGACTCTAGGACACGACGGCGTGCTGGCCTGGGACGGCTCGCAATTCCACTACGCTCCCGCATTCCAAGTCGAGACCGTAGACACCACGGGCGCCGGCGACATCTTCCACGCCGGATTTATTTACGGGCTTCTGCAAGGATGGCCGGCCGCGCGGCAGTTGGATTTCGCGTGTGCCGCTGCCGCTCTGAACTGCGCGGCAACCGGGGCTCGCGGCGGGATTCAGCCGGTAAAGCAGATAGAAGCGCTCATGGCCAGTGGGACCCGTCACCCGCGCGCCTTCGCCTGAAGTTCTGTTCCCAGAGTACTCGGCGCGTCCAACAAATTTCCTTTTACAAATCTTTACGCCGCTAAAACACCGCCCAGCATTTTTAACCAGATATTAACTTGCTCCTCCTCGCCTCTTCGGAGATGTTTGACAACAAATTCTGTGGAGGAATCTCTTGCTGAGAAAATTTTTGCATATCGCTCTAATTGCCGCGTCCCTCGGCCTGTTTGCCGCGCGACTCAACGCCCAGGTCAGTCTAATCGCCATGGGCTCACTGACTAGTTCCCAAGCCGGATCTTATACAGACCTTTCCGGCCTCGAGGGCACACTTGAAAATGGCGCTCCTGCCAACCTGCTGGGCGGACTCGGATCCGGACTCGCCTGGGGATTCGGCAACACATTCCTGGCTTTGCCTGACCGCGGGCCCAATGCCATTCCATTTGATTCCCTGATCGACGACACCGCGTCTTACATCCCTCGTTTCCACACCATCAAGATGGATCTGGACCATAACCATGGCGCGGGCCTTCCGTTTACCCTGAAAGCAAGACTCAAAGACACGACTCTTCTATACAGCTCGGATCGATTGGTTTACGGCAGTGGAACCGCCCTTGCCGTTGGTCCCGGCGCTCCGGAGCAGAACACACACTCCAAGCATTATTTCTCCGGCCGCTCTGACAACTTTGATCCTAACCGCAACTCGGGCGATCCGCATGACGCCCGTCTCGACACAGAAAGTATTCGTCTGTCGAATGATGGGGACAGCGTTTTCATCTCTGACGAGTACGGCCCTTACCTTTATGAGTTCAACCGGCACAGCGGGCGGCGCATTCGCGCGTTCAAGCTTCCAGACAACCTGTTCGTGACAAATCTGCAACCGGTCGGTAACGATGAAATTTCCGGCAATACCAGTGGACGCACCGCGAACAAGGGAATGGAAGGGCTGGCCATCACTCCCGACGGAAAGACCCTGGTCGGCATCATGCAAGCCTCTCTCATCCAGGACGCGCTTGAAGGCGGCGACGCAGCCAAACTGCTGCGCATCGTCACCATCAACATCCCCAGTGGGAAGACCCACGAATACGCATACCTGCTCAGCACCGGCTCCGGAGTGAGTGACATCGTTGCCCTCAACCAGCACGAATTCCTGGTCGATGAGCGCGACGGGAAAGGCCTCGGCGATGGCAGCAACGCCAAGATCAAGCAGGTCTTCAAGATTGATCTTAAGAACGCGGTTGACGTCACCGACCTGGACGGAACCACTGCCGCGACCTACGCGGTCGGCAAGACCCTTTTCCTGGACATCGTTCAAGTGCTCACTGCCAACGGATTCACGCCGGACCAAATTCCTGCCAAGATCGAAGGCATGGCGCTTGCCGCCGATGTAAAGAACGGGAATACTCGTTTGCACACGCTTTGGATCGCCAACGATAACGACTTCTTGCAGGATCTTAATGGGCCCAACACCAACCCGAACCGGTTCTTTGTCTTCGGCTTCACTGAAGCAGATCTGGCCGGCTCGAAGTACGTACCGCAGCACCGCTAGACATGGGGCGGACACTCTTGTCTCCGTCAGGCGGATGGCAGCAGGTCCCGTTCAATCCAGATGTGGGGCGGACAGGAGTGGCCGCCCCACATCTTGCTCAATCGAACGAGATTTTTTCGAAACCTAAACCTTGCAGCAGGCTAGTGATTGTGCTTCCGGCATTTACCTGCGCGTTACGCAAAATGCCGTCGGCCATTGCCGATTCCTGCAACTGGCGCTCCGCCTCTTGCCGCACCTGCGTCTCCAGATTCGGGTCGGTCGGAACCAGCAGACCGGTCTGCCGCGAGTACACACGCGTGCGCGCACTATCCAGCCGGGTGCTGAAAATCTGCGGAGGGGGGAGATGTAGCTGAACTACTTTTCCATCCACCCGCACATCGCCTGGCTTCAGATGTGAAAAATCAATTCCCGCTACGACCTCGCCATGCACCATCAACAGCAGTTTGTCTCCCGCTAAAAAATCGGGAAATATTGGATTTTCTTTGGCACCGGTTACAAGTTTGTCCATGGTGTAGACGACGGTTTCGATTCGTTGCAATCGTTGAATGCGGTCGACGACCGTGGGCTGGCTGACGTCGATGCTGAGCGAGCGGCCGGTAACCGCGGACCAGAAATGACTCAACAGGGTCAGGCCGGAGGTGCGAGAAAGCGTCAACCAGCCGAGAGTGCCCACCAAAAGTACGCCAACCACCAATCCGAAGAAAAAGACACCGGCGGACAGACGTCCCGTTCTACCCGAGCGCGATTGCACAACCGGTTCGTCAACCATTCAGCAAGCCTACACCAGACAATTGCCGAAATCAGTGCTGGATGAGACGGTCAGCCCAAGTCAATTTTGTGCGGCATGGGGCGGTGCCGCTTTCGAGCTGTTCTTTACTTCTTCGCTCAGCACGATGGCCTCGGCGACTTCTTTCATCGAACGCCGTTTTTGCCGGCTCTGGCGTTGCAAGGCCAGATAAGCCTGTTCTTCAGTGAGTCCGAGATCACGCTGCAGAATTCCTTTGGCTCGCTCGACGAGCTTTCGAGCTTCCAATTGGCGGGCCAGACTGGTATTTTCGGACTCCAGACGGGCCATCTCAATTTCCGCGCCCACCAGAAATCCAATAGTTGAGATAAGCCGGATCTGCCTCTTGTTGTAAACGTGCGGCTGGCGATGTTGAAGGTTGATGACTCCTACCAGCCCGCCACGCGACATGATCGGAACCGATAGAAACGCCTCGTAACGATCTTCCGGAAGCTCATTGAAGAACTGGAAGCGCGAATCCTGGGATGCATTCTGATGCACCGCGACCGGCTCGCGATGTTCCGCCACCCATCCCGTGATCCCTTGTCCGAGCCGCAATTTCAGACGTCCGACAATTTCTTCATGAGGATTCTTGGAGGCCCGCAGTATCAACTCATTGCCCTCCAGGACATAGATGAAACAGGAGTCGCATTTTACGAGGGCGATGGCGAAATCCACGACGCGGGCAAGAACCGCCTGGAATGAATCCGCGGCTGCCATGCGGCTGCCGATTTCGTGCAGAATATCGACCGGAGAGTCGTCTATTGCAGAGTAAGAGTCCATGCTAGAACGCTAATCAGGGTCTGAGGAGAGTGTCCAATTGCAATTCTTTATGGCGGGGATAAACGATTAGCGAAACGGCGCGCACAACAAGGGTTTTGAAGGAAACGGAAAAAGAAAACATCAGGCTGCCCCGTTCTAGTCCCGCCGCTTTTTGGCGAGACTAGGGCGGGGGTTTTCTCTCCCTAAACCTAAACGCCCGCCCTACTCCCGCGAAAGCCACATGAAAGTACAACGGGGCGCCATCCAGACCATAATTAACGAATCTTCTCCCCAACTGCCTTCCCCTGGGTGAAGAGATAGAGATAATCCGGACCGCCTGACTTCGAATCCGTTCCCGACATGTTGAATCCGCCGAAGGGATGCGAGGCCACGGTCGCACCGGTGCATTTGCGATTGATATAGAGATTTCCGACGTGGAAGTCCCGGATGGCACGATCGATCTTGTCCTGTGACCCGGTATAGACGGCACCGGTAAGTCCGAAGTCGGTGTCGTTGGCGATTTCCAGGGCATGCTCGAAGTTTCGCGCTTTGATCACCGCCAGCACCGGTCCGAAGATTTCTTCCTGCTCTAGCTTTGATTTGGGCTGCAAGTCAGCGATCACGGTGGGCTGAATGAAATAGCCTTCCCCCGCGTCAGTTGCGCGCTCCCCGCCGGTGATCAACCGGCCTTCCTTCTTTCCATGTTCGATATAGCCGAGAATCGTCTTCATCGAGCCTTCATTGATGACGGCGCCCATGTTCGGCATTTCCGGCGGGATCGCCGATCTTTATCTTTTCCACACGGTTCTTCAGTTTTTCGAGGAAAGTGTTGTAGATGCGCTCATCGATAATGGCGCGGGAGCAGGCCGAGCATTTCTGTCCCTGGAATCCGAATGCCGCAGCTGCCACGCCTTCGACGGCGGAATCGATGTCGGCGTCGCCATCGACTATGATCGCGTCCTTCCCGCCCATTTCAAGGATGGTGCGTTTGATCCACTTCTGTCCGGGACCTTGCTCCGCAGCGCGCTTGTTGATGTCGAGTCCGACTTCGCGTGATCCAGTGAAAGCGATGTAGCGGGTTTTAGGATGGGTCACAATCGCATTGCCAAAGGTCGCACCTGAGCCGGGGCAAAGATTGACCACGCCCTCGGGCATGCCAGCTTCTTCCAGCAGTTCAAAGAATTTTGCGGCGATCGTTGGCGAATCGCTCGACGGCTTCAACACCACGGTGTTACCGCTGACGATCGAAGCCAGTGTCATTCCGGCCATGATGGCGCAGGGGAAGTTCCACGGCGGAATTACCGCGCCGACTCCCAGTGGAATATATCGCAGTGAATCGCGCTCGCCCGGCATCTGCACCGGCAATTCCACCTGCGAGAGGCGCAAGGCCTCCCGCCCGTAATATTCACAGAAGTCGATGGTCTCGGCGATATCGGCGTCGGCCTCGGCCCAGTTTTTGCTGACTTCAAATACCAGCCATGCACAGTATTCAAATTTGCGCTCGCGCAACAGATCGCCCACGCGGAATAGCAACCCCGCTCGGTCTTCCACGGAAGTACGACTCCAGCTTTCAAAAGCCTTGAGCGCGGCCGTCATCGCGGGTTCCACATGATCCATTCCAGCCTTCTGGTGCACTCCTACTATTTGCGAAGGTCTTGCCGGATTTACCGACTTGATCTTGTCGGCAGTTCTGACCCGCTTGCCCCCAATCACCAGGTCGTACTCATGTCCCAATTGTCCGCGAACCTTCTCAATGGCGACACGCATCTTTCGAGCCGTGTCGTCTTTGGTGAAGTTGGTTAAGGGTTCGTTAACGAACGGCCCCTGGTGAAGACTGTTAAGTGAACGGACGGGAGCTTCCAGAACTGCCATTGGGATCACCTCGGAAAACGCTGTAGAACACCTATTTTAACATTTCGCTGCCGGAGACAAGGACCCCGCGGATGGCGCTGGAACAAGCTACGCGGAGCAACAGTTCCTACTGCCCCGCTCCTGTCTCGGAGTCGGCCTGGACCCCAAATCTCTGCCGGTAAGCACTCGGGGAGACGCCCGTATGTCGCTGAAACAGCGACCGGAAGAACGCGATGTCCTGATAGCCAACCGCATCGCTGATCTCTTGCATAGTCCGGTGGTCGCCTTCCAGGAGCCGTTTGGCTGCGGCGATCCGCAACTTCTGCAAGTAGTTCAACGGACTGTCTCCGGTGGCTTCCTTGAAGCGGCGAACGAAATTCCGGAGGCTCATGCCCACACGTTGTGCCGGTGCCTCGAGGGCAAAAGTCCGGTGAAAATTCTGATGCAGCCACTCTTGTGCAGCCGAAATACTCTCGTCAGAGTGGTCGGTTTTTAAGGGCACGATTCCGAAGCCAGCCTGCCACGCTCGAGGAGTCTCAATAAGCAGAGCCTTCGCGATTTGCATAGCCACTTCGTGGCCGCAGTATTTTTCCACTAGATAAAGACTCAGGTCCAGCGAGGCATTCACGCCGCCGCCGCAGAACAAATTGTGATCTTCGGTCACCATAAGTTCCGGCATCCATTTCACCTCGGGATACTTCTTGCGGAACCAGTCGACCAGCCCCCAGTGAGTGGTGGCACGCTTGCCGTCGAGCAGGCCGGCGGCTGCGACCATTCCCACCCCGGAGCAAACGCTGGCAATGGCCGCTCCCCGCTTATGCCAGCGCCGCAGCCACGGCACAACCGTCGGGTTGCGCTCCACCATGTCGTCCACGTGTGGCCCTGTCGATGGAATGAAAATCAGTTCAGTCTTGCGAATGGCAGTGAGCGCTGCCATGGGCCGAATATAGAGTGGCCCGTCACAGCAGACCGGACCTCCACCGACCGATGCCGTGGTCACACGGAACCGCGGAACCCCCCGGCTCCCCGTGAGATCGTTCCACAGCGAGCCGGCATGGCGGAAGACCTCCAGCGGTCCGATAGCAGTAGAGGCGAAAGTTCCGTCCAGCACCAGCACGGTGACTTCTACAGGGCGGGCTTCTTGGTTATTTGGCTTATTCACCTATGTATAATGGCAAATCTGCCATCTTGTGGCAAGGCCATTCCGCGGCTACTCTCGAAGAATCGAAAGCAATCGATTTCGAAGACAGTCACAAGGAGGAAGCGATGAAAAAATACATGATCGAGCGCGAGATTCCCCAGGTAGGCAGCCTGCAGCAGGATCAACTGCGCGCAGCGGCGGCCAAGTCCAACGCGGCCCTGCGGGAAATTGGTCCGGACGTTCAATGGCTGGAATCGTTCGTTACCGCGGACAAGACGTTCTGCGTGTACCTGGCCAAAGATGAGTCTTTCATCCAACGTCATGCGGAGCTGAGCGGATTTCCCGCCAACAAGATCACTGAAATCGGCGGGAAGATCGATCCGTCGACCGGCGCATAAGACACCCCGCCCAAGCGAACCTTGGACGGAGCACCCTTTTGAGGGTTGCTGGTACCATGGGAATCCATCGCTTCACCCTGGAAACCCATGAAATATTTAGCGTCGCTGTTGTTGCTCTCTCTGTCGGGCATGCTGCTGGCTCAGGAAGCGAGCGTACCGGAAATCCCCTTCACCTCGGTTCCGGACTTCTTGAAGCTGCCGCCCGAGTTGTACCTTGGCGAGACAGCCGGTGTCGCCGTCAACTCCAAGGGACACGTTTTCGTTTTCTCTCGCGGCAACACCACCGGCCCAGCCTACGGAGCCGCTGGCGCCCAGCTGCTTGAGTTCGACGGGACTGGCAAATTCCTGCGCGAAATCGGTCACAATCTTTATGCCTGGTCGTATGCCCATTCCGTGAAGGTCGACAAGGAAGACAACATCTGGGTGGCCGACAAGGGGTCCGACATGGTCATCAAGTTCACTCCCGAAGGCCGCGTCGCAATGATATTCGGCCGCAAGCTGGAAGCTTCTGACGAAGGTACCGGGCCGCTACCGCACCCCAAGCCTCCGCTGCCGCCGGTCGATGGAATGTTCCGCCAGGTAACCGATCTGGCCTGGGATGCGGCCGGCAACACCTACATCAGCGACGGCTACATAAATTCACGCGTGGCGAAAGTCGACAAGAACGGCAACTGGGTCAAATCGTGGGGCGAGCCCGGAGACCAGCCGGGACAGTTCAACACTCCCCACAGCATCGCCGTCGACGCCGAGGGACACGTATATGTTGCCGACCGAGGCAACCGCCGCATCCAGGTGTTCGATGGCGAAGGCAAGTTTCTGCGCCAGATCATAATCGACGTCCCCTATGATCCCAATGCTCGCGCCGCCATCGGCAATAAACCCAAGCTTCCGATGACGGGAAACCAGGCAATGGCCCCGGGCGCGCCCTGGGCAATCTGTATCACTCCTCCGCCCAACCAGGTTCTGTTTAGTTCCGATGGATATCCCGGCCGGATTTACCAACTTACTCTGGACGGAAAGGTCCTGGGAGTGTTGGGAGAGTCCGGGAAGCAGTTGAAACAGTTTGGCTGGATCCACGAGATCGCGTGTCCCTCGCAGCGCGAGCTTTTTGTGGGAGAGCTGTTGAACTGGCGCGTACAGAAATTGATCCTGGAACCAGTGCGCTAGCATTTCGGCTCCGTCATGAACGAAGCAAGAACAGCAAGAAGAGGGTGCCCCTCTTTGCCCGTTCTGTGGCAAAGGTGGGAGGCAAGGCAGCCAGCAGCAAACAAATTGCTCCCCGGACTACTCATGGAAGTGAGGAAAGGTGTTGAGACTGACTAAGTACGGAGCGATGTTCAAGCGTTACGAGGTAACAGCACAATATGACAAAATGAAGTTGTCCGGCGTGACCCGACCATCAATTAGGCCTTTCGCGAGCAGCCCCACGAACTGAGCCACACACCAGCACCATCGTCTTTTGGTCAGGGCATCGGCTTACGCCATGCCATCTGAAACGAATCTTGATCACGCGCCGTCGGGCGCAACTATCCGAACCGCCGGCGCAAAGCGCGCACTCTGTTCCGACTCGCAAAACGACGCAGCCAAAGGCCACGTCTTGACACGGATCGCTGATAGAAACCCAGTCCAAATAAATTGGGGCGGCTCAAGCCGCCCCGATAGCCAAGCGCTTCTCGAAAAACCAACGACCAGAGACGGTTCTACGTCCCCTCGTTCCACCCCGCCAGATACTCTTCCTGCTCCGGAGTGAGTTTGTCGATCTTGATTCCGGTTGACTCCAGCTTCAGCCGGGCCACGCGCTTATCCAGATCTTCGGGCACTTTGTAGACTCTCTTCTCCAGCGTCTTGTAGTTCTTCACCATGTACTCCACCGAAAGCGCCTGGTCGGCAAAACTCATGTCCATCACCGACGGCGGATGTCCCTCTGCCGAGGCCAGGTTAATGAGGCGGCCTTCGCCCAACAGGTTGATCTTGCGGCCGTCGCGCAACGAGTATTCTTCGACGAAAGTGCGCGTGGTGCGCTTCGATGACGACAGCTTTTCCAGCGCCGGGATATCGATTTCGACATTGAAGTGTCCGGAGTTGGAGATGATCGCGCCGTCTTTCATGACCTCGAAGTGCTCTCGTGCCAGCACGTTCTTGTTTCCGGTCACCGTGCAGAACACATCGCCCAGCTTTGCAGCTTCGATCATCGACATGACACGGAAACCGTCCATCACGGCTTCGAGCGCTTTCGTCGGATCGATTTCAGTAACGATAACTTCAGCGCCAGCGCCGCGCGCCCGGCTGGCGAGGCCGCGTCCGCACCATCCGTAACCGGCGACGACGAACTTGGAGCCCGCCAGCAGGAAGTTGGTGGCGCGAATGATGCCATCGATGGTGGACTGTCCGGTGCCATAGCGGTTGTCGAACAGATGCTTTGTGTCGGCGTCGTTGACCGCGATAATGGGGAACTTCAAGACCTTGTCTTTGGCCATGGCGCGCAGCCGGATCACGCCGGTCGTGGTCTCTTCGGTGCCACCGATCACGCTCTCCAGGCCATCCTGACGCTTGGTGTGCAACAGCCCAACCAGATCAGCGCCATCGTCCATGGTGATGTGCGGCTTGTGGTCGATCGCCGCCAGAATGTGGTTGTAGTAAGTGTCGTTGTCTTCGCCCTTGATGGCGTAGACGGGAATATTGTTATCGCGCACCAGGCTGGCGGCGACGTCGTCCTGCGTCGACAACGGATTCGACGCGCACAGCACGACATCGGCTCCGCCGTCGCGCAGGCAGATGGCGAGGTTGGCGGTTTCCGCGGTCACGTGCAGGCAGGCGGAGATGCGGATTCCCTTCAGCGGCTGGTTCTTGATGAATTCCTTGCGGATAATCTGAAGCACCTTCATCGACTGGTTGGCCCAATCAATGCGCTTCTTGCCCATATCGGCCAGTTCGATATCCTTGATATCGAAGTTCGTTTGCACGGGTGCAGTCGACATATTTCTCCTTGGTGCTGAATTCGAATGTAAGAAAATCTCTAACACGAAGGAAACCAGGGTTCACAAAGGAATTCCATAGTGCACCTTAGTGTCCTTCGCGGTTCAAAGCATTTATTTGCGGACCGCCACCGTCTCCCGCGAGCCGGCATTGCTGGCCAATGCGGCGGCTTTGTCGGTCGCTTCCCAGGTAAAGTCAGGATCGGTGCGGCCAAAGTGCCCGTAAGCTGCAGTCTTGGCATAAATCGGACGCCGCAACTTCAGCGAATCGATAATCCCCTTCGGAGTCAGCTTAAAGTTAGCCCGGATCAGATCGGACAAGGTGTCTTCATCGACATTGGAGGTACCAAAGGTATCCACGCGCACGCTGACCGGATCGGCCACGCCAATCGCATAGGCCAGTTGCACTTCGCAGCGGTCCGCCAACTTGGCGGCGACTATGTTCTTCGCGATGTAACGCGCCATATAAGCTGCCGAGCGGTCCACCTTGGTCGGATCTTTGCCGCTGAAAGCGCCGCCGCCGTGCCGTCCCATACCACCATAGGTGTCGACAATAATCTTGCGCCCGGTCAGGCCGGTATCGCCCATAGGACCGCCGATGACGAAGCGTCCGGTGGGATTGATGTGGTACTTGGTGTCTTGATCGAGCAGTTTGGCGGGAATCGTGGACTGAATTACGTGCTTGAGAATATCACTGCGGAGTTCGTCATTGCCTATGGTCTCTGCGTGCTGGGTAGAAATCACCACCGCGTCAACTCTTTGCGGCTTGCCCTTGGCGTCATATTCAACCGTGACCTGCGACTTGCCATCGGGCCGCAGATAAAGCATCTTGCCATTCTTGCGCATCTCCGAAAGCCTCATGGTCAGCTTGTGCGCTAACGAAATCGGCATCGGCATCAGCTCAGCATTTTCATTACAAGCATACCCAAACATCATTCCCTGGTCGCCGGCGCCGCCGGTGTCCACGCCCATGGCGATGTCGCCGGATTGCTTGTTGATGCTGGAGATTACCGCACAGGTGTTGGAATCAAAGCCGTAGAGTGCATTGTTGTATCCGATGGAGTGGATGGTGCCCCGGACCAGGGATTGGAAGTCGACGTAGGCCTTAGTCGTGATCTCGCCGGCGATGACCACCAGTCCGGTCGCGGTGAGAGTTTCGCAGGCGACGCGGCTCATGGGGTCTTCCGCCAGGCAGGCATCGAGGATGGAGTCGGAGATCTGGTCCGCGATCTTGTCGGGATGTCCTTCAGTGACGGATTCAGACGTAAACAAGTACGGGTTCTTCATTGACACGCGGCTTATCCTCCACAATTGAAAGCGATCTGGACGTCAGTCTGGCGGGAGCAGGTCCGAACACAACGGCCGTGCAAAAGGCTTTTTTGGGTCTATAGAAAGCTATCAAACATAGTTAGGGGGGCGCAATGCCTTTAGACCGGGTGGAACCTTTGGGCAGCGAATGGAAGCCCATTTACGGCAGACGGCGCTGAAGGGGGCCAAATGGAGACTTTCTAAAAGGCTTGGAGCCCAAGGGACATCAAAGGTATGCGAAGGAAACCCTGGTCTATAGTCCGGCGGCTTTTACCGGTTGCGCCTGCAAGCCATTGCCATCAAAGGTCAAGACCTTGACCTCATCGTAATCTCCCTGGACAGGCAGTCTCTTGCCGTTGAAACTGAAGTCTAACGCGCCTACGTTGCCCGCTTTGATAACCACTTCTTTGTAAGCTTCGAACGATTTTGGGGCGGAAGGGTTCATCACGTCCTGCATGATTTCTTTTCCGTCAACCTTAATGGAAACCCAGGCGGCTTCGTGCGCTTCCACGACTACCACAAATGATCCGGAAGTTAGGGGTTCCGGCGAACGCAAGGCGGCTTGAGATGTTAGGGGAGCGGTCTCAGGCTGAGGTAGTGCAAGTGCGGGCATATCCGAGCTTACGTTTTGCAAAGGCTTCGGTTCCGGCGTACCGATACTTTGGTTGATGGACGGCTTTGGTTCGGGCTGGCTGGTGTGCTCTTCCGAAGGAGTATGGAACGATCCCCACATGGCGAAGCCGAATGCGATCAGCAACAGCACAAAAGCTAACTTTCCCCAGGGAAACCAATCGCCACGGCCGGTCTCAACTTCCGGCACCGGTTGAGGCGCGGGTTTTGGTTCCTTCTTCTTTTCCGCGTGCTGCTTCTGCCGGGCAGCGTGCTTCACCTTAATTTTGGCAGGCTGGGTCTCAATGACTGGAGGCTTGGGTTCAATCACGAGAGGCTTGGCCGCGACTGGTAGCTTTGCTTCCGGCTTCTTGGCTTCGGGAGCCTTTACCTCCGGCTTGCTGACCTCGACCGGCTTGGACGGAACGGGCTTGGGATCGACTGCCTTGGTTTCGGGGACGTTGGCATCTGCGGCAGTTGCGGCCCCTTCTACTACCGGCGGTGTCACCAGTCCAGCGGCCAGCAGGTAATCGTCAACGGCTTCCTGTTCGTTGATTCCCAAATGCTGCGCGTAAGAACGGACGAATCCTTTATTGAATATGCCACCGGGTAACTGTTCGAAGCGCTCTTCCTCAATCGCGCGCAAAAAACGCACCGCGACTTTGGTAGACGCGCACACCTCGTCGAGAGTTACACCCTGTTTTTCGCGCTCTTTTTGTAAGCGCTGACCAAACGATTGCACTCGAAGCCCCCTCCGGGCCTGATCCCTGACTGCTAATGGGTGGTTCACAACATTATGGCAAGTGCAAGCAGGAGAATCAGCAAAAATCGCCATCTGGCGGGTGATTTACGTAACTTGGGCTTTGTTCGATAAGTTGCCGTGGCTTGCCGGATTCCGGTTACCAAGGTTGATTGCCCATGCCTGTACCCCCCGCTTATAATTTCTACAATTTCCGTACATCCGGGGACGCAAGTCTTCATGAGCAAAGGCACCGGTACCGCCCGAACCCGGGAGCTGCAGGAACTCGAGATTTTCCACGGCGTGGCCAAGGCCCTTACCTCCTCGCTTGATCTCGATTCCATCCTGCAAACCATCATGGAAAAGATGGCGGAATACTTCCGTCCGGACAACTGGTCCCTGCTGATGGTGGACGAAGAAAAAGAGGAACTGTATTTCGCAATCGCCATCGGAAATGCCGCAGAAACCCTTAAGAATGTGAGACTTAAGGTTGGCGAAGGCATTGCCGGATGGGTCGCCAAACATGGCGAACGACTGGTGGTTCCCGACGTGATGAGCGACCCGCGTTTCGCCAAGCGGATCGATGAGATGACGGAGTGGGAAACACGGTCCATTATCTGCATCCCGTTGCGCTCTAAACACCGGGTCTTGGGCGTTATCCAACTGGTCAACGTCGATATGAAGGGCTTTGGCGAAGCCGAGTTGTTCTTCCTGCAGTCACTTTGCGATTACGCCGCCATCGCCATCGAGAATGCCAAGTCGGTGGAGCGCATCCAGGAACTGACCATCACCGATGACTGCACCGGGCTGTTCAATGCCCGTCATCTATACAAGACGCTGGACGCCGAGGTCTACCGCTCGTCGCGCTTCGGATACGAGTTCAGTGTCATATTCATCGATCTCGACCACTTCAAGCAGGTGAACGATACCCACGGTCACCTGGTTGGGAGTAAGCTGCTGGCGGAAATTGGATATCTGATCAAAGCGCAATTGCGTTTGATCGATTTCGCATTTCGCTATGGCGGAGACGAATTCGTTGTGCTGCTGCCGCAGACCGGCAAAGACGCCGCACTAGTGGTAGCACGCCGTATGCGCGACCTGTTGCGTGCCAGCGTTTTCTGCAAAGAAGAGAAATTAAACCTTACGGTACGCGCGTCGATGGGAATGGCCACATACCCGCACGATGCTCAGAGTCCGCACGACATCATCCGCCAGGCCGACGAGATGATGTACCTGGTGAAGAACACCACGCGGGACAATATTGGGATCGCTCAGCGCGGGCTGATGAAGCCGTAAAAAGAGCACTTCAAAGCACGCCGAGGTCGAACCCAATTGAGCTGATGCATTAATCCACTCAGGTTTTAACAGATGGGATGAGTTCTACATGCCTTCGTTCGGCACAACGGCACATGAAAACCTTTGTTTAACGAAGCCAAACAAGAATCGGCTTGACTCCGACCGGCCTTCTCATGGAGGGCAATTAAATCAACGCCAGGTCCGCAAGTTTGGCGGCTTCGACGCACGCCCGAACATCGTGGGTGCGAATGATATGCGTTCCCTTTAGGATAGCGGCGGTTTCAGCAGCAATTGTGCCGTGCAGACGTTCCGCCAACGGAGCATCGGCGCCATTGCGAGCTATGGCGCGGCCGATGAATGACTTGCGCGAAACTCCCACCATCAACGGATAACGAAGTTGATGAAACTCATCGAACCGCTTGAGTAGCGGATAGTTTTCTTCCAGCCGTTTGCCGAAACCGAAGCCTGGATCGAGCATAATGTGGTCACGCTTCATTCCAGATATCTGCGCCGCGTCCGCCCACTCTCGTAATTCCCGCTTGACCAGAGTCACAACATCGGGCACCGGTTTGAGTTTTGCCCACTCCTCCGGACGGCCGCGGCTATGCATCAGCACCGCGCCGCACTTCAACTCTGCCAGGGTCTTTTTCATGTGAGCGTCCCAGCGAAAACCGCTCACGTCATTCACAATTTCTGCGCCCGCGTCGAAGGCAGCGCGCGCAACCGCAGCCTTGTAGGTGTCGACAGAAATAATGCAGTCGGGCTTCTTCTTTTTCAGCGCCCTGATGACCGGGACCACCCGGCCCAGTTCCTCTTTCTCAGAGACCGCAGGCTTAGCGGCAGCCGAATCCCCGGTCTTCGCTCCCGGGCGGGTCGATTCCCCGCCAATATCAATGATGTCGGCCCCCTCTTCTAACATCTTCAGGGCGTGTTGCAGGGCGGCCTCAGGATCCAAATGCTGGCCGCCATCGGAAAATGAATCGGGAGTCACATTGAGCACACCCATGACATAGGTCCGCTTGCCAAGCTGGAGGGTCCGCGCACCGGTATTCCATTCAAAGACAGGACGCATCTATGAATTCTAAACCCAGGGCTGTACCAGGCGAATTAAGGGTTATTGTTTTCAATGAATTAGAGCCTTGATGCTACAATCATGAGGCGAATGCGCCACGTGCGTCTGCTCTCGCTCTTCCTCTGTCTGCTGCTGGTAACACAACTCCAGGCGGCATCACGAAAACACATCAAGCCTTTGGCCTCGCGAATCGAGGAGGCTCTTTCCAGTCCGGAATTGCGCCGCGGATTCTGGGGGGTGGAAGTTGTTTCCCAGAAGACTGGCAAGGTGCTTTACGCGCAGAATTCCGAAAGATTATTCACCCCCGCTTCGAACACCAAGTTGTTCACCACAGCAGCCGTGCTGGCGCTGATCGGCCCCGACTATAAGTTCCACACCACCATCGAAACCAACGGCAACCTCGACAAGCATGGACGTTTGACCGGCGACCTGGTGCTCGTGGGACGCGGCGATCCCAACCTCTCCGGCCGCGAACTTCCCTATGCGCTACACACGCAACGCAACGAACACCCTATTCAAGTACTCGAACAGTTGGCTGACGAGTTGGTGCAAAAAGGCGTGAAGTTTATTGACGGTGACATCGTCGCCGATGACTCATACTTCGCTTTTGAGCGCTATGGCGAAGGGTGGAGCCAGGACGATCTGGTCTGGGCCGACGGCGCCCCGGTTTCCGCGCTCACCATCAACGACAACGTAATCTTTGTGAACATCCTGCCCGCGGACCGGGTGGGCGAGCGGGTCTTTGTCAGCATTGCTCCCTTTGCCGACTACTACCGCATCGACAATAAAATTCTGACCACGCCAGTCGGTACCGGACGCAAGATTTTCATCAATCGTGAGCCGGGATCGACGGTGCTCACCTTGTGGGGCAATGTTCCCCTCGATGATGCCGGCGCCAACGAAGCCCTGGCAATTGAGGATCCCGCCGATTTCGCCGCGAGCCTGTTCCGCCATCTGCTGGAGAACCGCGGCGTCGTAGTCTACGGCAAGCAGCGGACCCGCCACACGGAGCTGGCCACGCTCTCCACGTTCAGCATCACGACCACGGCACGAGGAGGCAGCGACGAGGCATTGCACTCCCTGCAGAACCAAGCCGCTGGTCCTGGCACACTACGACTCCAAGCCCTTGGTCGAAGATCTTCGCGTGATCAACAAAGTCAGTCAGAACCTGCACGCGGAAATCCTGTTGCGGTTGTTGGGAAGGGAACGAGGCACAGCTGGAACCGTCGAAGGCGGATTGGAAGTGCTCCGCGGATTTCTGAACCGCGCCGGAGTGCTGCCCGATCAATATGTCTTTTATGACGGCTCGGGACTCTCGCGGCAAAACCTGGCCACTCCTCATGCGGTGGTGCAGTTGCTGCGCTATGCCTCGACTCAACCGTGGGGTAACACGTTTCGCGATACGCTTCCGGTTGCCGGAGTCGACGGATCGCTCTCCGACCGTTTTAAGAACCTTAGTCTTCAAGGTACGATTCACGCCAAGACCGGCTCCCTGGGCGGCGTGAAAACTCTCTCCGGCTACGCCACCACCGAATCCGGAGATGAGGTCTGCTTCTCAATTCTCACCAACAACTTCAATCTGCCTACCAAGCGTGTAACCGACGCGATCGACGACGTAGTCGGGGCCATCATGGGCGACCGGTAGCCTCAAGATGCCATGTGGAGACGGGCGACCTCGCCGTTCGGTTCGCGCCGAATTCATCTTTACAAAATGTTCCCGCCCGAACGTTTTGTAAAGTCACGCCAGTTGCGACATTAGTGCGACGATATTTCTGGCAGGATTCCCGAATCGGGACTTGATCCATAGGTTGGAACGCATTTCCCTGCATCTTCATCCATCGAAATCCACCCGCCTGCACCCTTACGCGAACGCTCAGGGCCGAGGCATACGCTTGGCTTCGCGGCCTTGGCTTACCCTCGCTCCACCTGGCCCGGTACCGGTAGGCGGCTTTCTCATTCCATCGAGCAGGTCACGCAGAACGACGGCATTGTTATGGGTTTCATTTTTGGAGGCGAAGAGCAGGGTCAGATTCTTGCGCTTGTTTGCCAGCCGATAGAGGGCATCGAGATCTGCGGCCGACGATTCAGCGGCAAGTTCTTTCAGATATCGCTTGCGGAACCCGATCCATGCCTGGGGATGGGCATGAAACCATTTGCGGAGTCCATCGGAAGGCGCCAGATCCTTGAGCCAGGAATGGACATCTGCCGCTTCCTTCTTCAGCCCGCGCGGCCATAGCCGGTCGACCAATACTCGAGCGCCATCTCCGCGGTGCGGTTTCTCGTAGACGCGCTTGACCGTGACGGCCATGACTTGTCCTATTATTGTACGTTCGCCACAGAGGATCAACGCGAGGCCAAGTTTTTGACGATCACGGAATTTATCGATCGAATATTGACCACGAAAGTATTTTGTCTGTGCATGGCTGCCATGGCGATCGTGCTCGCCTCCTGCACCACAGAGCTCCACAAGAGTGATGCCGAGCTTGGGCTGAACCCGAAACAGGCTGCTGGGCGCCGGGTCTATGACAACTACTGCGCACGCTGCCATGAACCCTATTCCTCCCGGGACAAACAAGGGCCGAGCCTGCAAGGAGTCTTCAAGCACCAATATCTTGCGGTAAGCGGACTGCCGGCCAACGATGAACGAGTGGCAGAAATTATTCGCTATGGGCGCGGCAAGATGCAGGGGTTTTCGCAAGCCCTTACCCAGCAGCAGGCAGACGATCTATTGGCTTATTTGAAGACGCTTTAGGTTAATCGCAGGGAAACCAGGCTTCCAAAAACGTGCCTGGGTCGGCTTTGCGAATTGAAAGTTCGCCGCCGAGTTGGCTGGCGCGTTCCCGCATGCCCCCAATGCCGACGCCCGTGATGCGGGTCAGATTATTTTCCCTATCCGAACTCATCCCTTTGCCGTGGTCGCGTATCTGGAGAGAAACCCGACCGGGAAGCTTCTCCACTTTCAGGTCGGCCCGTTTGCTGCCAGAGTGATGGTAGACATTGGCCAACGCCTCCTGCGAAATACGGAAGATGGCGGTTTCAATTTCCAAGGAAAGCCGGGGAAACTCGGAGGGTACGAACTGCAAAGAGATTTCGATCCCTGTGCTCTTGGACAAAGTCTCTGTCATCCAGGGAAGGGCGGAGAGCAATCCGGCTTCATCGAGTAGAGGCGGGTGGAGGAGATGGGAGAGATTGCGAAGACCTTTGGAAACACGCTCCGCCAGTTCCAGCCCTTCGGCCACGGCCCGCGTGGTCTCCTCATCAAATTTTTGCTGACCGAGAGCACCCTGGAGAATGATCTTCATGGCGGTGAGTTCCTGGCTCAGGCCTTCGTGCAGTTCCCGGGCGACGCGGCGGCGCTCTTCGTCCTGAATGTTCATCAGGCGCGCGGAAAGGTTTCGTAGAGCCACGGTACGCTCTTCCACAATTCGGTTGGATTCAGTAAGTTGCTCGAGCCTTCGCGTGAGGCTTGCGTTGAGGCCGTGTATCTCCTGCTCCAGGAGACGACGTTCGGTGAGATCGCGCGTAACCTTGGCGAAACCGGTTAGCGTGCCGGTGGAATCTCTAACCGCGGTGATAACGACATTTGCCCAGAATTGGGAGCCATCCTTGCGGAGGCGCCAGCCTTCGTCCTCAAACCGTCCTTCCGCGGTCGCAACACTTAGTTCATGGGCAGGCCATTGCTTGGCAATCGCTTCTTCTGGATAAAATTTGGAAAAGTGTTGACCTATGATCTCCGATGCCTGGTATCCCTTCAGCGCTTCTGCACCGGCGTTCCAGGTCAGGACGAAGCCTTGCGGGTCGAGCATGAAGATGGCGTAGTCACGGATGCTCTCCACCAGCAGACGGAGCGTCTCGTCATTTGCTCTTGGCGGATGACCGGCAGCATCTACGTTCTCGAGGATCGATTTTTCGGCTTCCAAGGTTATGCCAAGGCATATCGCGGGAAAATGGGTCGATTAGGGCCTAATGGCGAAGGTAGACAATACGGCATGTGGAGACAAACGTCCATACCGTGAGGCCCGTAGATCGTCACCAAAAGGCGCCGGGCAGCCCACATTGACCCTGACATAGCGCTCCTTTAAACTCGAAAATTCAGCACATTACAGGCTTACCCTATGCCAGAAAGCATTCATGTGACGCTTCCTGACGGAAGCGTGAAAGAGGTTGCCAACGGCACCACTCCGCTTCAGATTGCCAAAGACATCAGCCCCAGGCTGGCGGATGCCGCGCTGGTGGCCAAGGCGGACGATAATTTGGTGGACCTGACCAAGCCGCTGGAGAACGATACCCGGCTTAGGATTCTGACCGAGAAAGATCCTGAGTCGCTGGAGGTGTTCCGGCATTCGTCGGCTCATCTTCTGGCGGCGGCGGTGCTTGAGCTATTTCCCGAAACCAAGTTGGGGCATGGTCCGCCGACCGAGATGGGGTTCTTTTACGACTTCTATCGCCCTACTCCGTTTACGCCGGACGATCTGGAAAAGCTGGAAAAGAAGATGCAGGAACTGGTGCAGCAGAACATCCCTTATGCGCGGGAATTTCTACCTCGGGATCAGGGCCTGGAGGAGTTCAAAAAAGAAGGCGATTTCATGAAGTGCCATTTCATCGAGCAGTTTACTAAGCCCGATGAAAAAATTTCAATTTACCGCACCGGAAAATTTACTGACTTCTGCCGCGGCCCGCACATCCCATCTACCGGGAAAATCAAGGCGTTCAAGCTGTTCAACATCGCCGGGGCCTATTGGCTGGGCAATGAAAAGAATCCTCAGTTGCAGCGGATTTACGGGACGTCATTTTATTCCAAGAAAGAGTTGGACGACTTCCTCAGGCAGCAGGAAGAGACCAAGAAGCGCGACCATCGGGCGCTGGGTCAGCAACTCGATTTGTTTTCCATCCAGGAACTTGCCGGACCAGGACTGATCTTCTGGCATCCCAAGGGCGGCATCATCCGCAAGGAGATGGAAGACTGGATGCGGGCGGAATACCTCAAGCGCGGCTACTCGCTGGTGTACACGCCGCACGTGGCACGGCGGCAGTTGTGGCAGACCTCGGGGCACGACGGTTACTACGCGGAAAATATGTTCGACGTCATGGAACTGGATGACGCCGAATACCGCCTGAAGCCGATGAATTGTCCGTTCCACATCCTGATCTATAAAGACTCGCTGAAATCCTATCGGGACCTGCCGGTGCGTCTGGGCGAGATGGGCACGGTGTATCGCTACGAGCGTTCGGGGGTAATGCATGGGCTGCTACGCGTCCGCGGGTTCACGCAGGACGATGCGCACATCTTCTGCACTCCCGAGCAGATTGAGGACGAGATTGAGGGTTGCTTAGAGTTCGCCTTTGATGTGTTGAAGGATTTTGGTTTCGATAAGTACGAGATCGAGCTTTCCACCTGGAACCCGGGCGACACCAAGAATTTTGTGGGAACGGCCGAGCAGTGGGACCGGGGGACGGCTGCGCTCGAAAATGTCCTCAAGGGGCGGGGACTGAAATACAAGACGATACCAGGAGAGGCGGCTTTTTATGGCCCAAAGATCGATGTCAAACTGGTCGATGCCATCGGTCGCCTGTGGCAGCTATCGACGGTTCAGTTCGATTTCACTTTGCCACAGCGCTTCGGGCTGGAATACGTCTCCGAAGACGGCTCACGCAAGCAGCCGATCATGGTGCACCGGGCGCTTTACGGATCCATCGAGCGTTTCTTCGGGGTGCTGATCGAACACTATGCCGGTGCATTTCCCGTATGGCTGTCGCCGGTGCAGGCGGTGATGATTCCCATTGCCGAGCGCCATGCCGAGTATGCCAACAAAGTTGCATCGCAGTTAAGAGAAGCTGGTGTTCGGGTTGAAGTCGATGCCCGCAACGAAAAGATGAACGCGAAGATCCGCGAGCATGCAATGCAGAAGGTGCCCTTCCTGCTAGTGGTAGGGGATAAAGAAGCCGGGGCCGGAACGGTGAACATTCGCACTCGAGGCAAGGAAAAGACCGAGGACATGCCTACTGCCGAGTTCGTGGAGAAGATCAAGAAGCTGATTCAGGACAAGAGCCAAGTCACCTAGCCTCGCGGCGCTTATAACTTGCGATACATGACATAGGCCGCCACCAATCCCTGCGCGGGATGGTCGAATGCTTCTGGGATTTCGCCGACGATTTCGAAGCCGAGACTCTTCCACAGCGTGACGGCGCGCCGGTTACTGCTCACTACAAAATTGAACTGCATGGCGCGGAAGCCTTGCGCCTTCGCCCGTTCCAGGGAGTGGGCGCACATGGCGCGCGCTATACCTCGACCTGCCGCCCAGGGTGCGGTGATGTATCCGCAGTTCGCAATGTGCGAGCCTCCGCCTGGTTGGTTGGGCCGGAGATAATAAGTTCCGACAATCTCTCCGCTGTCTTCTGCTACGTACGCCTGGTGATTTGCAGCCAGCCAGTAGGCCAAGGCTTCGGTTTCGGCCATGTCTACCGGGAGGGTATAGGTTTCGGCAGCGCGGATGGTTGGCTCAAGGATTTTCCAGATCGCAGGATAGTCGGATAGGTTCGCTCTCCGGATGGTGAGGGCCATTGGGCTTTCAGAATAGCTCAATGAGCAATGAGGGCAATCGTCTCGCCTGGCTTTTCGCGGACAAGAGTGTCCGCGCCACAAATACAAAAGCCCCTCACTTTTGCGAGGGGCTTAAGGGGGGAAGCGCCGGGCCCGGCCCGGCGTCTGGAACTTACTTCTGCTCGGTGGCCGGGGCAGGAGTGGTAGTGGTGTTGGAGGTCGAAGCCAGTTGTTCCAGGTCATTCTTCAGGAGACTGACTTCAACTCGTCCACCGCTCATGTGCTTGGTCTTGGCATCAGCCTGATCGGCGCTCTGCACCGGGGCATTGCCCATGCCAACCACGTAAATGCGGTAAACCGGGATGTCATGGTTCAACACCAGGTAGCGAACTACGGCATCTGCCATCTTCTGGGAGGTAGCGATAGCGGTGGTGCCGTGACCGGATGAGAAGCCCTGAACTTCCACGATGTAGCCACGTTGATCCTTCAGCGGAGTAGCCAGGTCATCGAGAGCCTGCTTGGCGTTGGTGCTCAACATGGTCTGACCGGTGCGGAAGCGAATCTCGGTCTGGGTGGCTGCTTTGTACTGATCGATGTTGCCCACCACCTGCTCCACCGTGGTCAGGCGAGTGGTGGCCTGAGTCGCAGTCTGCTGCGCCATCTGGGCCTTGTTGCCGGCGTCGATTGCGTGCTGATCCGCCTCGGTGGCCTTCGCAGAAGCCAGGCGGATGCCTTCCTGAGCACGGGAGTCCGTGTCCTTGATCGCCTTGCCGTTGGCCGAGGTCAACTCATCGAGTTCGTTGACGCGGTCGCGGATCGGGGCGGTCTGGCGCTGGACATACTTTTTGCGGGCGAAGGGGTTCATTTTTCCCCAAAAGCCCTCATGGGTATCGGGTTGCAGAGCGGGCTTCCCACTGGCGCCGGTCGAGGAAGCGGTGCTCTGGTCGGCGGCGGTGGTGGAGGGAGCGGCCGGTTGATCGGTGGTAGAACTAGTCTGCGCAAAGGCCGGTACGGCAAGCGCGACGGCCAGAAGCAGTCCTACTTGTATGCGATTCTTCATTGCGAATTTCCTCCGAATGGGGGAGCATTGGGGCTCCACTCCAACACGCCTAAACGGGCGTGAAGCGTGATTTTTAATCGCGTCCCCTGACGGTACGAACTGGCAAGCCTTTTGATGCATTGCCGGCCTACGCTGACGCTACGTGCGGCCAAAAAACTCTCGTGGCTGCCATGTTCTGCAAGCCACCGTTTCTATAACAGTTGAAATGCCAAACGGTTGCGGCCTTAAGTTCTTTGCTTCCAACTACATTGTAGCGCTTCGCCGCGCCCGTACAGGTAATTTTGGCGAGCGCCGATATAAAAACTGCGTGTGCAAACAAGGTACGTTGGTCATGGCAGCGGGCAACCGAGGGCCGGATTTTGCTAACTGTATGGCACTTTATCTGCTATTCTAAGAGTACGTTTGATCCGAATCGGTACTGAGCACTTCACGCCTTTAACAGCTTGAGCTTGCCCTTCGTAATTCCGACTCCTGTCACAGCGTAAATCGATTGAAAAGGAACACCAATAACACAATGGAACAAGGAACAGTAAAGTGGTTTAACGACGCTAAGGGCTACGGCTTTATCAGCCGTCAGTCTGGAGAAGATGTATTCGTGCATTTCTCAGCCATCCAGGCCGGCGGTTTTCGCAGCCTGCAAGAAGGCCAGAGCGTGCAATTTGACGTGACCAAGGGACCCAAAGGCTGGCAAGCCGAGAACGTTCGGCCTCTGTAATCGAGGCATGCGTGCCCGAGACGTGAAGAACGCCGGGCACGCACGTTCAAAGAATCTTCTGAGGAGATAAACCTTCTGCCTATGCCGGACAATGCCAAAGCACCCCACGCGGTAATCCGTTACAACGTGCGTACTTATCAATCCGGCGGAGTGGTCGCCGTTATGGCGGGCCGCGTCAGCGCAGACCTCACCATCAGCGAGCTCGAAAAGAGCCAAACCTCTGACGACCGTCAGACCGGGTGGCGATATTTCGCGGAAAAGACCGACCTCAAGGTGGGCATGGACCCGCGGGAAGCTACCCAACTACGCCAAGCCCGGCTGGAAGTTCGCGAGTCGGAAGCTCCGGCTACCAGATTCGATCAGCCTGCCCCCACGCGTGGCGGCCAGTTGGGCGTCCGACCCTAGTTTTAAAAATAGGCCTAGTGACGGCGGGATGTTTCCCGCAAAACTGTGGCAAAATTGCGACCACCGAAGCTGAATCCCTGCTCGATGTAACCTGCTACCGCTAACCTGGCATCCCGTCCGGGAACGCCGTACCGCTGGCTGAAAACCCACATTCTTCCCGTCCCGTCATCGACCTCGAATACACCTGTGCCCAAAGCACCGTAGGAGCTGACTACCCGGCCAGCGATGGCAACTTCTTTGTTCCGGTATCTTCCAGGATCGCGATTGATGTGTTCGATGGTAAGACGCTGCGGACAACCAGCCAGGCATAGAACTCCTGCAACCAGAAGAACGGCGGAAAGAATTCGGGTGCGTGCAGTGGACACTAGTCTCCTCCGGAAATAGTTTCGGGGCGTTCGTGCCCTCTCACCTGTAAACCCTAATCCGTGAGGTTTGATGCGCGAATTGGCGCAAATCTTTGGCCGTGTCCCGGCGGATAGGCCGGATTCAGCCATGCTATCTTAGAAATTCATGTCTCCCGCCCGTCAGGAATTGCTTCGCCTCCTAGCCACCAAGTCCTTTCGTCTGGGGGAGTTCAAGCTTTCCTCCGGCGGAACAAGCGACTATTACATCGACTGCCGGATCACGACCCTGGACGCGCGAGGAGCGCAACTGACCGGACAGGTTTTTCTGGAAGAGATCGTCAAGCGTGGCTGGAATCCGCAGGCGATTGGCGGCCTGACCATGGGAGCCGATCCGATCGTTGTCGCGGTGGCTGTGACCAGCGGCCAGTTGCATGGCTTCCTAGTGCGCAAAGCAGAGAAGCAGCATGGAACCGGACAGAGAATTGAGGGTTTTCGCGAAAGAGGTGCACGCGTTGTGATTGTCGATGACGTGTGTACGACCGGAGCTTCCACCGTGCAGGCGATCGAGGCCGCCCGTGAGTTCGGCTTCGATGTCGCGGGAGTGATGTGCCTGGTGGAGAGGGAAGAAGCGGCGGGGCGTCCTAACGTTGAGAAGGCGGCTTTGCCGGCACCGTTCATCTCGATGTTTACCGCGGCGGATGTTCGGAAAGAGCATGTTGGAATCAACAGCAATTAGCATTCAGCTGTAAGCGTTCAGCCGCAATATCAAATCATGATTGAAACTCTTGAATGGACCGACACTGGCGTTTTGTTCATCGACCAGACGAAGCTGCCGACCGAGGAAACTTACGTCAATTGCACGACGCATGAGCAGGTGGCGGATGTAATTCGCACCATGGTGGTGCGGGGAGCGCCTGCCATCGGCGTTTCGGCGGCGATGGGAATTGCGCTAGGGGTCAAGAACTCCAAGGCGGCAACGGTTGCGGAACTTAAGCCGGAGTTCAAGCGAATTTGCGATCTGATGGGGAAGACGCGTCCCACCGCAGTTAATTTGTTTTGGGCGATCCGGCGCATGAGCGACAAGTTCGAATCGCTGCAAACGTTGTCCGTCGACACCATCAAGCAGGAGTTGATCACAGAATCGCAACGTATGCATGCCGAAGATATCGCCGCCTGCCAGGCGATGGGCAAACATGGGGCTACGTTGATGCCGTCCAGTGGCGGCGTGCTGACACACTGCAATGCCGGGGCCCTGGCCACTTGCGGTTATGGCACTGCGCTGGGCGTCATCCGGGCGGCGGTGGAAGCGGGAAAGAAAATCCACGTTTACGCCGACGAGACACGACCTTTCTTGCAGGGCTCTCGACTTACGGCGTGGGAGTTGATGAAGGATAGTATCCCGACGACCATCATCTCTGACAACATGGCTGGCGCCATGATGAATCAGGGAAAAATTGGCGCAATTGTGGTGGGAGCGGACCGCATCGCTGCCAACGGCGACGTTGCCAATAAGATTGGGACCTACACCGTGGCGGTGTTGGCCAAAGAGCACGGCATTCCTTTCTACGTGGCCGCACCGATTTCGACGGTTGATCTGGAGACCTCCGACGGGGGGAAAATCCCTATCGAGCAGCGGCACCGCAACGAAGTCACCCACATTGCGGGGAAGTCGATTGCTCCGGAAGGTGTCGGAGTAGAAAACCCTGCATTTGATGTAACACCCGCGAAGTATGTGACCGCAATCATTACCGAGCGTGGGATTGCGCGGGCACCGTACGAAAAATCATTGAGGGACTTGTCGGCAAAGAAAGCCTGACCAAGCCTGACTCTGCACGACAAAAGAGGCCCTCGACGTTCTCTGCGATCCGGTCCTTGGAGCAGCGGAATCATCCAACTTTAACTATAATCCATTTAAACACAGCAACTTAGATGTCTGTGACTAAGGTGGTATGCGCTAGCACCGGAGGGCCATTTTTTGTCATGGCCATCGGGTCTAGTATCACTTTCACACGGGAGAGATGGTTTATGAGCGCAGACCTGATCCGGCAGACAATTCTTGCGACCTTGATTCAAGCCTACGAAGCAGATGCGACTGCGTTCGTCACTTTGCCCAAGCAAACTCTGGATTCTTCCTGGGCGCGCATCGTGATCAGCGAGTTGCGCAACTCGGGTGATGTCGAGGAGCAGGTTCGCGGCGTGATCCGGCTCACCGCCCGGGGATACCAGTCTTGCAGGCATCCTGAAGTTATGCGATTGCAGGAGTTGCAGCTCCGTACCGCTGTCTAGTTAACCCACCAAAGATTGGTTTCGCAGCCGTCCTACTGCTTCCGGCATCCAATGCTGGTCATGACATTTATTCAGGCAGGGTGGATTGCCTCCTCGTAAGACCGATTCTTCTGATATCCAGCCACAAGGTGAACGTAGCGCGTGGCGATTTGCCCTGCGCGCGCTTGGCTACCGCAACTACCGGCTGTTCTTCGGCGGACAAAGCATTTCTCTTATCGGTACCTGGATGACGAAGATTGCCACCAGTTGGCTGGTTTACCGGCTGACGGGTTCAGCGTTTCTTCTGGGCATTGTCGGTTTCGCCGGGCAAATTCCTGCCTTCGTCCTTGCCCCATTTGCGGGTGTGTGGATCGACCGCTGGGACCTCCATCGCACGCTGGTTGTGACCCAGGTTCTTTCCATGATTCAGTCCTTTGCCCTGGCGGGGCTGGCTTTGTCCGGAATCATCACCGTTCAGGAAATTATCTGGCTAAGCGTCGCCCAGGGTTTGATCAATGCATTCGATGTCCCGGCGCGCCAGGCCTTCGTGGTGGAGATGATTGAAGGCCGCGGAGATTTGAGCAATGCGATCGCGCTGAATTCTTCCATGGTAAATGCGGCCCGTCTGATAGGGCCGTCGGTGGCGGGAATTCTAATCGCGGGCGTCGGCGAAGGGTATTGCTTTCTGATCGACGGCATCAGCTATATCGCGGTGATTATTTCTCTGCTGGCCATGCAGATTACGAGACCTGCGTCCTCGCAAGTTGCACCTAAGGCAATGTGGCACGACCTGCACGAAGGTTGGTCGTACGTGGTACATTCCGCGCCGATTCGGTCAGTCCTGTTGCTACTCGCATTGGTGAGTCTGGTAGGAATGCCCTACACCGTGCTGATGCCGATCTTTGCCGGAGGGGTTTTGCATGGTGGACCGCACACCCTGGGGTTCTTGATGGGAGCTACCGGGGTGGGTGCGCTGGCTGCTGCAATATTTCTGGCCACCCGGAAGACAGTGCTAGGACTGGGGCGCATCATACCGATATCGACGGTGATGTTCGGTGCAGGGCTGATTGGCTTTTCATTTTCCCGCAGCTTACCGCTCTCGTTGATCCTAATTCTTCTGGCTGGAGCGGGGATGATGGAGCAGATGGCGGCCAGCAATACGATTTTGCAAACCATCGTGGATGATGACAAGCGTGGGCGGGTGATGAGTTTTTATTCCATGGCGTTCATGGGAATGGCGCCCTTTGGAAGCCTGCTGGCCGGAACGGCCGCAACTCGTATCGGAGCGCCCAACACCTTGCTCACGGGTGGAATTCTCTGCCTGGGGGGCGCAGCCTGGTTTGCGTCTTATCTGCCGGTCATCCGCGAGGCAGTGCGGCCTATTTACCGGAGGCTGGGGATTCTTCCTGAGATCGCGCAGGCGATCGAGACAGTAAGTTTGTTACAGGTTCCACCGGAAGATTGAAATCTTGCAGTTCAATTCATTAGGAGTGGGGATGGAGCAGGCAATTGTCCGCGAAAGAGTGGAATTGAAGGTAGCCGACGGAACCAAGATGGCGGCTTATGTGGCGCGCCCTCAGGAGGAAGGGCCGCACTCGGGCGTGATTGTTTTGCAGGAAGCCTTCGGGGTGAACTCCCACATTCGAGATGTGACCGAACGCTTCGCGCGAGAAGGATACGTGGCCATTGCTCCGGAGTTATTTCATCGCACCGCGCCGGGGTTTGAAGGGCGCTATGACAACTTCGCTTCCGTCGTACCCCATATGAAAGCAGTCACGCATGGAGGCCGCCGAACAGGACTTGCAGGCCAGCTATGCATGGCTAACGGCGCGGCTAGACGTGAATACGGACGACATGTTTTGTGTGGGCTTCTGCCTGGGGGGAAAGATTTCTTTTCTGGCGAACACCGTGTTGCCCCTGCACGCGACCGCGTCGTTCTACGGAGGTGGAATCGCGCAGGAATTATTGTCCCGGGCGCCGGATGTCAAAGCGCCCATGCTGTTGGTGTGGGGCGGATTGGATAAGCACATCAAGCCGGAACACCGGGCGGCGGTGACTGAGGCCCTGAGCGCCAGCGGCAAAGAATATGTCAACGTCGAATTTTCCGACGCCGACCACGCATTTTTTTGCGATGAACGGCCGTCCTACGATGCTCGCGCCGCGGAGCAGGCCTGGGTTCTGTTGTTGGAGTTCTTTCGCTCTGAATAGATCTATTCTTCAAACGTGACAGTCATGGCTATGTGGCGGTCCCGTGGGCCATCAAATTCCACCAGCACGACCCGTTGCCATGTTCCCAGAAGCAGTTTGCCTTTTTCGAAGGGCAATGCGACTGACGTTCCCACTAACGCCGACAGAATGTGGTCCCCGACGTGGGCGGGATTGTGGGGATGACGGTACTTGAGTTTAGGGACCATGGCCTCAAAGGCGTCGAGAAGATCGAGGTCGGTTCCGGGGTCGAGATCGGCTGTGGTCAGTGCTGCGGTGGTATGAAGGACGAGGAGATTGCAGATGCCGGTTGCTTTCGAATCGGCTAGCAAAGCTTCAATCTTATCGGTAATGTCGAGGACTTCCCGTTTCTTGCGCGTCGTGAATGTCAGCTTGTTCACGCTGGCCTAGATGACGGGAGTCAGGATAGGGTGAAGTGCTTCGTAAGCGGCAATCTCCGCTTCGTGCTTCATGGTCAGACCGATATCGTCGAGACCTTCGAGCAGACGGTGGCGAACAGTTTCGTCCAAAGAGAAGCTGGCGGAAAAGCCGCGATCATCGGTCACTTTACGCTTTTCGAGATCGACGGTGAGTTCGTAGCCGGGAATGGTTTCACTGCGCTTCACCAGTTCCGCCACTTCGTCTTCGGTGAGGGTCACGGTCAGAACTCCGTTCTGCACGCAGTTGTTGGCGAAAATGTCGCCGAATGTGGGAGCGATTACCGCGCGGAACCCGAAGTCAGCCAGTGCCCACACCGCATGCTCACGGGAAGATCCGCAGCCGAAATTCTTGGCGGCGAGAAGAATGCTGGAGCCCGCGTAGCGGGGCTGGTTGAGCGTGAATTCGGGATCGAGTTGATTATCTTTGCCGCGGCGCCAGTCATAAAAAACAAACTCACCAAAGCCGGTCTTCTCGATGCGCTTCAAAAATTGCTTGGGAATGATCTGATCGGTATCAATGTTCGGCCGGTAGAGCGGGACCGCTCGGCCTTTGTGTACACGAAAGGGTTGCATAGGCTCTCCTTCGGCAACAGCCGAGGCTTAGTTAAAGCGCCAGTTACGGATATCGGTGAAATGGCCAGCGATGGCCGCGGCTGCCGCCATCATCGGGCTAACTAAGTGAGTGCGACCGCCGCGTCCCTGGCGGCCTTCAAAGTTGCGGTTGCTGGTGGAAGCGCAACGTTCGCCAGGATTCAAGATGTCGGGATTCATCCCCAGACACATGGAGCAGCCTGACTCGCGCCACTCAAATCCAGCTTCCCGGAAAACTTTGTCCAGACCTTCCTGCTCCGCGGCGTGTTTTACGGTCTGGGATCCGGGCACTACCATGGCGCGAACATTTGCATTCACGTGGTGGCCTTTGACGACGCGCGCGGCGGCGCGCAAATCTTCAATCCGCGAGTTAGTACACGATCCGATAAACACGCGGTCGATTCCAATCTGCTCGACAGGGGTTCCGGCTTTGAGGCCCATGTATTCGAGCATGCGTTCGGCAGCACTGCGGTCAGCCGTGACACCGCTCTGATCGGGCTGAGGAATCTGGCCGGTAATCGGAACCACCATGCCGGGGTTCGTGCCCCAGGTGACAAAGGGGACAAGCTTAGTTGCGTCGATCTCGACGACCTTATCGAACCTTGCTCCCGGGTCTGTAGGCAGGGTGCGCCAATGGGCAACGGCTTTGTCCCAGTCAGCGCCTTTGGGAGCGTAGCGCCGGCCCTTGATGTAGGCGAATGTTGTTTCGTCGGGAGCGACCATCCCGGCGCGGGCGCCGGCTTCGATGCTCATGTTGCAGAGGGTCATGCGGCCTTCGACGGATAGGCCGCGCACGGCTTCGCCTGCGTACTCGACCACGTGTCCGGTAGCGCCGTCAGTACCGATCTGGCCGATGATGCCTAGTATCAAGTCCTTCGCGCCGACGCCTTCGGGAAGCTTGCCGTTGACCTGAATCTGCATGGTCCTGGGTTTGCGCTGTGGCAGGCACTGGGTCGCCAACACGTGTTCCACTTCCGAAGTTCCGATGCCAAAAGCCAGCGCACCGAATGCGCCGTGGGTGCTGGTGTGGCTGTCGCCGCAAACGATGGTGGCTCCGGGCTGGGTGAGACCGAGTTCCGGCCCGATTACGTGCACGATCCCTTGCTCGGGGGAATTCATGTCGAACAGCGGGACGCCGAACTCCTTGCAGTTTTTCTGCAAGGCTTCAATCTGGCGAGCCGCAATGGGATCGGTAATTGGCGTGCCCCGGGGCGTGGTCGGGATATTGTGGTCGACGGTGGCCACCGTCCGCTGCGGTTGCCGTACCTTTCGCCCGGCGGCGCGCAGACCGTCGAAGGCTTGTGGAGAAGTTACTTCATGCACCAGGTGCAGGTCGATGTACAACAACGGGGCAGCGCCGGCGGGCGCAGCAACCAGATGTTCATCCCAGACTTTTTCAAACAGAGTTCGTGGCGGTGCCATATTTTCGGGCACTGATAGTTTATCAACAAAATTCAGGCGCGGTTGCCGGGTCAGGCTTGGCGAAGGCTTGAGGCAGGCAAGCGTCGCTGGGCAGAATAGAAAGCTACCAAACTAACAGCTCCGAGGAGAGGAACAACGAATCCGGCCCGCAAATCGGAAAAGCGAGTCGAGAGGGCTCCGACCAGCCAAGGGATGGCACCTCCTCCCAGGTTTCCGATAGCGAACATGAACCCGCCTACTTGCGTCACCCGATCACCGAACCACCGGGGAAGCAATGACACCTTGATTGGATAAATCGCGGACAGCCCGAACCCGGAAAGGCTGGTGCCAAGGATGATCATCGCCATGGTGTGGCTGCCCATTAGAACAATGACTCCGATCACGGCGAGGCCGGCTCCGGCAGTAGCCAGTCGAGTCTCGCGGGTAGTGCGCAACGCCGCAGGGGCCAACATTCTACCCAGCAGTACGGTGCCGTAAAAAAATGTTGGCATCATTGCCCACATCGAAACTGATCCGGGGCTGATGCGCTGTGCGTAAGTGGCAACCCATCCGCCTACCGCGGTTTCGGTGCCCACATAAATAAAGAAAGCGAGTCCCACGAACACGGTTAAGGTTGTGTTCCAAGTCCGCACAGAAGTCTTACGAGACAGTTCCGTATGACGTTTTTCGTCAGCCGCAAATCGGAACAGGCAGAGCGTCAAGGCAAGCACCGCCATACATGCGGCCAATGCGTAAAAAAATGCCGTCGTCTGATGAACCCGCTGCACCGCCGCGATAATCAACGGACAGCTCATCGCTCCTACTCCCCAGGAAGAATTCAACAAGCTGAGGGCCGACGCACGCTTTTCCGGCATGGCGTCGGAGACGAAAAGATTGCACGCAGGAGTAGTTACGCCGAATCCGGCCCCGTAGATGCATATGGAGGCGATGCCCAGATAGCGGCCCGCCCCCACCAGCAGGGCTGTCCCGATCGCCATCAAGGTTGCGCCGATGATGAGGGTGAGGCGATATCCGAGCCGGCGGACAAATGTCCCCGAACACAGCATTCCTCCGATCGAAGAAATGTACTGCGCTAAAAAGAGGTCGCCGGACTGGGTGTCGTTGAGGGCCCAGCGCGCCGAGAGAACGGGCAGCATGGGACCAAGAAACGTCATCACCACGCCGGTGATGACGAAATCGATATGGGCGAATATTGTCCCGCGGATGAGTCTGTTGGCGGAAGCAGTCGGGCTGGTTGCGATCATGCGATGTCATTAGATTATAGGTGCGGGAAAGGGGGAAGCTGTGCACAAACACGTTATGATGGGGATCAAGAATTCTGATGATTAATGGGAAAAGAATCGCGGTCGTACTGCCGGCATACAACGCGGAGAAGACGCTGGAGGCAACCGTCCGCGAACTGCCCGAGATTGTTGATGTGTGCATTCTGGTGGACGACTACAGTTCCGACGGCACCGTGCAGATTGCGCATCGTCTGGGATTGCAATACTTCGTGCACGATAAGAATTACGGCTATGGACGCAACCAGCAGACCTGCTATCGGGAGGCGCTGGCGGCCGGCGCGGACGTTGTGATCATGGTGCATCCGGATTACCAGTACACTCCGCTGCTTGCGACCGCCATGGCCAGCATGGTCGCCTACGGCGTGTATGACGTAGTGTTGGGCTCACGAATTCTCGGCGGGGGTGCGCTGCGCGGTGGGATGCCATTTTACAAATATGTGTCCAACCGTCTTCTTACCGCCTTTGAAAACCTGTTTCTCGGGGTGAAGGTTTCCGAGTACCACTCCGGCTACCGCGCGTTCAGTAGCGCAGTGCTGACTCAATTGCCGCTGCTGGAAAATTCCGATGACTTCCTGTTCGACAATCAAATGCTGGCGCAGTCGGTTCACTTCGGGTTTCGCATCGGGGAAGTCTCCTGCCCGACCAAGTATTTCGCCGAAGCGTCCTCCATCAACTTCCGCCGTAGCGTGACTTACGGTCTAGGGGTGCTGGCTACAACCATGCAATTCGCTTTGCAGCGCTGGGGGTTGGCACATTTTCGGATTTTCAGCGACCGTGGACGGCGGCTCGAGCCGGGCCCGACCAGCTACTACGCACGCGGCACTGCGGCTCCGCAGTCATGAGCTCGGCCACTACCGCGGCACGGACTTCTCCAAGCTCTAATGAATTCCTCCTGCTAATCCTTATCACTGCCGCCAGCTTCTTGGTGCATGGATATCATCCCTATGTTGAAGACGCGGAAATCTATATTCCGGGAGTCAAGAAAGCCCTAAATCCCGGGCTGTACCCGCACAACACTGGATTTTTCGCCTCGCACGCTCACCTCACTTTGTTCCCCAAGCTGATTGCTGCGTCGGTGCGGGTCACGCACCTGTCGTTCGATTGGGCACTCCTGTTCTGGCAGTTCGGGGCGGTTTTTCTTTTGCTCTTAGGGTGCTGGCATTTGGGGCGACTGTGTTTCGACAATCCGTGCGCAAAGTGGGGCGGGGTCGCGCTGGTGGCCTCGTTATTAACCATCCCGGTTGCCGGTACAGCGCTTTACATCATGGACCAATACTTGACCTCGCGCGCACTCTCCACGCCGGCAGTGTTGTTCATGGTAGTCAACACGGTCGAAAGGAAGTTCTGGCGCGCCGGACTGTGGGCGGCGTTCACGGCCAGCATCCATCCACTGATGGTCGGGTTCGGACTTTCTTACGCCGCCCTGGTGGTTGCGTTGCCAGGTCTCCGCCGAGAGCCGGGATTGCCGCGCGCGTGGATACCGTTTTTTCCGCCCATGACCGAGACCTACCGGCAGGTGCTGCAAACCCGATCCTATTTTTTTCTTCTGCAATGGGAGTGGTACGAGTGGGTCGGGATATTTGCTCCCTGGCTGATTTTTTGGTGGTTCGGACGAACTGCCCGCCGCCGTGGTTTGGCCGTCCTCGAAAGCTTGTGCAAGGCGTCGATAATTTTTGGAGTTCTCTTCTTTCTTGCCGGGCTGGTGATCACAATCCCGGCGAGCATGGCGCGGTTCGCGGAGTTACAGCCCCTGCGAAGCCTGCATCTGCTTTACATTCTGCTGTTCATATTTGCGGGAGGAATGCTAGCCGAATTCATGCTCAAGAATCACGTGTGGCGATGGCTGATTTTATTCGTGCCTCTCGCAACTGGGATGGCTTATGCGCAACGGGAACTATTTCCGGCCACGCCTCAGCTGGAACTTCCCGGGCTTGCTCCCCGAAATGACTGGGTGGCGGCTTTCCGCTGGATCAGAGACAACACTCCAAACGACGCTTACTTCGCGCTCGACCCGGAACATATGGAGATCGCGGGCGAGGACCAACACGGCTTCCGCGCCATCGCCGAGCGCTCGATGCTGGCGGACAAAATCAAAGACAGCGGCGCAGTAACCATGTTCCCGGCACTGGCGGAAACATGGCAGGAGCAAGTGCAAGCTCAGCAGGGATGGAAGAGCTTCACGGTCACCGACTTTCGACGGTTGCATGAGCGATTCGGGGTCACCTGGGTTGTGCTGAATAGTCCCGTGATCGTGGGACTTGCATGTCCCTATCAAAATCGATCCGTCCTGGTCTGTCGCGCCCCTTAGAAGCGCAATCACAGATTTCGCGGATTACCCAGATAAGAAAGAGTGCAGATCATTTCTGAAAGCCCGGGTGATCCCTGGCCTGACGACCCTTTCTCCTGGCAATTGCGGCGTCCAGCGCCAACGCGTAGCATCTAATCCAGCATGGCAACCAGTGCCCAGCCGCGGATCACTGCTAGACCCGCCTTAGGCGAAATTCTCAGCTTCGCTTACGACACCTTTTGTAGTAACAAGGTGCGATTTGCGCTTACGGCACTGGGCATGGTTATCGGTACCGCGTCCCTCATCCTGGTAACCACGATCAGCCTGACCGGCAAGCAATATCTGCTCAATCAGATTCAAGCCATAGGATCCAACTGGATTTACGCCGAATACGAAGGCGGCGCACAGCGTATCTCCAACGTGAGCGCGGACCCGTTGACCCTGGGAGATATGCAATCTGCGCTTGAGCAGGTGCCGGGAATCGTGGCGGCATCGCCCGTAGTGCCTCTCGATGAGCGCATCCCGGTGGGCAACGGAAAAGAGCGAGACATTCGCATTCTCGGGGTGTATCCGCAATATGAAACGGTGCGGAACCTGGTGGTCGTCTCCGGCCGCTTCTTCGATCAGCAGGATGAACAGAGCCACAACAAGGTCGGGGTGATTACCCAAAAGATGGCGGAAGAAATTTATGGCTCCCCGGATGCCGCCGTCGGCAAAGTTATCAAGCTGAGCGGGCTGCCATTCACTGTCATCGGAACCTTCAAAGAGCGAGTCGACACCTTCGGCCAGTCCGAAGTCACCAACAACACCATGACGATTCCCTATACCGTGGCCCGATATTTTGACGAGTCGACCACCGTGAAACAGATTTTTTTCTCAGTCAGCGATCCGACACTAGTCGTGCCGGCAACGGCACAGATCCGGAAAGTAATTCAGGCCCGCCACCGTCCGGAATCGGTCTACAACGTGGAAAACCTGACCCAGTTGGTTTCGCTGGCGGAAAAAGTTGCGAATATGCTGACCCTTATGCTGCTGCTGATTTCTCTGGTCGTTCTGCTGGTCAGCGGCATCGGCATCATGAACATCATGCTGGCGACGGTGAGCGCCCGCATCCGCGAGATTGGTATTCGCAAGGCAATTGGCGCTACTAATCGCGAGATTCGTTATCAGTTCTTGTCGGAAGCTATTCTCATTTCCCTGGTAGGCGGGGTCCTCGGTGTAATTATTGGATTGGCCATCCCTTATTCCGTCCGATTTTTTACCGAATACCGCTTGCCGATTTCCGGCCTATCAGCGATTGTGGCGATTCTGGTCTCTTCGCTGGTCGGAATTCTGTTTGGAACAGTCCCTGCAGCCCGCGCGGCCAAGCTAGATCCGGTCGAAAGCCTGCGTTACGAGTAGGTGACTACGCAACCTTGCGATCGCGCAGCATAGAGAAGAATTCTTCCACTAATTCCGCGTCCCACAGTCCAAGACGCGCGCCTTGCTTCATGCTGAAAATTGCTTTGTCGTGGCTCAACGCCGGCTTGTAGGGGCGGGCCGTGCGGATTGCGTCATAGATGTCTACGATTTGCAAAATTCTTGCCAGCAGCGGAATTTCAGATCCTCTTAGTCCATCCGGATAACCGCTACCATCGGCATGCTCGTGATGGCTGCGAATAATCGGCAATACCGGGCGCAACGACTTCAGAGGTTTACAAATATTTTCGCCGGTAACCGGATGAAGTTTCATGATCTCCCATTCTTCGGGAGTAAGGTCTGCGCCCTTTTTCAAGATTTCATCGGGGACGGCAATCTTTCCCAGATCATGCAGAAATCCACCACGCCGCAGAGCCACGATAGATTCGGCGTCCAGCCCCAGATATACCCCCATGGCGGCGGCATTTTGTGCCAGACGTTCGCAGTGGCCCTCGGTATAAGGATCGCGGCTCTCGACGCTTAGCCCGAGGGTGCAGAGCACCGAGTCCGCGGTTTCAAGCTCGTCGGTAAATTCTTTCAGCTTGAGTAGAGATTTGACCCGGGCGAAAAGCTCTTCGGCGAAGATCGGCTTGTTCAGAAAGTCGTCGGCACCACATTCGATGCCCTGTATTCTGTCCTCACGATTGGTCAACCCGGTAATCAAAACCAGCGGAATCAGGCGGGTTTCGGAATTCTCCTTCAGTTCGCGGCAAAGCTCAAAGCCTGACTTTCCAGGCATGATCACATCAGAGAGAATCAAATCCGGCGTGTTGCGATCGATCTCGGCAGTCGCTTGCTCCGCGCTGGTCACCGTCACTACCTCGTAGCCACGCGAAATCAGCAACTCGCGCATCACCATGACGATGTCGGGGTTGTCGTCGACCACCAGAATACGCGCCGGGCGGCGGATGATATCGGCCATCTCCTGATAAGAACCAGAACCTCGGAAAGAAGTTGCTCGAATTGGGCGGGAGGAAGACATGCCCAGAGACTCTCACCATTGTAAGAGATTTGCCGGGTGGCAACATTCCCATTTCGGCACGAAAGTACAATGCAATGTGACATCTGACCTTGTGGCGGTCAATTACTTACTGTCCATTCTTACGCAGCGCCTCAGCCTTGCGAAATTCGGCCTCGGCTTCGTTGCTCCTGCCTTGGGCTTTCAAAGCTTCTGACAATGCCTGCTCAGCATCAGCGCTCTTGGGCGCCAACCGGACGGCATTCTGAAAGCTGGCTACGGCAAGCCCCGACTTTTCCAATTGCATCTGAGTCAGTCCGAGATTGAATTGCGCCGAAAAATTACTCGGATTCAACGCAACGGCTTTTTCCAGGGCACCTTCCGCCTTTGGGAAGTCACGCTTGTCCAGATAAGCACTCCCTAAAAGTATGAAGCTGGTGGCATCTTTGGGTCTCTCCGCAGCAGCCCGCTCGAGGCTCTGGATGCCTGCATCCAGCTGACCGCTCTGAATCGAATTTAGCGCCTGGCCGATAAGTACAACGTGCCCGTTCACCCGTTTTACGAGTATGAACCCTGCCAGCAGAACTACGGCAAAGGCGGTCAGCACGGTTCGCGCCCAGCGTTGCCGTGCCTCCAGTGGCTCATGAAGGCTCCTGGCCAGGAGGGCGCCGATGATAAGCCCCGTCACCAGGCCGCCAATGTGTGCGGAGTTGTCCACCTGCGCGATCACGGCTCCGAAGAACAAGTTGTATCCGGCAAAGATGAACAGGCTGCGCAGAGTTCCCTTGAGGGCAGCTTTTGGAAATGGCAAGTGGCCCAGATAAATCGCGGCAATCAAAGTCCCGGCCAGACCGAAGATTGCTCCTGACGCTCCGGCGCCCACCACCAGTGGATGCCACCAGACGCTGGCGACGCTTCCTCCTAATCCGCACAACAGATAAATCAGAAAATAGGTCGTAGGCCCAAAGATGAGCTCCGCCAATCCGCCTAGGTCCCAGAGGCACCACATGTTCAGCGCGATGTGAATGATACCTACGTGAACATAGTTAGCAGCGAGCAATCGCCAGGGCTGGCTGCCGAGCGAGAGTGGTCCCCAGTTCGCTCCGAATTGCAACAATTGTTGATTGGTGGGTTGCGTAGCCGATGCCCCTGACATCACCATTGCCAGGAAGACCATGACGTTGATGCCGAGGATGACCTGAGTCACTCTTCGGGACGGACGAACCACGCGGCCGACCTGAGGTTGGGGAGGCTGAGTATTGAGATGAGCACGGCAATCTTCGCAGAGGTCGGTAGATTCTCCAACCGAGAAAGCCGGAAGCTCGCGGCCGCAGTTTTTGCAATTCGCCATAGTCTCGGTTCATGGTAGCAGGGCAATTGCTGTTAGTCGCCGACCGCTTCCACTACCGGCAACTCGGGCTTCAGCTTCACCGTGACTTTGGCGCTGGTCACCAACGCAACCGCGGCGAGCGTTATTGCGCTGCCCGCAAGGATGTAGCGATCGACCGTTTCGTGCAAAACCAGCCAACCCAGGAAAACCGCAATCACTGGATTGACGTAGGCATAAGTGGAAACTTTGGATGCAGGCGCATTCTGCAATAACCAGACATAAGCCGTATACCCGATCCACGATCCACAGATGACGAGATAGATTATGGCGGTGAGTCCGCGATTAGACCATGCGACGTGATGAAAATCTCCGGCGACCAAAGCAAAAAGAGAATTGCCAAGACCGGCAAAAGTCATCTGCCATGCAGTAGCACTGGCATTGCCGCCCGCCTTCCAATGTTTGGACAATACCGAGCCCAGCGCCCAGCTCAAGGAGCCTCCCAGCAAGCTAAGCGCGAACCAGGTTTCCTTTTTTCCCATGGCCCCGGTCGCAGTCAGGTTCGGCCAGAGCAGTATCACGAGCCCGACAATCCCCAGGCCCAAGCCAAAGAAATCCCGGCTGGAGAGATGGTGAGTGTCGACGATCCACGTATCAAGCACCAGAAAGAACAGTGGAATGGAAGCGACGATCAGTGCCGCCAAACCAGTCGGAACATATTGCTCGGCAAAGGACAAAGTCAGATTTCCGCCGGTGAGTAACAGATTTCCCACCAGGGCAAACCTCGCAAGCTCGCGCCAGCTATAGCGCACGGGACGGCCAGTGACAGCGCAAAACGCCAGCATCAGAATGCCAGCGACGGTAAAGCGAAGGGCACACATTACCGGCGGAGGAATTCGTTCCACGGCAATCGCAATGGCCAGGTAGGTTGATCCCCAAAAAACGTACACCAGCGCGAATGCGAGAACGACAAACCACCGGTGCCTGCGGTCAAGAGTCATGGAGATATCTAGAAAGTATCAGACGCGGCAGGAGGTGATTTCGATTCAGAAGACTGTTAGCGATTGCTTTGTACGCGGTTGAGGCTCTGGCGGGTAAATTGAGCTTCCCCCCGTCCGTTGCAAGCCAGGGGCTGGGGACGAAAGTCCAACACGAAATCGATAGTGTGATTGCTTAGGTCAACCGTACGGCAAACCACGTCGTTAGGACTTACGTCAGGCAGCAGGGCGGCCTTCGAGTCGAGGAAGTTTTCGACGTTTTCTCCCCGATAGATGTCGCCGGCTTTGAATGGCCAAGCTTGTATCAGCCGAGTCCGCAACTCTGGGTTCAATCCGATTATGTCGAATCCTTGGACAGTAAAGACCCCGCCCTCATTTACGTGGATCCGCAAGTCGGCGGTGCCGTCATGGTCATCCACTTCAACCTCCGGGACGGCCACGAAGCTCAGATACCCCCCGGCGAGATAAAGACTGCGAATCGCCTCCATTCCCTCGGCGATCTTCGAGCGCTCCAAGACTTTTCCGGGACGGATCGGTATCAAATCGGTCAGATCGCCCTCAGGGAAAGCAGAAATGCCAGACCAGGCGAAATGCCGCAGCTTATAGGAGCGGCCTTCGTCGATCACGCGGAGAGTCGCAGTTAGCTCACTCCCGGAAGCATCATTTGCAGAAGTGACTTCGGCCTTTACCTTTGCGTGCCAATAACCTCTGTCGGCATAGGCAGCCCGGACTGCCTGCTCAATAGCAACCGCGAGGCCACCAGGGCCGCTGGAACGGGTTTCGGAGCCGCGCAAGTCTTCGACAAGTTTTGCCTTCTGAACGGCCAGAAGGTGGACCGCATTTTCGAAACGAAGATTAAAAACCTGGGGCTTGGGCGCAAGGATTTCCTGGGCTTCTAGAAGGGTCGAAAACGACAGTAAAACAATGGCGGCTGGCCAGAGGCGCCGACTCACAGCGCACCTCCAAAGAGGAGCCAATTATAGCCCTCGCACCCGGTAATTTGGCTGCAGTTTGGGGAATAAATAGGGCAAAAACACGGAGAACTACGGGAAGACCTGGTTTGTCCGGACGTAGGAACCGAAATCCCAAGGGAAGCTGCCTCAGCGATAGATCACGTGTCTTTTCAGAGGGATGACGGTAACTTCCCGATCGCAGTTTGGGGGTTACGGTTCGGGATACCAAAGGCTATAATGAATGCTATGCAGGCCTTTCAGAACCCGAATTCGAATCTTCCGGCCTGCTGGATTCACTTCCTGGTCTGCCCGAGGCGCTATCTGGCTGTGCTGCCATCGCAGGCGCGACCGAGCCTTTTCGGAAGCGACTAACACTCATCCTCCCAGCTTGGTATTGCGTTCGGGCCTAAGTCCGTTTTTTCGGCACGCCCGCTTTTAGACCACGACTGAACCGTTTCCGGAGGATTCCATGAGCACCAAGACTCTCGTAGGACCACAGATCAAGACCGCCCTTCCCGGCCCCAACGCCAAGCGCGTGCTGGCGGGCGATGACCAGTATCTTTCCCCTTCCTATACCCGTTCCTATCCGCTGGTCGCGGAAAAAGGCCGCGGCATCGTCGTCACCGACGTGGATGGAAATGAATTTTTTGATTTCTCAGCTGGCATCGCGGTGACCTCGACCGGACACTGCCATCCCGAAGTCGTCGCAGCCATTCAGAAGCAGGCGGGCGAATTGATTCACATGTCGGGCACCGATTTTTATTACGAGAGCATGGTGAAATTGTCGGAGCGCCTTTCGAAGATCGCACCTATGCCCGGGCCGCACCGGGTTTACTTCGGCAACTCGGGAACCGAAGCTGTCGAGGCTGCGCTGAAACTTTCGCGTTACCACACAAAGCGCTCTAACATCATCGCCTTCTTCGGAGCATTTCATGGACGCACCATGGGCGCTGTTTCACTGACCGCTTCGAAACCACAGCAGAAGCGCCGCTTCGCTCCGCTGGTTCCGGGCGTCACCCATGTTGCGTATCCCGACGTTTATCGCGGCACGCCCGAGGGCATGGATCCTGAGAAGTTCGCCCTGAATTGCGCCACTTACATTGAAGAGAAGCTGTTCAAGACCATTCTCCCTCCGGAAGAAGTAGCGGCAATCTTCGTTGAGCCGGTTCAGGGCGAGGGCGGATACGTGGTCGCTCCCACCATCTTCATGAAAGAATTGCGCCGAATCTGCGATAAGTACGGCATTCTGCTGGTCGCCGATGAAGTGCAGAGTGGTGTGGCGCGCACCGGGAAATGGTTCGCCATCGAGCACACCGGGGTGCATCCTGACATCGTCTGCATGGCAAAAGGGATCGCTTCCGGCATGCCGCTGGGGATCATGATGAGCCGCGCCGAAGTCATGGATTGGGTGCCGGGCTCGCATGCATCGACTTTTGGTGGCAATCCGGTTTGTATCGCGGCGGCGCTGGCGACGCTCGATGTAATCGAAAAAGAAAACCTGCGGCAGAACTCAACGGAAGTGGGCAACCAGATGCTGCGCCGCATGGCTGACTGGCCAAAGAAGCACAAGCTGGTGGGCGATGTCCGGGGCCGCGGGCTCATGGTTGGTGTTGAGTTGGTCAAAGACAAGCAGACGAAAGAATATGCGGCAGCAGAGCGAGACCGCGTGGTCGAACTCGCATTCGAGCGCGGAGTGCTTTTCCTGGGTTGCGGACCGAGCACGGTTCGCATCTCGCCATCGCTGGTTGTCACTAAGGACGAAGCCGACGTCGCAGTGGATGTGCTGGAAGAGTGCATTTCCGTCGTGGAAAAGAGCAACTAGGTTTTTCTTGGTCATCCTGAGCGGGAGCACGATGGGGGATCCCCACGTTTCGAACGAACCGAGGGGTCCTTCAACTGCCGGGCAACCTCGCAGCACTCGTTTCCGCTTCGCTCAGGATGGTTAAATAAGGGCAGCTATGTGGGACGGTAAGGTCGAATCCATCTTCATCGCGCACGACGCGAAAGCGGCTATGCAGGCAGTCACCGAGGTTCGCGCCGTCCCGGGCTCCGGTCTGGAGGGTGACCGTTACTTTCTCAAACAAGGCACCTTCTTCAAACCTGAACCTGATTTCGAACTGACCCTGATCGAGGCTGAGGCGCTCGAAGCCATGCAGCAGGAATACCAGATTGTGGTAGCGCCGTCTGAATCGCGGCGCAATGTGGTCACGCGGGGCGTACCGCTGAATCATCTGGTTGGCAAGGAATTCGAGATTGGCGGAGTCAGGATTCGCGGCATCCGGCTGTGCGAGCCGTGCAGTCATCTGCAGAAACTTACCGATCGCGAAGTCATCAAGGGCTTGCGTCATCGAGGCGGATTACGGGCACAGATATTGAGCGAGGGCCTGCTTAGGAAGGGCGATCCTGTTTCGCCGGTTTCCTGAAAACCTCACACCAGGAGGCTGGTATCCTCAACGCCTTATTGGTCTTCTATCGTTCTCAATAATCTGCGGTCGATTTAAGATGGTCGCACTTCATGAGCAGCGACGCCATCATTCGCTCGGCGACCGACGCCGACCTCGCTACCATCACTGAGATCTACGCCCACTACGTGCGCAATACTACCTCGACTTTTGAAATCGATCCGCCGGATGTGGCTGAGATCGCGAGGCGGCGGGCTGACATTCGCGAGCGGAGGCTGCCCCATCTCGTGGCCGAGGTGGAAGGCGCGGTGGTGGGATACGCGTACGCTGTGCCGTACCGGCCGCGGCTGGCCTATCGCTTTACGGTGGAAGATTCCATTTACATTGACGCCGCGCACACCGGGCACGGATTGGGACGGCTGTTGCTGGCCGCAGTGATTGAGGCTTGCGAGCTGAATGGATACCGGCAGATGGTAGCGGTGATTGGCGGCAGCGATAACGCCGCGTCGATTGGGCTGCATGCGAGTTTTGGGTTTGTCCCAGCGGGTCTGTTACGGTCGGTGGGATTTAAGTTCGGGCGCTGGCTCGATAGTGTGTTGATGCAACGCGTGTTGGGAAATGGGGATGAGACTTCCGCGGAATAGGGAGAAGGGCCTCACTGCAGAGTGCACAGACTTACACAGAGGTATCCAGTTTAGAAGTGAGCTACTACTACGTTGGGGGCTGTCGGCAGGACGAAATCTATTCCGCTGGCGCGGTTTGTCTCTATTGTCGCTCGAAGGTCCAGAGCAGAAAGATTTATGGTTTTCATCCATGAGCCGCTTTGGACATAGTCGGCCGAGGCATAAAGACGTCCGGCGACAATGGAATAGTCGCGGACTTGCTCGCTATGTCCATCACGGTAGATCAGGGTTACTGGTGCGTCAGAGTGGGGTGCGCCTGCCCGGGCCTGGCTCTTGGCGGATGGTTGGGGAGAGGACGAGTTGTTGCTGCTAAGCAACGGCTCTACGTTAGTTGTACGTACGAAGCGGTTGCCGTTCCATTCGATCAATAACGGCATGATGGGTTTGGTTTCTTCTGTCGGCTTCGCGGCGACGGGCGCTTGCGGTTGCAAGACTATGTAGGTGGGCTGTCCGGCTTGCGGCGGATAACTATCCAGCCACGGCTCGCCCAGAAAAATTACGTTGGAGCGGCCACCGGGGAACTGCCGCGCGGAATGAACCGGAACATTGAAATTAGCAGAGGGCCGAGCCCATCCCGACATTGTGGGTGGCGCGCCTGCACTGCCGAACTGCGCCCATGCTGGGCTAACCGCCATCACGAGCCCGGCTATTCCCAGCAGTTTCATGTCAGTCGGCTTGCGGCTTGGGTGGCAGGCGGAAGTCGATGCCGCGGTCGTCATTTTGCTTGGAGGTGGCCTCCACGTCGAGGTCGGTTAGAGAAACTTTTCTCCGGTGGCCTTCTGTGAGATCAACCAGCGTGTCACCAACGATCGCGTAATTCTGCACCTCGAGCTGATGGCCGTCTTTAAAGATCAGGAGCGTATTGGGCTGATCGGCGGCGGGTTGGGAAGGAGCGGCCGGTTGCGCAGGATGAGCTGGCTCCGGGGGCGTTAATTTTGCGGACTCATCGCTTCGACTGGGACCAGGACCGCGGCGATCAAAGATCGTGGGCCCACCGCGATATTCTTCCTCGGGAAACTGATCTGCGGCAGCAGGAGGTTGCGCCTCCATAGGATTGGTGTAGTAGCTGGGATCGACGTAGACCGGGTATGCGTACACCGTTGGGTATCCCGGAAAATACCCTCCGCCACGGTGGTGCTGGCCTCCGCCGCCTCCGCGATGCGGAGGCTTCGGAACCTGTTGTGCGCAGCAGGGCGGGCGTCCAAAGCCAGGGGTGCCGCCACGAAATCCGTTAGGGCCCAGTGAGGTGACGCTCGCGGGTACACCTGGAGTGTGATTGTGCTGTCCGCCAAAATCGTATGAGGTTACAGAGGCCGGAACCCCGCGGACTTGTGCGGCTGCTGGTAACGCCAAGAAAATCAGCGTGATAAGAAATCTGCCAAACGACCCGTCCGTAGCCGAACTTAGCCGCTCCATAAACTAATGATACTCCTCGATATCGGGCTGGAATAGAGCCGTTTTTCCAATAGTTTTTCGGTACTTGGCCGTCAGCATTCAACCACTATGGTTAGAACGGATGCACCGGCTGGAAGTTGCATTTATTTCTATCCGGCTTGGACGAGGGCCCAGATGTTCCAGAGGGCATTGGCCATGACCAAGCCAGAAAGACAGGCAAGAACCAGTCCGCGCTGGGGCGACTCCAGGAGGTCGGCTGTAACGCCAGCGGCAAAGACCAGCAGGAATGGGAGGGCCATCAGTTGAAATCCCATGCCGGCAACGTGGGGCGTGCCAACGCTTAATAAAAGAAAGAGCAGTGAAACTAACAGTGGAGCGGTGTTGCCGAAGTAGCGAGTGCGCCGCCAGACTATAAAAGCAACAATCGATGCCGGAAAAGCTAACAACAACGCCGGGCTGCTTTCTCCTAATCGCAAAAAAACTCGCTCGTAAGCGCCGGGCATCAAGTAGGCCTTCCAGAGGATGGGGAAGTAGTCCGCATGCCGGAGGCCTTGCCAAAAAAGCCCGGGATGAAAAGCATAGGTACCAAACAGAAGAAGCAAGGCAAGAAAACAGGCGCAGAACCAGATCATGAGCGCGGCCAAGCGTCGAGTGGGTGCGAGATAGAGCATGAAGCCCAGAGCAATCGGTACAACTATTACCAGGGAAAACAGCGAACCGACCCCGAGTGCAAAAGACAACGCCAGCAGAACAATGCGACGCCAATTCCAAAGCACGACTTCACGCGGAGCGTATAGAGTGTGGGCGACTGCGATAGCGGTGAAAACTGCCCCGAAGGCTCCCCATGCGGCGCCGGTTTCGGGCTGGGAAAACCAGAGTGCGCTTGATTGGATGAAAGCGGGAGAAAAGCAGTAAAGAGCGAGCGCCATGTATCCGCCGGCATTACCGTACAGGCGGCGCGCCACATACCAGAGCGATGCACCCAGGAGTGTTCCAAAAATCAGGAATGGCATCGCCGCCAGCCATCCCCAAAACTTAAAGGGATCGACTCGCAGAATTTTAGTGAACAGGGTATTGGCGGCGGCAGCGATCAGATACCAGAGCGGAGAGTGTGCAGAATCGTAGGCCTTGGCTTCGGTGGAGAGCATGCCGAGGTCGGGCGACAGGTGGGAGTTTTCGGCGCCCTGGGGAGTCGAGGCGATAGCCTTACCCATCCACTGATTGCGCCCGATCACAATGCGCGAAACCTCGTCCGCGGGAAGCTTCGTGTTGCGTCGCGACACTAACCACAGGCACTGGGCAAGAAAGGTCAGTAACAAGAATGCGGCTACGATTTGAGGACGTCCGAAGCGCTCGCGCGTGAAAAATCCACCCATGTCAGACCGAGTGTTTTACCATGTCTGGCAGTGCCGGGGGAAATTGCCATGGCTGAAGGCGCAACGTCCGAGAATGGCCCGGACTTTACTTCCGTAGAAGTGCCGCCCCCACCTGCTAGCTCACCGTCGGGAATTCTGAAAATTTTTATTGGCCCAACCGGTTTACGGGCAGGTTGGCGATTGCTGATCTACCTCGCGATGTTTGCTGCGCTCTACGCCGGTTTAAGTACGTTGGTGCAGTTGATCCATCCCAAGCCTTTGCCCTTGATGTGGCTTCTTCTGGTCGGGGATTCTCTCTTGCTGGTAAGCGCGGTACTGCCTGTACTGGTGATGATGAGACTCGAATCGCGCCGGTTCGGGGATTACGGGCTACCCTTGCAAGAGGTGTTCGGTCGTCTATTCTGGATAGGTTGGGCATGGGGCCTGGGTGGCCTGACGCTGTTGATGATCTTGATGCGCGCGGCTGGGGCTTTCTATTTCGGTAGAGTGACCCTGCACGGCGTGCGGATGGTGAAATTTGCCCTCTTTTATGCGATCGCGTTCCTGATTGTTGCCCTGTTCGAGGAATTCTGGGTGCGGGGCTACAGCCTTTTCACCTTGGCTACGGGCATCGGGTTTTGGCCGGCAGCGGGAATCCTCTCGATCGCGTTTGGAGCGATTCATCTGGGTAATAAGAATGAGGCGCCCACTGGAGCCCTTGCCGCAGGACTTATCGGGCTGTTTTTTTGCCTTACCCTGCGCCGGACGGGCGGTTTGTGGTTTGCGGTTGGATTTCATGCTTCGTGGGACTGGGGCGAGACCTTCCTCTATTCGGTCCCCAATAGCGGCATCAAAATGCCCGGGCATCTGCTGAGTTCGAGCTTTCAAGGACCGACTTGGCTGACGGGCGGATCGGTTGGCCCGGAGGGCAGCATCCTGGTTTTTGTTGTGATTGCGATTCTGGCGTTGATTTTTCATCGCATGTATCGCGAAGCGAAGTTCCTGGTCACTGTGCCAAATGTGCAAAGAAATGCATTGATTACCTGATGGTAAAGACTTAAGGTTCTAGGGCATCCTTCTCCGCGAGGCGAGGTACCCAATGGAGGAGTTGTCAGGTAAGCCCCAAATTACCAGTGAGGAACCGGAACATATAGGGAGTCGCCGGGATCCGGAAGAGCGCCCGGTGAGCAATATTGAGGAGGCTAAAGCGAAGAGTCTGGATAAGATGCTAGCAGACTCATTTCCAACCAGTGATCCACCATCAAGCATGCAGGAGTCGGACTCGCTGGTTGAAAGGCTCAAGCATCAGCATATTGAAGAGCAGTTGGCCAATTTGCCGATTGGTACCTGGGCGGCGCTCTCGGTGGAAGATCATAAAGTTTTAGGCACGGGCACATCCCGTGACGCGGCGGTTAAAGCGGCACGTAAGGACGGCCATAATCTCTTGAATCTAGTACGGGTCGAGGCCAAGAGCCCGCTCGGCTTAGCGTCTTAACCCCTCCCCCGGGGACTGGCGGGACGTTTATCGTCTCGCCATTTTTTTTGTTTGCGACCTCTCAATTCAAATACTTCTTCCACTCGGTGCTTTCTGCAGCCTGCTTGATTGCGAAGTTTCGCCTCTGCAGAAGAGTGCGTATGTGGCGTTCGAGGACCGCTCTTTCGGCGATGACTCCCAGAATTCCCAGCGGTGCGGCGAGCTTTACGTCATCGCGCATCAGGGTATTCGGGCCGCAAGCTTCGAAGTAGTGATCATGGCAGTAGCTGCGAAAAGCGCCACGAATCATGACGTCCTGAAAATACACAGGTGATTCGTATGCCGTGATACGGCTGGTGTGAGTGATCATGAAGCCGAAGTGGCGGCCGCGCCAAGTGACTTCCTCTCCCTTGCCAATCAAGCCGGTAGTGACTCCGTCGATGGCTTGTTCGCCCGTATTGTCGACCGACTTCAAATGCAGGTCGATACTGCGGCAAAGATCGAAGCAGCGCTCGATGGGTGCGGCGATTTCGGTGGTGAGCTGAATGTAGACCATGGGGCCGTCGTCGGCTCTCGGCATTGGTCGTTGGCTGCTTGGCCTAGATCATGAATTTCCGCGCCATGATCTGGTTTATCTCGTCATAGGACGGAGCGTTTTCGAGTGCGCTGTAAGTGCCCTGCTGTTTCAACTCCCGGGCGAAGCGCTGGATAAGGCCGAGAGTTGCGCGCATGGGGCCGGAGCCAACGCTGACCCGGGCTACTCCTAAGTTTTCGAGCTCAGAAACCGACGGCGCGCCAACAACTGCGAGAATGTTAACCGGAAACTTGAGGGCCTCGGTCAGCTTTGCGATCGTCGCGCCATCGCGTATGCCGGGAGCGAACAGGCAGTCGGCACCGGCGTCGCGATAAGCAGTTAAGCGGAGCAGAGTTTCCTGGTAGCGAGATTCCGGCGCTCCCACCTGGGCGAGATAAACATCCGTACGGGCATTCAGAACCAGCGGAACGCCGAGAGCCCTACCTGCTTCCATGGCTGCCTTAATCTTTTCGATCTGCAGCGGCAAGTCAACTAGTGGGCGCGCGGAATTCCCGGTAGCGTCCTCGAGGTTCATGCCGATTCCTCCGGCTTCGATCACCGCGCGCGCGGTTTCAGCCGCGTCTTCCGGGCGATCGCCGTATCCGCCTTCAACATCCGCGGTCACAGGAACGTTGACGACGCGAACGATTCGCGCAACGTGGTCGAACATTTCTTTTCTCGGAATGCGCTGCCCGTCGCGATAACCGAGGGCAAATGCGATTCCGGCACTAGTGGTTGCGATGGCTCTGAAGCCGGATTCTTCGAAGACGCGAGCACTAGCGGAGTCCCAAGCGTTGGGAAGGACAAGGATGTGGGGACCGTGGTGCATGGACCGGAACACATCGGCTTTCGAAGACTGGGTGGACATGGTGAAATTCTAGCGTGGGTTGGTCGTGCGGGGGGAATTCATCGCCTGCAACGCAACCCTTAGGGAGGGATCCAACCCTCAGCCACCCACCACCGTGCGGGCACGGCATACAATGCCGTATGCAGGTGCCGCTTTGGCTGAAGATCGGCTGGACGGTTTGGCTACTGGTCTGGGCGCCGGCTTTTTGGAAGTACTATGGAGCACAAAACTTCCTCTATTTTTGCGACTTGGGGAATTTCCTTATAGGAATTGCTCTTTGGCTGGAGAGTCCACTCTTCTTTTCATGGGCTGCGACCTGGCTACTACTCTTTCAAACCCTCTACCTGGTTGATCTAGTCGGCGCCTTATTGGCCAGCAGGCATGTCATCGGCGGAACCGAATATATGTTCGATGGCACCTTACCGCTTTGGCTGCGGCTGCTGAGCCTGTTTCATGCGGTGACTCCGCCACTATTGCTCTGGGGTGTCCGGCGGTTGGGCTACGACAGCCGAGGCTGGATGCTGGCGACGCTGATAACGTGGGTTGTGGTTCCCGTCAATTATTTTTGGCGGCCTCAATTTGACGTGAACTGGGCCCGAGGCCCGCACGGACATGAGCAACACATAATCGCGGGATGGATCTACTTGTTGGGTTATTTGATCTTGATTCCGTTGCTCGTGTACTGGCCCACGCATTGGTTGCTGCAGCACTTGGGGCCCGGGACTAATCGCCATTGAACCATTTAGCGCTAGCTGGCGGTCAGCGTTTCGGTCGATAGAGATCAGTACTGGTGCCGTCGAGGACTTCTGCAGCCTGCATAATTGTTTCAGAGAGCGTGGGGTGAGGATGGATGGTTAGTTCCAAATCCTTGGCGACCGCAGCCATTTCAATAGCCAGGGTCCCCTCGGCGATCAGATCTCCGCAGCCCACACCGACCATGCCGACACCCAGAACGCGCTCGGTTTGCGGGTCGAGAATCAGCTTGGTAAGACCGTCCGTCCGGTCGAGAGTCATCGCACGGCCGGAGGCTGCCCAGGGAAATTTCGCGACTTTGATCTCGCGATTTTCTTTTTGGGCCTGGGTTTCGGTGAGTCCGGCCCAGGCAATTTCCGGATCGGTGAAGACCACCGCCGGGATCGCGTTGGGCTCGAAGGCGACCTTGTGCCCCGCTATGGCTTCGACAGCGGTGCGACCTTCGTGCGATGCCTTGTGCGCCAGCATCGGCTCACCGACGACGTCGCCGATTGCGTAAATGGCCGGGTCGTCGGTCTGAAGTTGCTGGTTGACCTGCACAAATCCGCGCTGTCCCACTTTGACACCGGTCTTGTCGAGGCCGGGTATTTCGGAGTTCGGTTTGCGTCCGACTGAAACCAAAACTTTTTCGAATACTTTTTCTTTCTCTTTTACGTCAGCGCCATCAAAGTTGACCCGGATGCCGTTCGATTCTTCCTTCACCCCGGTGACGGTGGTATTGAGCAGAATGGCGGCGAAGATTTTTTCCATGCGCTTCTGCAGAGGCGCGACTAGATCGCGGTCAGCGCCTGGGAGGAGGCCTCCGGTCATTTCCACGACCGATACTTTCGAACCTAACGCCGCGTAGACCGTGCCCAGTTCGAGTCCGATGTATCCGCCGCCCACTACCAGCAGGGTCTTGGGAACTTCCGCCAGATCGAGGGCGGAGGTGGAGTCCATCATGCGCCGGGTATCAAGCTTGAGCGTGGGAATAACAGCGGGGCGCGATCCGGTGGCGATGATGACGCGGTCTGCAGTTACGGTTTCTTCTCCGCCGCCGGTTTTCGTGATCCGCAAGGTTGTGGAGTTCTCAAACGCGGCTTTGCCCTGGATGTAGGTTACCTTGCGTTGTTTGGAAAGCTGTCCCAGGCCGCCAGTTAGCTTCTTGACTACGCCTTCTTTGAATCCGCGCAGGCGGTCGACGTCGATCTTAGGTTCGCCGAATTCTATGCCCCAGTTTTTGGCGTGCTGAGATTCGTTGATCAGCTTCGCTACATGCAACAAGGCCTTGGACGGGATGCATCCGCGGTATAGGCAGACGCCGCCGGGATTCGGTTCCGCGTCTATGAGCGTGACCTTCATTCCGAGGTCAGCCGCGAGAAAGGCGGCGGCGTAGCCACCGGGCCCTCCGCCGATTACTGCGATGTGTAGGTTCTGATTGTCTGTCATCGAATTCATTAACCACGAAGAACACGAGGGTCGCGAAGGAAAATCAACACGTGGAGAAACTAAGGTATCCCTTCGTGTACCTCAGTGTCCTTTGTGGCTAATGCCTTTCGCCTATCCCTGAACCGAAAGCAGGAACGGCTGTTCGAATGCTTCCGCAATCCAGCGCAGGAAGCGGGCAGCGTCGGCACCGTCGATCAGGCGATGATCGTATGAGAGCGACAACGGTATGACTTGCCGCGGCTCGAACTTCCCGTTCATCCAAACCGGCTCCATGCTCGAGCGCGACAGGCCCAAGATCGCTACTTCGGGATAATTCACAATCGGGGAGAATCCCGTGCCGCCGATGCCGCCTAAATTGGTGATAGTGAATGTTCCGCCTTCCATATCAGCAGGCGTGAGCTTTTTGTCTCGCGCCTTCTTGGAAAGCTGAGTGAGTTCGGCCGCAAGCTCGACAATATTTTTCTTGTCGACGTCGCGAATCACCGGAACCAGCAGCCCGCGATCGGTATCGACGGCGACGCCTATGTTTACGAACTGTTTGTAGACGATTTCTTCTTTGTTGAGGTCGATGCTGGCATTGAACTGTGGGAAGATCTTCAGCGCTGAGGCGCAGACTTTCAGAGCAATCGCGGTAACCGTCATCTTGCCGCCAGCCTGCTCGGCCTTGGGAGCGAATTTGGCGCGCAGTTGTTCGAGTTCGGTGATGTCAGCTTTGTCCTGCTGGGTGACGTGGGGGATCGTCGTCCAGGCTTCCCAAAGATGTTCGGCAGTTTTACGCCGTACTCCGCGCATCGAAACACGTTCAATCTTCCCGTACCGGGCGAAATCGGGCAGGGGAGAGATGGGGAACCGCCCGGTGTTCGCCATACCGGCTACCACCGCGGATACCAACCCCTTGGCGTGTGCCTTCACATCGTCTTCGCTGATGCGCCCGCCGGGGCCGACTCCTTTCACATCATGGATGTCGATTCCCAACTCCCGCGCCAGACGCCGCACATGCGGAGCCGCAGGGACAGGGTCGCGATGTTCAGTGCCAGCCGTCCTCCCCATATGCGCCGGCAGAGAAAAACTGTGGGGTTTGTGGGCTTGGGGCTGATCAGGAGGCAGCGCCTGTTCTTCGGTTTTACCCTCTGCGGCAATCGCTGCCTGGAACGACATGCGCACGCCATGTTGTCCGGAGACGTTCTCTTCGGATTCGGGCTTGGCTTGCGACTTGGAGGACGCTCCCGCTTCCAGAGTGAAGATGACCTGGCCGACCTTGATCTTCTCGCCTTGCTTGACGCGAATGTCTTTTACCACGCCGGTTACAGACGACGGCACTTCGACAACCGCCTTGTCGGTTTCGAGTTCCATGACCGGTTGCCCTTCGGCGATGTTGCTGCCCGGAGAAACCATCAGACGCACCAAATCTCCCTGGGTAATGTTCTCTCCCAGCTCCGGAAGTTTGAATTCGCTTACCGCAGTTGAGTACGATGCCGGCGCCGGGGCCGCCGCGGTTGCGCCTGCAGGCGCTGCCCTGGCTTCTGCTTTTTCAGTTGGCTGCGCTGGGGCCGCTTTCGCGGCAGGCTTTCCTTCCTGTGTCGCTTCCTTGGTTTTTCCTGTGGCGCCGTTCTCGACGGTGAAGATGACCTGGCCGACTTTTATCTTCTCGCCTTCTTTGACGCGAATGTCTTTAACAACTCCCGTCACCGACGAAGGCACCTCAACCACTGCCTTATCGGTTTCAAGTTCCATCACCGGCTGACCTTCGGTCACGCTGGCGCCAGGGGAGACCATCAGCCGGACAAGATCGCCCTGCGAGATGTTTTCTCCTAATTCCGGTAGCTTGAATTCAGTCACTTATTGTCCTCAGGATCATTTTCTTACACCCCTTCGGGGCTGCCTCTTGTCGAACTCCACCCCGCCCTTGCGCGCCGGGCTGCATGCTTTCGCCGCGGCGGCTTAAATCCGTCTGCGCCAGAACTAACTGTTGGCAGGATTTGCCTTTTCCGGATTGATCCCCAGATCTTTCACCGCCTGCGTCACTACTTCCGGCTTGATCTGCTTCTCACGCAGCAACCCGTGCAGTGTGGCAAGGACGATGTGCTTGGCATCAACTTCAAAGAAGTCACGCAATGCTTCCCGTCCCTCGCTTCGGCCATAGCCGTCAGTGCCCAGCGAAACCAGATTGCGTGGCATCCAACGACCGATCGACTCGGGTAAAACCTTCATGTAATCCGATGCCGCCACCAGCACGCCGGGAGCATCCTTCAGCAACTGGGTGACGTATGGCACTTTCGGCTTGTCGGCCGGATGCAGCATGTTCCAGCGCTCGCAGTCGTTGCCGTCGCGGTAAAGCTCTTTATAGCTGGTAACACTCCACACGTCGGAAGCGACACCATACTTATCTTCAAGCATCGCCTGCGCTTTTAATACTTCGTACATGATGGTGCCACTGCCGAAGAGCTGGGCGCGCAGTTTGGCATCTTTCTTCCTGGATTCTTTGAAGAGGTACATGCCTCGGAGAATGCCTTCGCGTACATTTTTTCCCTCCGGCATGGCGGGCATGGCCAGCGGCTCATTGGTGACGGTCAGGTAATAAAAAACCGATTCCTGATCGATGTACATGCGCTTGATGCCTTCCTGAATAATGATCGATATTTCGTAGGCGAAGGCGGGATCGTAGGCAAGCAGGTTAGGCACGGACAGGGCCAGCACGTGACTATGACCGTCCTGGTGTTGGAGTCCCTCGCCAGCCAGGGTGGTGCGTCCAGCAGTGCCGCCGACCAGGAACCCGCGGCAGCGCATATCGCCCGCTGCCCAAATCAGGTCGCCGATGCGCTGGAATCCGAACATCGAGTAGTAAATAAAAAACGGGATCGTATTGATCCCGTGATTGGCATAGGCAGTCCCGGCGGCGATAAACGAGCACATCGATCCGGCTTCGGTAATGCCCTCTTCAAGGATCTGACCGTCTTTCGCTTCCTTGTAATAAAGCAGCGTCGCCATGTCGACCGGTTCATAGAGCTGGCCTACGCTGGAATAAATTCCTACCTGGCGAAACAGGGCCTCCATGCCGAAGGTGCGCGCTTCGTCGGGAATGATAGGAACGATAAGCTTGCCGATCTCTGGATCCCGCAGCAGCTTCGCCAGCAGACGAACGAAAACCATCGTCGTCGAGACTTCACGGCCATCAGTTCCCTTATGAAATTCCTCGAAATGCGATGCAGCTACCGGCTTGAGCGGCGCGGAACGAACTTTGCGCTCCGGCATGTACCCCCCAAGCTGCTTGCGGCGCTCCTGCATGTACTGGATTTCCGGACTGTCATCTCCCGGCCGGTAGAACGGTGCGTCGTGCAATTCCTCGTCCGGGATAGGGATTCCGAAGCGCGAGCGAAAGACACGCAGCTCTTCTTCGTTGAGCTTCTTCTGCTGGTGCGTGATGTTTTTCCCTTCGCCGGCCTCGCCGAGTCCGTAGCCCTTGATGGTCTTGGCAAGAATTACGGTGGGCCCGCCTTTGTGTTCCATGGCGGCTTTGTAGGCTGCGTGAACCTTGATGGGATCGTGCCCGCCCAGACGCATGCGCGAAAGCTGGTCGTCAGAGAGATGCTCGACCATCTTCAGCAGGCGCGGATCGCTGCCAAACAAGTTTTGCCGGAAGTAAGCGCCGCTCTCGACGAAAAACTTCTGGTACTGCCCGTCGGTGACTTCACCCAGACGGCGCACTAGGATGCCATCGCGGTCGTTGCGGATGAGGTTGTCCCAGTCACTGCCCCAGATGACTTTGATTACGTTCCACCCGGCACCGCGGAAGATCGCTTCCAGTTCCTGGATGATCTTACCGTTGCCGCGCACCGGACCGTCCAGGCGCTGCAGGTTGCAATTAATAACGAAATTCAGATTGTCGAGTTTCTCGCGCGAGGCCAGGGTGATCGAGCCGAGTGATTCGGGCTCGTCCATCTCGCCGTCGCCCATGAAGGCCCATACTTTGCCTTCGCGGGATTCTTTCAGGCCGCGATTTTCCAGGTAGCGAATGAAGCGTGCATGATAAATCGCCTGGATGGGGCCCAGTCCCATGGAAACTGTGGGAAATTCCCAAAAGTTCGGCATCAGCCAGGGATGAGGATAGGAAGAAAGTCCTCCGCCCGGAGCTAACTCGCGGCGGAAATTCTGCAGCTTTTCCTTGGGGATGCGGCCTTCAAGATAAGCCCGCGAGTACATGCCCGGAGTAGCATGGCCTTGAAAGTAAACGATGTCTCGTCCGCCGTCAGAGGTTTGGGCGCGGAAAAAGTGGTTGAAGGCTACTTCGTAAAGCGTTGCCGATGAGGCGAAGGTCGAGATATGGCCGCCGATGCCTTCCTGCTTCTTGTTGGCCCGTACGACCATGGCCAGGGCATTCCACCGGACCAAGCTCTTGATGCGGCGTTCCATCTCCTGGCTTCCAGGGAATGGAGCCTGCTGGCTGGTCGGAATCGTGTTCTGGTAGGGGGTTGTGGCGGTGAATGGCAGATTGACGCCAGCTTCGCGCTTGGCATGCAGAGAAAGCTGCTGCAGAAGGCGGCCAGCCCGCTCCGGGCCGCCCTTCGATAAAACATAGTCCAGAGAGTCAACCCATTCTCTGGTCTCAAGTACTTCTAATCCATCAGTCTGCGACTCTGCCACGTCTGGGTTCTCCCTCTATGAACACTAATCTTCAATAATAGACAATTACGAGGAATTTTGCCTAAGCAACCGCTAGGACGGTCGAGCGTTTGCCGCTCCGCTAACCGATACAGGAATTTAAGGAAACGAGATATCGGGGAAATGAATCCAAATTAATGACAAACGGATTGAGCTGGCAAACGCAGCTTAACTCACTAAAGCCTTCAGATCTTCAAACGGCGGCACAGTCGCCGTCCGCAGTCTAACCAGAGAGTTCCGAAAAGAATCACCTATAAAGGAGAATCCCATGGCAACCAAGACTTCGACCTCCAATCTTCGACGGGGAATTACCGCCCAACCCAGAATTCATCAGCGGGCGAAAGAGATTCAACAATACGGTACGGTAACCCACGCTCTGCCGCTGGACTTGGAAGAGCCGGTACGGCTGGAGATGACGGAACAGCTTAACCAGATGCTGGCCGACACCATGACCCTTCGCGATTTGTACAAGAAGTCACATTGGCAAGTGGCGGGACCTACTTTTTATCAACTGCACTTACTTTACGATAAGCACTTTGGCGAACAGGCAGAGCTGGTCGACCAAATTGCCGAGCGCATTATGTTGCTCGGTGGACTCAGCATCGCGATGGCGCCCGACGTGGCCGAAACAACCCGTATCGAGCGGCCGCCGCGGGGACGAGAAGAGGTTCCGGTGCAAATCTCTCGCCTGCTCGATGCCCACCAGATCATCATCGGTCAGTGCCGCGAGCTAGCGGAACGCGCCGACAAATTGGGAGACGATGGCACCAACGACCTCGTAGTCAGCGATGTCCTGCGTACCAACGAGATGCAGGTTTGGTTCTTGAGCGAGCACTTGGTCAACGTACCCCTGGTCGAAGCGGTCGACAGTAGCAGCGACGCAGCATGATTTGCGGAGAAGGCTGGTTTAATCTCCAGCCTTCTCGCCGGGCCCAAAAACCTCGCAAGAAGAACAGTTTGACCGGCTAACATCCAGAGGTGTGCCTGCATCGAAACAGGCATTAATGAGGGAAGCATGTCTTTACCTTTGAAAAATGACCCAGCCGAAACGACGGATCGTTTGCCCCGAGAAGATGTCGGACCGAAGTTAATCGCCATGGAGTCGTATGATCCCGACATTGACGTGGCGGATGCGGCTGCGGAAGAAGTAGAAGCCGTCTTGCTGCGGGCTTCCGAATCTCTGCCTAGGGCAAAGCCATTCCATCAGGCCGCCGAAAGCCTAGCCTCCGCGTATGACGAGGCGATTCAAAGTGCGCTGGCGTCGGCGCAGCGCGGTGTGAAAGCAATTCGCACCCTTGGCGAAAGAGATCCCCTTAGATTCATCGCTGTGGTTGCGGTTGCAGCATTCGTTACTGGCTTTGTGTTAAGAGTCGGGAGGTCATCCCGTGGCTGAGAGGAGCGGCACTCACCTACCTGGCAGGCCGCTTGGGGATATCCTGCTCGAGATAAAAGACGAGCTTCTGGAATTCCTCGAGACGCGGTTGCGCTTACTGCATTCGGAGTTCGAGGAAATACTGCAATCAGTGCGAAGTTCGCTGCCGCTTGTGGTCGCTACGATTATCCTGCTTGGGACTGCCTATTTGTTGCTAGTAGCAGCGCTCGTCGGCTTAGTTTCCTTCGCATTTGTGAATAGCCCATCGCGGTGGCCGCTTTCATTTTTGATTGTCGGAAGCCTGTGGCTCATTGCAGGAGTAGTCACCGCCGCTCTGGCACGTAATTCATTTCGCGATCGCGTTTCTTTTCCCAAAAAGACGATTGAGGTTTTGAAGGCAGACGGCCTGTGGATACACGACGAAGGGAAACACGCCGCATGAGCGAACGACCCGGATATGAATTGGAATTGAAGGCAGCTGAAGAGCGGAGGCTGTTGCACGAGTCTCTGGCAGAACTAAAAGAGCGTGTACAAGAATCAATCGACGTAAAGGCGACGGTAGGTCGCCACCTGCTGCTTTTGTCCGGGATAGCCGGGCTTGCGGCTTTGGTGCTGGGTTATGGAATAGGTGGGATAGTCGCGCCGAATTGTACAACTAAGCTCAATTAAATCAGCTAGATGAGATACATGTCGCGAGAGTTCTCAATGCTAGCATCTTTGTTCGGTCCCAAATCTTACGTTTATATTTTCCGCAGATCGAACTATTAGAAGTTGCAGTGTCCTGACATTCGTTTTACCATCATCGGCCAAGACCGGAGTTTTCCCAGGACCATCCTAAAAGTACTCACTCCGGTTCACAAATTAAGTTGGGGGGAAGGCCTCCAAATTCATAACGCAGAACTGCGAGCTGTGTTTGGTCGCACACTCTATTTTACGAATTTGGAACAAAACGCAACCCATTCGCGTTTGTGGTTATTGAAGCTAAGCTCCGAAAATCCAACTGGTTATATGTCCGGACGAGGAAATCATGTTTTCAGGCGGGCAAAATTTACGAGCGCTTCGTGAGCAACTTGGGTTGACCATGCGCGATGTCGAAAGCGCGAGTTCCCGAATTTCGAACAAGCATGGCAATGACGAATATGCCATTCCGCCGAGCCGACTTTCTGACATTGAGACTAAAGGCGTTATCCCAAGCATTTATCGGCTGTATTCGCTCGCGGTGATTTACCGCCGTGACGTGCGCGAAATGCTGGCGTGGTTTGGGGTTGATTTGAATTCGATGGCGGCAGATCTGGAACTATCGATTCCACCCAAATCACATTTCTCCGAAGCGCTCGCAGGCGTCTCGGCCGTGCGTGTGCCGGTCCGCATGGATCCTGGCTTCGACCCTCGCCATACCTCCAATTTTGGGCGTTTAGTAGAGCAGTGGGGGATGGTCCCGCTCGCCTATCTGAGCCAATTCACCGATTGCCAATTTACTTACGGCTACATCGGGAGTGAAGATCTCACGATGTACCCGATTCTTCCTCCTGGGAGCTTCGTGCAAGTCGATGAATCGAAGAACCGGGTCGCGGAAGGCGGCTGGCGCTCGGAATATGAGCGGCCGATCTACTTTATCGAGACCCGAAACGGGCACGTCTGCTGCTGGTGTACTCTCAGTCACGATCAGCTGATCCTGCAGCCGCATCCGTTGTCGCCGGTTCAGGCGCGGGCGCTGCGGTTCCCGCAGGAAGCGGAGGTGATTGGACAGGTTGTGGGGGTAGCTATACGCTTAGGCGACTGGAGAACTCTGGGTGAGTCTTCGCCAAGCACCAAAGAGCGTGCAGCGCTGAACTAAAATGAGGCGCATATCCAGCGCTAGGTTCTACAGGCAAGAGCTCGATTCCTCGAGTTCGCAGCCGGTCCAAATATGCCAGAGCGGGCATCCCAGCCTGCTGGCTCGATTGATCTAAATCCTCTAACAAGTACGACATAGGCATCGCCAGAAGGTTTGAGGTCACCACCCGGTGCTCTTCCGCCAGGGCCTTGGCAGCGGCCAATTCCCCATGAACCTTGGCCAATCCCCAATGAGAGTAGGTTCCTGCGGTAGTCTTCAGGCCAGACAGGTATTCCAGCCTGTGTAACCCCCCCACAACCGCCTTAAGAGTCGTAGATCGTAGATCTTCCAGTGCAGATATCAGTGTCATAAAACGTTACACTTTCGGGAACCCTCCCATTACCTAGGTTATCTGGCGAGACCCCCTGCCGCCAGCACATTATCACGGTGCAATCCCAACTGGAAAGGATTTCACACCGTGAAAAAAACCTTAAGATACCTCGCAGTTTTGGCGTTTTTGACCGCAATTTCAGTGCCAGCCAGCTTCGCCGACGGCGGCGGCGGCACGCATACCTGTGGCTCTGGTATTTGTAAACCCGGACCGAGCACAACATTACAGTAAGCAGCGCAGATTTCTAGTTTCGTAACGTCTTAGTATCCCGGTGTTGTGGGCCACCAGGAAACAGGGTATAGTGCGCCCGGTGGCCCTATGACCCTTAGGGTATTTCTTTGGCACTATTTGTGGATCGCACCCCATTTGCTTCTTGTCGGGGTTGCGATCGGCATGTGGCGCCAAAGGGTGATCCGTCAGTTTCCAATTTTCTTCGTCTATGTGATTGAAGAAATAGTTCAGTTCCTAGTTCTCTACCCAATGGCGGTGGCTCCCACCGTAACGGCAGAGACCTATCTTCGTTACGAAGCACTTGGGCTTGGAATCAGCACTGGTTTAAGGTTTGGCATCATTCATGAGATCTTTGCTTTTACCTTCCGCAACTACCCGTCTCTAAGTGCCTTTGGGAAGCCAATTTTTCGTTGGGGAACGGCGATTCTCTTAATGCTCGGCCTGCTTGCAGCCGTATTTATCGGCGGGAACGACACCCACCGTGTCTTAGCCATGCTCTCGGTGCTAAGCAGGACCGCCAGCTTTTTGCAGGCTGGACTCCTGATTATCCTGTTTCTCTTTTTCTTCCTACCTGGGGCTTTCGTGGCGGAATCAGGTTTTCGGAATCGCATTAGGGCTGGGCATCTTCTCTTGCGTGGATCTGGCGGCGGCGGCCATCCGGTCCGAATTTGGCACCGAACACACCAATAGCCTGTACTACTACACCATGGGGGTCTACCACGTTTGCGTACTTGTGTGGTTGGCATATCTGTGGCTCCCTGAAAGGGTTACCCAATTTGCGGTGAAGGCTGTTCCTGAACACGATCTCGAAAGCTGGAACAAGGAGCTGCAGCGGTTAATTCAGCAATGATTATTACTTTTGTCCTCGTTGTTGGCGCACTGCTTGCCTTGTTCTTTCTGATTCGCCTCGCGAAAGGTAGAGGCTTTTCTGCTCTCGCAGTTAGCGATACCAAAGTTCAGATTCGTCCAGTCGACGTACGCGCTTTCCGCAACTTGATCGATCCGGTCGAAGAGGACTATCTTCGCCGTCACCTGTCGCGCCCTGAGTTTGCCGCCATTCACCGCGAACGTCTGCGCGCCGCAATCACCTATATCGCTTGCGCGGCCCACAATGCTGCCGTCTTGATGCGGGTTGGCGAGGCCGCCAGACTCAGCGCCGAACCCTCCATTGCCGAAGCCGGCGAGAAACTGGTGGACAGTGCGCTACGGTTGCGACTATTTGCTCTGCAGGCGACTGCCAAGCTGTATATTGGGATCCTGCTTCCCGGCATGCGCGTCTCGGCCATTTCCCTGGCGGACAGCTATGAACGCATGACAGGGTTGGGTTTCTTATTGGGACGGCTGCAATCTTCCGAGCGCAACCCTCATCTCGCCGTCTAGGGTTTGTGATCTAAGCAACACCAACCACTCCGTTCTCATCGAACTCCCGACTTACAGAGAACCCACGTCGGTGCCTGGCTTGGTGGCGCGGCGATCTACATTGAGCGGACCACGGTCAGGAGCCATCTTGGAATCCAATGACAATAAGGTTGAATCAGGCCGGCACAAGCGGACTCGCCTGCCTAGGTGGGTCGTGATTGTTGCGGGAACCCTGATTCTGCTGGCTTTGGTTGCCGGGATTTTACTTAAAATCTATGCTGAGCCGATTCTCCATCAACGGGCGGAGGACATGCTCAGCAGCCGCTTCCATAGCGAAGTGCAGATCGAGGGCTTCCACATCGACCTGTTCCCGCAACTCCGGCTTGCAGGCTCTGGAGTCACCATTCGCCTGCACGGCCGCACCGATGTGCCGCCGTTGATCTCGGTGCATGAGTTTTCGGGCACAGCAAATCTCTGGAGCATCTTCGGCAAGCCCTGGCACATAAACACCATCCGGTTAAAAGGACTTACCATTCAGATTCCTCCCCGCGAACAGCGGGAAGGTAAGCTCTTTCCCATGTCTTCGTCCGGCCGCAAACCGAAAGATGTGCCGGTGAAGATTGACGAGCTGATTTCAGACGACGCCGAACTCGATATTCTTTCCGGAAAGCCGGACAAGTCTCCGCACCAGTTCTTGATCCATCACTTGGACATGCACGACATGCATCCGGGGAGCGGCGCGCCTTTTGAAGCCACCCTGACAAACGCAACTCCTCCGGGAGAAATTCACGTCAAGGGAAACTTCGGACCTTGGCAGGCAGATGACCCGCGAACCACTCCCCTGGGCGCCGACTACACCTTCAAAGATGCCGATCTCTCGGTGTTTAAAGGCATTGCCGGAATCTTATCGTCGACGGGTACGTTTAAGGGAGTGCTGGAAAGTATCGAAGTACAGGGCGAGACTACGACGCCGGACTTCACGGTCGATACTGGCGGCCATCCGGTGATGTTGAAGACAGAATTCAACGCTACCGTGGATGCCACCAACGGCGACACCATGCTTCACCCGGTCACGGCGCACATTGGGAATACGATCTTGGTGTGTAGCGGGGGGGTGGTCGGACCAACCGACAAACGTCTGCATGGCAAGGAAGTCGTTCTCGATATCGTCTCCAAAAATGGGCGCATCGAAGATCTGTTGCGACTAGCCGTGAAAGCCGATAAGCCGCCTATCTCGGGGCCGATGGTATTAACCACGAAGTTTGATCTGCCCCCCGCCGATCCCAGAACCAAAGAGAAGGTCATGGACCGGCTCGAACTGAACGGGAAGTTCAGCATCGAGCAGGGACGCTTCAGTGATCTCAAGGTGCGCGAGAAGATTGAAGACCTCAGCCGCCGCGGGCAGGGGCATCCGAAAGACGAAGACGTCGGGGATTCGTTGACTGCGTTGAGAAGCAACTTCAAGTTCCACGACGCCGTAATTACTCTCAACCACTTGAACTTCTCCGTGACCGGGGCCAATGTTCAACTGGATGGAACCTACGGCATTCGGTCGGAGGATCTCGATTTCCACGGGAAGCTGCATTTGCAGGCCAAGCCGTCGCAGGCCGTGACAGGAGTGAAGTCATGGCTACTGAAGCCATTTGATCCCTTTTTTCGCAAGAATGGGGTGACCGAGATTCCGATCAAGATTGGCGGCAAGCGTTCTGATCCGAGCTTTGGACTGGATTTTCACCGCAAAGGGGACGACGCCAAGAAGAAGGACGAGAAAAACGAGGACAAAACAGCCAAAAAATAGCGCGCCTCGAAAATTCCACTAACGAGAAGCGGCAGGCACGGTGCCTCGGCGGGCTTTGCGGCACTCCTGCCAGGTGAAACGTCGGACAATTCGATCTACGGCATCCACTTCAACTACTTCTCCACCTTGTTCCGCTTTCTCCAGGACGGAAACAGCCTCCTCCAAACTGGAGTAGCTGCTGCCATCGATTGCGTGACCGCTCTTGTGAATCTGAAAGAACACTAGAATTTCCTGATGCGCGGGAGGTTACGCCCGGTAAAAGATGCCCGTTGCTGCTTTCAGCATTCGCAAAGTACTTTGGCCCAAACTTTGGGGACGTGGGGCTTTGCTGGCGGCCAAACTCCTATCTACGTGGGTTTTCGCCGAGGGATGCCCGGTACTGAACTTGCATTTCTCTTTCGGTTTGGCAGTACAAACCGGACAGCGCACCGACAAGATTTGCGATAAGGGCAGTGCTTTCAAATCGCACCATAGCTTCCGGATTTAAGCGAAACCCGAGCCCGGATCTGTGAAAAATGCTCTTCGCTGGCGTGCCGGTTTATCGCGCTGGCGGCTTGCGTACGGCGATTACCTTGGGTCTGGTCGAAATCACTGGTGGCGACGGAGCGCTCGCAAAAAATACACTTGAACGTGATACCGCCGTTCATGGGTTTGGTTGTGTAACATCTCACAGTTCATTGTAGGCTTCCGAACGGCAAATCGCCCTGGGCATTGGGTGCTGGTCCTTAGAGTAGAAATAATCCGTCCGCTACTCTCCCTTTGTGCGCCGCGCAATGGCAATTAGCTCATGTCCTCCTAGAGCTGTCTTTCCGACCGTCATTCCCAAAACCTCAAAACCGCCAGCGCCTGCCTCTCGCAATTCCTTCTCCAGCGTGGAAGTCTTGGAGGTCGCCACGAGTTTGTATTCTGACGGATGCGACTTTGAATCTACGTCGCGCTCCAGTATGCATACGACCTCTTCGCCGCCGAATGCAGAATTGAAGACCGTCTGCCCCCGATATTCAAAGCCCTCGTCGGCAGCTGCCTGCAACTCTTTCTGCATGGTCGAAGTCTTCGAAGTCGCGAGCAGTTTATAGCGATAGTGCCCTTTCGCCTCGCCGGCATGGGACATCACGGTCACTACTTCGTGGCCACCGAGAGCCGTGTCGCCGCCCATCACTGTCTGAAAGCGAAAGCCAGCTTCCGACGCGTCGTTGAGTTCCTTTTCCATGGTGGAGGTTTTGGTGGTTGCCAAAACCCGATATTCAATCGCTGTCTGAGTTTGAGCCAGGGCTTTATGACTGCCAAACGACATGGGGCCCACGATCAATCCAACCGCACAGAAGCGCCTAACGAGATTTCGCATTTGCATCGCCCTCTCATTTTCGAAGTTCCGCGGATCCGTTCACAACAGCCTTTTTCTGGTCACAAAAAAGACCTCGCGCTATCTCTCCTGAAGATCGGGGAAATAAGGACGGGGCACTCTCGGGTAGCTTCTGTCGGTTAATTTCCAGCGGTGGCGGGGCTGATCATGGTTGTCACTTCCGAGATGCGATTAGCTGGGAAGCCGCCCTGTTTGGCATGGTCGCGAATCATCTCTTCGTTGGGAGCCTTGTACACACAATAGATTTTGTCGCCCGTGACATAGCTGTGAAGCCACTCGATCTGTGGTCCCAGGTTCCTAAGGACGCCGCAGGACTTCTGCGAAATCGCCTTTAACTGTTCTGGACTAAGACTCCCCGCTCCGGGAAGTTCTCGTTCGATAACGTATTTGGGCATATCCGATCTCCTCAATCAGGATTCATCTTAACCCGCCGAAAAGCATAAACCACGAAGGGCACCAAGGTACATCAAGGACAATTCAGGTTTCGCGAACCTGCACTTCATGGTGCCAACAGAATCGACGACTCGACCGCTTCTTGCAATTGCCCACAAAAGAACCCTGAGTTATCTCGCCGCTATCGAAATGCATAAACAGGACGGAGAAGGCGTGATTCCATTTTTAGTGTAACTACGTTCCATAAACTTCTGTAACATTCCGCCCCCACCACCCGAATAGTAGAATCAGGCAGATGTCTCCAGAAGCCGCCACTGTTACTTCCTCGCGGGCTGCCCAGCTCGAATCCGCCCTGCGCACGGTCATCCGTGGCAAAGACGACATCGTTCGCCTGACCCTGGTGTCGGTCCTGGCACGCGGCCATCTTCTGATTGAGGGGGTCCCCGGCGTCGGCAAGACTACGCTTGGACAGGCCCTGGCGCGAGCGCTTGATTGCAGCTTTCAACGAATCCAGTTCACCAGCGACATGCTTCCTTCCGATGTGCTAGGCATCACCGTCTACTCGGCGATGGAGCAGCAGTTTGAGTTCAAGCGTGGACCGGTTTTCACCAATATTCTTCTAGCGGACGAGATCAACCGGACCACGCCCAAGACGCAATCCGCGTTGCTGGAGGCCATGAATGAAAACCAGGTCACCATGGACGCAACCTCGCATCCCCTGCCGCAGCCTTTTGTCGTGATCGCAACGCAGAATCCTGTCGAGCATCATGGAACCTATCCTCTGCCGGAGTCACAGCTTGACCGCTTTATCATGCGCGTGCGCATGGGGTATCCAGATGGACACGCCGAGCGGGAAATTTTGCGGGCCCAGGCGGGCACAGCTCAGCTGGAACATTTACGCCCCGTACTCAGCGGCGCTGAGTTGCTGGAAATGCAGCACGCCGTCACCCGAATAAAAGTGGACGATTCGCTGGTCAGCTACGCTTTGGAGATAGTGCGCCACACCCGTGAGTCGCAGCAGCTCTCGCTGGGAGTCTCTCCCCGCGGCTCGCAGATGCTCTATCGTGCCGCCCAGGCCATGGCGTTTCTTGAGGGAAGATCCTTTTGCATCCCGGAGGACTTCAAGCCCTTGGTAGTGCCGGTGTTTGCCCACCGGATCGAGGTCAGCGGGCTGCACTCCTCCACTCTGAAGAAAGCCGAGCAAGCCGAGATGGTAATGAAGGAAATCGTCGACAGCACGCCGGTACCGATTTAGATTTTTTCCCGCTTGTCCATTCTGAGCCCGAAGAATCCCTACCCTATCAACTACAGCCGTCGGTTGCAGCCAAATCCGGGTCCCCGGCATGACATCTCAGGCTTGATTCCCGTTTGAACCCGTGCGATTCTTTTCGACGCGGAGGGGGTTATGCCTCAGGTCACCGAAATCGCTCCGAACGTATATCGAATCAGTGTTTTCTATCCGGAAATCAATCTTTCCTTCAATCATTTCCTGGTGAAGGACGAAGAGCCATTGCTGTTCCACACCGGGCTGCGACGAATGTTTCCCCAGGTTCGCGAGGGCGTGGAAAAAGTGATAGATCCAGCCAAACTGCGTTGGATCAGCTGGAGCCATTTCGAGGCTGACGAATGCGGGTCGGTCCATGAGTGGATGGCGATCGCGCCTCACGCTCAGGCGGCTTGCGGCATGGTAGGCGCACGGGTCAGCGCCAATGACTTTTGCGGGAAGGAGTGCCGCATCCTTACACCCAAAGACACCCTGACCACCGGGCAATACCCGCTTTCGCTACTACAACACCCCGCAGCTACCCCACGGTTGGGACGCGGGAGTGCTGTTTGAAGAAACGCAACGTACGCTATTCAGCTCTGATTTGTTTCACCACGACGGAGATGTTGAGCCTCTAACTTCGAGCAGCGTGCTGGAACGTGTGCGTCAGGCGCTAACGGGATATCAGGCTGGACCGCTTGCGAATTATGTTCCCTATACTCCCAACACCAGCCGGATTCTAGAAGGACTGGCGTCCTTACAACCTGCAACCCTGGCTATCATGCATGGTTCGAGTTTTCATGGTGATTGCCGACAGGCGCTGCTCGATTTGTCGGGAATCATGAAGGAGGTTCTGCAGAAGCCGTCATTTGAATTTGGGGTCTGAACGAGAGCAGGCATCAATATTGATAGAACCCGCGTCCACTCTTTCGTCCCAGCCACCCGGCGTCTACCATCTTGATCAGTAGCGGGCAAGGGCGATACTTCGGGTCGCCCAAACCCTCCTGAAGCACCCGCATAATGTCGAGACAGACGTCGAGGCCGATAAAATCCGCCAGCGTCAAAGGGCCCATTGGGTGCGCCATGCCGAGCTTAAAAACTTCATCGACTGCTTCCGCTGTCGCCACCCCCTCCATGACGGCGTACATGGCCTCATTGAGCAACGGCATCAATACGCGATTGGAAACAAAGCCTGGCGCATCATTGACCTCCACTGGAGTCTTCTCCAGTTTCACGGCTAGATCGCGCACAGATGCAAAAGTCTCTTGTGAAGTCACCAGTCCGCGGATGACTTCCACTAATTTCATGACTGGCACCGGATTGAAAAAGTGCATGCCGATCACTTGCTCCGGCCGTTTGGTCAAAGCTGCGATTTTTGTAATAGAGATGGAAGAAGTATTAGAAGCCAAAATCACATCAGGTCGGCAAATCCGGTCTAGGTCGCGAAACAGAGCAGACTTGATCTCCAGTTTCTCGGTGGCTGCTTCCACCACAAAATCGCAGTTCGCCAACTCCCCGCGATCAACGACTACCTTGATCCGGCCTAACACTGCAACCTTCTGATCAGCGGAAATCTTACTCTTGGCAACTTCGCGGTCGAGATTCTTGCGGATATTCTCCATCCCCCGATCCAGAAACCGCTGCTCTACATCGCACATTACGACATCGTAGCCACTCCGCGCGAAAACGTGAGCGATACCGTTCCCCATCGTGCCTGCACCCACTACCCCAGCCCGGCGAACTTCCATGCAGTTTCTCCTGATTGAAACTCTACCGCGAAAAAGCTCGACAGCGGATTTTGCTGTCATCAAATCTTAACTGCCCTGTAACCCAGCTGTAACCCGTGCTGGCTAGAGTGGGCCATCCGGCAAAAGGGGCGCAATTTCGATTTGCCGATGATCTTGCAAGACATCGTCGGAATTACAAAACCGTTACTTCATTGAAACCTTGCCGAAACATGTGCGTTCTAGCCTTGCCGCGAACGATTTCGTTCGACCCAATATAGAAGGAGTTACGATGCGAAATACAGCCGTTGTTGTCTCCCTGACCATTGCCCTGCTAGTTCCTGCGGCTCTTGCCCAGAGTGGTATTGGGCCGGTCACGCATTCCGTGCCCGCCGCCAACCTGCGAGTCGGCCATCCTGCCACTCGCATTGCTCCGCCTTTCCACCTGAAGGTCTTGGCGCAGGGTTCTGACCCGTTGGAGAATCCCTCCGGTGTGATTACCCAATATGGATATCTCAACGATTTCCCGCCGCAACCTGTCGAAGCTACCAAGACTGAGCCCGACGAAAATACTTACCTCGTGTTTCCCAAAGGCCTCAGCGGCCCAACTCCCGGATATCACTACGGCCATCGCTTTCTGTTTCAAAGTCACGAAGGGGGCGGGGATGACGGCTCATATGTAACCCGCATCAACCTCGATGTGAAAGATCCTGCCCACCGGATTACACTTCTGACACCGGTCGGCGCCGATGGTCTTACCCACCTCAACGCGCTCGACGGATCGACCTATGATCCCTTCACCAAGACTCTTCTCTATACGCAAGAAACCGGTTTCCCGCAGGGTGGAGCGGTTGAAATCACTGCTGCCTGGCCTCCCGTGGAACGCCGGCTGGATGGAGTGTTCGGCTCAGCCGCGTACGAAGGGATTCATCCCGATGACCGCGGAAACATCTACGCCGCAGAAGACTCCGGCGGAGTCAGCGTTAATGTGATTCCCTCCGATCCGACCAGCCCAAAAAATGCGCGGCAGCCAAATTCTTTCGTCTATCGGTTCCTGCCTTACAACAAGCACGACCTATGGCAGGGTGGAAGGCTTCAGGCGCTGCAAGTGAGGATCAACGGAAAACCAATTGTGTTTAACGCAGCTGATCCGAGTGGGGATATTTTCAACGACGCTCAACTCAAACTGCACACTCCGGGAACCACGTACCGCATCCGATGGGTCACAGTGCACGATACCGCCGTCGACGGCTTCGACCCCTTCGACAGTAACGTTGCTGCCAAAGCGGCGCTGGCCACTCCTTTCAAGCGTCCTGAGAATCTTCAGTTCCTGCCGGGCTCCAGGTACCGTACATTCTTTTTCTGCCCGACAGGTGACACCAGCTCTCTCTCCGGAAGTGTTCCGGACCTGGCGGCCCGCGGCGCCTGGGGTTCGATCTTCCGCGTGGACATGGATCATGACCGCGACAGCGGTTGGATCTCGCTCTTCTTTTTGGGAGACGCCGAGCACAACTCGTTCGATAACCTGACCTTCGCCAACCGGCACACTCTGCTGGCCACGGAAGATCGTGGCGACACTTTGCACAAGCAGCTCAATGCCTTGGATTCCATCTGGGCATTTCCGCTGGATGGCTCCGAGCCGCTTCGACTGGTTGCGCTTGGACGCGACCAGCAGTCTGAAAATGATGTCGCTCTTTCTGACGCGGCGACCCCAGGCTATCAAAACGAAGGCGACAACGAACCCACCGGCCTGCATGTTTCGAATGGCAGCACTTCGAAAGAAGAGCAACCCGGCACGTTCGAGAACCTGAAAGACGCGCGCGGATTCTTCACTCAACAACACGGCGCAAACCGTACCTATGAGATCATCCGCAAAGATGATTGAGTAGTTTCGGCTGAAGCACGCCGCTCAAACAAAAGGGCCCGCCTCAAGTGGAGGCGGGCCTGTTTTTGTTGGGGAGATTACTCTCTATCCATGCTCTCCTCGATGGCAAGCTTGCCGTTCTTTTCAACCTGAACGATGCGCTGCATGCCTTTGTATCCCGTCATCGTGATATCGATCACGTAGGTTCCGGGGTTCAGAAAGAATTCCGCTGGAGAATTCTTGTCGAGAATGTGCTTGTTAACTGCGATCTGTGCGCCCTTCGGCTGGGTCTTCACTGAAACGGTTCCCATGCCGTCGGGCGCCCCCCCAAATAGCTTCTTTAATTTCCCGGTTGTCTTGATTTCTTCGGTTGCCCCTAGTTGCCGCAAAGCGGGCGCAAAGTGGACGGTTTGGCCAGGTTGCAGATTGACCGTGGTTGTTTCATCCAAATATCCCTGCTTCTTGACCAAAATCGTATGGTTGCCAGGTTTCTCCACCGAAATCTGTGAGGGCGTCACTCTCCCGGTATCGTGACCGTCCAACAAGATTTGGGCGCCCGCGGGGTCGGCTGCAACCAGCACCGTTGCCTGCAGCTGCGCTAGCTGCACGAACAACGAAAGTTTGCTATGCGACGCGACATCGACGGTCCGCGTTTCCGCTGTAAATCCCGCTTTGCTCAAAGCAACGGTATGGTGTCCGGGAGCAAGGCCGGTGATGTCATAAGGGGTGAGCCAGGCAGCTTCGCTCTGTCCATCGACTGTAATTTGCGCCCCCGCCGGAACGGAATTGACCGTCAATTGTCCTGGGACAATTGCAGGTGCTGGCGGCGGAGCAGTTTTACTTGCCTTCTTGGCAAGATACTTCGGCTTGATTGTAATCGCCGTCTGATCGTCATCGTCCGCAGAAGCTTTAAGTCGCTTCGCATCAGACGGTGTCATCGGCTGCTGTGCCTGGGTTTCAGCGGCAGTGGTTGTGGGCACGGAAGATGTAGTGTTTCCATCAAGGTCCGCATTTTCCCGGTGAACGCGTGCAGCGATCATCGCGATTATCAGCAAGATGATGGCGACCGCTCCTCCAATTGAATACAGGAACAATTTGGGTGGCGTCTTGCGGAACGCCGCGGCCGCGATTTTCGCGATCTCTGCTGGCTTTAGCTTCTCCTCACGCTCCGGCGCGGGGATTTGGGTCCGCCGTTCCTCCCGGAGGGTGTCAATCGGCGCAATTTCGGAAATTGCGGGCGAATAACGTTCCTTCATTGGCGGCAGTTCTTCGATTTCAGAAAAACTCTTGGCAGCCTTTTTCCCCGGTGCTTCTTCCGTCATAGCTGGATCGACCGGCACTTTGGTGGACTTCGCTCGTCCCGGAGCAGCGGCCGCCAGACTCCTGCGAACCAGCATTACTCGCTGGAGTTACAAACTCGTCGAGCGAGGGTTTCAAGGAAACTTTCGCCGGTGCAGCTCCGTTTGCTCCGGCAGCAGCGGCCATGGCGCGTGCTTTGACGGGAGGTGGTGCTGCACCATTCTCGATCGCAGACAAAAATTCCATCGGAGCAGCTGCCGCATCTGCTACTTCCGCCGGCCGCGAAACTGCTGGCGCCGCGACCGCCCTAGTCTCTTCTTTCTTGCGCTCCAGTGCGTTGACCAGTTCCTGGCCGGTCTGATAACGATCACCGGGATCTTTCGCCAACGATTTCACGATAACTTCGCTTACCAGCGCATGCAGCTTCGGGCTTATCTGGTTAGGCGGCGTCGGCTCTGCGTTCAAAATGTTTGCCTTGATCTCCGCCGCGTCGCGCCCGTCGAATGGCTTCTGTCCCGTCACCATCTCATACAGAATCGCGCCCAGGCTGAACAGGTTCGAGCGCCCGTCGAGTTCTTCCCCACGTACCTGTTCCGGAGACATGTAAGAGAGAATCGTCGACGCTGGATCTATTGCCGCTGCGTACAGGCTTAGCGTGGAGATGCCAAAGCCGAGGATTTTGACTGTGCCATCCCACTGCACCATCAGCTTGGCTGGTTCCAGGCTGTGATGCACCACCTTGTGGCTGTGTGCATGGTCGAATCCCTGACAAGTCTGGCGCACGATGTCCTGCAAATCCCAAATGGAAAATTCGTCGCCCCGCGCCAGCATGTTCGCCAGGCTGTCGCCCTGCACGTACTCCATGGAGCTGCAGAATTGTCCTTCGATTTCGCCAGCGCCGAACAACAACACCAGGTTGTGGCTATTGAGAGCTTTTGTGCTGTCGGCTTCGGCCAGCGCACAGCGGAGAGCTTCCGCCGTGGCGTCGCCCAAGGAATGAATGTCGAATGTTTTTAGCGCGACGGTCTGCCCGCCATCGGGATCCTGCGCTTTTAGGACGCAGCCGAGGGGCGACCGCGTAATCTCCCCCACTATGTCGAAACGGCCAATCTTATTGGGCATTTACTCTGAGCCTCATTCCGGCAAGGCCTGGCACACTCCGCCAGGATTCCCATCACATTCAAGGAGGATGGCCTAGGATATCCCGATCAATTCAGGATGTTGAGTTACGAAGGTCATTGCGCTAGGAGATGGATTTTAAAGGGGTTGTTAACAGTTCCACGCATGCCGCGAAGGCTCGATAACCGGGCAAAAACTGAGACGCTGCTTTGTCACGAAGATCTTTCGCCGGTCTAGAGTTTCTGGGGGGAGCGCGCAGCAACTCAGCAACGGCAACGTGGCCTTCGGAGTCACCGCGCCAGCTGATAACCCTTAAAGGTTCGCGCTATATGGAAGTTACCCATACCCCACCCCGCAGGTAGTATTGCAGATTGATGTGGATGGCCAGAATTCCTATCGCGCAGTCCATGTACCAAGCCTTTACCCAGGAGTGCAATGGTAACTAACTTAGAGTCTTAGGCCAGGTAGCGACCCGGCTGTCTGGCCAATTTTTTTTGGAACCCAATTTCCCGGTTCTTCGTATTACCCCTCAGCTGGATACGGGTCTCAAGGAGCACCTATGCGCCGCCATCTAAGCCTGATATTCGCCGTGTTTGCACTCGCGTCTTTCGTTCACGCCGAAGAATGGACGAAGACCTACACCATCGCAACCAAGCCCGAGCTACGAATTGATACCGACGACGTCAACCTTCGCGTGGACACCTGGGACCAGCAGACGTATTGAAGCGCGCTTGACCACTGGGAACCTGAAAATCGGTGATGGCGGCGTGAGGATCCTAGAGCATCAAAACGGTGACGTGGTCGAACTTCAGGTGCACATGACTCACCGCTACCAGGTCTGCATCGTTTGTGTGAATGTTCACAGCAATCGCGTGAATCTTGAAATCCGCATGCCTCGGGAAGGCCGGGTAAATCTTCACACCGCCGACGGGTCGATCGCTCTGAGCAACTTTAAGGGCGATATGGAACTTGAAAGTGGAGACGGAGGTCTCGAAATCAATTCTGTCGACGGTTCGCTGCGCAGTCACACCGGAGACGGCCGCATCCATGCTCGCGGACGTTTCGATTCTCTCCAACTCAGCAGCGGCGACGGTCGAGTAGAGACAGAAGTCCTGCCCGGATCAGCCGTGCGCTCTGCCTGGGACGTGCACACCGGAGACGGCAGTATCTCCCTCACCCTTCCCGATAGTTTCGCGGCAGACATTGTGTTGCGCACCGGAGACGGCCATATCACTCTGGATATGCCGGTTACGGTCGAAGGCCGCCTGTCGCGCAGTGACATTCGCGGAAAGCTCAACGGGGGCGGCAATCTGCTGAGCGTTCATACCGGCGATGGCTCCATTCACCTGGGGAGATCGTAGCCTGTAAGGGGCAACCTAGCGGGCGGTTTACCCCTAGGTGGAAATCGGCATCTATCCATTGTGAACAAAGCGGGCACAAGAAGCAAAGGGCTGGACACGCCTAGATCCAAGAACGGCACAGCCAAAGGAAACCAAAAGTCGCCTCTCAGCAGAGCGCGCGAGCAGGTGGCTAACACCAACACCGTCAATCTCTGGTTCAGCCGCTTTGCCAGCAGGACCGCACAACTCGTAGGCCATCCATTTATGTTCCTGTCGGCTGTCGTAGTCTTGGTTCTCTGGGCAATCAGCGGCCCGCTGTTCCATTTTTCCGATACCTGGCAACTGATCATCAATACCGGTACCACCATCGTGACCTTCCTTGTCGTCTTCCTGATCCAGAACACTCAAAATCGGGATGCCAAAGCTCTTCACCTTAAACTAGATGAATTGATTCGCTCCCACCTGCCGGCAAGAAATGACATGATTGACATCGAGAAATTGTCGGACGAAGAATTGGACGAACTGGAAAGACGGTACGCGGCAATCTGTGGCGAAAGAGAGGCGAGAGGGAAAAAAGGGATTAGGGCAAATTCTTCGGCTGCGCGTGGAACCTCCAGCTAAACTCAACCCTGGACCCGCGACTAATGAGTCCGGCGCGATAATATCAACTCCACCCCTCCGATTACGCTTCGGCCGGGCATCGCGACTCCTGGAATCTCCTCATAGTTGGTATTGCTCAAATTGGAAAATTGGAGATAGGGCCGAGCCCACCCTGTCGTGCGGCAGAACGATAGATCCCAGAGCGGATAGAGATCCTGACCCACTCGTTGGACCAGCCCGACGCGGCTGCGTAGGCCGAGCTGGTTTTTGAACTGTCCGGTCCAGGAGAAAGCGGCATTGTGGGTCGGATATTCAAAGACATATTTGGAAGTTAATCCCGGCAATGCTGCCTGGCTGCCGTGCAGAGCTGTGTATGCCAAATCAATTGTTTGCGCCTTTGGCAGCCGGAACCGCACGGCAGCCTCGACTCCGGTGAAATTGAGATTGTCTATATTGGTAGCCTGCCAGGGCACGGCAGGCGAACTCCGCACATAATCAATGTCGTTTCGCTCCCGCCGATGAAACACTGTAGCTTCGGCAGAAACCCGACCGCCCACGTTCCATTCCGGCCCGCCTTCAAAACTCCAGGCCGACTCAGGTTTGAGCAGCGGGTTGCCAATATTCGCTGGGTCCAGGTAGTAGAGATCGGTATAAGTCGGCAAACGGAACGCGCGGCTGGCGCTGGCTCGCAGCTTCCACCCTTGTCCCAGCCATACGCTACCGGCAACCGACGGGGCAAGCTCGCTGCGCCCACCGCTGAAAATTTCTTCGCGCGCTCCCAGCGATAGAAACACGCGTTGCAATACCTGGAAGTCGAGGTTCAGGTAGCCAGCCCCACGGTTGCGGCTGTGATGGCCAAGGTTTGAGCTATCAATAACGTCGCCTTGGGCATCCACGCCATAGGCCAGCCGGAAGTCATTTCTAAACGGTGAGTTTCGCCGCACCGCGCCCTGCCAGCTCTGGCTGACATGATTGTTTTCATAGAGCCCCGGATTGTCCCGCACCAATACGAATTCGTCAGAATGGCGGCGATACCCAAAATCAATGGTGGTTTCTTTTCCCAAATCCTGGCTCATGGATGCAAACCAGCTCTTGGTCCGCTCCCACGAAGGAAAATTGCCATAAAATTGGTCGGCCCCAAAAGGACGGTCGCTGCCCGCAAGCAGAACATGGCTGTCGCCAAAGCCGGTCTTGAACCAGGTATCAGATGATACCGAACTGCTGCGGTAGTCGCGATCCGGCCGGAATCCGGTCGAAAAATCCCGGCTGGCCGAAATCTGCTCTGACCAACCATCCCCCAAAAAAGATCCAGTGACACGCTCCTGGTTGAAACCGAAGTTGCCCAAGCCGAGGCGCATGCGAAACTCCGTCCGCGGCGGTGGTGCGGTGATGAAGTTCACCGCTCCTCCCATGGCATCGGTTCCATACAGGGTCGAACCGGCACCGTGAAGGACTTCGATCCGCGAAAGAGTTTCAAGCGGAACCGGGAGATCCAGATTGTGATGCCCGCTTTGAGCATCATTGATGCGTAGTCCGTTTAGTAACACCAGCGACTGGCCGAACGACGATCCTCGAATCGACAGGTCGGCCTGGACTCCGTCGGTTGCTCTTTGGCGCAGGTCTATGGAAGGATCGAGTTGAAGATAGTCGGCAAACGAGTTGTAAAGAAGATCATGCTCGCGCGTGTTTAAGGACAGTACTGCCCTGTTGGCCTCCGCCAGAGGGATAGGGGCAAAGGTGCCGGTAACGATGACGGTTTCGGGATCGGCAACGACGGGTTGATTCGGCGGCGATTGTTGCGAGAGCGCGGTTCCAGCAAGCAGCACCGACACTACGAATAGCCTGGTTGTGGTCAATTTACCCTTCTGCCACCAGAGCCGAGCCATCATGGTTGCGCGGAGATCAAAGAGAGCCTGCAGAGAGGACGGCGCATCTCAACAAAAAAATTCTAACCCGCCTTGTAGACCTCCGCATCCTAGTTTTCAAATTCATGTCATCGATTGGCCAACTGACGAACCATCCCCGTGTCACCATCCGCAGCGCGGGTCCTCCTGATTCCGAAGGCACATGTGTCGTCTACTGGATGCAACGGGCACAACGCGGGGTTGATAATCACGCGCTTGATATCGCCATCGAAGCCGCAAACCTCATGCAAAAGCCGGTCGTGGTTTTCTTGGCGCCGGTTCCGTTCTACCCTCGCGCCAACCTAAGGCACTACCGCTTTCTTGCCGATGGCATTCCTGACATCGCGTCTGCCCTCGACCGTCGCAACGTCGGATTCGTGCTACGTCGTTTCCCCGAGCACAGCATTTGCAGGTTCTGCCATGAGGCCAAGGCGGCGTTGGTGGTCGGCGATGAAAACCCGATGCGCGAACCGGAGTCGTGGCGCCGCAAAGCTACCCGCGAACTCAGGGTTCCACTCTGGACCGTCGACGCTGACGTGATCGTCCCATCCAAATTACTTGAGAAAGCACAATACGCAGCCCGAACCATCCGGCCGCGCCTGCAAAGATGGCTCCCTGAATTTTTGGTTCCGTTCTCTAACCCAAAGGCCAAAATTACATGGAAGAAGCCACGCGGCCTGCATGCAATGTCTCCAGCTTGCGATCTCCTTGATGGCTGGCGGATCAACCGATCAGTTTCACCCATTCTGGACATGAAAGGTGGTAGCCGCGCGGCGCAGAAGGTGCTTAAGGCTTTCGTCACCCGAAAGCTTGCGGACTATCCAGTGAAACGTAATCATCCCGAGGGCGATGGCACCACCCGGCTCTCGCCTTATCTTCATTTTGGTCACATGGGCCCTCAGACGGTTGCAATGGCGGTGCGCGACGCCGATGCTCCCGAAGCGGCGAAGACTGCGTTTTTCGATCAACTCATTACATGGCGTGAACTCTCGATCAATTTCGTCCGCTTCCAAGCTAATTATGACAATTTTGAATGCGCTGAGCCCTGGGCGCATCGCACCCTGGCCGAACACGCGCGCGACCTGCGGCCGGTGAGGTATACGGCAAGGCAAATGGAGAACGCCGAAACCTACGATCCGCTATGGAATGCAGCACAGCGGCAGATGGTGAATCATGGATGGATGCACAACTACTTGCGCATGTATTGGGGAAAGAAAATCCTGGAGTGGTCGGCTTCGGCCGCCGAAGCTTATGGCATAGCGGTTGGGCTAAACGATAAATATGAACTCGATGGACGTGATCCCAACGGATATGCGGGGATCGCGTGGGCGATTGTAGGGAAGTTTGACCGCGCCTGGTCGGAACGGCCCATATTCGGGAAGATTCGCTATATGTCGCTGGGGAGCACGGGTAAGAAATTTGATAGTAAAAAGTATATCGAACAGAATTCTTAGCCGGATCCTATAAATCAACCACCAAGAGCGGTCATGTGCGCAAAGGATTAGTTCACTGCGTTCTCAGCGCAGTCAAAGGATCAATACTGGCTGCTTTCCCCGCCGGCAGCAAACTGGCAGCCAACCCTACCAGAGACACCCCAAACGCAGCCAGCAGGAAGCTAGGCGCATCATAGGGCTTTACTCCATAGAGCGCTGACGCCAAGGTTCTTCCGACCAACAGGGCCAGCGGCAGGCCAATCACAATTCCAATGGCAGTAAGCAGAAGGCTGTCGCGAAGCACCATCCAGATCACTTGCCCCCGTTGTGCCCCCACTGCCATGCGTACGCCGATTTCCACTGTGCGATTGTTCACGCGATAGGTAATCGTGCCATACAGGCCAGTAGCCACCAGCACCACTGCCAGCAACCCAAAGAAGCCGCCCAACCGGGCGAACAGCAATTGTTGCGAGATGGTCTGGTCGTACTGTGCCCTTTGAGTAGTTGGCTCAATCAAGGGCAGGTTGGGATCCATCTGCTGCACCACTTTACGGACTTCGGGAAGAATCGACAGAGGCTCGCCGTGGACCCGCATTTCAATATGCATTTCCCCAACGTTTTGACCCTGGGTGTAGGCGGACCATGCCATGGGAACCGGTTCTTCGTCGATACTGCGATATTTGTGGTCTCTCACCACGCCCACAATCACCATGGCGTTTGTTTGATTGACTCGAACGATGCGATGACCCAGAGGGTTTTGATTCGGCAGGAAACGCGCGGCAAACAGCTCGTTTACCACCGCGACCGGCGTCGACGACAGGGTGTCCGCGTCGGTGAACTCACGTCCTGCAAGTATCGGCACCTCGAGGGTATGGAAAAAATCCGGCCCTACCGTGTTACTCCGGACCCAGCGTGATCCGGTGGCCGGGTTGGGCAGCTGACCGTCCACCATCATGTCGCCGTTATTCGACCAACCCGAACCAAGGCGGTTCTCCATGATAGTCACCGCGTCCACCCCAGGCAGGACGCGCAACCGGCGCACCAGTTCCTGATAAAAAGCAACTCCTTCTGCATAGGTATGTGCGCTTTGGGGATGAACCCCGAACACCACGAGCCCCTCCATCCGCATGCCCAACGGGACATTTTGCAGGTTGCGCAAGCTGCGGATCAGCAACCCGCCTCCGACCAGCAAGACCACGCACAACGCCATTTGCAGGGCTACGATCAGTTTTCCGGAGCGAGTCTTGCCGGCATCGAGGTTCGACGTTGCTTGGGAGGTTTTCAATACCAGCCCTGGACCGGCAGCCATCGCCGCCCGGAGCGGAGCCAATCCGAACAGAAGGGATGCTGCGACTAATACCGCCAGTGTGAACAAAAGCACGGTGCGGTCGGGCACGAGACTGGATTCGATCCTCGCCCATGCACCGAGAGCCTGCGTGGCCGAAATGGAAAAGATCCAGGCCAGCCCGCCTGCCGAGTGCGATCAGCAATATGCTCTCTGTAAGCAACTGGCGAAACAGTTGGTTGCGCCCGGCACCCACAGCAAGGCGCAGGGAGAACTCCCGCTGCCGGGTCGCATTGCGCGCCAGCAGCAGCATGGCAACATTGCTCAATGCGATCAACAGGACCAGGCCGACCATTCCCATCAACATGCGGAGCGGCCTTCCATACTGATCGTCGTAGCCGGGAAAATTCTTGGCCTCGTGTAAGCTCAGGGTGGGGCGAGCCTCTCCGGGTTCCGGGCCGCCTAACTCGACATATGCGGCAGATTGAAATGCCGTTGCCAGCTGGGCGACGGCTTGGCTCTTGCTGATTCCCGGGGCCAACCTTCCCAGCAGACGCAGACACCACCACCTGGGGTTTTCGATGTAAGTCTTTCCGAATTCGGTAGGATTTCCCCAGGCATTGAGTTCAGCGCGGCTTTGCAACGGTATCCAGAAGTCCGTCGAGTAACCGGCTTCGGTTCCTTCGAAACCGTTCGCAGCGATCCCCACGATGCTGAAGGGAACGCCCTTCAAATAGAGCGTCTTGCCTAAGACGTCCGGGTCCCGAGCGAAGCGGCGGGTCCAGTAGTTGTAGCTGAGGACGACAACAAGTGCATGGCCGTTTTCGTCCGCTTCGGCAAATCCACGGCCCCGCGCCAGTTTTATGCCCAGTCCGGAAAAGAAGCTGCCGCTTACCATGTCGCCCTCGGCTTCCTCAGGTACGGCCCCATACCGCACGGCTACCTTCTCGGTAGCTAGCGGCACGTAGGCGATCACCTGCGAGAGAACTTCAGGATGACGGCGCAACTCATCGTAGACCGGATAGGAGAACGTTTCGTGTGAGTCGACGGTCCCCGTGCGATACGGTGCCCCTGAGGTGTGAAGATAGACCACCCGGTCCGGATCAGCGACCGGCAGAGACCTCAGCAATACCGCGTTCATCACGCTGAACACTGCCGTGTTGGCGCCGATGCCCAGTGCCAGCGTAAGCACACAGACGACGCTGAAACCAGGCGTCTTACGAAGCTGCCGAATCGCATATCGCAGGTTTCAAGAGAGTAGGCCCCCTTGCGGGTTAGCGCATCTGACTAACCAAAGGTCCCACCGCTAAGTGTCGAAATATAAAGCGCCTGGTGTAGCGAGGATGGTTGCAAATGTCCGGAATCGGACGCCTATGTCCACAGACGGAATAGGGAGCTTAGAACACCTTAGCTGAGTCGAGAAGGATGGTGACTGGCCCGTCATTCACAAGTTCCACTTTCATCATGGCCCGGAACCGTCCAGTCTCGCACACCATGCTCGCTGCGCGGACCTTTTCTACGAAATACTCGTAAAGATGGCGTCCCAGGTCGGCTGGTGCCGCGTCATCAAAAGACGGACGCTTGCCCCGGCGAACATCGCCATACAGAGTGAATTGCGATACCACCAGCATGCTTCCACCGGTGTCCACGACCGACAGGTTCATCTTGCCGGTTTGGTCCTCGAAGATGCGGAGGCCGAGGATCTTTTCGACAAGGTAATCGGCATCCGCCTCAGTGTCGGAGTTTCCAACTCCGAGAAATACTAGGAGCCCGCGATCGATCTTTCCGCAGAGTTCGCTGTCCACCGATACTTGTGCCCGGCTGGCGCGCTGGATGACGGCTCGCATGGCAGGGATCCATCATAGTCGCTGCGCAATGCCAGGGCGCTAGACGCGAAAATTGAATTGGTCGGGGCCCGCGAGGACTTAACCGTACTGGGGGGAAAAAGAGAGTAGCCAGTTGCTGCCATGTCAGCACCGCCGTGGAAGCGGAGCGCTTCGAGCGCTACGACAAAATGAAAGGGAAATGGCGCCTTTAGCGCCTGTTGCCCACGATTAGCTCGCCTTGCGAGCTTCTTCCAGCACCTCGTCCAGTGCGTTCGAAAGATGATGGGCCCGCTTCAGGTATTCCACTTGGCCGCCATCCTGATTGCGCCGCAGCAGATGATATTCGTCAGCGATATTGAGGGCGGCCAGTACCGCCAGGCGCGCAGTATCTACGGTGTGGGTCTGCTCGGCTACGGCGCGCATCTTGGAATCGACATACTCCGCCAGTTTGCTGATGTATTCAGGGTCGGTGCCCCGCAGATTGTAGGCTTGATCAAAAATTTCGACGCGAACGCTACCGTTGGCGGGTGATTTCACAATGGGGTGCTTGCTGGCCGTGGCCATGGTTCCGCTCCTCTTAAGCTAGCTTGCGGCTTGCTCCTCGGCCAGAGTCTCGATCTGTTGCAGCATCTTTTCGACGCGGGCGCGAATCTCTTCGCGCTCCTTGCGCAGGCGGACCATCTCCTTGCGCATGGTTTCGAACTCGTCTTCCCGTTCTTCCAGTTGCTGGCGCAGCCGCTTCACGTCGCGCTCGATCACCGTCTTGGCTTCGCGCGCCGACTTGTATAGTTCAATAGTGCGATAGACTTTCTCTTCCAGCGCCTGAAAATCGTCGGCAGGAACCTGCGCAGATACCTCTTCCAGCTTGACTGACATTTGCATTTCCCCAGAGAAAGATTCGAACTAGCGCGCAGTATAACCCTCATACCGCTGTGGACGCTACGCTAATTCGAGCGGTTTTCGTTGAGACTCAGGCGAGAGCAAGACCCACGAACGACATAAAGGTTCACCAAGGAAATTTGCCCCCCAAGATATCTCTTTTTCGCCGGGCGCCTTGGTGGTGACTCCCTACTGCCGGAGCAGGCTAGAACCCAAGCAGGGCAGGCCTTCTCACTATTTTGCGGCAAAATTTTGCCCTTGCAGAATTTAGCCTCAAGCGTAGAATGCTCGCGGCTCGACCCGGACCCTAGTCGTGCGTTGCGTTATCTCCTTGGTGTCTGTGACGTTAATGCTTGCCGTCTCGGCGAGAGCGCAGGAGTTTGTGCCTGCCAATGAGCAGGCCGCTGTAAACCATTTATTCGAGGCTACGCTCAAGACCGGCGACGGCCTGAAATGCGACCTGCAGCATCTGAAGCCGGAACTCGATTTTGCCTTCCGTTTCGATATTCATTACATCCTGGGCTGTGGCCTCTCGCAATTTCAGCCCGGTTCGGGCCTGGCGATCTTGTTGAGGATTAAGGCTGAAGGCACCCATCCAGTGCTCTTACGACAGCTTTATCGCTTGCAGCCCGTTCCGCCTGAAATACAAGCCAAAACACCTCCAGGAATTCTCAACAAGCTGTCAGCTCAGGTCAGCGGCACGTTCAGTGCAGGCGAAGGCAAGTATTCGGTTGAGCTCCTGGTCGTCGATGAAATCGGTAAAACCTTCCGCAGGCATTGGCCCGTGGAAGTCGAGCGAAACCGCCGGGAGCACGGTGTTCCTCTGGCACTTGGAACGAACACTGTTTTACCCACCACGCTGGTACCCTGGGACGGCAAGCCTGTCAGCGACAATTCTGGCTTGCGTCTGACCATCCTGATGCATGCGGCTCCCATGAATCAGCGTTCGGTCAAACTCTATGCCTGGGACCGCCTGTTCCTTCTCGAGACCTTACTTTCTGTAGTGAGGCAGATTCCGTATTCATCGCTGCGGGTGGTGGCGTTCAATCTGGGCCAGCAGAAGGAACTGTTTCGTGATGAAAATTTCAATTTCAAGTCGCTCGACCGCCTGGCCGAGACTTTGCGTAAAACAGAGATGGCCACGGTTCCCGCGCAGGCGCTGGAAAGCAATGCCCAATCCGAGATGCTCGCCCGGCTTAGCCAGGAGGAACTAACCAGGGAAGTCCCATCGGACGCTGTGATCTTCCTCGGGCCCAGTTGTCGTTTCGACAAGAAGGTTCCGAAAGAAGCCTTAAAAACTTTGGAAGGCGGCGGCCGGCGTTTCTTCTACCTGGAATATTTCCCCGGGTTCATGCGCGGTGGGGAGTTCCCAGACGCCATTCATCTTCTAACTCGCGACCTCCACGGAACCGTATTCCCTATCCATTCCGCACCCGAGCTGGCAAGCTCCGTGCAGAGAATGCTGTTACAAATCAAGCCCCTTGATCGCGACCTAGGATTGGCTAGCAAGGCCGGTGTAGGAGAGTGAAGGCTGGAAAGGGAATTCTGAAAGCCTACAGGGCTTGAGGTTGCAGGAGGTTCTGCGCAACCAGTCCAAGTCGGTGCTCAAAGAAAGCTTCCACACGCCGCAGGATCTCGGGCGCGTCTTTGGCTTCGTAAATTTCTTTACGTAGGCATGCTCCGCCCGGAACTCCGTGGGTGAACCAGGATGCGAATTGCTTCATTTTCCCGGCAGCGTCAGGAATTCCCTCTTCCACCAACATCTGGAAATAAGTTCGGATCATCTGGTAGCGGTCGGCTTCGCTAGGTTCTTCGAACCGCCCTGTGGCTGTGTACTCGGCGATCTGGCGGAAGATCCACGGATTGGAGGGTGCGGTGCGTCCAATCATGACCGCATCGCAACCGGTCTGGGCCACCATCGCGGCAGCATCCATCGGGGTACGGATATCGCCGTTGCCGATAACGGGAATTTTGACCGCCTGTTTGATGGCCGCGATCCATTCCCACCGCGCCTGGCCGGAATAGCCTTGCTCACGGGTACGGGCATGCAGGGCCACAGCGCAAAGTCCGCAGTCTTCGGCTATCTTGGCCAGTTCGACACAGACAATCTCATCGTCGCTCCACCCCGCGCGGAACTTTACTGTGAAGGGAATGGTCACGGATTTGCGCACTGCTTCAAAAATCTTGCCGATCGCCGGCAGGTCGCGGAGCAGACCCGAGCCACCGTTGCACTTCACAACCTTCTTGGCGGGGCAGCCAAGATTCAGATCAACGAGGTCGAAGCCCAGATCTTCCACCATGCTGGCGGCTTGCGCCATCACTGACGGATCGCTTCCAAAAAGTTGGGCTGAAATGGGATGCTCGTCCTCGTAGAAATGGAGGTAGCGCTTGGCCTTTTTGTCCTTGCCACGGAGAATGCCGTCCGCCGAAGTGAATTCGGTCATGATCAACCCGCATCCGGTCAGGTTGCGGATGAAGCGGCGGAAAACCGTGTCGGTAACACCGGCCATAGGCGCAAGGACCGTGGCCGGGGCGATGGTAACCGCGCCAAGCGAGACACTAGCCGGAACCGCGGCCTGGGTGGGGGCGGGCCGCTGTTCTGTCCGGTCCGGCACCGGATTTTCGAAGTATTTACGCACTGGGGATATCTTAACTTGGTCGAGGTAAATCCACCGGAAACTCTAGTCGCGCCGAGGAGTATTTTTTGAGCGCCAGAGACGTAGCTTCGCTACGTCTCTAGACGACTTATTCTGGTTGCCAGGTCTAGTCTTGGCACCGAAACCTGCTCGCCACTCTGCAGATTTTTCAACGCGAAATTACCGGAGTTGACCTCATTCTCGCCTACGATCAGGGCGAAGCGGGCCCCCAGTTTGTCGGCGGTTTCAAAAGACTTCTTCAGCCGAAAGGATTCATCGCCCAACTCGACGACTAGATCTTGATGCCGTAGTTCCCGCGCCAACCGGGCCGACTCGCGATTCATTCCGGCACCGAGTGGCGCGATATATACGTCCGGCTTGGCTTGGACCGATTCGGCAGTCTGTTTCAAAGCCAGCACCAGGCGGTCTTCGCCGATGGCGAATCCAATGCCGGGCGCAGGCGGGCCTCCGAGGGCTTCGGAGAGTCCGTCATAACGACCACCACCAAGAATTGCATTCTGGGCACCCAAAGCGCCATGAGTGAACTCGAAAGCGGTACGCGTGTAATAGTCGAGACCACGTACCAGACGATCGTTGAGCCGGTAGGGTACACCAACAGCCGTCAGAATTTCTTGCACTGCCTGGAAATGCTTGCGGCAGGGCTCATCCAGAAACTGGCTGATTCGCGGAAGGGTGTCAATGATCGGCTGATCCTCGGGCACTTTGCAATCGAAGACGCGCAGCGGATTAGTCACGGCCCTGCGTTTACAATCGACACACATCGACGCCGCTACCGGCTCCAATGCTTTGCGCAATGCTTCGTTGTAGGCAGCGCGATCGTTGGGACAGCCAACGGAATTTAGCTCAAGATTCCAATCAGTGATCCCCAACCGGTCGAGCAGGGTCGCCAGCATTTCCAGAATTTCCGCGTCGCGCACGGGCGACTCGCTGCCCGCCGTCGCCGGGCCCAGGCTCTCCGCCCCGATCTGATAGAACTGGCGGTAGCGCCCCTTCTGCGGACGCTCGCGCCGGAACTGGGGACCGATATAGAACAATTTCTGTAACCCGCGCTCGCCGAGCTGGTGCTCGATGTAGGCGCGTACCACGCCGGCGGTGTTCTCAGGACGAAGCGTGAGCGATTGACCCTTCTCGCTGGCGGCGCGTCCGCGGTCTTCCCAGGTGTACATTTCCTTGGAGACGATGTCGGTTTCTTCTCCTACCCCGCGCGCGAACAACTGGGTCTCTTCAAAAATAGGAGTGCGGATTTCGTGGAAGTTGTAGGCGCGGCACACGGCGCGCACCTTGTCTTCGACAAAGTTCCACAATGCCGTATCCGGCGGCAATAGGTCACGAGTTCCTCGTACGGCTTTTATCATTGGCTTTTGGCGATTGTGAGGCGGCTGGAACAGACCGAAACTTGATGATAGCAGACAGGATTCTGAGGGTGAAACCCACTAGAACGAAGGCCACTAAGGTACACAAGGCGGAAATTCTTCGTGTACCTTAGTGTTCTCGGTGGCTATTGGTTTTTATGAACACATCTCCTGCTGAGAAACCGCAACGCACTCCACTGCGAGGCCGCGTCATCTCAATGGTGGCGCTTGATGCCGAGGCCCACGCCAAAGACCTTTACGCCGGCACCCACGGTAAAAACCAAGAGTTTGTTTGGGACTACCTCTTCGACGGCCCGTTCCCCAACCAGGAAGCCTTCACCGCAAGTCTGAGACAGAAGGCTGAATCGCAGGACATGGTCTTCTTTGCCATCCTGGACAATCAAGCTGGAAAAGCGCTGGGCTATGCCTCCTACCTCCGCATCGAACCCCCGCACCGAGTCATCGAGGTAGGCAACATCCTTTTCACCCCTTCCCTGCAGCGAACCGTGGGTGCTACGGAAGCCATGTATCTGATGGCGCGTTACATCTTCGACGATCTCGGATACCGGCGCTACGAATGGAAGTGTAATTCACTGAACGCTCCCTCCCGGCGTGCCGCCTTGCGACTGGGTTTCAGCTTCGAAGGAATCTTTCGCCAGCACATGATCATCAAGGGCCGCAATCGGGATACGGCCTGGTTCTCCATGCTGGACTCGGAATGGCCCGCGCGCAAAGCCGCGTTTGAGCGATGGTTGGATCCCGCCAATTTCGATAGCGATGGCAAGCAAAAGCGATCGCTGGTTGAACTCGCCTGAGAGAGTGCGTCGCGCTCGAAATCTGATAGTCTTTCCTGCGCCATGAATCGAGTCCTGCGAATTCTCTTTCTTCCTCTGATCCTCGCCTCCTTCGCCAGCGCCGCCGAAAGCAACAACGTGATCGTCGAACGCGGCGTCGCCGCCAAAATGCGCGACGGGGTTACCCTCCGCGCCGACATCTATCGCCCGAAGTCCGACGGAAAATTCCCGGTGATCCTGCAACGCACGCCCTACGACAAGCGCGGCGGCACCGACTTCGGTTACCGCGCCGCGGCGCGCGGCTTTGTGGTGATCGTGCAGGACACGCGCGGCCGCTATACGTCTGAGGGCGACTTCTACACTTTCAAAAACGAATCGGACGACGGATACGACACCGTCGAATGGGCGGCCGCATTGCCTTATTCAAATGGGAAGGTAGGCATGTGGGGCGGATCTTATGTCGGCGCAACACAGATGCTCGCCGCCATTGCCCACCCGCCGCACCTCGCCGGCATCTGCCCGGTCGTCACCGCCAGCAACTATCACGATGGCTGGACGTATCAGAGCGGCGCCTTTGAGCAGTGGTTCAACGAATCATGGGGATCGGGCCTGGCGCAAGACACGCTGAACCACTACATCGCCAAAAATACCAACGCCCGAGTCGGACAATGGACCTTGCCGCTCAACAACTATCCGTTGTTCAATTTCTCGCGAATCGAGGTTGGAAACAGCCTGACCCAGACCATCGCTCCCTATTTTCTGGATTGGCTTGCCCACCCTAACTACGACGACTACTGGAAACGCTGGTCAATTGAAGATCACTTCGCCGACATCAACGTTCCCGCTCTTCATATCGTTGCCTGGTACGACATTTTCCAGGGCGGATCTCTGCGCAATTACATGGGAATCAAAGCCCACGGAGGCCCCGCGGCCAGGGCTGGACAGCACATGGTGGTCACCATCGGCGGACATGCCGGTGGCCCGCGTAAAGTCGGTGATGTCGATTTCGGACCCGCGGCAGAGGAACTCGAGGAAGATAGCATCACCCTCGATTGGTACGAGTATCTGTTTCATGGCGTGCAAAACCAATTTGCCAAACCGAAACCGGTTCGTATCTTCGTGATGGGTGCAAACGCCTGGCGCGATGAAGACGACTGGCCGCTGGCCCGTGCAAAATCCACAAAATATTTTCTGCACTCGGCGGGCAAGGCCAACTCTCTGCGGGGAGACGGTGCGCTATCTGCCGTGGCGCCAAAAACTGAACCCTCCGATCACTACGTCTACGATCCTTCGAACCCGGTGCCCACCATCGGCGGCCCGCTATGTTGCGATTCCACTCATATCGAGCCCGGGGCACGCGACCAGCGGCAGGCGGAATCCCGCGATGACGTTCTGGTCTATTCCACCCCCGCTTTCGCGCAGGACACTGAGGTCACCGGCCCAGTCACGCTCGAACTCTATGCGTCCTCGTCCGCAGTAGACACAGACTTCACCGCCAAGCTGGTCGACGTCGGCCCCGACGGTTTCGCCCAAAACCTGACCGAGGGAATCCTCCGCGCCCGCTACCGCGACTCGCAGGAGACTCCAACCCTGCTCAATCCCGGCGAAGCCTACAAGCTCAACATCGATCTCTGGTCGACTAGCAACGTCTTCCGCAAGGGACACATGCTCCGCCTGGAGGTTTCCAGCAGCAACTTCCCCCGCTTTGACCGCAACATGAATACCGGCGAAGACCAGGCGACAGCCCAGAAGTCGCTACCGGCGACCAACACCATTTACCACGACGCCGCGCACCCGTCGGCGCTGGTGCTGCCCTTGGTAGCCCCGTAGGGCGGACACTACTGTTTGCCTGCCGGCAGAGTCAGAAACTGAACCTGATCCGATGAGCTCCGTCGCCGAGCCCCCTGAATCTTTTTCCACTGTTCTTCATCTAAATAGTCGTTATAACGAGGAGTTTCTAATGATTACCCTGAGACGCAGTGAAGAACGCGGTGGCGGCAACCACGGCTGGCTCAATACAAAACACAGCTTTTCCTTCTCGGATTATTACGACCCGAAGCACATGGGATTCCGGTCCCTGCGGGTCATCAATGAAGACTGGGTGCTGCCTGGCCACGGTTTTCCCACGCATCCCCATCGCGACATGGAAATCATCACCTATGTTCTCGAGGGAGCGCTGGAGCACAAGGACAGCCTCGGCACCGGATCAGTGATCCGCCCGGGCGACGGGCAGCGCATGAGCGCGGGTACTGGTATCCGCCATAGCGAGGCAAATCCGTCACGGGAAGAATCGGTGCATCTTTTGCAAATATGGATCATGCCCGATAAACAAGGCCACAAACCCGGCTACGAGCAGAAAGAATTTTCCGCCGGGGAAAAGCGCGGTAAGCTCCGACTGATTGCATCGCCGAACGGCGAGAACGGATCGGTCACCATCCATCAGGATGCCAAGCTCTACGTCTCGCTCCTGGAGCCGGGAGACTCGGTCGATCACAAGCTAACCAGCGGCCGTCACGCATGGTTGCAGATAGCCAAAGGCTCTGTCGACCTGAACGGCAAGCGCCTGAACCAGGGAGACGG
>CAWGQZ010000014.1:0-41346 GCA_963824805.1 uncultured Acidobacteriaceae bacterium | reverse complement strand
CTTCGACTCATCGTATTGCTCTCCACCCGGGTATTCATGTGCTGCTGCAGGGAATCTGCGATTTCTTCAGAGAGATTTTGTGCCTTGCGTTCAACCGTCCGCAGTTCCTGGGTCACGTGCTGCTTAAACTCTTGCTGGGCGGTGCCTATTTTCTGATCGATGATTTGTTTGGCGGCGCCCAGGACGCGCTCGGACTGCTCACGAGTCTGTTCCAAAACCTGCGCGCCCAAGTCTTCACGCAAGCGCAGCCAGAGTTTTTCTTCCACTTCCTCCGGGATGTGGGTCAGGGAGATGTCAAAATTGCTGCGTCTGGCCGTGCCCTGGGCCAGTTTCTCGCGGAGTTCCATGACCTCGGTCTGCAATGGCTCCAGCAGTTGGGTGACCAGGCTGTTCAGGTTGGAAACGCGAAGATCTGCCCGCGGCGATTGGTCGCTGAAAATCTCCGTTACCAGCCAGCGCTTCCAGTCATCTGGACAACCTTCCAGACCCCACAGATTCTGTGGCTGGTCAAGCTTCGCGGCCACTTTCCAGCCGCGCTGGCCTGAATTGAGCGGCTGGCAATCGACCACGTGGGCCGTGGTGTGACGCCCTTGTTTGGTCTGAAAATGAACCGGAGCCCCGGGTTCCAGAGGTGTAGAGGTTTTTATGGCGCAGCCGTGGGCGCTCACCACCATGGTTTCGCACATCTCGGAGTAACCGGAATTGGGCTCGAGACTGGAGACCAGTACCGGAACAGCAACAGGAACTCTGGAACTGCGACGTAAGGTTTCGGGTGACTGAGCAGCAGACATGACGATACCCTGTGGCGGCGAATACGGGCCAAGGCCCGTGCACAGCCCTTGCCGTGCCTCAGTAAGGTAACGCAGATTCAATGTTTGGTATTTGCCCGGAAGTATCCCTCCCGATGCGCAACCGGGCACTCCGGGTACTGCCCCTCTGTAATGCCCAATCCGGCTATGGGACATGGCACACGCCTTGGCCATCAGCGTGCCGAGAGTGAACCTGGGTGTGAGGCGGATCAGAAGGATTTAAGCTAATCTCCCCCTACACAGTTGGTCATACTTCATCGCCCAAGGAGTGCCAATGTCGCAAGCTGGTCTACCGCTCGGATTCAGCGCACCACAGAGCAAAATCAAGGCAGGCAATATCTGGAACCGGGTACTGGAGATGTTCTGTTCCCACAACTTTTCCTGGCCACATATCGGAACACACGGACAGGATTATCAAGTCTGCGTGATCTGCGGCGTTACCTACGCCTACGACTGGACGACCATGCGTCGCACCGAACGCATCGCTTCGAAGGAAAATGCTTAAGGATCGCGCCCAAAACGGCTCAAGGACACCCTCCCCGGCAAAATTGCGGCTTAGTTTGTTAAAAATGGATTTACGATCTTGACGCCATTTATCTGCCGTTCGGTTCTGTAGATCCTCTGAGAAAAGAATCGTGCACCCCGTTTCACTTCCACATAATACGTGTACGCGGATTGTGTTAATGCTTGGCATCGAAAACATTACGGTTTAAGAATTCATTCCTGAATTTCCCTTGCGGGTCATATTTCCTGGCCAATTCCGCGAAAGCATCCAGCTTGTCATAGTGAGCCTTCAACCGCGCCGGCGAAATTGTGAAAAGCTTGCCCCAATGGGGTCGGACATCAAACGGCGCCAGCTCCCGCTCTATTACCGGAAGCAGCTTACTGACGGCGGGCCAGTCCTGTTTCCACGTAAAGTGAATGGCGACGCAGTTCTCATTCCGGCACGGACTCATCCAGAAATCGTCGGCCGCGATGGTGCGAATCTCGGAAATCAGCAGATGCGGCGTCACCTGGTCGCGCATCTTCTCCACCGCGAGGATGGCCTCGACGGCATGCTTCCTCGGTACAAAATACTCGGACTGCAGTTCTTTGCCGGCGCTTGGGGTAAATCCCATCCGGAAATGCGGCATGCGCTCGTACCAAGGACCAGGCACTCCCATTTGCTCAGTGCAGTTCTCTGCCGACAACTCGGCGATGGGATGAAGGTTCCGGGTGGCAAGCCTGGCTCCGAAGAACTGGGGATGCGCCTCGAAAGCTTGCCCGGATTCGGTTCGGCTCTTGATCCAGACTTCATTGAGTCGCTGCTTCTGCCAATCCGTGAACAGACTGACGCTATACCCGCTAGCCTCGATCGCGTCGAAGTGATCCTTCATCTGAGCAAGCGGTAGATCCTCGTAGACGTACTGCTTCATCAGGAAGGTCGGCTGAAGATTCAGCGTGATGCCGGTGATTACACCGAGCGCGCCAAGTCCAACTACAGCTCCCAGGAAATTCTCCCCGTCCTGCTTGCGGGAAAGCCGGACGACCTCCCCGGAAGCGGCAACAAATTCGATGGCAGCGACGGCGGTTGCGAGATTGCCGTTCTTTTCACCGGATCCGTGGGTCGCCGTACTGCACGCTCCTGCGACTGAGATATGGGGCAGGGAAGCCAGATTATTCAGGGCAAATCCGTGCTGGTGCAGGTAGGGCGCAAGCTGTCCATAGCTCATTCCTGCGCCAATCGTTACTGTGTGGGCCGCCGAATCGAGCGCAATGACTTTGTCCATCGGCCGGACCGACAGAAATTCGTCAGTGCTGTCAGCAATGTGATTGAAGCAATGACGCGTGCCTAAAACTTTGAAGCGGCTGTGCGTGCGTACGAATTGCTGTGCTTGTTCCACCGAAGCTGCCGAATCGAGCCGATCGGTGCCGTATTCGACATTTCCCGCCCAGTTCTTTAAACGTTCCCCTGCAGCCCAGGATGTGAGAGGAGCGACCAGAGGAGTGGCCATCAAGGTAGAAATTAGTTTCAAGAAGGATCGTTTGTTCATAGAAGGTTGGGCCCAATCAATTGGAGATGGCGGCCATTGTATAACGTCGATTCAGGAAGCGGTTTAATGGATGGCGGGAAGAGGCCTTGAACCTGAACACTGAAAAATTCTATGTCGAAACGGGACGAAGGACGATGCCGAAACCTACGGCGTACCTGGTAATTTCATGTGCCTGGTTCTACCGTCTGCCAGGTCCAATCCGAAAGCGGGATGCTGATAGGTTCCTGTCACCTTCACGGGAGCGATGTACCCCGTTTTGTGTTTCTTGAAGAACGGTTCGAGAACCTTTAACATCGCCGCCTTAATTCCATGGGTGGTGTTGTCCAGTTGGGCAGTGGTCTTCAAATTTCCATGCAGATCAATTTTCTGCGTCAATAAGTTGTACGTGCCTTCCATCACAGCCGCGGCCCCGGGGACGTTGAAAGACAGATTCGAAAAGTGGGCGGTTCCGTTTTTGAGCGAGACATGACCTTTGAGATCGGAAAGCACAGTTTCAAACCCGGGCTCATCCGGTTCATCCTGGGCACGTTTCTTATCGCCACGCGCACCGCTGCTGAAATCGTTCACGGCCTTTTGCGTGTCTGGCTTTGTAAATCTGCCGCCATCGATTCCGAAATCGCCTTGTAAGGTTACTTTGTCCAGAAAAGCGCGATCTCCTGGGGGAAGAATGGCTCTGGCTTTGAAACTCACGCTTCCTGCCATGGGGGCTCGTGGTGCACTGGTGAATAACCGCAAAAGGTCTTCAATGCGTCCATCTTTGGTGGCCAACTCAATCGAGGCGGTTTTCCCGTTTCCTCCCTCGGCTCCCGCTATGCTGCCTCCCGACCAGATCGTCGTACGCCAGAGATTCGCGTTCACCGACTCCAGAAGGGTGTCGCCGTTTGTGCCATCCACGGTCGCTTGAAACTCGGTGCGCAGACGCACCTGATGAGAACTGGAGGTAACCGCAAAGTCTGGTGTATCGGTGGTTCCGTGCACCGCAACGTGGTCGAGGCGCCCCTCAAATTTTCCAGAAGAACCCAGGGTTCCGGCTATACCGCCGTAGACGCCCAAATCAGCGTGTTGGAAAGAATATTCTCCTGCAACCGGGGTGTTGCCAACCTTCTGCTGGTTCCAGGGACCAAACGTGCCGCTGGTTTCCACCTCGCCCGGCGGTTCAGGGTTTGAAAACCTTGCCTGAAACTTCGCCGGTCCGTCGCTGCCGATGCTATTCAGCAGGAATTTGTGGAAACCAAACATCAAAGGCCGGGTGCGGGCCTGGCGAGTTGCGAATTCAAGAACCCCGCCATCGGCGACCAGGGAATCGATCACCACCGAGGATCTTGGAGGGGTTGCGAAATTCTCACCACTTCCGATGGCCGGTATCAAGACATGCAGACCATCGGCATGAATCAGTCGCACGTGTCGGGTGAAGAGGCCCAGAAAAGTGCCTTCGATTCTCAACCTGGCAACTGTCATTAAGGGAGGATGGCCCGGGGCCAGATTGTGCTGAAAAACCACGTTATCGAGAACACAACCAGGGCGCGGAAAATAGGTACCGTGAAAACGGACGTATTTGACCTGGGTCTGGCTCGCCTCCTCGAGTACCTCTATCACTGCTTTCGGCCTGAATGGCCAGTACGCCCACAGGAAACAAATTGCCACTAACAGAATCGCGACTGTCGCAATTCCGAACCGAAGGAACCATTTTCTGGCACGGCCAAACTTGCGAGGATTCCCACGGTAGACAATGGCTGGTTGTGGGGTGTACTGCGGTTTGAGGGAGGCATTGTTCAAGGCTGGAACCCTTCCACAGATTGAATCATCGGGCCAAGTTTTGCGTGACGCGGAGAACAATGTCCGCCCTACAGTAATCACGGGACACGAAACTATTCCTGACCGAAAGGCTTGGATGCACAAATACATGGTTGCGTTCGGTGAATAAAAAGTTTTGGGAATTGAGTTCCACTATTCGGCAGCTTTGCCCGCATAGTCACCCTGGTTGCGCGTGGCTTTGCCGCGAGGATTGCCTGCCAATTGAGAATTGCATTCCACACCAGGCGGTGGTCGCCCCGGTTGAGATCGCGGTGCAGTGGGTTGAAGTTGAAAGCGACCACATGTCCCCGGCCGACGGGGATATCGAAGAGCGCCGGGCGTCCAATGAGGCGATCTCTCCCCACGCCTGGCCACTGACGACGAAAGGTTCTGCGTCCTTGTCTCCCCACTCCAGGATGACGTTGCTATTGTCGAGTCGGGTCCATCGAGACAAGTGGTGAACAATACGCCCATCCCGCAACCGTCTTCGCGCGTATCGTAGAGCGGAAAATTCTGGCGAAAGACATAAGTGCTACTGGATACCCATACGCCAGCGGAGATTCGGATGGTCGAAAGTCGACTCGAACATGGGCACCCGGGGTTCGCGTTGCGGCTTGTTGGGCGGCTGCGGCAGAGTCGGAACCGCCGCCCTGGGTGCTACGCGGCACCCCACCTGAGGAGCGCCGAATTCCGCGCACGATTCCTGCTTCCAGAGGCAGCATGGACCCGCTTCCCAAGGTGACCAGCAGCCCACCATCTTCGACAAAGCGCTGAATCTGAGCCAGACCCTCCCACCCAATGCCTCCGGTAATATCGTCCGATTCCGCCGGCTTTCCGAAACTTGGTGTTTGCGGCGTAGCTTTGAACGGCATGGGGCCCCAGGCCTTGGGCAGTCCTTGAATCTGTTCGGCTAATTCGAGATCGACGTGACCGTAAAGTAGTACGTCCACTTTGTCACGCAATGTACCGGCGCGAATGTCCTCATCCCGAAGATATATATAGGGAACTTTGCGTTGATCGAACGAGTAGCGGATCCAGCCGATCGAATCGGTATCAGCCCAAGGAACCCAAAGTCCAATTCGGGGAGCGCGGGCCTCATGTCTTGTAACATCTGGTGCGGCTGCAACGCCGGTGAAGTCCAGTCCGAGGTCGGCGCCGTTGTGCGGACCGCGTCCCCCAGTCCTTCTTGAGTGGGCAGAATCCACGAGCCCGCAGGGAAGGTGGTGCCTGCTTCGCCGAACTCGTGTTCGGCTATTTCAATCTTGAATTTCGCCAACCGGTAGCGCGCCGCAAGAAGGCCCTCCTGGCCGGTGTCTCTCAGCAGGAACGTTGGACCGGCGCCTGCTACAGCTCCGGAGGGATGCGGTTCCTCCACCAGGGCACGGAGTGCCGCGGAACGCACCGAGGAGTCGGTGGTCGGATTCACCTTAACCTTGTAGTGGGCCGGCAACTCCCATGAAACGTCGTCGTAAGGCTCGCTGCCGTCCTTGGGATAGTGTTGGGGCGTGAGCAAATCCACCGCGTAGTTGCGATAGGGCTGGTCGAGGCGGACCACATAAGTTCCGGCGGAATAGTCGCCATCCTTCAGTTTTATCGCCTGCTGCGCACGGCTAACCTCAATGTGCTGTCCCATAAGGCGTCCGACCAACTGCGCGACGCGCGTGGGGTCGCCCTGCCCATCGGGAATCAGGAATGCGTAAGGTGGCTCGTTAAGCCCCTTCTGCCAGGAATCCCACCCCTTCTTGTAGAAGTTGTGAAGCATTGATTTGGCATTGCCTGCGCTGTAATCCAGCGCAGCCAGTGCCGCGGTTTCCTGATAGTTGAGGTTATCGCGAGCCGACCAAGTCACCTCGCCGGCGGGAGGTGGGAGGGGGCGATACCACTCCATAGTTGCGTCGGATGCAGGAATGGTACGCCGCAACGTCTCGGCGGTACCGTTGCCCCAGGTTTCGTAACCGCGGCCGACGCTGTTGTGGTTCATTGCGACTGAATCCAAATAGAGATGTGCGAAAGCCTCGCCGAAATTCCAGGTTGAGACCCCGGGCATTCCCATGCCCGTCATCGTCTGGACTTCGTGAAAGCTAAGTTCCAGGAATTCGCTATAGGTGATGGGATCGATATTGGGGTTATAGGGGCCGGTTCCGTTCCACGTCATAAGAAACGGCTCGCCTTCATGCAGATCATGCACCACGGTGGGGTGCCACTCGTGAAACATGCGGTGCACGGCCTTGGTGGTCTCATGGGTTTGCTGGTGGGTATCGCGATTGATATCAACGAAGGCGTACTTAGACCAGTAGGGAGGCGACTGGCGGGGCAAGGTCGCCTCGTCAGTCTTGCCTTTCAGATACCGATAAAACCATTCCACTACCTTGTCGCGTCCGTCTGGATTGGAAACAGGATTAATCAGCACCACCAGCTGCTCACGGATTCGGCGGATCATCGGCTGTTCCGAAACTGCGAGGCGATAAGCCATCTCCAGCATCGCCTCGGTCGAGCCGGTCTCATCGGAGTGCAAGGCAGCGTTGAAATAATAGACAGGACGCGCGCTCTGAATTAATCGGTCCGCGGCAGCCTGATCGGTGCGTCGCGGATCGGCGAGGGCCATAGTTGCCGCCTTCAGACGATCGAGATCGCGGATGCCCACTTCGTCAGCAATGGCCAGCATGACGATGTCGCGGCCTTCCTCGCTGCGGCCGATCGTGAATACCCGAACTCGAGGGGATTTCGATGCCAGCGCCCGGCAGTACGAGTATGCCTTGGCGCTATCGACCAGCTCGCCTGGCGCGCCTGTGATTCGCCCGAAGAAAGCGAGTGGAGAAGGCACACTCGCAGACTTGGGAAGGTAGCTCACCCAGGGGGACAACAAGTGGGGATCACCGGTGGCGGCGGCAATTGCCTCTACTGACCCAGGCTCAGGTACATCGGGAGCGATAGTTTGTGCCCATGAAAGTGCAGTAAACAACTGCAGCAAGCACAACGCCAGAATCCGAAACCGGACCATGCAGCCTCCGCGGGACATTGTTGAGATCTTGTGGAGTGTACTACCTTGTGCTGGTAGCCTGAAGACGATCGCAGGTTTAGGGTTCCAGCCGCAGTGCCCGAACTAGAGATTGGAAATCGGCCGGCGGTTCGCAATCGATGGAGGTTGACACTCCCGAGCGAGGATGTAGGAACTGCAGGTGGCTAGCATGGAGAGCGACACGAGCGATCCTTGGCTCGGCCGATTCCGCCGGACAATATTTTCTGTCCCCGATAACAGGATGCCCGAGGGCTGAAAGCTGCACTCGAATCTGATTTTGTAATCCCGTGACCAGGGTTACGCGGAGCAGCGACGCCGCTCGAAGGTTACGTTCGACCGAATATTTGAGTTCGGCGCGGGCCGATCTGGTGTCGTTCGGTTTGGTCACTATTTGGGCCATGCCTTCACGTCGCAGCTGATGAACCAGCGTTGCTTGTTTTTCCGCCAGGTGGCCGCGAACCACTGCGAGATACTGCCTGGTTGGGGTGTGGCTGAGGAACTGCCTTACCATCGCGTCCCGATCTGCTTCGGTCTTCGCAAACAACATCACGCCGGATGTAAAGCGGTCAATGCGGTGAACCACAAAGACGCCCCGTCGCTTGGACTTCAATCTCGCGGAAAGCAGTGACCATGCCGATGGCGCGGCGGAACCCTCGACCGGCACCGCCAGCAGGCCCGCAGGCTTGTTGATGGCCACAACTGCGTCGTCCTCGTAGAGCACGACAATATTGCGTGAAAATCGAGGCTTCTTCGGAGCCGGGGTTGCGGGACGGTGATCGCCTCTACGTCGACGCTTCTTCATTTTGGGGGTCAGCGTTTCCAGCTTCAGCCTAAGCGGATTGAACGCGATCCTGCGATGCTACAAAATTCCGGTGGAAAAGTCCGGTCACGGTTGAAGGCGTAGAAATGTCTTCATGCGATCGACTTCCGCCTCGAGTTCCTGCTGGAAGATTCGATCGCGCGGCGGAGATCCTATATAGCCGAACTCAGACCTCAGTTCGCCCTCTTTCACTGCCAGATTTCCCCATCCAATGACCCGGTTACGCCAGAGCAGAGGCAGAGCATAATAGCCAAGTTTGCGTTTGGAAGGCGGTGTGTAGGCTTCGAACCGGTATGCCCAACCCCACAAGAATTCGAAGCGAAGGCGGTCCCAGACCACCGGGTCGAACGGAGTGAGCAGCCGAACCAGGTCGTGCTCTGCATGCGTGATTTGAGTTTCGGCAGGCCAGTACCAATCAACGCCATCGAGCCGCGTATGGGAAAGGCGCTGCCTGGCGCGATTGAGGGCAGGGGTCAATTCACCTTGCCAATGCGGCACTGCATAGCGAAGACGGCGCACCAGGGTCGACAGAGTGGTGGCCGGCAGTGGAGCATAGATGCGAACTGCGACATCCACCAGGGAATCAATCCGTAAGCGGCGCTCGTCGATGTCACTCGGTCGAGGTTCGTGTTGATGAGCGGCGTAGACACGAATCCCGGCATCGCGGCGCACCACCCGAAGCAGACCCTGATAGTGCATCGCGTCCAGGAGATGCGTAGTGGCGTTTGAAGAACCACCCCAATAGTTCTTCACGGTGCCGTGTGAGAAATGGGCGTCCACCTCGCGCGGGTGCACCATTCCTCGTTCGCGCACGAAGTCCAGCAAAAGTTGGACCTTCTTCCGATGGCCGGTCGATTTACTGCCACGCGGATGCATCAGCCGCTGCACCGCTTTGGTCACGAAGCCGTAGTTGACGAAGAAGTCTTCTTCAATTCCGAGCTTTGCATATTGCCTTTCAAGGTCTCCGGCGCGGTAGTTTTTGACGCGATGGCGCAAGATCAGATCCTGAGCGCGGGCTGGGGCGCGGATCGGATCCGCCTGTACGAAGCCGAACGCTTGCAAGGCGCGTCTTAGAGAGCCTGGAGGGAAAAGAGTCTGAACGACGGCCAGACGACGCAGGTCGTCGAGAGTGATCGCCATAAGCCTAGTATCGCCCAGAGTGCGGCCTGGGGATTGAGCTTTGAGTCCAGGGGCAGGGGTTTACCTGCCCCTCGGCTTGTTTAGGCGGTTTTCCTCTGTGCCATGCTGGCGTAGAAATCCTGCGCCCGCTTGTCTATTTCTTCTGCTGTCAAGTCTTCCTTATGGGTCAGGATCCCCCAATGATGCCCAAAAGGATCGGTAAATGAACCGAAGCGATCACCCCAAAACATATCAGCCACCGGCATCGTTGACTTGCCGCCGGCATCTACCGCTTGCTTGAAAGAAGCGTCCACGTCGGGCACGTAAAGATGTAAGGTGCCGGTGCAGCCGCCTAGTGTCTGCGGTGACCGGGTCACTCCCATGTTGGGGAATTCGTCAGAAACAAAAATGATCGAGTCGCCAATTTTCAATTCGGCGTGCATGATCTTGCCGTCTGGACTGGGCATACGCGACAGTTCCTCGGCGCCCAGCGCTTTCTTGTAGAACTCGATTGCTTGGGCCGCTCCTCGAACCACCAATGCCGGGGTGACTGTGTGGAATCCCTTAGGGACTGGTTTTGCCATTTCGTTCCTCCTTTCTAACCTTGGGTGTACAGGTCGAACGAGAAAATTCTACGCCCGCGTTTAGGAAGGCGAAACGATAAAAGATTGTAAAAAATGAGGATTGGCCAATGCTTCCAGAGATGATTGTCCATAAACCGAGGGCAGTCCTTACCTCAATACAACGTTTTGGTTTGGTAAGAAGATGACCTTAGGCAAGGTGGAGGACACCTGCCATTATCGAAACCTATTGAATGGGCTGCCCGGGAATGTACCCGCTACGCGTACGGACCGTCAACGGGCCCAAACCCTGGGCTACTGCATCGACCTTAATGTTGCGGAAGCCTCCACCAGAGTTGGGGTTGTTAGATTTGTATCCCAAAATGAATTGGCTGCGGATATCGCGCGCGATGGTGCGGCTGATGCCTGCGATCTCGTCAGTCGTCTGCGGGAAAAAGGCTACCCCGCCCGTGCTCGCTGCCAGAGTGGCGAGCGGATCTTCTCCAGCGGGCCGGTGATCGAAAGCACCGGTAATACCTATGGCATAGAGGACGGGACCATTTTGTTGCTGAAGGCGGCGAGCGGCCTCCCGCAGAGTTTCTTGGCTTGCGTTGTCCCGTCCGTCGGTGATTACCAGCAAGACTTTCTTTTCCAAACGGGCGCTGCCCTTTAAGTGAGCGGCCGAAGCCACGATGGCGTCGTAGAGAGCGGTCTTGCCCTTCATTGGATTCGGCTGCTGCAAGGCGGCGCGAACCAAGCTGACGTTGTTGGTGAAATCCTGATCGAGGTAATAGTCTTCCCCGAAGTTGACGACGAACACTTCATCGTCGGGATTGCTGTCATGAACCAGATTCAAAACGGCTTGGTTAACCTTGGCCCGTTTTTCCTGCATGGAACCGGAATTGTCGACTACGATGCCCAGAGCGACGGGGACGTCCTCGCGGCGAAATGCCGTGATCACCTGAGGGCGGTTATCTTCGTAAATGGTAAAGGCACCTTTTTGGAGATTGGTGACCAGCCGCCGTTCGGGGTCCACGACGGTTGCGTGCAGAATTACTTCCTGAACCTGTTTGCGAAAGACAAATACGCCGGCATCGTTGGAAGGCTCCGACTGATCCAGGGTTTGACCTGAGTCGGTGCTCGACGCACCCGGCGGTTTAGGTACAGAATTGGTTGGCGCCGACGCCGGTGGCCGGGGAACTTGAGAGGAGCGCGGCGGCTGAATGGGCTCGTCCTGCGCCGATGCGCCTATGGTCAGGGCGATAGCCACCGGAAAAAGCCACAATTTGGACCTAAGGAAATTCATCCTGATCGCACTCTTTGATGCCGCTGGCAGCGTTTAAGTTGATTGACTGAGTCCAGCTAGGTAATTATCACCGAGAATCACAAAAGTACTGGATTCACAGGGGTTAGCTGAAAATTTGGGCTAGTTTGCGGCATCTAATTACTTCAGGGGGTGTGAATTGACGAGATTTGGATCGCTTTTTTGCATAATTGCCCTAGCGAGCGCGGCAGCCTGGGGATCCACCTTAAAATTTAAGAATGGCACCCAGATCGTCGGCACCTTGATGTCCGAGACGGCGACATCGGTCGTGCTACGCGACACTTCGGGGGTTGAACGCACCTTCGACAAAAGCGAGATCCAGGGCATCGATTTTTCTGACAGTATTCCGAATGCGAGTGGGACGGCCAGTCCCAGCTACCGGTCAGTCCCGTCCGTTTCTGGAACTGAGATGGTCGTGCCCAGCGGTACGGAGATTTCGGTCAGGAACAACGACAAGATCGATTCCAGCGAGGCCAGTGAAGGGCAGACATTCTCCGCCGTCATTGCTGGCGATGTGACCGGGACCTCGGGCGAGGTGCTGATTCCGAAGAGCGCCGATGCCGAGTTGGTGTTGCGGCAAGTTTCCAGCGGAGGCACTACGGGTAGCCCGGAGCTGACCTTGGATTTGCAATCGGTAACCATTCGCGGACATCGCTACGAGGTCAGCACCACTGATTTACAAGAGGGCAACAATAAAGGACTCGGCAAGAATAAGCGCACCGCGACCATGGTCGGGGGTGGTGCAGTTCTCGGGACCTTGCTCGGGGCCATTGCTGGGGGCGGAAAAGGAGCTGCTATAGGAGCGGTGAGCGGCGCCGCCGTGGGTGGTACGGCGCAAGTATTGACCAGGGGTAAGGAAGTTAAGGTGCCGTCAGAGACGGTGCTGAATTTCAAATTGGATCAGCCGTTGCACCTCGAGCCACGGTAGCAACCGGTAATCGGCGCTACGGCTGTTCGGTCAGCAGGAACTGTGGCCGGACGGCCGCTTCCGGTCCAGGCATGTGGACGGCTTGCGGCAGCGGCATTACTCGCCCTTCCGGACCCAGGAACTGAGTCAGGCAGCTGGCGATGATTTCGGGACGATCGAGCATCACAAAGTGCCTGGCTTTTTGCAAGCGCACCAATTGAGCGCCGGGAATATCATTGGCCAAACGGGTACCGTACTTGATCGGATGAAAGGGGTCATCCTCTCCGCAGATGATGAGGGTTGGTACGCGCAAGTGATGCAGGAGAGCGGAGATCTCCATGGTGAGACTGGTATTGAGCGCCACAGCATTGCGGATGAGCGAGAGCTTCCCGATCTCTGTGGTGTAAGGCGCCAGCATTCCCGATAAATATTCCTCCTGCGGTTGTGAAAATCCCTTTTTAAGTCCGCGACGCAAAAGTAGATTCGTCCGCCGTGAGGACAACCGCCGGTGGGACTCGGGATGGCTCAGAGTGAGCATCAGGCTGCCAGGCCATGAGTCGTAACAGACGCTATTGATAAGAGTCAGGCGCTCGATTCTCCCGGGGCTAAGGGTAGAGAGGCGCAGCGCGATTCCGCCGCCAATGTCATGGCCCACAAATGCGGCACGGCTCAAACCGATGGAATCCATCCAACTTTCAATTAAAGTTGCCTGCCGGCTCACCGAGCGATCGAAGCAATCCCGCTTGTCGGAGTAACCAAATCCGGCAAGGTCGGGGATAAGCACGCGAAAACGGTTCGTCAACATCGGCAGAACCGATGACCATACATATCCCCAGCTCGGCATGCCGTGCAAAAGCACGATTGGAGAACCGCTACCCTCATCGACATAACTGAGGAATGAGTCTCCAATTTCTGCGACGCGCTGTTTTCTCTGGAATTCCGACCAGTTCATACGGCCTGCGCCTCACGGAGAGGGGTGTAGTGACGATCGGGCGCGGGATAGGGAGACTCTTTCAGTTCTTGTTCGTTGAACCAGTCATACAGCATGAAACAGTTATTCAAAATCAGAGACGGTAAGAGAGTTTCGAAGCGTTCCACGACCCGGAGAACTAGCTCCGGTTCCTGCCCAGCGGCCTCAATGGTGCGCAAAGAAACTTTGACCGGGAAGGGGAGTTCGCGAGCCAAGTGAACACTCAGCTGGCGAACCTCTTCGGAAGCCTCGCGATAAGCCGAAAGTCGAAGCAGTGGCTTCAGACGTTCCCAGGCTGACGTCAGGTATTCAGGCCAGAGTGCGAGGGTACGGTACTCACTGAACACTGCGGGTAAGGAAAGAGTCCGCTTGATGTCTTCGTAAACCTCTTGAACCCGTTGATCTTCCGGCGGATCACTGGCGAGTTCCATGGGATACATCTTGCGTGGAACCCCGCGAGCTATCAGCGGTACGGATCCGAGATTTGCATCAGCCCGGCCTATGTTTTCTCCATGCAGACTGATCTTCAAGGCCGACATGAGCAAAAGTATTTTGGGGTTTACGTAGTGATAGAGACTGAGGGCGCGCTGAATCTGAAAGCGCTGGCTCTCTCCAAGCATTACACGCGCCTGACCTCGCGAGGGCACCAGAAGGGCAGAGGCTTGTGCTGCGCGAACGCGAATCCGGTCGGCGCTGGTTTCAAAGTCCCGGGTCTGAAGGTTCGAGTGAAGCTGATCCCAAAATAGCGGCAGAACATTTTCGTATCCCGCCAACGTGCGGAAGCTTAGTGGGACGCCGGTGACCCGCAGGGTTTCTTTGATCTCGTGGTAAACGCGCTCCACTTCACCGGTGGCACTCCGCTCCGATATTGGTTTTGGTCTTGCCATGACGAGATGCTTTTAGTCCTGCTTTGGGGCGCTTATCTTGCCGGCGCTTTGTCGGCAACTACTCGAATACCCACCACCGACTGCGGTATCCTAACTGATTTTCGATCTGTTCGGCTGGTTAGAGGACAGGATCTAGAGCGCGGTTGGCTGGAAGTGAACCATGCGCTACAGAAACTATTGTACTAGTTGCACCAATGGGAAGCGAAGCGGTTTGCGATCCCATATGCGAATCGAAGGTCCCCGACTTGTCGATCTACATGGCCCTAATGTGCAAAAAGGAGGTTCAAAAACAGCGATTCGTAAAGGAGCCAATGAGTGGGCTACGAAATCTATCTTAGGTCTTTGTGGAAATCCCTGATTGCTCAAGCCAGGCCCGCCGCATCCTAGCCATGTCGTAAATTATTGCGCTCGAGGGATTTGAATGACTGCTGGAGAGGCGCTGGTCGACTCCTTGATCGATTGGGGAGTGGAAATTGTTTTTGGTTTGCCGGGAGACGGCATCAACGGAATCATGGAGGCGTTGCGCACGCGCCAAGAGAAAATTCGATTTGTCCAGGTTCGCCATGAAGAGTCGGCTGCATTTATGGCCTGCGCCTACGCGAAGTACACGGGGAAACTCGGCGTGTGTCTGGCTACTTCGGGCCCGGGTGGCATACATCTGCTGAATGGTTTGTACGACGCCAAGCTCGATGGGCAGCCGGTGTTGGCAATTACCGGCATGCAGTTCCATGATTTGATCGGAACCTATACCCAACAAGATGTCGCCTTGGACAGGACCTTCCTTGATGTTGCCGTATTCAACGAAAGAATTATGGGACCCAACCACGTCGAAAACATTGTGGATCTGGCGTGCCGGACCGCGCTCGGTTACCGCAGCGTGGCCCACATTACTTTTCCGGTCGACCTTCAAGAACATGAAGTCAAAAGCAAGCATCGCTCTAAACGAAATGTGCCCCACCACACCTCGCATGCGCAGGCAGAATTACCGGAATTGCCCAGCCTGGGTGAGTTGCACACTGCCGCCGACATTTTGAACGGAGGCAAGAAAGTCACCATCCTCGCCGGCCGTGGCGCCCTGCATGCCGGTCCGCAGTTAGAACGAGTGGCGGAATTGTTGGGCGCGCCGATTATCAAGGCGCTGTTAGGGAAGGCTTGCGTTCCAGACGATAGTCCTTACACCACAGGGGGAATCGGACTCCTGGGTACGCTGCCCTCGCAGGAGGCGATGGAGAATTGTGACACGCTCTTCATTGTGGGCAGCTCGTTTCCTTACATCGAGTTTATGCCCAAGCCGGATCAGGCTCGCGGCGTCCAAATTGATTTCGATCCCAAACGGATTGGATTGCGTTACCCAGTTGAAGTTGGGCTGATCGGTGACAGCGCAAGGACTCTGGAAGCATTGGCTCCGCTAATAAAGAAGAAGACCGAGCGCGGTTTTCTGGAGAAAGCACAGAAGGGAATGAAAGATTGGTGGCAGTTAATGGAGAAGCGGGGTACCAGGCCTGACAAGCCGATGAAGCCCCAAGTAGTGGCCTGGGAGCTGGGAAAACGGCTGAGCTCGCAACGCGATTGTAAGCTGTGACAGCGGCACCATCACCACCTGGTGGGCGCGCCAGATTCCCGTGAGACGCGGGCAGATGCACAGTTTGTCAGGAACGCTAGCCAGTATGGCGGCGGGGCTGCCCTATGCATTAGCCGCGCAGATAGCTTACCCCGAGCGGCAAGTGGTGGCGTTTGTGGGCGACGGCGGATTCTCGATGTTGATGGCGGACTTCGTTACGGCGGTGAAGTATCGGCTGCCGATCAAAATTGTCATCATCAAGAACAACACTTTGGGACAAATCAAGTGGGAGCAAATGGTTTTCTTAGGGAATCCGGAGTATGGGGTGGAGTTGCAGCCCATCGATTTTGCCGCATTCGCCCACGCCTGCGGAGGCGTGGGCTACACCGTGGATGATCCGGCTCAGTGTGCAGCGGTTATGGATCAATTTTTGTCTGTCCCCGGGCCGGCAATTCTGGAAGCAATTGTCGATCCGCTGGAAGCGCCCTTGCCAGCGAAAATCACCGCAGATCAGGCATTGAAGTTCGCCGAATCGTTGGCGCGGGGAGAGCCCGACGGAGGAAAGATCATTGCTAAGGCGCTGGGGGATCGGGTGCGGGAGTTGATCTAGCGGCTACGGTTTGGCGTTGCGCCAGGAAATATTGCCAGCGTATCTGACGGCTTGCGAGGGCGCCCTCGCAGATCGCACAGAGGGTGTAAACAACAATGGGTGCGAGCTTTTCCTGCAGTTCGACTCCGATGCCCGTGCTGCCGCCGATCACGACGACGGCTTGCCCGGAAAGTTCCGGTTGACGCTCCGTGCGACCGGTTTTGGTTGCCGTACTCATGATCCCTTGTAAAGAATCCGTGATCGAGTGCAGTCCCGCCGGTGCGCATGCCAATCGTTAAGCGGCGTTGCGGACACTTTCTACGTTAAGCGCGGCTTCGGCCGCTGCGTCGTCAGGAGTCTTCCCGTTCTCTCTCGCGGCGATATAGGCGGCATACCATTGCGACCAGTGATGCTTCGGAGCGGTGGGTTCGTACTGCCCATGGCGCGCCTCTGTCTCTCGCAGAAGCTCTGTCAGCGTCGCGACGTCCAGACTGAGGCCGCGTCCGGGAAGACGGGTAGTGACCTCCTGCATCAGCCAGCCGTTACCGTCCGGATCACGGAACGAGGCGAAGGAGCGGTAGCTGCCGTGCTGGGGATCCGGCCCCTTGACCCGCACCCGCCCAAATATGTAAGGCTCGTCGCTGCCGGAGTACTCGGTGCCGCCGTGGAACACCTCGCTGACCTCGATGCCGCGAGCGAGAAGCTCAACGCGGGCTGCGTCGATGTCGGAGACGATCAAGTACAGGCCCTGGGCGGAACCAGGCGCCGCTGCGGTGATGTTCTTGCCGAAGATGATCGAGCCTCCAGAACCAGGTGGGGTGAACTGGAGGATACGGATGTCATCACCATGGGCAAAATCGGCATCGAGCCGCCACCCGAGCCTTCCATAGAATTCCTTGGCGCGGTCGGGATCCGATACGGGGATGACGACCAGTTCGAACTTCATGTCGATTTTCGCTGTGCTGGCGGCGCTGCCGTCGTTACTGCGGACTTCCTCTTTCAGACTTGCCATATCATTTCTCCTTTGCGCGTAGCCTTCACTACGCTACTTGTAACTCAAAAATGTGTTGTGCTCAAAACCCCGTTCAGGAAAAGCAATTTCTGGCTTTGGCGATGAAAGCGGTTCATCCTCTATCATCAGTGCGACAGTGCTAGTGACGAACCAGGCATTTGCGCTCAAAATCCGAAAATTGCGACGAACCTTTACCTGGCGGACAAGACCGTCCACCCACCTCATTGCGGCTAGCTGGCCATAGCGTACAAGAACTCCACGTAGGATCGCACGCCGCCGTCCATGCCTTGCACCTTGGGATTGGCGGACTCGATCAGGAAATATTCGTTGGGCGCATGCGCGCCGTCGCCGTGTCCCAGACCGAAACCGCCCGCGGGCAAGCGCAATGGATCGCCGGTGAAGACGTAGCCTGGCCACGAACCCGCGCTGCGCGGCATCACGATGGGATCGATGCCCGCGGCTTTGTAAATGCCTAGTTGTTTCTGAATGAAGGGCGCCTCGATGGAGGTGCTATTGGGGTCATATCCCCCGGTCATGTTTACCTCGATGTCGGGATATCCCTGTTTGATCAGATGAGCCTTCAATGCGGCCAGCGCGTCTTTGGCAGTCATGTCGGGGACCAGACGCAGGTCCAGTTTGGCGACGGCGCGATGCGGCAGGATTGTCTTCCCGCCAGGGCCGGTGTATCCGCCGACCAGGCCTTCGATATTCACCGTGGGCCGCGACATCAGCAGTTCGAGCGAATCCTGCCAGCTCACGTCATGAACCCAGTGCTGCACGCCCATGGCTTTCTTGGCGCTGTCTTCGTTAAGACGTTTGGCGGCGACCTCGATCATTTTCTTCTCGGCGGCCGACATCGGCCGTGCCTTGTCGGCGAAGCCGGCAATCGCGGGATCATTGCCGTCCGCCGAAACCAGCGTGTTCAACGCGTGCACCAATCGCCATGCCGGACTATCGACACGGGCCTTTTCGCTGGAGTGGAGATCGGCGGCGGGGCCGCGTCCCCAATGCTCGCCGCTCGAAACCAACTCTAGCTCGACTACGCCTTTGGCCCCGAGTTGCATGGTGATGGAACCATCAAGGTCCTGGGAGGCATCGGTGATCAACATGCCTTGCGAATTTTTCAAAGCCGCGAGAACCTCGGGGCGGTGGACGACCTGGGGGAAGTGCGGGGAAGCGATTTCTTCTTCGCCTTCTGCTATCAGAACCAGATTGATAGGGAGCTTGCGGCCGCTGCCTTGAATGGCATGGAGGGCCGCCAGGAATGTAGCCTGCGGTCCTTTTTGATTTACCGCGCCGCGCCCCACTATGACTTTGCCGACACCGGGCTTGTCGACCAACGCGGCGTCGAAGGGCGGGGAAGACCACTCCGCTGGAATCACCTGCTTCACGTCGTACATGAAATAGACGCCGAGCGTGCGTGGCGCGCCCGCGTCAAGGGTGGCAAAGATACCAGGTTGTCCCTCGGTTGGGATTTTGGTGGCTGTTTGAAAGCCGGCGTCACGCAGCATCTGCATGGTGAGTTCGCAACCTTCATTCATGCCGCGATTCTCGGCGGCGATCGAGGGCTGGCGTATCCAGGTTTGTAGACGCTTCACCGCCTCGTCATGACGTTTCTCGATTTCATTTATCACCGGTCGCAGGTCAGCCTCAGCGCCAAGCAAGAGGCGCGAAGTGGAAAGAGCAGTGGCGGTTGCAGCGGTACCCAGCAAGAAATGTCGGCGATTCATGGCCTAGAGGGTAGCTTGAAATTGAGCGAGATGTCCATCGCAGAAGGAGACGGGCGGTCTTAGCGTCGCGCCTTAGGCGTAGGAATGTAGCATCTGTCGGGCACTTGAGAAATCATTTCGTCCATAAGGATCTCTGGAATCGATTAGCCGCTGAGGACACGAAGCAACACAAAGCAAATCCGTGCCGGGAGCCGGGCTCGGTTCCTGCATTGACGCCCCATTTCTCACCCACTAAGATTGGGCCTTCCCAAATATGGTCGGCCAAACTGTCTCTCACTACCGCATCGTCGAAAAACTCGGGGGTGGTGGGATGGGCGTGGTCTACAAGGCCGAAGATCTCAAGCTGGGGCGGTTCGTCGCGTTGAAGTTTCTGCCCGACGACGTGGCTAAAGATCCTCAAGCGCTCGGGCGCTTCCAGCGGGAAGCGAAAGCCGCATCGGCTCTGAATCATCCCAACATCTGTACCATTTATGAGATTGACGAGCAGACCGGCCAGGCGTTTATCGCCATGGAATACCTCGACGGCGTGACCCTGAAGCACCGCATCGCGGGCCGCCCCATGGAGTTGGAAGTTCTTCTCGGTGTGGCGATTGACATCGCCGACGCGCTTGACGCGGCCCACGTCGAAGGCATCATCCATCGCGACATCAAGCCCGCAAATATTTTCGTTACCAAACGCGGTCACGCCAAGATCCTCGATTTTGGATTGGCCAAGCTCACGACCGAAAGCAAGCAGCCTGACCCCAACATGTCCATGCCAACGGCGGTGAGTGAAGCCCACCTCACCAGCCCCGGCACAGCATTGGGCACGGTCGCTTACATGTCGCCGGAGCAGGCTCGCGGCAAAGAACTCGATCCGCGTACTGACCTGTTTTCTTTCGGTGCGGTTCTCTACGAAATGTCTACCGGCACGGTTCCGTTCCGCGGAGACACTTCGGCAGTAATCTTTGAATCGATTCTGTCACGCAGCCCGGTTTCGCCTGTACGGCTGAATCCTGATCTGCCGGCGGAGCTCGAGCGCATTATTAATCGCGCGTTGGAAAAGGATCGCAATCTTCGCTACCAGCATGCGTCGGAGATGCGGGCAGAGTTGCAGCGGCTGAAAAGAGATACAGAGTCAAGCCGCTCGGCGGTGCAACCCGCGGATGAAGATGAAAATTTCGTTCCCGTGCCGCCTGTAGAACGAAAGAGCGGATCCAAAGCTCAGCCTGCACATGATTCAAAATCGAGCGATGCCAGGCCAACCGGCAGACCCGGCAAAATCTGGATAGCAGCCGCCGCATCATTGGCGGTTGCCGCCGTTGCCGTAGTGATTTTTCTGTACAGCCACAGATCTCAGGCACTCACCGAGAAGGACACCATTCTGCTCGCCGATTTCGTCAATACCACCGGCGATCCTGTATTTGATGGCACGCTGAAACAGGCGCTGGCCGTGCAGCTGGAACAGTCGCCTTATTTGAATGTCTTGCCTGAATCACGGATACAGGAAGCCCTGCATCTCATGGGGCGTTCGCCGGATGAGCGCATTACCAACGACGTGGCGAAGGAGATATGCCTGCGCCAGGGAACGAAGGCGATGTTAGCGGGGTCCATCGCTCCGTTGGGCAGTCATTATGTGATTGATCTGAATGCCATCAACGCCCAGACCGGCGACTCACTGGCCCGCGATCAGGTGGAGGCGGAAAGTAAAGAAAAGGTACTGAAATCGCTTGACCAGGCAGCATCGAACTTGCGGCGGAAATTAGGCGAGTCGATCAATTCCGTGCGGCAATTCGCGACTCCGCTGGAACAGGCGACTACCTCGTCGCTGGAAGCTTTAAAAGCTTACTCGCTTGGCCAGGTCGAGCATCACAAGTTGAACGATGAGCAAGCAGTTCCACACTTAAAGCGCGCCATCGAATTGGATCCGAATTTTGCCATGGCCTACGCTACCCTCGGGGTGGTGTCTGGAAATCTGTCGCGCCTCTCAGACCAGACGGAAAATCTTACCAAGGCTTTCGAGCTGAAAGACCGAACCAGCGAACGCGAAAAGCTGTACATCTCATCCCACTACTACAGCGAAGTACAGCGGGATTCTCTGCAAGCCATCGACATCTACGAACATTGGAAAGAGATTTATCCTCGCGATACCGTTCCCTGGGATAATCTCGCCTTAATTTATCCTTCTCTCGGCCAGTTCGAGAAGGCAATGAGCAATGCCACGCAGGCGTTGAAGATTGATCCGAAGGACTTCTTCGCCTTTCAGAATTTGACGGATTCCTACATACGCCTGAATCGATACGACGAGGCCAAGGCGGTTTTTGACAAGGGAATGGCCCAGGGTTCGATCGCGAAAGAAGGGCAATTCGGAAATTACATGATGGCTTTCGCCCGTGGGGACGACGCGGGCATGCAGTCGGCATTGAAATCTTCTGTCGGCACTCCTTTCGAGGCGATCATGATGATGCTCATGGGATTGGGGGAGTGCGCCAATGGGAAGGTGATCAACGCGCGGTTAACTTTTACCACGGCGCTGAACGCAGCCCGGGGGCAACAGCAGAAGGAGCTTGCGGGCAACGTGCGCTTGATGCGGGCCTGGTGCGACGGTCAAATGGGATTCGAGAATGAGGCTAGACGCGGCGTAGCGGAAGCTCTCGCGCTTTCCGCTGATAGAGATACACGCGTGGCAGCGGCCGCCACGCTCGCCACAATCGGAGACCTGGCTCCATCACAGAAGTTGGCGGACGAGCTAATCCGGCAATATCCGAAAGATCTAATCCTCAATCAGGAATGGGTTCCGCTGATTCGGGCGCTTCAAGCGCTGCACCGCAACCAACCCGCGGAGGCGGTTCGTCTTTTGGAGATCGCCATGCCCTATGAGCTTGGATCCCCGCCTAATGGCGTCGATGGATGGCCGGCGTTCATTCGCGGGGAAGCCTACCTCCGCCAGCGCGATGGCGTCAAAGCAGCTGCTGAATTTCAGAAACTTCTTGCTCACCGCAGCATTGATCCGTTGAATATGATATTTCCGCTTTCTCGGCTGCAATTGGCCAGAGCTTACGTCACACAAGGGGACACCCCCAAGGCGCGTACCGCATACCAGGATTTCTTTGGCGTATGGAAAAATGCGGACCCGGATCTGCCTATTCTGAAGCAAGGCAAAGCAGAGTACGCCAGACTGCAGTAACGGCAGCTCCATTCATGAGGTAGGGTCCTTTTCCGATCCCACGGGTGGATGCTTGACATCCTTCCTCAGGTTGAAAGCGGTGTTCACCAGTCCTACGTGGGAGAATGCCTGAGGGAAGTTCCCTAGCAGACGCTTGTTGACCGGGTCGTATTCTTCCGACAGCAATCCGACGTCGTTGCGAATCGATAGCAGTCTCTCGAACAAGCGCTCGCCGTCTTTTCGGCGGCCCTGCAAAATGTAGTTATCTGCCAGCCAGAAAGAGCAGGCCAGGAACTCGCCCTCGCCGTGCGGCAAGCCGTCGACGGCAGGATCAATTGTGTACCTTCCAACGAAATCATTTTGGATGAGGTTTTCCTCGATGGCTTTCACCGTGCCAAGCATGCGGGGATCGTCGGCCGGCAGGAAGCCCACCAGCGGCATCATGAGCAAACTGGCGTCGAGATGTTGTGAACCGTAAAACTGCACAAAAGAATTGCGCCCGGAATCGAACCCTGACTGACAGACCTGGTCATGTATCTCGGTTCTCAGGGCCCGCCAGCGGGTGGCGTCGGCGCGAACCCATCCTTTATCCACCGCACGCACCGCGCGGTCCAAAGCTACCCAGGCCATCACTTTGGAGTGAACGAAGTGGCGGCGTGGACCCCGCATCTCCCAGATGCCCTCATCGGGTTTGTTCCATGCTCCTTCAAGAAATTCGAGCAGCGCCAGGGCTACGCCCTCACTCCCGTCTCTTGGTTCCAACCCTGCCTGCCGGCATTGGAACAGTGTATTGATAAGCTCTCCAAAAATATCCAACTGAAATTGCTGGTAGGCTGCATTGCCGGTCCGCACCGGCGCCGATTCCTGGTATCCGGGAAGCCAGTCAAGTTCGAGTTCTGTGAGCCTGCGCTCTCCATGCAATCCATAAACGATGTTCAGATCTGAAGGGTTGCCCGCGACCGTTCGCAATAACCATTCCCTCCAGTCGCGCGCTTCGTCCAGATAGCCGGCGTTCACCATCGAGTAAAGCGTGAGGGTAGCGTCCCGTACCCAGCAAAACCGGTAATCCCAGTTGCGCACTCCCCCAAGCTTCTCGGGTAGAGAAGTTGTCGGAGCCGCGACAATTCCACCCGTGGGCAAGAACGTCAAGGCCTTGAGCACGATCAAAGAGCGCACGACCGCATCGCGCCATTTGCCCTGGTAGGAACAACGAGACGACCACTGCTCCCACCATTGTTGTGTTTCCTGGATGGCGCGAGCGGGATCAACTGGCTTGGAGGCCTTTTGATGCGAAGGGCACCAGGCAAGGTCAAACGAAATCTGTTGACCCTGGTGGACGGTGAAGTCTGCTACCGTCGTGTAACCCTCACCGTGCAAAGGTACTTCAGTGCACAACGTCAATTTGTCTGGCCCTGCAATGGCAGTGATCCCACGCTCGCTCTTCCGCACCCAGGGGACTACCGAGCCATAGTCAAATCGCATTACAAGCTCCATCCTCATCCGAACTTGTCCGCGCTTGCCCACTATCATGCGCACGACCTGTGGTACGTCGTCCCGCGGGGTCATGCAATCGACCAGTACGACCGATCCAGTTTCGGTCTCGAATTCCGTTTCAAGAATCAAGGTGTCGCCGCGGTATCGGCGGCGGATATTTCGAATTGATTCGGCGGGAGCAATCGACCAGTGCCCATGTTCGGCGGTTCCCAGCAATGCGGCGAAGCATGCCCCGGAGTCAAAGTGCGGAAAGCAAAGCCAATCAATTGAACCTTGTTTCGATATCAGAGCAGCGGTATGGCAATCACCGATTATTGCGTAGTCCTCGATGGGTAACGACAGGCAGGCCTCCAAAAGCGTCCGGTATAAAGATGCAGGAACATCCCTCGTTGATCGCCCGCCTGACAAATGCTAATCTTTTTTCCTTAGTCTTCGTGAGCGGTACGCGGTGTACCGGCTCGCAGCAGGGGACCCCAAGATGCACACGGAATCCAAAGTCCATGCGCCAAGCATCGCCTATCGTTGTTCAGGTCCGAATTGCGGACAGCTTAAGAACGCCCAGGACCGTTGGTGGATGATGTGGACTTCCTTTGGGGAATACAATCGGCCCGTCCTTTATCTTTGTGCATGGGACGAAGAAATCGCCCAACAGGAGAGCACACTTCATGTGTGCGGCGAATTGTGCGCCCAGAAGTTGCAATCGCAATTTATGGGGAATGTAAGAGATTCCAGCAAGCCCACAGCGTGAATACCAAGGCCATACTCCCCCGGCCCCGCCCCTATTTCAATAGGGAAATAAGTTATAGATTGTCCTTGACACCCTAACTTGCCGCCAAATAAAGTTTGCAGCGGCAATCTCCAGAAAATTTCTCCTAAATCAAGGTGGCGCAATGAGGGCACTCCGCACCGTAGCGGTCAAAACTCTGGCCTTTCTTCTTTCTTTCTCTCTAGTTACCTGCGCCTGGGCGCAGGAATCAGCGCTTGAGCAAGGATTCAAACAGCCTCCCGCTTCGGCCAAACCACGAGTTTGGTGGCACTGGATGAATGGCAACATAACTAAGGAGGGCATCAAGCTCGACTTGGAATGGATGCACCGGGTCGGTATCGGCGGTTTTCAGAATTTTGATGCTGCGTTGAATACTCCGAAGCTGGTCGATAAGCGCTTGGTCTACATGACCCCTGAGTGGAAGGACGCTTTCAAGTATGCCACCGAGCTAGCCGACCAATTGGGGCTGGAAGAGGCCATCGCAGGTTCTCCCGGATGGAGCGAGTCGGGTGGCCCGTGGGTAAAACCGCAGCAGGCGATGAAAAAGTTTGTGTGGAGCGAGACTGGGGTGAAAGGCGGTCAGCCTTTCAGCGGGACACTGCCCAAGCCTCCTTCGGTGAGTGGACCCTACCAGGACATTCCAATTTTCGATTTCATCGCCATGATGACCGGGCAGACGCCTAAGCCCACGCCCGAGTACTACGCAGACGCGGCTGTGATTGCATATCGCGTTCCTGACGGTGAGGTGGCCGATCTCCATCCGAAAGTGACCTCGAGCGGCGGCACCATCGATGCGGCGGTCTTAAATGACGGGCAATACGCGAAGACCACAGCGTTACCCAAGGCCGCCAATGCTGGCGAGAAGGCGTGGATACAATTTGAATTTACCGAGCCGCAATCCATTCGCTCCGTAACATTCGCTTTGGGCGGACCGGTGAATCCATTCGCCGACATCATGGGGGGCGCGGCTCCTTCACCGGAGCTTGAGGCCAGCGATGATGGCCAGTCGTTTCATAAGATCGCGTCCATTCCAAACGATGGCGCACAAGTCCACACGGTTTCGTTTCCGGAGACGAAGGCGCGCTTCTTTCGATTGAATATGACTACGCCGGCGCCAGCGGGCCCTCCTGCCATGTCATTCGATGCCGACTTCGGAGACTTCTCGGCGCCACCGTCGAAAGAATATCCGATTGCGGAAATTTCCCTGCATTCCGGGGCGCGGGTGAATCGGGTGGAGGAGAAAGCTGCGTTTACACCGATTACAGAAACCTACAGCGCAGCGACTCCGGAGTTTCCGACGAGCGATGTGATCGCCAAGTCCGACGTCATCGACCTCACCTCCAAGATGAAGCAGGATGGATCCCTCGATTGGACTCCGCCGGCGGGCAATTGGGTAGTGATGCGCCTGGGTTATTCGCTGTTGGGGATCACCAACCATCCGGCATCGCCTGAAGGTACGGGATTCGAAGTCGATAAGTTGAACGCCGCCGACGTGACCGAGTACATGAACACCTATCTCGACAACTACAAGAATACTGTCGGGGATCTGATGGGGAAGCGGGGCCTCGGATTTGTGATCAGCGATAGCTGGGAAGCGGGCGCGCAGAACTGGACCGACGATATGGTGGCGGAATTCACCAAACGGCGGGGATATGATCCGCGGCCCTGGTTGCCGGTGTTGGCGGGGCGTGTGGTGGAGGGTTCCGAGTCGAGCGACCGCTTCCTTTGGGATTTCCGGCTAACGCTTTCGCGATTTGCTCGCGGAAAACCACTACGATCTGATTACAAAGCTGGTGCATGACCGGGGCATGGGGCACTACGGTGAGTCGCATGAAGAAGGGCGCGCATTCATTGGTGATGGTATGCAGGTCAAGCGCAGCAACGATATTCCCATGTCGGCCACCTGGACCCAGAGGCCCGGCGTGAACAATGTGCAATACGGCTATGACGCGGATATTCGTGAGTCGGCGTCCGTGGCGCATCTCTATGGACAGAACTTGGTCGCCGCGGAATCTTTAACCGCCTCCCAGGGAGCCTGGGCCTGGTCTCCGGCAACCCTGAAGCCGACCGCCGATCAGGAAATGTCCGATGGGCTTAACCGTTTCGTAATTCATACCTCGGTACATCAGCCACTTCTGGATCGTAAGCCTGGACTGTCGCTCGGTCCCTTCGGACAGTGGTTCACCCGCAATGAAACATGGGCGGAACAGGCGCAGCCGTGGGTAAATTATCTGACGCGTAGTTGCTACCTGCTGCAACAGGGGCACTTCGCGGCCGACATCGTTTACTTCTACGGTGAAGATTCCAACCTCACTGCATTATTTCTGAAAAAAGCTCCGGAGATTCCTGCCGGGTACAACTTCGACTACATCAACGCCGATGCCTTGATTCATCTGCTCAGCGTCAAGGACGGACAACTGGTAACTCCGAGTGGCATGAACTATCGCGTGCTGGCGCTTGATCCGTTCAGTCAGCACATGTCATTGCCGGTGCTGCGCAAGATTCGTGATCTGGTCAAAGCGGGAGCCACGGTGGCGGGCCCGAAGCCGATCAGCACTCCGAGCCTGAGCGACGATCCCAGGGAGTTTCAAACCATTGTGGAGGAGCTTTGGGGGACGGGAGGAAAAGTTCACGGGAGTGAGAAGTTAGGCGATGTGCTGGCAGGGATGCAGGTGTCTCCCGATTTCGAATACAGCAAGCCGCAGGAAGACACCAAGCTGCAGTTCGTCCATCGCAAAACGGCTGACGCTGATTTGTATTTTGTGGACAACCGCAACGACCGCGACGAGGCTTTAGATGCGACTTTCCGCATTCAAGGGAAGGCGGCGGAGCTTTGGCATTCCGATACCGGCAAGATTGAGCCTGCTTCTTATAGCATCGCGAACGGGCGGACTACCGTGCCTCTCAAGTTAGAGCCGTGGGGGACGGTGTTTGTAGTGTTCCGCAAAGCAGCCAAGTCGAATTCGTTCAAAGTACCTGCGATCAGCGAGCAATCCATCGCTACAGTGGAGGGCCCGTGGGACGTGGCATTCCAGGCAGACCTTGGTGCTCCTCCCAAGGTCACCATGGAGAAGCTGATTTCATATCCCGACAGTTCTGATGTTGGCGTGAAATATTTTGGCGGAACCGCCACGTATACGAAAACGGTGCAGGCAAGCGGTGATTGGTTCAAGTCGGGCTCCCATGTGTGGCTCGATTTGGGCGATGTGAAGAATCTTGCCGAAGTTGCGATCAATGGCAAACCTTTAGGCATCGTGTGGAAGAAACCTTATCGGGTGGATGCTACCGGCGTACTGAAGGCGGGTGCGAATACGCTTGAGATCAAGGTCATCAACGGGTGGGCAAACCGGATTATTGGCGACCACCAGCCGGGGGTTACCAAGACCTATGCGTTTACCTCGCCGAAGTTTTACAAAGCGAATTCGCCGCTGATGCCCTCGGGCTTGCTGGGGCCGGTGCAGATCGTGCGGAGTAGCGCAGCGAAATAGAGCGAAAACAAAAGGGATTCCTCCCGGTCATCGGAATGACAAGAAGTCCGGTGATTTGCAAACTTCAAAAAGTTTGTCAGTCCGACCGAACGGGAGGAGTCCGCTTTTCTTTCGGTGACTCGACTTACGCGTAGGTGGTAACTGATCCCACATTGCGTTCACGGCGCTCCGAGGTGATGCGCTCCAGGTAGCCACTTTCCCGGAACGCTCGCATGGGATCTTTGGGCAAGCCATGACTGGCACGCCATTCTGAATCGCGGGTCTGACATCGACCCAGAACGCACCCCGTAGAGTCTCTTCGGCTTCTACAAGCGAGCATTCATCCTGCAGCTTTGCTAGGTGTGCATGGTCGACCAACGCAGCCTTAGCATAAAGCTCCTGCGCGGTGCAGACGGTCTGAATCATGGCTTCCATCTTGCCCTTGAGGTTGTGGCTTTGATCGACCATGAAAGCGATCTCGGAGCGCTGGCCCTTCTCCCATTCAAAGGTGTGAATCTCGTGGAAGATGCGGAAGATCTGGTATGGATCAATCGATCCCAGGGTCAAATCATCGTCGGCATAACGGCGGTCATTGAAGTGGAAGCCGCCCATCATGTCATGGTGTAGAAGCCACGCGACAATCTGCTCGATGTTTTGCGCCTGGTAGTGATGGCCAGTATCGACGAGGACAACTGCCTGGGGCCCGGCATGGCGCGCCAGCAAGAACGCCATACCCCAATCGGCGAGGTCGGTGTGATAGAAGGCGGGTTCGAACGGCTTATATTCGATGAGTAGTCTTTGTTTCGGATTCAGATGAGAATGAACTTCCTTCAAGCCTTCTTCGAACCACGCAATGCGCTTGCGCATGCTCTGCGTACCCGGATAGTTCGAGCCGTCGGCAAACCAGGGAGAGATGTCGCGACACTTCAACGAGTCGGCGATGGCAACGCAATCGATCATGTGATCGGTAGCGCGCTTGCGGATGGCAGGGTCAGGATTTCCCAGGGAACCGAACTTGTATTCCTGATCCTGAAAGACATTGGGATTGATTGAGCCAGGTTGCACTCCGTATTTCAACGCTAATTTCTGGATGTCCGAAACCTGGCCCACACCCTTCGGCATATCCCACTGAATGTGCAGGGCTATGGTCGGGCAGGAGCCGGTGAGAGCATGTACTTGCCCGGCGTCGCTGAACTTTTCCTCCACCGTGTTCGCAGCGGCGGCCTGCACGAACTTGCCGAAGCGGGTGCCAGTATTGGCGAACCCCCAGGAAGGCAGTTCGATGTTGAAGGAATCGAGCGCACGGTAAATGAGTGCTTCCAGCTTGTCAGTCATCCTGATGGCCTTTCTGATTCTCTGCTCTCAGTTCTTACAATCGATGAATTGGGCCGTTTCTCGGGTGCAATCAATTTGTCAGCCAGCAAACTGGCAAAACCCGCAACCGCCGCGGCATTTACGCCGACGGCATCGGTGTAGGCCCCGGACAGTGACGCGAGTTGAACTGCGAAGTTGCCAATGGTGGCGCACTCGGTGGGCCCGGTTGTGACTTCCAGGCCGGTTGCTCTGCCAGTCAGGCGATTCAGCAACTTGTTGCGGCTTCCACCACCTACGATGAGCAATCTTTTAAATTTCTTGCCGGTGGTTTGTTCCAGGTCACGAAGAACTTCAGCATATCGCTCGGCGAGACTGTGGAAGATCAAATTTGCCACAGTCGGTGCGGCATCGGGATGATCGGAAACCGCGGGATTTCCGGTCCGGGCCAGCTGTGCATTGATGCGTGAAACCATGTTACCGGGCTGCATCAAATCCGGGTCATCGACCTGTAGCAGATGCTCGGGGTCCGGGAGTGTAGCGCAGGCTTCCAATAGATGATCCAGGTTCCAGGATGCTCCCTGTCCTTCCCAATACTCCAGGCACTGGCGGATCATCCACATGCCGTTAACGTTCTTCAGAAAATACGTCTTGCCGCCGACCCCGCCCTCGTTGCTGAAATTGCTCGCACGTGCCCGGGCCGAGGTCTGGGGCGCGTCAAGGACACAACCGACCAGTGACCACGTACCTGAGCTGATAAATGCCCAGTCGTCGCCATGAGCGGGAATTCCGGCAACCGCGGAAGCGGTGTCATGGCAAGCGGGGACGATGAGCGTGGTATTGCGAAAGGCTGGAAGTTCGGCGAGCGAACCGCTGACTTTGCCGATGCCGGTTCCACTCTTTACGAGTCGGGGAGCGGAAGTAAGCGTTAACTCAACCGCTGAAAAAATTTCTGGACACCACTGCTGGTCGTTCACCCCGAGAAGTTCAGTGTGGGTTGCATTGGTGTATTCGGAGACTCGCTTGCCACCCAAATAGTGAAGAACGTATTCCGGAAGATTTACCCACGGCAGATCTTGATCGATGCCCGAAGCGGTGTCGGCCCGCAACTGGTAAAGCGTGTTCAAGGTGATGCTCTGCGCTCCGGTGAGCTGATAAAGTCTGTCGGGAGAGATCAGCGCGTGAACTTCCGCCATAGCGATCGCATTGCGCGGATCGCGATAGCAGAATGGATTTCCGATCGGCTTACCGGTCAAGTCCAGCCGAACGTAGTCGACGGCCCATCCATCGACGCCGATAGCTGCGATGCCTTCCGTTGCGATTTGTGCGCAATCGCGCAAGCCTTTCTTTACTCCGGAGAGTATGTGGGGTAAATCCCAGTGAAGGCCGGTCTTTTCCTGAATGGGGGAATTAGGGAAGCGATGTACCAGCTCGATTTCCGGGACATCACCGTTCCAGCGCAACAGGGAAACACGGCAACTTTCTGCACCAAGATCGACTGCGACCAAGGCTCTCGGGTCGCCTGCTGGAGGGCCATAAGTGCCTTGCCCATCCGTTTTTGCCTTGCGCTCATGCAGAGGATGACTCATCGCAGGAAGGCTTCGGTGAGTCCTCCATCCACCGGAATTAGATGTCCGGTGGTGCAGCGTGACCTAGGACCTGCGAGAAATAGAATTGCCTCCGCGCAGTCTTTGGGATCAATGGCTCGATGGGTCAACGTGCGCTTGGCGTAAAAGTCCGCGAGCGTAGTCCGCAGTTGTTCGTCGCTGAAACTTTCCTCGAAGGGGATGGAGTATTTCTTCAGGGATGCGATTACGCGGTCGCGCGGGAACATGGTCGAGCCCTTGATCACCGTAGCCGGACTGATTCCATTCACGCGAACCCTTGGAGACAATGAAATCGCCAGCTCGCGGACCAAGTGGCTTAGGGCTGCTTTACTAACGTCGTAGGCCTCGCTACCCCGCTTAGCCACCACGGCATTTGCCGAACTGGTCAGGACCATTGAGGCATCGAGATTCTGATCGCGCAAGATCTTTGCGGCTTCGTCGGCGAGCAGATAGTTAGCGGTGACGTTGAGATCAAGTGTAACGCCCCACATTTCATCGCTCACGGTCCCATCCGGTGAGGAAGGGAAGAGCGCGGCGGTGTTAATCAGAATGTCGATGCCGCCGTAAGAGCCGACGAGTTCGCGCATTGCCTGGCGGATAGCGTCGCGTTTGCGAATATCGACGGCGGCCGAAACTGCGGCTTCTTTGCCGGCGATCGGTTTGCATTCTTCTGCGACTTTCTGCGCAGCCGCAAAATCGCGATCCGCAACCATGACATGGGCGCCGAGCTGAGAAGCCAGCAACGCACACTCACGGCCGATACCGCTGCCGCCGCCCACCACCAACACAACCTGGCGACTCAATTCCTTCTCCGGGGGCTGACGACGAATCTTGGCCTCTTCGAGCGCCCAGTACTCGATGCGGAAGGCCTCGGACAACGGCAGCGCCACATAATTCGTGTGAACTTTAAAAGCGTTGGTGGGCGCGGCGGCCCCGGCGTGAGGTAATTCATCGGGAAGTTTACCGTCGTCGAGCGACGCAGCCCCCTCCATCACGTGGATGGCGTTCACATAGAACTCTCCGGCCAGCCGCGATTCGGTTTTGCTTTTGCCGAAACTGAACATGCCTACGCCGGGAACCAGCACGATTGTTGGACTCGCGTCGCGCATCGAGGGCGAGTCTGGCAGGGTAAATGAGTTGTAGTACTCGGCGTATTCTTTCCGGTAATTGACGAGCGCGGAATCGATTTGCTCACGCAGTCCTTTTATATCTTGGGACGGCTGCCAGGAAACAAACAGTGGCCGGACCTTGGTGCGAATGAAGTGGTCAGGACAGCTGGTCCCGAGGTGCGCAAGCTTCTCCGCATCGTGGGAGTTCACAAATCGCAGAACTTCCGGCAGATCGGTAAACGTCCCGATCATCTTTCGCGCCGCCGATACCCTTCCGCGGATCAAAGGAAAAATATCGAGCGCAACATCTCTTCGATTGCCGAGTGATTCGTGGCGCTTGCCACCAAACAGGCGATCACCGCGCTTTTCGACGTGATCCAGTACGAACTGCCCCAACTGGTCGATGATGGTGATGGTGTTCTCGTAGCATTCACGCTGAGTATCGCCCCAGGTGAAGAGACCGTGGCCGCCCAGAACGATTCCATCGCAGTTGGGATTCTCGCGCACCGCGCGCCGCAGCATCATGCCCAGTTCAAATCCCGGACGCTGCCAGGGAAGCCAGATCAAATGGTGATCGAACTCATGATTGAACTCTTCCATTCGCGTAAGGCCGTTGGCAGAAGCAGCCAAAGCGATGCCCCAGTCAGGATGGAGATGGTCGACATGTTTGAATGGAAGAAACCCGTGCAGTGGAGTATCGATCGACGCGGCCACCGTGCTCTTGCCGAAGGCACACAGCGGATACATGTCGACCATTTCGTCTTCGTATTGCGCTCCACGGATAGCTGCGTTCGGTGGCGAGCAGTTTATCCAGATAGAGTGCGGCAAATCCCGATCGCTGGATGCTTCCGAGATCGCCACCGCTACCCTTGATCCAAAGAACTTCTTTCTTGGTTTCATCCAAAGGATCGGTTTGAAGAATTTTGGAACTGGTGTTTCCGCCGCCGAAATTGGTGATGCGCAGATCCGATCCCAACAGGTTGGAGCGGTAGCGTAACAGTTCTGGTTCGTCGAGATCGCGGGCCACACGTTCATCCCAGCGGTCTTCCAAATAGCGCAAACTGGTTTGCAGCTTCATGAGAATCGTCAGCCGAGACGTGCTTTTGCGAGGCTAAACTGCGCTGTCGGAGCGCATCTTGGCCTCCGGGGTGCCGCTTGAGCAACAGCTATAATACTCCAACGATGCAATAGGGCAACTGTTTCTAAAGAGAATTTAGGGTTTACGAAATTCGTGGCAGCGCGGGGCTCTTCTAAGGTTGTGCAGGGAACATCAACCGCCGTTACGAATCGACTCTGCGGTTACCAGCTTGTGCTCCACGTAGTTGTAAGGAGCAACGCGCTGGCCGCCCAAAATCGCCAGACCGAGCAAGATAAGTTTCGGACCGTAGCTTGAGGCTTCGTGCGACACTGAGGCGATCAAGGGGCTATCGGATTCGCGCATCTCCTCGAGGGCCTCTGCAATACAATCCTGTCCCACGATGGCGGCATGTCTCTCGCGCTTGAGTTCGCGAACCGCCTGCACTGCACCCAGCGCACTGGTGTCAGTCGCGGCAGCGATCAGGATGCCGCGGTCTTTCGGATGCCGATGCAGAAAATCGGAAACTAAACGATAGCTTTTGTCGCGCATGCCTCGACCGTCGACGCGCACGAACGAGGCATCGGTAGAGTCGGGAAGCTCGGCGCGAATGCCCTCGAACGCCCCCGTGATTCTGCTCCGTACCAGGGGGCCAGCCTCTTCCAGATCAAGCCCCAGACTCCAGCGCACCTTTCCTCCCCACGCAGTTTTGGCGTACTGGGCGAGGAATGCGCCCGCCTCAAATCCCACCCGATAATTGTCGACACCGAAGAAAGTGGCGTGAGGATGCGGGATATCAACCGCAATCATGGGGATTCCGGCGCTCTCGATCTTGTCGGCGATCACTGGAGCGACCTGCTGCTCGACCTGAAACTCGATCACCAGATCGGGCCGGTTCTGGACAAACTCGTCCGCATTTTTTAGCGCCGTGGCTGCGTCATAGCGGTTGTCGAGCACCATCAGGTCCACACCGGCCGCCGAAGCCGCAGCACCGGCAGACTTTCGGTAACGGACTTCGGAAAATGGCATTTCCGCTGACTGGCTGCCAAACCCGAAGCGAGCCTTTTTCGGCCTGGGCAACCAGGCGGTAGAGGCCATCCTGCGATTGCGCGAGGTATCCGCGATGCACCAGGGTTTTCAGGATGCGATAAACAGTGGTCTTGGAAATGCTGGTGCGCTGGTAGATGGCCTCGAGCGTGAGCGTATCCGCGTTTCTTTTTCAAGCAACTCCAGAATGTCAAAGTGCCTTGGAGAGCACCGGGATCAGGTACAGCCGGTTCGGTGTCGATCGAGTCAATTCGTGTTGCCTCTTACAGTACGAAGTGGACTATGGCAATCAATATAGCTTGAACGGCAAGGGTTGGGCATATAGGACCTTTGTTCCCCAACCAGCGCCGTCGCCGAAGAAGCTTCGGCTGTAGGGGAACGGTTTGGCAATTGTATTCCATTAGAGAAATGAATTCACTTTTTTCTTGACAAGCTTTGGCCAGTCTCACTACAGTGCGACGACTCATCCGCAACCCTTTGCGGTGGCCGTGGTGTGAAAAAGCACGCAGAACGATTGTGATTGGGCGCACGCTGCCCGAGAGAGACACGAGGGAGAGAGACCATGAAATTCCGCAGTCTTTTCGCTTGTCTTATTGGTTGTCGTGACGGCAGGCTTGCTTTGACGGACAAACGGCGGTGGTCGCGCCCATCGTTGGAAACGTGACCGATAACTCCGGCGCAGTGGTCACCAACGCCAAGGTCGATATCACCAACGTCGACACGGGCAGTCGCTCCACACACCAACACGGTCCTCGGGCGACTTCACGGTACCGCCCTCAACCCCGGAACTACAGCGTTACCGTCGAGGCTCCGGGTTTCCAAAATCGGTTACCAATGACATTACGCCTTAGCGTGGGCCAAAGGCGCGCATCAACGTCCCTTGAAAGCCGGCGCGGTCTCGACCACGGTCGAAGTCAATGCCACGGCCGTGAACTCTGGACACCGACACCTCCGCACTTTCGCAATTGGTGAGCCAGAAGCAGGTGGAAGCAGCTTCCCTTGAATGGACGCAACTTCCTGCAGTTGCTGCTGATCGGCGCCGGCGCGGTAACGGTGGGCGGCGAGCAGGGTACCATGCGCCAAGGCCAAGGCAACGCCATCAGCATCAATGGCGGCCGGCCCGAAGGCAACAACTACACGCTGGATGGATTGATCAATACCGATACCGCCCTGGTTACACCGGCCGTGATTCTCTCCCAGGATGCGATCCAGGAATTCAAGGTGGAGAGCGGCACCTACTCGGCCGAGTACGGATACAGCGCCAGCCAGATCAATATCGTCAGCAAGGGCGGAACCAACCAGCTCCATGGCACGTTGTTTGAGTTCAACCGCAACGACGCTTTCGATGCCAAGCCGTTCCCGACTTACACGGACGTCCTTGCTGGTACGCCAACCGACCTTCCCGAACTCCGCCAGAACCAGTTCGGCTTCGTGGTTTCGGGCCCGGTGTACATCCCTAAGGTTTATGACGGCCGCAACAAGACGTTCTTCATGGCCAACTATGAGGGGTGGCGCATCATTAACGGCGCGCGGGTGAACTACACAATGCCAAACCCTGCGGTATTGCAGGGTGATTTCTCCGGGGAGACGTATGCGGCCGGAGTCGGTGGCTTGCCGGGCGGCCCGCTGCCTGCCTACGGAACAGCGGATTGCACAACCCTACTCGGCGCTGGCCTCAACTGCATGCCGGTTGACCCGCTGACTGGACAACCTTTTCCCGGAAACATTGTTCCCGCCGACCGTTTCACCAGCCGCATCGGATTGCTTGCGGTTTCCAACAATTTCTGGCCCACCCCGACGATCCCCAACCAGCCTGAGGGAGTAGTCAACTTCATTAAGAATTTCGGTTTTCCGCTAAAAACCAACCAGCAGACCTATCGCGGAGATCAGAGTCTGGGCAGGCTGGGCTCGGTATTCTTCCGCTACACCAGGTCCCATTATCAAAACAGCGGGCCGTATAACTCCCAGGATTTTGTCCATGGGACTGAATTTTATTTTCAAGACCAGCGGAACTATGCGGTTTCTCACACCATCAACCTGGGTTCTAAGAATGTGAATAATTTCCGTTTCGGCTATCTGTCCGCCAAGGCCCCACAGGGCGGCGCCGAAATCCCCAGCGACCAGGTGCAAGCCCTGGCGTTGACCGGAGTGTTCACCAAGTTTTCGCCGCTTCAACAGACCTGGCCGAGTGTGGGTCTGACCGGTGTCGGCAGCGTCGGAGGCTCAGGCAATTCCTACAGTGGATCTGAACAGCCGGCTTGGGAATTTGCCGATTCGTTCACCTCGATTCACGGGAAGCACACCATCGGAGCCGGGTTTGACCTCCGCCGCTTGAAGCTGATTCGCAACCTGGCCGACGATTTCTATGGTGACTGGGGCTTCAGCGCGAACTTGATTGATAACAACAGTGCAAATTGCCCGAACGCGCCCGTGACCATTAATGGCACGTCGAGAGTCTGTGCGGCACCGGCAATGCTGCTGCCGATATGATGCTCGGTTATTATTCGGGCGTCAGCGGATTCGTACCCGGTCCTCTTAGCCCCACCGACACGGCCGGTAACCCCCAGACTCACATCTTCAACTATTTCGCGCCCTACGTGCAGGACGACTGGAAGGTAACTCAGAAACTGACCCTGAACCTGGGTCTCCGCTGGGATTATCGCGCCGCGGCTTATGAAGAACAGAACCATTTCTTCTGGCTAGACACGACCAACACGAAAGGTGGCCTCTGCTACGCTGATAAGACTCTTTCCGACCAATGGCGTCGCTCCGGGAGGAGATGCCACGAGCGGCCCGATCCTGCGATACTGCGGGGCAGGTCCCGCACGAGGGCTCGAAGAAGCCTTTCGCACCGCGATTTGGTCTTCGCTTACCGGCTTGACGGACAAGACGGTAGTGCGCGGTGGCTACGGAATCTTCTTCGACTCCGCTGAAGGTCGCGAGATTGATGACTCAGGCGACATCTACCCGTACAGTATTCGGAATAACCTGAGCCCTGGAACCGACGCCACCTTGGACAAATTCACCAACAATCAGTTCAAGCCTTACGACACGCTCGGGCCGTTCCCGGCTTCGACATTGTCGTTCCTGGCGGTGATTGAGTCGGAAAACCCAATTAACCCTTACGTCCAGTCGTATAACCTGTCCATTGAGCGAGAACTCGCGCGTAATACTACTTTGGAAGTGAATTACATCGGAACCCATCTCTTCACCTTCTGGATCGGCGCAATATCGCCCAACCCAATCCTATCCCCGATGCCAGCCTGGCGTTTTGCCAAACCCAAGACTCTGGCGGCACCTATGTGAATATCGATCAGGCCCCTTGCACTGTGGCAAGCCGGCGACCCTATCCGAACTTCACCAACTTCTACATCAACAGCGACTGGCACGGCTACGCCAAGTACAACGCGATGAACGTGAAGTTTGAACATCGCAGCGGCGATCTGGCGGTGACCGGAGTCTTTACCTGGGCCAAGAGCATGGACGATAAATCGGCCGCAGCCGGCGTAGGCGGCACGGGGGACAGCGCTTCCAGGGCACCACGGATAACCATCACCCCGAGCTGGACTACGGCCCTTCGGACTTCAACGTTGACCACCGGTTTGTGGCCAGCTACGTGTACCAGTTGCCTATCGGGCGGGGAAAGAAATTGCTCGGAGGATCAGGCCGGGCGCTCAACCTGCTCGTCGGAGGCTGGGAGATGACCGGTATCACCACCTTCCAGACCGGCTTCCCGCTCAGCGTCTACGCGAACGATATCAACGGGCTCCTCCAGGCCGTTCCACAGCGTGCGGATGTTGTCTCCGGCTGCGACTTATATGCTGGAACGGGACCGTACCAGCGCTTGAACCCGGCCTGCTTCACTCAGCCCGCGCTCGGTGTGTTCGGAAAATCCTCCCGCAACTTCCTGCGCCAACCCGGCATCAACAACTGGGATATGGGCTTCGGGAAGAACTTCCTGATTACCGAGAGGTTCAGGTTTGGACTGCACGTAGATACCTTTAATACCTTTAATCATCACCAGTACGCGGGTGACGTGGGTGGCCTGGTTCTGGCCGGTTCTGGCGGCAACGTAGCCATATCCCGTTCCGTCGGAGCCGCCGACTTCGGCCAGATTACTCAGGCGTCGTCGCCGCGAGTCGTTCAACTCAGTGGGAAACTAACCTTCTGAGAGGTTGTTTAACCCGTACGCTTAGGTCTGCCACGCCCCTCGGGTGTGGCAGATTTTTTTGCCCCACAATACTTACGGTCCCGAACGCGTGATGATCAGAGTGAAAATCGTGATTGCGAGGTGTGGTTAGTTTAGACAATTTGTCGTCCTGACAGCGATAGAAGCGGAGCCTTGTCCGGGAACCAGATTCCGAGCGCGATGAAGCCGCGGAGTGACAAGACTTTGAAGGCATTGCAGACTGACCCACCACCGGGATGCAGTCCTTCCCGGCCGAGTTCACCATCAGTGTTGGGATACGTAGCTTTCGGAGCTTTTGAAGATAGCGGGCGATCTGGGGTGAGGTAAACTCGCGGCATGGTTCACTTTCGCAGGCGTCTATTAGAGATTCTTGTATTGGTTGTTTCCCTCTGCGCTTTCCGTGCCTATGGCCAGAGCTCGAGTGACGCAGAGATCGAACGCTATTCGCAGGAGGCGCAAAAGGCATTGGCGGAAGCGCGCTATCCCGACGCCGAACGCGCTTTCGAGAAGCTGCGGAGCTTGGAGCCCGACGTTCCAGAAATCTACGCCAACCTGGGGCTGGTCTACTTTCAGGAGAGGAAATTCGAACAAGCTGTTCCGTCTTTACGACGTGCGCTGAAACTCAATCCTGCCCTCCCCAAGCTGGATACTCTGCTGGCCATGTCGCTGTCCGAACTCGGACAGTACAAGGAGGCCCTGCCTGGGTTAGAGAAGGGTTTCCATCGCTCCACGGATATTGCCGTCAAGCGGATGTGCGGCCTGCAACTGGAGAGGGCCTATACCTGGTTGCACGACGATAGCAAGGCGGTGGAGGTCGCGTTGGAGTTGGACCGGCAGTACCCGAATGACCCGGAGGTTCTCTATAACAACGGAAAGATCCTTGGGAATTTTGCCTTCTTATCCATACAGAAGTTGGCCAAGGTAGCGCCCAACTCGGTCTGGCGCCATCAGGCGGCCGCCGAAGCTCACGAAAGCCAGGCATCGTATGTCAAGGCGATCGATGAATATCAACGAGTACTCGCGCTGGAGCCCCAGCGCCCGGGCATCCATTATCGATTGGGCAGGACCTTGCTCGCTCGGTCGAAAGAGACTTCCTCGGTAGAAGACCGCAACCAGGCATCACAAGAATTCCAGAAAGAACTGCAGCTTGATTCCAGCAATGCCAACGCGGCCTACGAACTTGGCGACATTTACCGCACCTCCGGACAACTTGCCGAAGCCAAAGATTCCTTTGAGCTTGCCTTGAGGTCTCATCCGGACTTCGAGGAGGCCCATCTGGGTCTGGCGTCAGTCCTGATGTTGTTGAGCCAGCCAGAGCAGGCCCTTCCTCACATTCAAAGAGCCATCGCTTTGAACCCTGACAATCCCGTGTCATGGTACCGGTTGGCCAGAGCGGAGCGGTCGCTCGGCCACACTGCCGAAAGCCAGAAGGCGGACGCCGATTCCAGCGGCTTCGCCAAAAACCCAGCGAGCATTTAGCCGAGCCGGTGCTCGCGACCGACGAGGTTACCAGGCAACAGATTGACTCGAATACGGCGCAGTAAGCTTTGGACGCACCACGCGTAGAGGAAAGCTTCGCTACATCTCCTGCCACGAACGGGGCAGGGGGAACGGGTTTTGGCGGAAGAGTTGGGCACCTAACAGTGGAAACCACATCGTAAGTAACCTGCGGAAAAAACGACTAAAGGCTTGTCGTCTGACGAGGAGGGAGTTTCGGCTTTGGAAATGCCTTCTAGGAGTTCAGCCTTGGCGTTTAGATTCTGGCGATTCGTCGGGTTTTATTAGATCAAGCCTTGTTAGACAAAACGCTTCGAGAACGTTTCGCTGCGCTTGAATTGCGCATGGTCAACGGTATCCATCGCCCAGTCCCCTAGGTTCGACGCAGAGAAGCGAATGATTTCTCAGGAAGTTGCAAAAAAACTCAGCCCTTGTTCAGAAAAGCGTTGAGGTCGATTCCCCTGGCGTGTGGAATGAATGGAAGAATAGTTTGCCTTATACCGCCAGGAAAGAACTTGCCGAAGTTATCGAAGTACACCTCCGGAGTGGTCTTCGCCACGGGCAAGGGTCTACCGGAAATCTACCTCCAACGTCAAACACTCGCGGGTGAATGCATCCACGATGGCCAGGATGCGGATCCCGCGGCCTGTCGCCAAGGCATCGCAGGCAAAGTCCACTGCCCACTCCTGGTTCGAGCGCAACAGCAGCCGTCCTTCGTTCGCCGGACGCACCAACCGTTTCCTCCTCAGCCGTCGCACCATCAGCCTTTCCTCCCGATACAGCCGGTAAATCCGCTGGGCACTGGCCGGATGCCCGCGCTTGCTCAACAGCACATGCAAACGCCGATATCCGTAGCGCGGCTTCTGTCGCGCCAACTTCACCAACTCTTCCCGCAGTTCCGCGTTGTGATCCGCTCTCGGCTCATAACGATAACTGCTGCGGTCTAGCTCCACGAGCCTGCAGGCCCGGCGCTCGCTCATGGCAAACTGCTTCATGGCAAACGCCGCGTCCGCCCTTAAGCCGGCAAGCTCCACCCGTTTTTTCGCACGATGGCCTTCAGCGCTTCTTTGTCCAGGCTGAGGTCAGCCACCAAATGCTTCAACCGGCGGTTCTCATCTTCCAGACTTCTCAGTCGTTGCGCTTCGCCCACTTCCATCCCGCCGTACTTGCTCTTCCAGCCATACAGCGTGGCTTCGCTGACACCGTGCTCGCGGGCCAACTCTGCCACCTTCCGCCCCGCCTCGTGCTCTTTCAGAATCCCGACGATCTGCTCTTCGCTGAATCGCGCTCTCTTCATGGCCAAGGTCCTCCTTCGTCGCTACTGCCGCGACGTGAGGTCCCCAATTCTAGCTGGTTGAGTTTTTCGAGGGCAGGTCAATTACACATGCACTGCAAATTCCCGTCCACACGCCCCAGGGTGCCATTGCCCGAACATACAGAAACAAACTAATGCACCACGTTCATCCGTCCGTGGACTATGGCGTGTTTTACGCTGTGCTCGAATC
>CAWGQZ010000013.1:0-43473 GCA_963824805.1 uncultured Acidobacteriaceae bacterium | reverse complement strand
GTTATTCCACCTCTACTCGTTCAGTTACATCTTATTGCTGGTCGCGCAACCTCAAAATCGTGTGGAAGTGGTCAGACAGGCCATCGAGAAACCGGGAGGAAAGGTCGTCGCCGGGTTCATGGCATTGGCGAGTACGATGTCGTTGTCCCTTACCGAACTCCCGGACCAGATCAGCGCTGCGGCAATCGCCATTGCGTTCGCCTCCGGTGGTGCGTGCAAATCTGTACATACCACACCGTTGCTTTCGCAGGATGAAGCCCTGCAGGCGATGAAGAAAGCGTCCGAATCCGGATACCATCCGGTCTCACGCGCTGCCTAGATAGTTAGTTCTGTCGGGCCGTGAACAGTCAAAGTGGACGAGTGTTGTAGTGTGCCTGCGTCGCGTGGCCAACTGGATCCCCCGTCTCTGTCATCTCCACCGGAGCCGCCCCTGAGCAAGGCGAAGGGCCCGGCGAAGTGGAGAGATCTTGCGTTTGCGCAACTCCGATGACCTACTTTAGATACTTCCCATACCAGGCTACATACCGCTCCAACCGGTCATGGATGTAGCTCGGCCGCGTGAACAGATGAAACTGCTCCGGATAAACCACCAACTCTGTCGGAACTCCCAACGTCCGCAACGCTTGGAACATCTGTTCGCCGCCAATGATTGGAACATTGAAGTCGCTCTGCCCGCCCATGAACAAAGTCGGTGTCTGAATCCGGTCGGCATGAAAAAATGGGTACGAAACTTTTAGCCACGTGTCCTGGGTCTTCCACGGAGGCCCCAGTTCGTTGTTGTACTGCAGCACATACTGATCGCTGCCATACATGGAAAGCTGGTTCGCACTTCCTGCCCCGCTGATTGCCGCCTTGAATCGCGAGTCGGAGGCAATCATGTAATCGGTCAGAATTCCGCCATAGCTCCATCCGCCGATACCTAACTTATCGGGATCAGCGATCCCCTTCGCGATCGCCCAATTGACGCCCGCTTCCAGGTCCGCGACTTCTTTGTTGCCCCAGTCCCCAAAAATGCTACGGGTGAATTCCGATCCCCTGCCATTGCTTCCACGATAGTTAATCGCGAGCACCACATAGCCCTGCGCGGCGAATATCTGCCGCTCCATCTGCAGCGGATACAAACTGAACGGCAGCGCATGGTCATCCTGCCCATTGGGCCCGCCATGAATCCACAACACCAGAGGATATTTCTTCGAGCCGTCATACGCCGGTGGCTTCACCATGATGGCGTGGATTTCCGTGTTGTCTTTGCTTTTGAAGCTGATGTCTTCCACGGCACCAAGCTGCAACTCCGCCATCAAGGCGTCGTTGTGCGAAGTGAGCTTGCGCAGCTTGCCATTTTCGAGAGCGTAAATTTCGTCCGGCGAGGCATCGCTGGTCACATCCACTGCCGTGTGTCCGCCCGCGCTTGATTTCCCATTCACGACCAGTGCGCCCGGCAGCAGACGATCCACGGCGCCACCGTTCACCGAGACTTTCGCTGGATACTCTGACCTGTCATCGGGAACGATGAACGAGAGAGCCGATCCATCTGCCGTGAATTCGGGCGACCCTATGCCGCGATCAAACTTTTCCGTCAGCAGGCGCGATGTTCCGTCGGCAACGGTCAGCAGGGCCAGACGATCCATGTTGTAGGCGTTGTACTTCGCTTCGTAGCCCACCAGATACGCGATCAGTTTCCCGTCCGGACTCCACGAAAGCTTCTGCCCACTGGCGGAATATCCACTGCTGATCTTTCGCGGCGCAGCCCCAGCTCGTGCGTCAACCAAATAGATTTCATCATTCGGCGACTGGTCTGGGTCCTTTTCATGATTGCTGACAAATGCAATCTGCTTTCCGTCGGGAGACCACTCCGACGCGGATTCTTCGAAGTTGGGGTCGCTGGTCAGCGCCTCCAGCTTCTTGTTGTCGACACCGAAGAGATAGAGATGCGTTCGCGAAGCCGCACTGATATAGCCATCAACGTCATACTTAAAACGGTAGCGGTCGAGGACGATCGGCTTGGGCGCCCTGGCCGTATCCCCATCTTTTTTGTTGGCGTCGGTGTCGTCGCCTTCACTCATCTCGAGCAGAATTCTCTTGCCATCCGGCGACCACTTGTAGTCGTTGATATCCTGCTTGACGCTGGTCAGCGCCTGCGGAGCGCCTCCACGGCGGTCGAGCAGCCATATCTGCGACTTCCCTTTCTCTCCCTCCGAAGCAAGAAACGCCAGATACTTCCCCTCCGGACTCCACTTCGGCGAGCTGCTTGATTGCTTTCCAAACGTAAGCTGGATGTCCTGCGTGCCTTCCCAATTCACCATCCACAGGGCTGTGCGACGCTTGTCCGCGCCCTTGTCGATGGTGGTTACGGTATAAGCCACCCAGTTCCCATCAGGAGAGACCTGAGGGTCACCAACCTTGGCCGTGCGATAGACATCATCAATCGCAATGGGCCGCTGGGCAGAACTCTGGGCAGGAATAAGGATATGGAATAGGACGACAAGAACCGAGCAAGCCAGAGGAAGGTTTCGCATCCGCCGATGCTCTATGAAAGGCCTTCCTGCGTCAAGTCTTCAGCTTCGCCAGCACGTTTGAACGAGACTTCTCCCGAGTGTTCCGGCGGGAGCACAATGTACATCATGGTCGCGGAATACAGAATTGTGATGACAGTCAAGTCCAAGAAAACTAAGTGGGAAAAGGGTGGATGGTAGGTTTATCCGGTGGCAGCAGCTGGAACGCAAGGTCCCTCGGCTTCGCTCGGGATCACAGGTTTGTAGAGTTGGCGGCTTTGTTTTTTCCCGTTGTTGTTGGCACGACCCGCGCTCGGTGAGTGGCTGGAGGTCTCCGCGCGGATCGAACCCGTCCGGAAACGGACAGCGGTCTTGTACCGGCGGACAGTTGCCCGCCGATTTTCGCCTCCTCAGCCGGGTTCTCTCTTAGCGTTTCGAAGCGGTTGGACGAATTCCTGTCTATCGATCGATGGCTGGTGAATTGCACACCCTCCGTGAGGCTCAGCCCTTTTTTCGAGCCCATCTCTCACAAACGCAAGCGCAACCGATGGAGGGCCAGTATGGCGCATTTTGAACGGATTCGTGATGTTGTCTCCGGGCCGTTTGATTCCGAGGTCATCCGTCAACGGACGGCTGCAGGGTGGCAACTGGTGTCATTGGAGTGGCGGCGCGAACTGCCGGAGTCGGAGGCTCCCACCCAGGGGGCGTACAACGAAGACATACCTTACGGCCTGCGCATCTCGGACGATTGCAAGCGGTTGGAAGTTGATCCCGTCGAGAACCGGACGCTCATGCTGATGATGGAGTTGCTGGTGCAGGATTTTCCTTATTCGAGCATCGTCAGCGACCTGAATGAAAAGGGGCTGCGCATGCGGGACGGGCGGCCATGGACACGGGTAGCAGTATTCAATATGACTCCGCGGCTGATCGAGGTGGGCCCGCGGCTGTTCGGGACGGAGGAATGGCAGTCGGTGCGGAAGCGCTTTTCGCTTTCACGAGCGCCGGAGGGGGGATAGTTCTACCTCATTGGCTGGAACGGTTGTTCTCTGGCTCACCGGAGCACCGGAACGCTCCGCCACGCAAAGCGCTAGGGACTAACTGGCTTTGCCGGAAAACGGGTCTTCAGCAACGGGTCGTTTGGCAGCTTCGCCGGATCGTAATACTTTAGCAAGTCGGACATGGTGGCGGTCCGGTAGCCATTGTCTTTCAGGTAATGCATGTATTGCCGAAAATTTTCTGGCGGCGTGTTGACCCAGGGATGAGCGGTATCGGGTACACCATGAAATTGCAGAACCACAATTTCGCCGGGCTTTGCGCTGGCGAGAACATTCTTGAAATGCTCGAAGGTCCAGGCTGGATACGCGTCGCCGGTGGTCGGGACCATCAACGGGTGGTGCCTGGTTACCACTAACGCGGGGCCAACCTCCACCTTTCCATAGGCAACTTCGGGCTGCATGCCTCGCCTGGCTATTTTGTATCCGTGATGCTGGAGTTGTTCGACGGCCTCCGGCCCAAAAGAATTTCCGCACCAGGCAAAGCTTACTGGCTTCGGCACGCCTACGGCGGCCAATTGTTTTTCCACCATTTCAAGTTCGTCGCCCAGTTTGGCCGCGTTCTCCGGCAGGCTGAAATCGGAATGGGTCCAGCTGTGGTTGCCAATTTCAAAACCCATGCGATGTAGCTCACCTACCTGCTCCCAAGTGAGGAAATGCTCTTTATCGTCCATCCAGCGCTGGCTTATGAAAAATGTCGCGTGCAGGCCCAACTCCTTTAATAAGGGCGCCACTATGGTGAGTTGAGACTTAACGGCATCATCGAATGTCAGGACTACGGACTTATCTGGGACGCTGGCAGCATGTATCTGGCCAGCCACAACAAAGAGGGTCAGGAAAGCGATAAGGACTGTTTGCCACTTTCGACAGTTTTTCAATCTTCCCCTCGATTCCTAGCAGCGAATTGTAACGGATCATAGACCTTTACGTTCCGTGGGCTGGGCCGGTCAATGTCCGGGCGCCTTCTTGGACGGCTTCTCCGCGAAATATCCCCGCCGCGCCTGCAGTTTAAGAGCATCCTGATTCACTTTAATTTTCAGCGCGTGGTAGCTACCGTCCTGCTTGACGTCCTTGGGTGAAAATTCCAGCACATACAAATACTCCGGCGCCTCGGTCAGCTTCCTGAATCCGCCTTCGAGGTCGTTGCTGTTATGAAAGAAGGTGCCGCCGGTCCCGTCCGCCAACTCGGCCATGACGTTTTCATTCAGAGTCATCGAGCTGCGGCGGTACTCCGACTTCGATCCGGTCACCAGGTCGTAGGTCGAGCCTGCTCCGCGCTGGCTGGCATCGAGTTCGGTGGTATAGAGTCCTCGCGCATCGAGAGCGCTCAGCGTCACGCTGGCCCTCGCAGCTATATCCATGATGTGCGATTTGGTGCTCATTGCCTCCTGCCCCATGGTCAGGAAACCAGGCGAGATCAAAATCAGGACGCGTTGCCCCGGCAGCGAACCCATCCCGCGCACTACGTCAGTTATCCCGCTCAAGGTCACGCGAACATCCTGATCGCCGATAGCTAACGCCCGGGCGGCTGCCGCTTCCACCATTCGTTCCGCCATTCCCTGGGTATCAAATTTCGCGCACGAGGTCGCACTTTGGATGGCTGCTTCCAAGGCAGTGGTGTTGTGCTTATTCTGGATAAGGTCAGCCTGGTAGTAATCGATGTTAGGACAGTCCGACTCCACCTGCTGATAAATTCCGCGCGCATGAAGCTTCGTAACCGCCTGCTGCAAAATCGAACGATTCTGAGTCAGGCCCGTGTTAGTCCCGGACAACGACACTACGGCAGCCATATCGGAGGGTAGGAGCGACTCGGCCAGCATCCGGTGCGCAGCCTTCTGCGCCTGCAACAGATTGTCAACCGCCAGATGCAAGTCGTCGAAGAGGAAGACAATGAAACGATCGGGAGTTGCAGCCCACTGTGGAATTACCTGAAAAGGGCCGGGGGTGGAAGAAGCAGGGGGCAGATTGTTCTTAAACTGGATACGCTTCTGAATGGCGAACCCACTGATAACTTGCTGCTTACCTCGATCGAAGACCTGGAAGTCTTCCTTCTTCAAATTGCCGACGGTGCGATTCTGTTTGTCTCGAACCACCACCGGTACCAAGCACGACATTCACGCCGCTTTTGAAGGTAAATTCGCTGTCTTGCTTAGGCGCATCTTTGACCTGTTGGGCATTGAGAAGGGCCCCCAGGAAGAGGAGGGTTCCGCAGAAGGAGCGGCGTCTCAGCCACTGCGCAATTGACTGCTTGCCGATGACGACAATTTTACGCCGCTTTGGCGGACCCCGGTCTGGTGATACTCACTTGCCGAGCGCCTGCGCACGGGACGTTTCAGGCTCTGTATTACTCCCGCTCTCGGCTACCACCACCCGGTCGCGTCCATTCTTCTTCGCCCGGTATAGAGCTGCGTCGGCGGCGGCCATTAATTGTCTTGGCGATGAGCCGTGTATCGGAAACGCCGCCACTCCGGCGGAGAGTGTAACCATGCCCAGCGACTCTCCGCGGTGGCTGATTTGCAATTCCTTGGCTTCAAGACGCAACTGATCGGCGCGAAGCCGCGTAGCTTCCAGGTCGGCATTGGGAAGAATCAGCACCAGTTCTTCACCTCCGTAGCGGCAGGCGATATCGTCCGCCCGTGTGTGCCTCGCGAAGAACAAACCAACCTCGCGCAAAATGGCATCGCCGGCATCGTGACCAAAGGTGTCATTGAAGCGCTTGAAATGGTCGAGGTCGAGCATCACCATTCCCAATGGCTGCTTGGCTCGGGCTGCGCGGTGAACTTCACGATCCAAGGTTTCCTCGAGATAGCGACGGTTGAACAGTCCGGTCAGGGAGTCGCGAATCGACTGGCTCCGCAGCGCTTCACGCAACCGGACATTGGCAATCGCCAATCCTGCTTGCTCGGCAAAGGTCCCCGCCAGAGACAATTCCAGTTCAGAAATCTGATGCGACTCGATCTTGGATTGAAAATGAATGACCCCCAGCGCCTCACCCTGCGCCTGGATCGGAATACAAAGATACGAGTTTGTCACGTCGGTGGCGTGTCCGCAGGCTACGCCTCCGGTCCGGGCTTCCATCATGTAAACATGGCCGGTCCGCAGCGCCCAGCAGGAATCCGGTTCAAATACCCCGGCCGGCAACTGGCACCCACCCCACTCCCCGACCACTTCCAGCAGGCTGCGTGAAGCATTCAGCAGGATCACGGCACCCTTGAGATTCAGGAAACATCTTGGGTGCATATCCCAAGACAATGGAGAATGCTTCCTTCGTGCTGGTGCAACTCTGCAGCAGCTCGCCCATCTTGCCCAACAAACCGCTATTCTGTGAGCGTTCCAGCAGTTCCTGTACTAACTTTTCGGTTTGCTGATCGAGTTCGCGTTGGGTACGTTCGCGCTCCGCCATCTCCTGGGTGAGGCGAGCGTTGGCTTCCACCAACGCTTCGGTGCGTTGCCGCACTTCTTCTTCCAGACCTTGCTGATTGCGTTTCTGGTCTTCGATATCGGTGCTGGACCCGAACCACTTGACGATCTTGTTGGTAGCGTCGCGGACCGGCACCGCTCGCCCTAAATGCCAGCGATAGGTGGCATCGGAGACACGCAGAAGACGGCACTCTGCTTCGTATTCTTCCCCCGTCTGTACAGCCTGCCGCCAGGTTGTCGTACACTTCTCAAAGTCTTCTGGATGGAGCACATCACTCCATCCCAAATCATCGCGTTGTGGATCTTTGCCGGTGTAGGCGTACCAGCGCTTGTTGTAAAAATCGATGTTCCCATCCGGAAGTGCCGTCCAGATAATTTGCGGAATAGCATCCGCCAAGGTCTGGAAATACAGCTCTCCCTCCCTTGCAGCCGCGGCGACCGCCTTCTGCGCCGAAAGCAGTCGATCCAGAAACGCCGTCACCATCACCAAGGCAAGTACCAGGAGAGTGCTGGTGGCAATGGCCGCCAGCCCGATGGAGGAGATGCTGGCGGCATTCGAAAGATTCGGCAAGGTATCGGTAGGGAGAAAGCTAGCTGCCCACATTCCGGTGTAGTGCATGACCGGAATGGCGCTTCCCATAATTAATGCACTGACAATTTTCCTTCCGCTCGTCTTTCTCTCTTCCCGCACCCGGAAACTAAGGAGTAGGGCAACCATGGATATGGCTACGGCCAGCCCGATGGAAACAATGACCAACCCGGGGTTGTACTGTATCCGGGCCTGTACCCGCATCGCGGCCATGCCGATGTAGTGCATCGCGGCTATGCCCGCGCCCATGAAGAGGCTGCCCACAACCAGTTGCCCAGTGCTCATTTGTTTCCGGCTAACGGTGTAGAGGGCCACAGCCGAAGCCGCGATTGCGGCCAGCAGAGAAAGCAGAACGGTCGGGGGATGGTAGTACATCTTCATCGGCATGCGGAAAGCCAGCATTCCGACGTAGTGCATGGACCAGATCCCCAGGCCCATGGAGGTTGCGCCCCCGGTCAGCCAGAAACGGCGGGCTCGTTTTCGCGAAGCGGTAACTCGGCCTGCCAGATCAAGCGCCGCGTAGGCAGCGAATACCGCGATCACGACCGAGAGGGCTACCAGGCGAAAATCGTAGGATCCCGCCATGGGCATATCTTGGGGCGTAAGTTACCTCCATCGCCTTCCCGCGGAAGCCAGTTTTGGGATTGTTGCAAGCACTCAGGCGAGCATCTTGCTGAAAATTAGGCCACTTCCGAGGGTGTGCCTTAATGGCACCACATCTCAGGAGGAGGTTCAAGTTACTCTCGTATCCCTCGAACGCTGGCCTATCGTCGTCCGGCGTTCCCTGGATTACTGACGGCAAAAATCAGCAAAAATATGGTCGGATAAGGAGCGGTTTCTGCCCCTATGACGCTTCGCCCATGTGTCCGGCTTGCCTTTGCGCATCCCAATTCATCTAAAATAATGTTCGCCACCGCACAATGCGCATCTTCCTTCGCGGCTTCACTTGACGGCGTCACTTCTAAAACGCCCGTGTGTCGTTTCCCACTGAACCGTCTGATTGCCCGGAAAGGAAACCGCTATGTTCCGCAAGATTCTGCTATCGCTCCTATCATTGATGGTGTGTGCTGCGTCGGTGTTCGCGCAGGAAACCCGCCACTTTACCCTTCACTATGGATTCACCGTAAAAGCGATCGTGCCCGGAAGCCCGATCAGGGTTTGGATCCCGGCCGCACACTCTGATCCGTTCCAGGAGATCAAAGTCATTACCGCGGGCGGCGACCTGGCGCTCAAGAAGACCCGAGAGTCGCGCTTCGGCAATGAGATTTACTACGCGCAAGTTTCCAAGGCCGATAAGCCCGAGATGCACTTCGAAATCGTGTATGACGTAGTACGCCACCAGCGCTTAACATTGGGAGCTGCCGCACCCCGCCTCGCCAACGTGAGCCTCAAAGAGAAAGAACACAGGCAATACCTGGCGCCGGATAAGCTTGTGCCCATCACTGGGCTGCCTGCCGACCTGGCAGTAAAGGTCACCGAAGGAATCGACACGCCGCTCGAAAAAGGCCGCGCGATTTACGAATATGTCTTCTCCACCATGAAGTATGACAAGAGCGGAACCGGATGGGGACGGGGCGACGTGCTTTATGCCTGCGATGCCAAGAAGGGGAACTGTACCGACTTCCATTCCCTATTCATCGCTATGGCGCGCGCGCAGTCCATTCCCTCCCGCTTTGAAATCGGATTCCCCTTGCCTCCCGACAAACATACCGGCGAGATTGCCGGCTATCACTGCTGGGCAGAATTCTTTGAACCCACGCACGGATGGGTTCCTATCGACATCTCCGAAGCATGGAAACATCCGGAGAAGAAGGACTTCTTCTTCGGCGGCCACGACGCAAATCGGGTGCAGTTTTCCATGGGTCGTGACATCGTTCTAGATCCCAAGCAGGACGGGGCGCCGTTGAACTATTTCGTCTATCCGTACGTGGAAATTGGTGGAAAGGAATATCCCGATGTTTCGCTGGCATTTTCTTTTGCCGATGTGAATCCAACGGTTGCGGAACAGTGAGCGAACGACGGAGGGGACGAAGGGCCCCATGGCTAGTGCCCCACTCTCGAAAACTGCCGAGCCGTGGGACACTAGCCTCCCCCATCTTGTCAGGAACCGGAGATCAGTTCCCACTGGATTCGTTACTCTCATCTGGTATCACTTTGACCCGGAATGTCTTGGGTTGAACTCCTCGCAGGAAACATTAGGATGCCAGTTCACGAACGCGCCGTTGGGATTGTCCTTCCATGCCCAGACGTGCAGCGAATAGAACGGCGGCAGCCCGAAGCGATTGGGGGCGTCGAACAGATGAAACAGCTGTCCTCCAAGTTCCGGCGGGCCGGTGTGCTTGGGATCCGAATTCCACTGATCGACAAGCACAAGGTAGTCGGCGCCGGTAAGCTTCGGACCGCTGGGCGTGGGCTCGTAGATCACGATCTGGGGACGCTTGGCATTAATAATGCCCTGGTTCACCAGGTAGCTGTTTACATAATGGAGGCCCATTGCTCCTGAGCTATCGCCACTTACGCAGCCGAATTGCAGGACATAGCCTTCGTTCTCGGCTTCCTTCACGCTCTGAAAGCGCTCGGTGTTTTCCCGAACGATCTTGATTAGTGCGTTGTGCTGGCTCTTCTGCTCCGGGGTCAATTCGTTTTGCTGTGCTGCCGCCATGTGCGAGTGGTCATCTTGTGCCAGGGCGCGCGACGGCCAAACGCTCATAAGAACCAGCGCAAAGACCGTGGAATACTGAAATTGCGTTGCCAATTGCCTGATTACTTTCATCGTAAATTCTCCTGACAAAATTCAAAACACACGAGGTACGGTCGGCAGGGAGGCGCGGGAGCGGTCCGCCGAATTCGATCCCCTGTAGTTGTGGTATCGGAAATGGCAGGTGAAAGACGACACCGCCACTTCTTGTCGAATACGGAGTGCCAAACCCGCCGACCGGGGAGTAATTCCCTCCACGGTAAGTAGGGTTTGCTATCCTGCAGCCGAGTTCCTCGGAAAAACAACCGTGCCTGACTTACGCTAGAATTTGGATTGGAGGAATCAATGCCAAATAAAGCCGAAGCCGGTGTCGTGAGCCGTGAAGATCTGGTGAAGTTGTTGAATGACGATTTGTCGCGCGAATATCAGGCCATCATCGCTTATGTGAACTATTCGCAAGTACTGAAAGGGGCGCGAGTACATGAATATTGCCGCCGAGTTGGAAATCCATGCCGGCGAAGAGTTGGCCCACGCGCTGATCATCGCCAAGCAGATTGACTATCTGGGGGGCATGCCGACGGTTACACCGAAGCCGGTGAAAACATCGGACAAAGCGAAAGACATGCTGCGCTTCGACCTGGACAACGAAGTCGACACCATCCGCAACTATCGCGACCGCGTGCGCCAGGCCGATGCATTAGGCGAGTTTGCTTTGGCTGAGCACATCCGCGAAATTCTGATTCAAGAGCAGGAACACGCCATCGATCTGGCGACTGCGCTGGGTATTGATGTCCCCGACACCAGCAAGCGGGTTTAGAGCATCTGCTCGATAACGCGATGAAGCGCCGTGCTTGCACGGCGCTTCAACTGTTCTGGAACAGTTCAAAACTACGGATGGTTAGTTACGTCTTGAACAAATTGCGTATTCTCCAAACTGAATGGGACGGGATACGCTGTAGATAACGGATTGTAACTGGGGTCGAGCGACCGGATTTGATAGGTCATCGAAGTTGCTCCCGCCAACCCTATGCGATCAAACATGACCAGGTTTAACCCCACATCGGGATGCGTGCTCTGACCGTTGACCGGAATCTCAGTCCAAGCCCAGTCGACTCCCGAACCTGCATAACGATACAAGTGCGTATTGCCGGTGGCGTTGGTCTCAAGCATGTACTCGGCACCAACGCTAAGACCGGTGCCGAGATAGCCGGTGGTTGCCGTTTGGTCTGTGTCCATGTAGATCTGCCACACCGAGCCACCCACTGCCCGCCACTTGATCGAGATGCGGTTCGTCGTTGCGACCGCCAGAGGTGACTGCGTTCCCTGCTGCTTGATCGCTGTGCCTAATGCCGTCCAATAGACCGGGACCTGATTGTAGGCGTTAGTGGCGCTGTCGCTGATGTAGACCCATCCCGCGTTGCGGGAACTGGCAAGGCTGAGGGCACTTGCCATTTGCGCCTGCGGCACACCCAAAATCATGTGCCAAAAACGGTCCGCAGGGTATTTGTGGGTCCATGGATAGTCTATATAGCCAGTCTGGTATGCGGCATATCCCGCAGTACTCTCCCAGTTGACCAGAATGTTGGTGATCGACATGTAGCAATCGTCCGGGCTTGGGGTGCCGGGGTTCATCACCGTGATATGCGCGCCGCCCTTGCTGCGAACGTAGTTGGTGAGTTCCTGATAGTAGAGATAGTTGCTGGGGAAATAGGTGTTGGTGGCACTGCAATCGTTGGCGGCTTCGTCGAAGAAGATGCCATCGACCAGATAGTTCTGGTAGGCCGAGTCAATTCTCTGGCGAACGACTTTGGGGTCGCGCGTACCGTATCCGGTGTAGGTGTAGCCGATCACCAGCATGCCCTGCTTGCGGGCCTTTTGAATTGCGGTGTCGATGGATGACTTGTAACTGGTGTCATCCCCATTTTTTAGATTGACAATCATCAATCCAACCCCACCTGGGCCCTGGGTTGCCCAACCGTTCCAGGTGGAGGTGCCAGGATTCTGGTACGACGGAACTGCCAGGCGGGTCTGACTTTGGGCCGCGGAAACCATGAACAAGAAGGCTGCGGCCAGGGCACACAACTTACTTGTGCCAGCGTTACGCATAGTAATTTCTCCGATCGGCCACGAGGCCGGTTAAGGGTTAGATATCTTGTTGGGGGACCTGACAGGGGGTGGAAGCAGGACACATGCACGCGGGGAGCCAAAGCCGTCGCCCTCTTGTTTTCAGTCGTTTTTGGAGCCAGTGGCAAGGATGGTATGCAAGCATTTTGCGATAGTTCGTATGGAACCTTGCGAAGGCAAGACCCGAATTTAGGTTCTTCGATTGTAGTTCGAGTTCTCAGTTAGGCTACGGCCACATTGACGTTGGGGGTTGAGCCCGATGCCTTGCGAGGCGGGGCGGGGGCCGGGAGGGATTTCTGAGCTTCGATGAGTGCCTGAATGGCCTGGCGGAACTTTGCGCGATTGATGTTACGCAATGCGACTAGCAGGGGCGAGTTCTCTTCTTCGTTCTGGTGCTTCTCGGCCTTCGCGGTAAGTTCCAGCCAGTCATGCCAGTCGCCGATCACATCCTGCATGCGTTTGAGTTGGCCCACTAAGAATTGCGCCTGCTTATCATTGCCGGCCAGTTCGGCCAGGTAACGCGCGCGCTTTCCGGCGATGCGGTACTGATGGAGCTTTTTCTCGGTGAGTGCTCCACTTTCTCTACCCACTTCAAAAAACAGGCGTAGCGCCTCCGCCACCGGATCTATGTCCGCGGGAATCGAAAGGTCTTTTTCCGCGCGGCGCAAACGCTTGCGCAGTTCGCTGGTGGCCTCCGTGTCGAAGGACTTTTCCAGCTTGCGAAGTCCCCTGGCGCGATCTTCGACCAGCTCGCGCAGCAGTTGCGATTTTCCCACCGGAGCCTGAGAAATTCGCAGTCCGCGCAAGGCAGCGATCTGGACATCAAGGTCACGGACGCGTCCCGCCTTCTTGCGTAAATTTTTTAGACTTTTTAGCAACTTCCTGGCGTTTCCGTCATGCTCAGGCGCCAATGAGAGCACGGATTCTACCCGGCGGGAGTAGGTGCGCGAGCGGTGAATGTTGTCCGGTTGGGGATTGGACGAAAGTTTGCTCAAATTGCGCAACAATCTGGCAAAAGCCAAGCGCTTCAATTCTTGATCGACTGGCATAAAGGCTTTGGGGGTCTGGGAAATTCTAACCTGGAAAAATTCCGGCGTCGTTACTTGCCCAGCTTTCCGCAGGGCGGAAAGTTGAAGGGCCATTTTAACACTACTGTAACAAGAGTCTGCTAGCCTCCCGGTGATGGCCAATCGAGCCCTAGGAGCGCCTAACTTGCCGGGACCGCAACCTGTGCCCTCTCAAGAACTTGCGGTTGAAACCCGGGTGTACGAAAGGCCCCTTGGCCGTACCGGGAGCAGTCAGGTCGCGGACCGGATTTTCTACCTCGCTATGCTGGCCTGCGCACTGTGCGTGCTGGCCCTGGTCGGCGTGATCATCTACGAATTGGCCAGTAAGTCTTCCCTTTCATGGCACGCGTTTGGCTGGCGCTTTTTCTTCCGCAGCGAGTGGGACCCGGTTAACGATCAATTCGGAGCTCTGCCATTTGTCTACGGGACAATCGTTTCTTCGCTGCTGGCGTTGATCATCGCGGTGCCGCTGGCAGTGGGAGTCGGAGTATTCATCACTGAGATGTCTCCGCCCTGGTTGAAGACGCCGTTGGCTTTTACCACTGAGCTCTTGGCCGCGATTCCTAGCGTGATTTACGGGCTTTGGGCCATCTTCGTTCTGGTTCCCCTGCTGCGTTTGTATGTGCAGCCTCTGTTGGCAAAGTATTTGGGCTGGACCGGGCTGTTCGAAGGCCCGCCTTATGGAATCGGAATGCTGGCGGCGGGAATCATTCTCGCGATTATGGTGGTACCGATTATTTCTTCCATCACTCGCGAGGTGATGACCGCGGTCCCGCAACAGCAACGGGAAGCCGTTCTGGCATTGGGCGCCACGCGCTGGGAGATGATTCGTACCGGCGTGCTGCGCAATGCGCGGGCTGGAATCATGGGCGGCATCATTCTGGGGCTGGGGCGCGCCCTAGGCGAGACCATGGCCGTCACCATGGTGATCGGTAACCGGCCGGAGATCGCGAAGTCATTGTTTGCTCCGGGATACACCATGGCTAGCGTCATCGCCAACGAGTTTAGTGAAGCTACCGGCGACACTTACCTGAGCGCTTTGGTGGAAGTGGGCCTCGCCCTGTTTCTGGTAACGATCATCGTAAATATCGTCGCCCAGTTCCTGGTGTGGACGGTGACGCGTGGCACTCCGCGGAGGGGCAATGCCTAAAGACTCGCTATTAGGCAATAATTTTGCCAGTGCACCGCTTAGTCTGCGGGCGTCGATCGATGAACTTGCTGATCACCTTCGCCGCGGGTGCAGCCGTTTTTCTGGTGCTGCTACCGCTGGGCGCGATCTTCGCTTACCTGATCTACAAGGGCATCGGCTCGATCAATTGGGCGTTTCTGACTCAAACTCCGAAACCGGTTGGCGAGGCCGGCGGAGGTATGGCCAATGCGATTGCCGGAACCAGCCTGATCTTGCTGATCGCGAGTTGCATGGGAGTGCCAATTGGCATTGGTGGCGGTATCTACCTGGCTGAATATGGCCGAGGCACCCGTTTCGGAAATTTGATCCGCTTCACCGCGGATGTGTTGAACGGTGTCCCTTCGATCGTGGTGGGGATTGTGGCCTACAGCCTCGTGGTGTTAACGCAAAGTCATTTTTCAGCGCTGGCCGGCGGAGTTGCTCTGGCCATCATGATGATCCCGACGATCACCCGGACTACAGAAGAAATGCTGCTGCTGGTGCCGCATACGGTACGGGAAGCAGCCTATGGCCTAGGTGTTGCGCGCTGGCGGACCACGCTATCGATCACTCTGCGCACCGCGACCTCCGGGGTCATCACCGGCGTCATGCTCGCCTTCGCCCGCGTTGCTGGAGAAACGGCGCCCTTACTGTTCACCGCGTTCGGGAATCAGTACTGGAATTGGAACATCAATCAACCGACGGCGGCTCTGTCGTTACAGGTATTTACTTACGCTATCTCTCCCTTCGATGAATGGCATAAACAGGCCTGGGCGGGCGCTTTGATCCTGATCGTATTGATTGTCTGTTCGGTTAGCGCGGTGCGCCTGGCGGCCAGCCGCGGCATGCTCAAAGGAGCGTAAATGGGTGTAGGCATCCAAGTCGATAAACTCAACGCCTGGTTCGGTAAGACGCAGGCCCTCTATGACATCAATATGACGGTGGCGGCCAACCATGCCACTGCGGTGATTGGACCGTCGGGATGCGGCAAGTCAACCTTTGTGCGCTGCCTAAATCGCATGCACGAAACGATTCCTGAAGCGCGAGCGACTGGCGCCGTGCGAATTGGCGAAGTGAGCGTCTACAACGGGACCTCAGCGGTACAGATTCGCCGCCGCATCGGCATGGTTTTTCAAAAGCCGAATCCGTTTCCCACCATGAGCATTTATGACAACGTGGCTGCCGGGCTCAAGCTCAACGGCTTTCGCGACCGGCGGCGGTTGGACGAAATTGTCGAGCGTTCTCTTACCTATGCGGCGCTCTGGCATGAGGTAAAGGACACGTTGAAGAAGAAGTCCGGCGCCAGCCTCTCCGGTGGGCAGCAGCAGCGGCTTTGCATCGCACGGGCTTTGGCGGTGGAGCCCGAAGTTTTGCTTATGGATGAACCTTGCTCGGCGCTTGACCCCATCTCCACGGGCAAGATTGAAGAGCTCATCTTTCAGTTAAAGGAACGCTTCACTATTGTCATCGTAACCCATAACATGCAACAGGCTTCTCGGGTTGCAGAATTCACTGGATTTTTCCTTCTGGGCAAGCTGATCGAATTCGACAAGACCGAAAAAATCTTCACCACTCCGTCGGATAAGCGGACGGAAGACTACATCACAGGCAGGTTTGGATAATGCGCAGCCGATTTCATCAGGAACTGGACGATCTCCGGGCACGTTTGCTTCGCATGGGCGGGCTGGCCGAACAGGCCGTCGATCGCGCATGCCAGGCCTACATCGAACGCGACCTCAAGCGCTGCCACATGGTGCTCGAGGGCGAAACGCAGATCAACCTAGTCGAACGGGAGATCGACGAAATGGCATTCGATCTTCTGGCCATGCAGCAGCCCATGGCGGTGGACCTGCGCTTCATTCTTGCCGTGACCAAGATCAATTCCGACCTCGAGCGGGTGGGAGATCAGGCGGTCAATATCGCCGAGCGCGTGATGGACATGGTCGAACTGCCGAAGGTCGATCTGCCCTTGGACATTCCTCGCATGGCCGCCGCCGTTTCCGCCATGGTGCGGCGGTCGCTGGAATCATTTATCGAAGGTAAAGCCGAATTAGCGCAAGCGGTGCTCGAGATGGATAACGTGGTCGACCGCATGAAAGATGATGCGTTCATCACGTTGGTGAAGACCATGAATGAAAACCCCGCCATTACACGCCAGGCGCTCGATGCGCTGCTGATTGCGAGGAATCTTGAGCGGGTGGCGGACCATGCCACCAATATCGCCGAAGATGTCATCTTCTGGGTCCGCGGCGCGGACGTGCGCCACAATCTGGGCCAGGAAGATGCGCCCGCCGCGCAGGCCGCTACCGAGCGGCACTAAGCGGAGTCAGCAGGAGTAACTAAATACTTTTCGCTCCGTCCAAGAGATCGATGTCGTTTAATCGGTCACGCGGACGGGTGCTGCCAGGACACGCCGCCGCAATCCTGTTTGTTGCACTTGCCAGCATCGGCGCACCCGGCAAGACCAATCCCGTCGGCCTTTGGAAGTCAGAGGGATACGGTCTTTTCCTTCGTATTGATCCATCCAGAGTCACTGCATCGGAGATTACATCGATAAGTTGTCTACTTGCATGGACTGCGGTTCGTGACGTTGATCAGCACACCGCATGGGTGTTTCATGGAGGGTTCGCGAGCGGTGATGAAGTTCTCCGAATTTATCCTGGCAGAAGCCGGAACACGGCAATACTGCGCCGATCCGACGATATGGCCGCAATGGTCTTGCATCGCATCACTTCGCCACCGGTTCCCTGCATACGACCTGCAGAAAACACTCCCCCCTTCAACTACGACGTACTCTGGACTACATTTCAGGAAAATTACCCCTTCTTTAAATTGCATGGAACCGATTGGCGCGCCGTAGACACGAAGTTCCGGCCGCTCGTCCATCCCGACACATCAGCGGATGAACTGTTCACAATCTTCCGACAAATGCTCGAGCCGCTTCGCGACTCCCATGTTGTGCTTGATGTTTTTCCGCCCGGCGCTCCGCGCGGTAAGGACTGGCTCAAGACTCCGCTGAAGGAAGTGTGGCTGCACAAACCAGATCCGGAGCTCTTTGAGGATGCGGACTTCGACCGGGCCAACAAAATCATTGAGTCCCGGTACTTGAAAGAAAAGGCGCAGACCTTTTGCGGTGGACAGATTCGCTTCGGCCTGATGAGGAGCGGACAGATCGCATATCTCGGCGTCCTGTCATTTCATCAATACACATCAGACGACGACTTGCCTGCAGGGTTGCAATGCATCCGTGCAGCCGGAGACGCGATCTTCGCCAAGACCGAGGACATCCGGGGCCTGATTATCGACGTGCGCAGCAATGGCGGCGGCGAAGATGCGTTCGTTCTTGAGTTGGCTTCACGCCTCACCGGCCGGCGCTACCTTGCCTTCGGCAAGCAAGCCCAGGTCTTTTCCGAGACGAAGGTCGGCTATACAGCCCGCGAGTCTATCTTCGTCGAGCCAAGTAGCAGGACCGAAGTACCTTGGGGAAGTAGTGCTCTTGACGGGACGGCACACCGCAAGTGCGGCCGAGACTTTCACCATGGCGCTTATGGGCCGACGTCCGGAGATTTGCAGAGTCGGGGAAAGCACTCAAGGAGTGTTTTCGGATGTGCTTGATCGCCGATTGCCGAATGGCTGGCGACTCGTGTTGCCCAACGAGATTTATGTAACAGCGGAGGGAAACAGTTTTGACCTGACCGGAGTTCCGCCAGATATCGCCTCGGCTGGATTTTCTCGAAAGGACTTCGAGAGTGAGCGCGATCCGACGCTGGAGCGCGCGTTGTCACTCTTTGAGGCGAACTGAGAGCCCGTCGCGACTAGCGGATGCTAGGATTGGGTCTTTAAGGAGCCCCTCTTGACCACTGACGAACAGGCGATTCATGAGATCGTAAGCCAGCTCGAAACCTCTTGGAATGCCAGCGACAGCAAGGGTTTTGCGGCGCCCTTTGTCGACGACGCGGATTTTATTCAAATTTATGGATTACAGATGGAGGGTCGTCCTGCCATTGACTCCTCGCATCGGCATATTTTTGACACTATCTATAAAGGGAGCCACAACGAGTTCTCATTACGAAGAGTTCGTTTTATCCGGCCGGATGTCGCCATCGCTTTCGGCCAGGCATATCTGAGATTTTACGAAGGCGGCGAAACTCGCGAGATCAGGAGTCGGCCGACGATGATCATGGCAAAGGAAAAGGGAGAGTGGCGGATCGTGGCTTTGCAGAATACCCGAATTGCAGAAATGCCCGCTGTGGTGAAGGGCCCTGGTTATGTTGCAACTTAGCGCTTCTTGCATGCGTAGACTCGCAGCTTTGCGGCGTCTCCGGATTGCCCCTGCCGCGTCAGTAGTCGCCAGATGTTGCAAAGACCCAACTGGCGGACGCGGGAGAGGGCGGCCGCGTCAGCACTTTCTTTCCTGTCGGTGGTTCAGGCGTGCTTGGCTTTTAGTTCCGCTAGCAACTGCTCGATGCGATCTTCTTTTTCGAGCCCTGCCAGCCTTCCCTCCATATCCTCGGCCGCAATCTCTGACTTGGCCTGGCTTAATGCTTCGGCATGAGCCACTTTGCGCTTCATGCGGTCGAAAGTTCCAGCCTTCGAGTCATTAGCTGCCAATTTGGCATCGCTGGCTTTGCCGACGGCACGAGCACGGCGGTGCTGGGCGATCAGCAGGTCAGCTTTGCCCTCGGCTTCGGCTAACTTTTGTTCCAGCTGCCGCAGGGCAATTTTCAGATTGTCCGCCTGGACCTTCTGGTCGATGGCTTGCTGACCGAATCCTTCGCTAAGGTCACGGTAGCTTTCCACACGTTGCAGCGCGACACGCGCCAGGTCGTCTTGCTTCTTGGTCACAGCCAATTCGGCTTTGCGCATCCATTCCGCCACTTTTTCCTCATTCTCCTTCTGCTTTTTCTCCAGTACATGCTGATCGGCGATGGCAATCGCGACTTGCGTCTTCACTTGCATCAGCTGGTTTTGCATGTCGAGGATGACCTGTTTGATCATCTTCTCGGGATGCTCGGCCTTGTCGATAAGGTCGTTAAGGTTCGCGCGGACCAGGGTTGAAACTCTTTCCAGTAGTGCCATGGGGAAACTCCTTTTAGTCGTTGGTCGTTAATCGTTGGTCGTTTGTCTTATGCGAATTCTTTCGGGACATGGCGGCGCCGATCACAACTCCGATCGCTATGCCGATAGCTAGCCACGCGCCTCCGCTGCCCAGCGCAACTGCAACGGCCGCGCCTAGTCCCGCGCCTAGGGCGATTCCCAGCCCGATTTGCATGGATGGTCGATTCATGTTCACTCCATTCGGACCGCACTTGACTAACCCAAGAGCTCAAGCGGCAGCTCAATCAAAAATCCAAGGAGAAGTTCAAACAAGAATTCACCAATGCCGTTTGGCGCGGATTCTGTTACGAAACTGTCTGACTCTCCGATAAGGCCAATCACTCGTTCCTCGTCAGCAGTGACATAAGAAGACGGGGCACAGCCCCGTCCCTTTATGTGCTTACTTTCCGTTTGTTCCCGGGGGCAGCACGTCGGGCTTCGCTGACTTGTCGCCCAACGTTCTGACCTTCGAGAACAGTTCGGTCATGCTCATACCCGAGAGGGTTTCGAACAGCGCGGGAACCTGAGCCGCCATTTTGGTGATGTCTCCGGTGATCTTGTTCATGCCGGCGTCAGCGCCGTTTCCAGTGGAGACGACCGTGATTTTGTCAACGTTCGCCAGCGGAGCCGCAAGCGCCTTGACGACCTCGGGCATGCTGGTGAACAGCTTGTCTATGACGGCAGCCTGGTTATATTCCTGGAAGGCTTCCGCTTTCACATTCATGGCCTTGGCTTCGGCTTCGCCTTTCTTGAAGATAATTTCGGCTTCAGCCTCGCCTTGGGCACGAATTGCGGAGGCATGCCCTTCGGCCTCGGCCATCAAGCGTTGGCGTTCGGCGGCGGCGAGCGTCTCGATCCTCTGACGTTCGATCTCCGCGCCTTTCAACACGGTCGCGATCAGTTCTTTCTCGCGGCGATTGATTTCCGCTTCCTGAACTTTTACCTGTTGCTCCTTCTCGATCTGCATGACCTTCACCTGCTCAGCCACTACCTGCTGCTGCATGATGTTGGTCTGGATGTCATAAGCCTTGTCGGCCTGGGCCTGCTGGCGTTTGGTGACTTCCAGGTATTGCGCTTTCTTTATTTCCAAGTCACGCTGGGCTTCGGCCTGTTTGCCAAGTGACAACGTTTCCGCTAACACGCGATCTTGATCAGCTTGCGCTTTCGCGACGGCGGATTCCCGCTGCGCCAGAGCGCGTTTGATTGCGGTGTCTCGGTCCGCTTCGGCCGCGGCCACGTCGGCGTCGCGCTTGATGCGGGCCACGTCAGGCCGTCCCATGTTGGTGATGTATTCGTTCTTGTCGCGGACTTCCTTGATGGTGAACGAGATCACCTCGAGCCCCATCTTGTTCATGTCTTCGGCGCAGGTGGAGCGCATACGGTCAGAAACCATCTCCGGCTGTTTGACGATTTCTTCCACTGTCAACTGCCCGATGATTCCGCGCAGATGACCTTCCATTACCAGGCGGATCAGGCCTTCGCGCTCCGGCGGTGCTTTGGTGAGGAATTGCTCGGATGCCGTCAGTATCGACTCGGTGTCCGACTTCACTTTGATCTGCGCAACCGCTTCGACCGTCACCGCGACGCCTTGTTTGGTATAGAGATCCTGTTGCGGGGCCACATCGAACGACATCAGCTCCAGGGAGAGTTCCCGACACACTTGGATCATGGGAGCAACAATCGCACCGTGCCCCTTCACCACGCGCGTTCCGCCGAACCCATAGATGATTAGAGCCTCGTGGGGACCGGCCTTTCGGTAGAGTCTGGCCAACATGCTCATCAGCAGCATTGTGCCCAGCACAACTATTCCGGCAACGATCCAAAGTTCAACTGCTCTTGAAACGTCGAACATATCGCCTCCTTACAATTCCACTGGCCCAGCTAATGAATGCTTTTGGTTGGTAATCTGGTCCAGGTCACGAATAATCTTTTGCGGATCACTGCTGCCTAGAAATACTTGCCCGCTCGAGGTCACGATCCGCACACCACGGCTGCCCCATACGTATGCGCGATCGGCGCCCAAGCCGCGTATTCCATATCCGCCGGCAACATTCCACTTGTCGATCCGATAGTCACGGATTTCATCGCTGCGGATCGACCGCAGGGTGAAGCCGAGAGTGCGAATCTCCAATCCCAAATTCGTAAATACATAGCGAAATCCCGACCAGGCCAAAGCGACCGCGCCGAACATGACCACTGCCGCGAGACTCAGGGAGATGCGCAAAGCCAGCACCGAACTGGAGACCGCCACCGCAACCATCACGATTCCCGGCACGGCAAGCACCATGGCCCATAGTGGCGATCCGTGGACTTCTTCGGCGAGGTTCATTGCCTGCTTCCCTTCTCTTGCGGCTGGTTTTCCTCGCCAGCCATTTCGCTCCACAGGCGAACATAAGCGATTCCCTTCTCGTAACGGGTGACGACAACTTCCGTGCCTTTGGCGATGGCGCTACCGTCCTCGGCGCGAACGCCGCAGGAACGACGCGTTCCAGCTTGCGAATAGATAAGCTCCCCGGTACCTCCCACGCGGATCGGCACAGAGATACGTCCAAGCACGCCGGTCATTTCGAAGTCCGCGGGATCCAGAAATTGGTCAGGATGGTTCAGCACCTTAGTCATGAACAAGAAAATGATGCTTGCGCCGACCAGACCTGCAAAGGCCGCCAGGCCGAATCCCGTCACCACCCAGATCGCCGAGAAGCGGGTCAGCAGGAATCCCGCACCGCCAAACCAAGCCAGGAAAGCCGCCACGGTCAGCGGATTCATGAACGCAGTCGGATGGTTCGGATGCGAGTTTCCAGATCCGTGGGCCGCACCGCGGTCGACCCCACTGTCCAAATGGATGTGAAATGGCAGATGCCAGTGATGGCCACCCAGTAAGAACGACAGCACGCTGAAGGCAATGCCCAACGCAAAACAAATGAGATAGAAATCTGCCCAGGTCATGGCTGCCCCCTATCCGCTTCTACCGCTTGAGGCCGCAACGCCTCAAATAAGCGCTCGGCCAATCCGGGCGTTTTTAGAATCTCGCCCAATAGCAGGAAACAGCGCCGGGTATCCTGGTCACGGGCAGCACAAAGCAATGCCTGGCTGACTTCCGGGTCGCTGGCGAAGCGCTCGGCTCCCTGCAACAGCCATACGTCGAGCTTCCCTTCCGTGGTGCGTAGATCGGAGACCAGGTCGGTGTGGTAACCGGGAGGATCATCGACCAGAAATCCTGGATGCACCTTGAAGAACTGCGCCAGCAGGGTGCGGGAGGACTGCGTCATGTGCGGGCGTGTCCCGTTCTCGATCTGCGAAATATACGACTGACTGATGGCCTTGCCTCGCTCTTTGCGAACGGCGCGGACCAGTTCCTGCTGGGTCATGGGGCGGCCGAGGCCGCGCAGCGAACCTTCGACTTCCCGCAGGTAACGGATTTTCTCGCCCAGTTTCATATTTCGTATCGCGATATTTATATTGCTATTTGTAATATATGTCAAGAGATGGATTCGGCGTGAAATCAAGGGGTTGGGTTGGTGAACGCGCCGAGTGGCTTGACTGGCATTCTGGACGCCGCCTTCCAGACACCAGTGTCCACATCACAATTTTTTGCGGAATAAAAAAGCCTCCGGTTTCGCCGGAGGCTTTTTCGCCGTTTGCCCGTTTCTACTGGTGCTGGGCGTCGTGCTTCTGGTGGTAGATGTCGCGCGAAAGGTGATTCTGCTGGCGAGTAACTTTGGCTTTCTCAGCGGGAGTCAAGGACCCACCGTTGGCGGCACGCATGCGCCGGGTTTCCTGATTTAGCTTGGCTTCCTTGTGCTCGATACGGGCAGTCTCGCGCGGTGTTAACTGGCCGCTCTTCACGCCCTGCGCAATGCGATCTTGCTGGTTTTCTTTGCGTTGGTGGATGGACTGCGCCTGGGCGGCAGCCGGCAATATCAATGCCGCCAAGGCTCCGCCCAATAGAATAGATTTTGTTGAAAGCTTCATTGTCACTCTCTCCCGCTTTTCAATATCACGCGGAAATCATCTTCTTCCCGCTGTCAGAACTAGGAACCCAAGGTTCTGAGGAAAGTTTTGTCCTATTTCTCTGAAATACGGCGCCAATTTGGCTTTTGGTAACTGTTACTCAAGTCCGGCAGACGGCGGATCGGCCTTGGCCTACAGATATTCCACCCTATAGGCCGGCTTCTATTCTGGAACGGGGATCGAGGTAATCGCGCATGGCATCGCCTATGAAGTTGAATGACAGGACGGCCAGCATCACAGCGGCGGCGGGAAAGAGGACGAGATGCGGCGCGTCGAAGAGATGGGAGCGGGCGTCGTTGAGCATGGCGCCCCAGCTGGCGGTAGGCGGCGGAACCCCCAGCCCAAGGAAGCTCATCGTGGCTTCCGCGAGGATGGCTCCTGCCATCCCGATTGCTGCTTGTACGATGACCGGTTGAATGATGTTGGGGAGAATGTGGCGCACGATTACCCGCAGATCGCTGGCCCCCAGGGCCTTGGCTGCTTCCACAAATTCTTTCTCGCGAGCCGCCAGTGCCTGAGCACGCACCAGGCGGGCGTAACCGACCCAACCTCCCAGTGAAAGCGCCAGTACCAGGTTGAAGATTCCGGGACCGCGGAAAGCAACGAACGCTATCGCCAGAAGGATCCCCGGAAACGACAAAAACGCATTCATCACTACAACGTTGAAGAAGCGATCAATCTTGCCTCCGTAGTATCCGGCGATCGAGCCCATGATCAGTCCGAGGCCAAGCGAACCCGCAACCACGCAACTCCCAACCAGCATGGAAATGCGCGAACCATAGATCAGGCGAGAGAGAATATCCCGGCCCAGTTCATCGGTGCCACACCAGTGCAGCAGAGACGGGGGCGAAAGCCGGTTGGGAAGATCGATATAAGCCGGATCCTGAGGCGCAATCCAGGGAGCGAAGATCGCGAAAATGATAAAAATAATTACCAGCACAACGCCCGTTGCCGCAAGCGGGTTATGCCTGAAAGAGCTGCGGATCGAGATGGCTACGGTGGACATGAGGACTATTGCCGAATCCTCGGATTCGCAACCGAATATAAAAAGTCGGTCAGAAAATTCACCGCCAAGTAAGTCAGTCCAATAGCAAGAATGCAGCCCTGCACCAGAAAATAGTCTCGGTTTCCGATGGCCTGGACCGTAAGGCGTCCAATGCCGGGGCCGGAAAAAATTGTCTCAGTGACAATTGCTCCTGCCAGTAACGCTCCGAATTGCAATCCTACGACGGTCAGCACGGGAAGCATTGCATTGCGCAATGCGTGGCGATAGACAACCTCGGTTTCAGACAGCCCTTTGGCGCGGGCGGTGCGGACATAATCCTGGCTGAGCTCCTCTAGCATGGAAGTGCGTATCATTCGAGTCAGGATGGCCGCCAAGGCTCCCCCCATGGTGATCGCTGGCAATACAAAATGCGTGAGGCTTCCTGATCCCGACACTGGCAACAGTCCCAAGCGAATCGCGAAAAATAAAATAAGAATCGGGCCCAGGGCAAAGTTTGGGAACGACAGCCCAAACAGACTAACCACGCTGATGGCCCGATCATCCCAGCGGTTGCGGCGGCGGGCGGAGCGGACGCCGGCGGGAATCGAAAGCAGCAGGGCGACGACCAAAGCGGAGATGGTCAATTCCACCGTGTAGGGATATCGTTGCGCTACCAGGCTGCTCACACTTTGGTTGAAGCGCACCGATGGACCCAGATCGCCATGGACTACTCCCTTCCAATAGTTGAGATACTGACGTCCTAGAGGAAGATCGAGGCCGTAAGCATGCCGCGCGGCTTGCAGGTCGGCAGCCGGCGCGCCTTCTCCCAGCATTTGAAGGATGGGATCGCCAGGCACCAGGTGGATCAAAAGAAACACCAAGGAGACTACCAGCCAGATCACGGGCAGGGTGTAGACGACGCGCACGGCTAGGTAGCGGAACATTGGTGCGATTGTAACGTTTACCGCGCCTGCGTGGATGATTCCGCAGGGGATGGAAATTTAGTTCTTAATTCTCAGCTCTGGTTCTTAGTCTCCGGTTTTGGCGGAGGGCTCAGGCTGGAGCCTTTCAATTTTTACTTTGGCGACGCGACGACCTTCCATTTCGGAAATAGTGAAGCGATGGTTCTCATATTCAAAGGTGTCGCCGACCTGAGGGATGCGCTGCAATTGAGAAAGCACGAACCCAGCCAAGGTTTCGAATCCGGCTTCGCGTGGGACCTGAATCTGATATTGGCTATCCAAATCGCGAATACCTTCCGATCCGTCGAGAACCATGACCCTGTCGTCTTCGAGGACATCGGCATCGGCCGGCGTAACGTCAAACTCATCTTCGATCTCACCCACGATCTGCTCCAGGATGTCTTCGGCAGTGATGAGGCCGGCGGTGGAACCGAATTCGTCTACAACTACGGCCAGATGGCGCTTGCGCTCTTTGAATTCTTCCAGCAGCTCGGTAAGGATCTTGGTTTCCGGTACCACCATCACATCGCGCATGATCTGGCTAATCTTCATGGTTCCCACCCGGCCTGAAACCGGCTGGATCGGACTGGTCGTGACTCGAAGGCGCATCCATCGCATCAGGTCCTTGGCATAAAGGATGCCAATGATGTGTTCGGGACCACGCTGCGGATCGTAGACCGGAACCCTGGAATGCTGTTCTTCGACCAAGCGGCCCAGAGCATCGTCAAAGGTCAAATTTCCCGGCAAGGAAAAGATGTCGGGACGGGCGACCATGACTTCGCGAACCGTGATGTTCTCCAACTCGATCGCTTTATGAATCATTTCCTCCTGCATGGGAGGAATCTGTCCAAACTGGCGGCTGGCGGTCACGATGAGCTTCAGCTCGTCCGGAGAATGGATGGCGCCATGCTTGGTTTCGCGAGAGCCAAAAACCCGAAGAACAGTTCCCGCGGCCCGGCTCATTAAGTAAAGGAACGGCCGGGCAATCGTCAGAAATACATCCATGGGGCCTGCTACCGCCAAGGCAACTTGCTCGGAGCGCTGCAAGGCGAGCGTCTTCGGAACCAGTTCTCCGAGGATTACGTGCAGGCAGGTGATTAGCGTAAATGCCAAAGTGATTGCTATCCCATGGGCGTAAACCATGGCGTGAGGAACCTTGTTGATAAAGCCCATGCCCTCGACCAGGTGGGCCACAATGGGCTCGCCCACCCAGCCCAAGGTAAGGCTGACGATTGTGACGCCAAGCTGGACGCCGTTCACCACCTCATCGAGGTTGCGATGAAGTCTTTGAACGATGCGGGCGCCGATGCGGCGGGCTTCGATCAACTGCTGGATGCGGGTATCCCGAATACTGACGAGCGAAAACTCGGCCGCTGCGAAGAAAGCGTTAGCCGCTACCAGGAGCAGGATAAGGAAAACCCGGAGCAGCACGTAGGAGAGCATCGACTAGCTAATTCTAACATTCCAAAGCGTTAAGCGGCGTCCGAACGTTATACAATAGAGCCTACCCTGGAAGGCATTCCTCTAGCCCGGTTGGCTGTTTTGCATCACGTTCAAGGCTCCCTGCTTCCATTTCCGGCTTTGCAAGGTCTAAAGAAACGTCGGCTTACAGGCTTCGCCCCAAATCCCAGGAACTAATGGCGATTCATCTTCGTAACTATCATCGGTAGCAGAACGAATTCAGAAGCTGTAGGAGGACTTAAGTGAACGGCAATGGCAGGAAAAAGCGTCGCAAGGGCTTAATTTACGGCGGTATCGGGTTGGCTCTGGTTCTGCTCATCGCGGGCGGCGTTTACGCAGCTTCGCGCGGCGGCACCAAGATCGACCCGTCAAAATTGGCGAAGGTCGAAAAGGGCGACTTGGCCAAGAGCGTAGTCGCGACGGGGAAGGTAGAGCCCATCATCAAGGTTGAGGTGAAGTCCAAGGCCAGCGGCATTGTGAAGAAGCTTCTAATCGATGCTGGCGACCGGGTGAAAAAGGGCCAACTGCTGGCACAGCTCGACAAGGACGAAATTCAGGCGCAGGTGGAACAGTCCCGCGCTGCGCTGGAAGCTGCCGAGGCAAGCCTGAAGGGTGCAGAAGCCGACTATGAGCGGGCCAAGGTTGATGCCGAGGGTCCGGATGTTCCCTTGCTGAAACGTGCCTACGAACGCGCGGTTGGGATGGAGAAAGCGGGAGTGGTTTCGACCTCGGCTCTGGAAGACGCACAGAAGAATTACGAAATGGCACTCAACAAGCAGAACGTCTCCAAGGCGCAACTGCTTGTATTGAAGGCTAAAGTGGCGCAAGCGCAAGGTCAGCTTGGTCAGGACAAGGCAAACCTTGCGCAGCTCGAAGAACAGTTAAGCTATACCGACATTGAGTCGCCGCTGGACGGTGTTGTGCTTTCCCGCGACGTGGAGATGGGCGATGCCGTCAGTTCGATCCTGGTATTGGGTTCTTCTGCCACCTTGGTCATGACTCTAGGCGATACCAGCGAAGTCTACGTCAAGGGCAAGGTGGATGAGAGCGACATCGGCAAAGTCTACCTCGGGCAACCGGCGCGCATTAAGGTTGAGTCGTTTAAAGACAAGACCTTCAACGGGAAGGTGACAAAGATCTCTCCCATGGGTGTGGAGAAAGACAACGTCACTACCTTCGAAGTTCGGGTGTCGATCAACAATCCGGGTGGCGAGCTTAAGGCCGAGATGACCGCCAACGCGGAAATCATTCTGGAAGAGCACAAGAACGTCCTGCAGATTCCTGAAGGCGCCCTGATTTACGACAAGGACAAGAAGGCATCGGTTGAGATTCCTGATCCCAGTGCCAAGGATGGCAAAAAGAAGCTGGCGGTCAACATCGGTATCTCGAATGGAGCCAAGACTGAGTTGCTCGGGGGCCTGAAAGAGGGAGACCAAGTCGTACTGCAGTAGAGCTTTGATTCGGGGAGAGCTTCTTATGCAAACTTTGCGATCACGATGCAGTGCGGTTTTCTCGTTGTTAGTGATCGGCGGCGCCTTGTGCGCTGCCGAGACGCCACGAGGTTCATTCGAGAAGACCTACCAAGTGAACGCTCCGGTAGATTTGCAAGTGTTTACCCATTCGGGCGACATCAGCGTGCACAAGGGTTCGTCGGGCACGGTGATTGTCAAGGGAAAGATCTACGTTGGCAATCGGTGGATGGAGGGCGACCGCGAGGCTGAAGTCAGGAATCTGGAGCAGAATCCTCCAGTGCACCAGACTGGGAACAGCATTCGAGCTGATTACGTTGAGCTCAAGAATATTTCCATCAGCTACGACATTACGGTTCCGGCGGAGACGACGGTTGCGACCAAGAGCGGATCGGGCGACCAGGTGATTGAGGGTATCGAGCGCCCAGTAGACATCAGCACCGGTTCGGGCGATGTCCGGCTGCGCGACATCAAAGCCAACGTCCAAATGCGCACGGGTTCTGGTGATGTAGAGGCTGAGGAATTGAACGGCCGGCTTCAAGCCGAGGCGGGTAGCGGGAATATTCATCTGACGAAAATTAGTGGCGGCGATGCGAGAGTACAGACCGGCTCAGGGGACATCGAGATCCGCGATGTGAATGCCGCCCTTGAGGTTCAGACCGGCAGTGGCGATGTAACTGCCGATGGTGCCATGACAGGCGCGTGGGATCTTCGAACTGGCTCGGGCGACGTCCAGATCAGGCTACCAAATCAGGCTGGATTTGAACTTCAGGCGACAACCAGTTCGGGGACGGTGGTGGTAGATCGTCCGATCACCATGACAATCCAGGGCAATCTCGAACATGCGCAGAAGAACGTGCGGGGCACAGTGGGTTCGGGCGGACCGCGGTTGACTCTTCATACCGGTTCAGGCGACGTTCACATCCAATAGCGACGGAGGCAGCATGCGTACTCTGCATATGCGAGGAGTGATTCTCGGACTGCTCGTGGCGGGAGCGTTGTCCTCAGATCCTGCTTTCGCTGCCCGGGAAGGATCGTTCGAAAAGACCCTCAAGGTTTCCGGCCCGGTCAATCTGGATGTAGAGACGGGTTCGGGAGACATTGAGATACGCACGGGACCATCCAACGAAGTAAATGTAGTGGGCCGGATCCGCGTCTATAACGGTTGGTTTGGAAGGCCCGCCGATGATGAGAAAATCAAGCGGCTTGAGGCAAATCCCCCCATACAGCAAAGCGGCAACGACATTCGAGTGGGGCATATTGAAGATCCGGAGCTGCGGCGGCATGTGTCGATCAGTTTCCGCGTTACCGTCCCTGCGGACGCTCGGGTGCGTTCCAAATCCGGGTCAGGGAGCCAGGTCATCGATGGAACCCAGGGTACGCTCGACGTCGAGGCCGGGTCGGGAGATATCAAAGTAAGAAATATTGGCAGCACGGTTCGGGTTTCGACTGGCTCCGGGGGGATCGAGGCCGATCATGTGCAGGGTAACCTTCGGGCCAGGGCAGGGAGTGGGGACATCCGCGCTACCGGCATTGCGGGCGGCCTCGAAGCTAACACAGGAAGCGGTGGCATCCGTCTGGAGCAGACCGCACCAGGCGCTGTGAGGGTACAAACCGGTTCCGGAGACATTGAGTTGAAAGGCGTTAAGGGATCGCTTGACGCGCAGACCGGCAGCGGCGGCATCAATGCCGATGGTGATCCAACCGGGACCTGGAACGTGCACACTGGTTCTGGAACCGTGCAGCTCCGGTTCCCTTCTGAGGCAGCTTTTGATCTGGACGCACAGACCAGTTCTGGCTCGGTCAACGTCAGCCATCCCATCACCGTGCAAGGAACGATCGGGCGCAAAGAGGTTCGTGGAAAAGTACGTAACGGCGGGGTGCCGGTTCAGGTAAGGACAGGTTCGGGGAGCATAGAGATTCTTTGAGACTTTGGATTCGTGGTGCGGGACGGCTGCTTCTCCCGCCCACATGGACCTTTCCTGCTGAGCTAAACTGACCAGCGAGGCTCCGCGTGGCGCACCGGCCCATCATCACTCTAACCACCGATTTTGGCCTGCAGGATCATTTTGTGGGAACGCTGAAGGGCGTCATTCTCGGCATCGTGCCCGATGCTGAGATCGTGGATATCTGCCACACCATACAACCATTCGACATTCTTGATGGGACCCTGACCATCGCTCAGGCATACAAATATTTTCCCAACCGTACCATTCATTTAGTGGTGGTTGACCCTGGCGTGGGTGGCGCGAGACGCCCTATCATCGCCAGTACTGAAACCCATCACTTCGTCGCCCCGGACAATGGCGTGCTTTCCAGCGTGTACGGGGAAGAGACTGGAATTCAGGTTCGTCACATCACGGCCGGGCATTACTTCGCCCAACCATTGAGCAACACCTTTCATGCCCGTGATATTTTTGCTCCGGTGGCTGCCTATTTGGCCAAAGGAATTGACGTCAGCAAACTTGGCCCGGGTATCAACGACTATGTTCGTTTCAATCTGCCTCAGCCAACATCATCAGGAGAAAACACCTGGTCTGGTATTGTGCTGAAGGTAGATCGCTTTGGAAACTTGATCACCAACATCTCGCCACAGGATATTCCTCAACTGTTTCAGGCTGAGCCAGCGTCGTTCTGCATTTGCATTGCTGGCCGGGAGATCACACAGGCGGAGGGCCTCCTATGCAGAAGGCGCGCCTGGCGATTTGTTCGCCATCGCAGGGAGCATGGGTTATCTGGAAATCGCGTCGAATCAAGCGTCGGCCGCGGAAATTCTGGGGGTGGGCAAAGGTGCGGAATTGACTCTCATTTTGTGTGATGGTGAGAGTTAGCGCGACGGCTTGGCCTTCGGAGTCACGTAGCGCTCAATCTGACCCGTCCATTTCAAAAATCGCCAAAGATTACTGCGCTCACGCCACATAAACTCCCAAAACTCCAAGAAACCAATCTGCTGCATCTTTACGCCGCAGTAGGTCTCGACCCGCCATAGAAGATAAGGGCTTCGCCAGGGGGTCAAGCGATGCCCGCGAGTCGCATTCCAAAGAAATCGCAGCATGTTGCGCATAACCCGAGTATAGCGTGGTGGCTTTGCAATTCTCTAGAGGTCGTACTTCTTCATCAAATGCCGGAATGAACGGTAAGAAATCTTGAGAACGTCAGCCGCCCGGGTCTGCACTCCATTGGACTGCGCCAACGCGGACTGCAATAGCGAGCGCTCGATGTTGGCAATGTATTTCTCCATATCGAGGTCATGGGGCAGAGAACCCCCAGCAAGGCTTACCGTGGGCATTCCTGCACCAGCCGCCGCAGCACGGGTTTTGGCGCGTTCTACGGGGAGTTCCACTCGAAGCTCCTCCCCGGTCTCAAGCGCAACAGCCCGCTCCACAGTGTTCTCGAGCTGGCGAACGTTGCCGGGCCACTCGTAACCACACAGCGCTTCAAGCGACGAAGAACTGACGCGTGAAATATTCCGGCCGGCTGCAGGCGCGTATTTCTTCAAGAAATGATTCACGAGAAGCGGAATATCCTCCCGACGCTCGCGCAATAATGGCACCTGCACCGGAATTACATTCAGCCGGTAATACAAATCCTCACGGAACAGGTTATCCGATACCAGCTTGTCAAGATCACGATTCGTAGCGGCAATGACCCTCACATCAATCGCAATCTCACTGGTACCTCCCACCGGCCGGACACAGCGCTCCTGCAATACCCGCAGAAGTTTGACCTGCATGGTCAGGCTGGTTTCGCTGATTTCGTCCAGGAATATTGTGCCTTGGTGCGCCACTTCAAACAGGCCGCGTTTATTCTGATTGGCTCCGGTGAAGGCGCCTTTGACATATCCAAAAAGTTCACTCTCCAGCAGCGTTTCCGGAAAGGCACCACAATTGATGGACACGAAGGGCTCGGCAGCTCGAGCCGAACACACGTGCACAGCCCGGGCGACTAGTTCCTTGCCGGTACCACTCTCTCCGGAAATTAGGATCGTACTTTGGGTCGAGGCCACGGTCCGGATAGTTTGCTTAAGCTGCTTCATGGCAGGGCTCGCGCCAATGATGTTGTCAAGCGAATTGCGGGTCGCCGCATCGCGTTTGAAGGCGAAGTTCTGCCGGCTGAGGGCTACTTTCTCCAGAGCACGATTTATTGCCAGCTTAATCTCATCGAGCAACGCAGGTGTCTTGCGAATGTAATCAGTCGCGCCACCCGCTTTCACAGCTTGCACCGCAGCCTCATAGTCATCGACGGCAGTAATCAGGATTACGGCTGAATCCGGCGAGACTTGATGGGCGTAGCGCAAAACCTCGATGCCGCCGATGTTTGGCATCTTGATGTCGGTGACGACCACGTCAAAAATTGCGCTGTCCAGCTTGCGCATGGCGGCTTCACCGGAATTTACCGTCTCGACCTTATGACCCTCGCGCCGCAAAGCGATATCCAGCATTTCGCAAATGGAGCGCTCGTCGTCGCAGATGAGAATGTTACCCACGGCCACCGCCTACTGCCGCAGATTGTTTGAGACCTGGGGCGGATGAGATAGGGGTAATCTTTGCCGGGCAACAAAACGACGTAACCGCAGAACAAATTCACTTCCCTCTCCTAGCTTTGAGCGAACCCAAACCTTTCCGTCATGTGCCTGCACGATCTGATAGACGATGGCGAGTCCGAGGCCCGTTCCCCCTTCGAATTGAGACTGAAATGGCTCGAATATCTTCTCGACAATCTGCGGACTGATGCCGGGACCTGTATCGGCGAAAGCTATCTGCCAGTCCTCGCCCACCTCATTCACGGAGACTCGCAAGGTGCCGCCCTGCTTCATGGCGCGAACGGCGTTTTCACAGAAGTTCCAGAACACCTGTTTGATCTTGTCGCCGTCGGCAAAAACCATGATTTCGGAAAAGGCATAGCGGCGTTCGATCTTGATTCCGGTCTTCTCAGCTATTAGCCGCTGTTCCAGCAGCGTGAGCGTGTCTTCCAACAGAGGCAAGACGTCGACCGCCGTCATCTCATATTTTCGATTGCGAGAGTAAGAAAGGAAGTCGGTGATGATCGCGTTCAAGCGCGCCGATTCTCGAATCACAATTTGCAGCAACTGACGGTGCTCTTCGTTCAGATCTGCTATGCCTGAGAGCATGCTTGCCGACCCCGCAATGGAAGTCAGGGGATTCCGGATTTCATGCGCGATGGCGGCGGCCAATCGTCCCACAGCTGCAAGCCGGTCCTGCATTCGTACTTCGCGCTCCAAGCGGCGGATTTCGGTCAGGTCATCGAATGCGTATACGTACCCAAGAGCACCGCGCTCGGGAACCGTCAGCGCTGATACTCGTACGCGAATGGTCTTGTTGAAATTATTCGCGGCAACGAATCTTACTTCGCCATGGGTGCGGTCAGAACTGACATCCGGCAACGGATCCAGAAAGAGGCCCGCGACCGGCTTTCCCCATAGGTCACGTTCCGACTGACCGAGGACGAGTTGCGCAGCGGTGTTGGCCAGGGTGATGTGGCCGTCCAGACCGGTGGTAATGATTCCGCCACTGATCGACTGAATGATGTTCTCGTGTAACGCCTGGAGATTCTCCAGCGCACCGCTGGTGTGCTTCAGGCGGACATTCACTTGCCGTAACTTTGCCGCCAATAAGCTTGCCAGATATGCGACCGCAAGGTACGCGCACAAATTCACAACAATGATTGCCTGCAGCATCCGGGGCTCTGGATGGCTGATGGAATACGAGGGAATGTATTCGAAATAGGTAAGCTCAAGAACCGTGCCGTACAGGATGAAGGCCAAAGCGGCCATGAGGTAGGTCCACAACGGCGGCAGCAAAATTGCGGCGACAATGATAACCAGCGGGTAGAGAAAATTCAGTGAGCTGTCTACGCCTCCGGTGGCGTAGACCACCAGGGTGATGAGGGCCAGGTCGGTGATGACCTGTAGGAACGACTGCAAGCGGTGCTCTTCCCAAAAAGAGAGCAGAAGAAGATAGAAGGCGGATATACCGTACCACAGCACAATGGTGCTGATGAACAGCGTCAACGGCAAAGGCGTGGGGGTGAATCGGGCAATTGCCAGCTCAATCCCCAGCAGGAATGTCAGGATGATGATTCTGACTTTGACCAGCCACGCCAGCCAAAGCCTTTCATCGAACATGGATTGCATTTCTACTCTCGATTCCGTGGTCGAGCATTGACCAGGGGAACGGCTACGAGAGCGGGCCGCATGACCGCGACCCGGCTCATTGTTCCAGCGTACTTATCCAGCCAGTTTGGAGATCATCGAGAACAGCGGCATGTAAAGCGAGATCACGATACCGCCGATGCTGACGCCCAATATGCCGATAATTACCGGCTCCAACAGGGCCAACATGTCCTTGGTGGCGGCATCGACTTCGTCCTCGTAGAAGTCGGCGATTTTCTGCAACATGGCATCCATCGCGCCAGTAGCTTCACCCACGCCGATCATCTGCGTCACCATGTTGGGAAACACGCCGCGACTCTCTTAAAGGATCGACAATGGTGCGACCTTCTTCAATCGCTTTGCGCACTTTCATCAAGGCTTCCTCAAGCACTGCGTTGCCGGAAGTCCTGGCAGTAATGCTCAAGCCTTCGAGAATCGGCACACCCGATGTGATCAAGGTGCCGAGAGTCCGAGTAAAGCGGGCGACCGCGATTTTTCTGCAGAAGCATCCCCAGAATAGGCATGTGCAGCAGCATCTTGTCGAAGTAGTAGCGTCCCTTCGGATCTTTCGGATCTGGCGAACACCAAAGAACACCACAGCGATACCGACAAAAAAGAACCACCAAAACTGAGCGACGAAATCGCTGAAGCCCATGACGATCTTTGTAGGCAAGCGGCAGGGTTACGCCCAGACCAACGAACAAATTCGAGAAAATGGGCACCACCTACTTCAACAGGGCAGCGACAATGATGACTGCCAGGCTCACCACCGAAACCGGATAGATCAAAGCCGATTTGACAGCGGCACGCAGCTTGACCGCCTTTTCTACGTAGATGGCAAGACGCTGCAAGATGATGTCCAGAATACCGCCGGTTTCGCCGGCCTCAATCATGTTGGTGGTGAGGTCATCGAAGACATTCGGCTGCTGGCGCATGGCATTGGCCAGCGTAGCGCCACCTTCCACCGTCTGCCGAACAGCCGTCAATGATTTCTGAAAGGTTGGGTTTTCCTGGTTGGCGGCAAGAATCTCAAGGCATTGCACCAGCGGCAGGCCGGCATCGATCATGACCGAGAACTGACGGAAGAAAACCGCGATCTCTTTGGTTTTGACCTTGGAGGATCCGAACGTGGGCATGAGCGAACTCCTTGCCTTTTTGCCGAACCGAGCCCGGGCGTAATCCGCTCCCGTTGCAGTTGAGTGACGACCAACTGCCTTGTTGGCCGCGGTCCGTTCGCCGGTGACTTTTTCTCCGGATGCGTTTTTTCCTGAAAATGTAAATACTGGCATGTAAATCTCTCCTCGCTACTACTTGCTTCCACCGAATTCCAACTAGGCTTCGCGTCCTTAAGCTCACTGAGACAAGTCGAACCTGCTCTTTCACTACCGCTTTCCCGGAGTTGCGCCCCTGGCCATGGTGGTAGCGGGCTGCGCCGACTGGTTCAAGAGCTCGCGCCCCGGTTGATCATTTCCTGCAATTCATCCGGGTTGCTTGATCTGGCCAGCGCAAGTTCCAACGTGATGTTCTTCTGCAAGTAGTTGTCGCCAGTGACTGGTTAAAGGTCTGCATGCCGAACTTGTCCTGTCCGGTCTGCATCGACGAATAAATCTGGTGAATCTTGTCTTCGCGAATCAGGTTTCGCACGGCGGCGTTCGGAACCAATACTTCCATGATCATGGCGCGGCCCTTGCCATCGGTCTTTGGCAAAAGCGTCTGGCAAAGAATGCCTTCGAGCACCAGCGACAGTTGGGCCCGAATCTGTGGCTGCTGGTGGGCCGGGAAGACGTCGATGATGCGGTTGATGGTTGAAATTGCCGAGTTTGTATGCAAGGTGCCGAAGGTCAAGTGACCGGTTTCGGCAATACGTAACGCGGATTCGATGGTTTCCAAGTCGCGCATTTCACCGATCAGCACCACGTCGGGATCTTCACGGAGGGCAGCGCGAAGAGCGTCGGTGAAGCTTTTGGTGTCGGCGTGGAGTTCGCGCTGGTTGACCACACAATTCTTGTTCATGTGGACAAATTCGATCGGGTCCTCGATGGTTAGGATGTGATCGTGGCGCTCGCTGTTGATCTTGTCGATCATGGCGGCGAGGGTCGTCGACTTACCGGAGCCAGTAGGCCCAGTGACCAGGACCAACCCGCGCGGCTTATCGCACAGCTTGCTCACGACCGTCGGCAATCCCAATTGATTGAATGATTTGATCTCAAAGGGAATCAAACGCAAGACGCAAGCAGTTGCACCGCGCTGATTGAAGACGTTGGCGCGGAAACGTGCCAATCCCTTAAGTCCGAAGGAAAAATCGAGTTCCAATGTCTCCTCGAAGCGGTGCTTCTGGGCGTCAGTCATAACGCTATAGGCAAGCTGCTTGGTTTCTGCCGGCGTGAGCTGCGGCAAATCCAGCGGCACCAAATGCCCGTGCACTCGGATTTGCGGCGGTGAATTCGTGGTTATGTGCAAATCGCTGCCTGACATCTCCAGCATTCGTTTCAACAGATCGCTTAAAGAGAGCGACATAGTTCTTTACCTATCCCTTCTCCAACTCTAGTGAATGGTTTCGCGAGCAATTTCTTCCAGCGTGGTCATGCCTTGTGCCGCTTTAATGAGTCCACTGCGGCGCAGTGTGATCATTCCCCGCTCGATCGCCTTCTTCTTCAACTCAACTGCCGATGCGCCCACCAAGACCAGCTCGCGGACCTCATCGTCTACTTCCATGACTTCATACAATCCGACGCGTCCCTTGTAGCCGGTGTTGTTGCAAACAGAACAGCCCTTGCCCTTGTGGATCTTCACCGTCTTGGCTTCTGCCGCGGAATAGCCTTCCTCGATCAGAGTCTGACAGGGAACGTCCACTGGCTCAGTGCAGTCCTTGCAGACGCGACGGACCAGTCTCTGGGCGCAAATCAGGTGAACCGAAGTCGCAACCAGAAAGGGCTCGATACCCATATTCATGAGCCGGGTGATGGTTTCGGGGGCACCGTTGGTGTGCAAGGTCGAAAGCACAAGGTGTCCCGTCAAGGCGGCTTTGATAGCAATTTCGGCGGTTTCAAAGTCTCGAATTTCACCGACCAGGATGATGTTGGGGTCCTGCCGGAGGAAGGCGCGTAGGGCGGCGGCGAAATTCAGGCCAATCTGCTCCTTCATCTGTACCTGGTTCACACCTTGCAACTGGAACTCAACCGGATCCTCGGCGGTCATGATGTTGGTGTCAGGAGTATTTAGCCGGGCAATCGAGGAATAAAGCGTATTGGTCTTGCCCGATCCTGTAGGGCCGGTGACGAGCACCATGCCATAAGGCTTAAGAATGCTTTCTCGAACTTAACCAGCGATTCGGGTTCAAAACCGAGCTTGGTCATATCGAGGCGAAGATTTTCCTTGTCGAGCAAACGCATGACAATCTTTTCGCCCCACAAGGTGGGCAGCGTGCTGACACGGAAGTCGAGCTGCTTTTTGCGGCCCGCAAGTTGCATCTTGAGCATGATGCGGCCGTCTTGTGGCAGCCGTTTTTCACTGATATCAAGCTTGGCCATGATCTTGACGCGCGAAGTGATGGCGTCTTTCAGTTTCAGCGGCGGCGACATGATGCTCTGCAGAACACCGTCAATCCGGAAGCGGACGCGGAACTCTTTTTCATAAGGCTCGAGGTGGATATCGCTGGCGCCCCGCTTTACCGCATCGGTCAGGACAAGATTAACCAGCTTGACGATTGGAGCCTCGTCAGCCGCTTTCTCCAATTCCGTGAGACCGAGTTCTTCCTGCTCAGCCTGTAGTTCGACGTCGGCCTCACCGGCCTCGGTCATCGACTGCATTACCTGCTCGAGATCGTCCTGCTGGGTGGTTCCGTAGGCCTTGTCTATCCCCTGTTGAATCGAACTCTCTGAGGCGACGACCGGCTCAATGTTGAAGCCAGTCATGAACTTGATATCGTCCATGGCGAAAACATTGGTCGGATCTACCATCGCGATGGTCAGCGAAGCTCCTACGCGGCTCAGCGGCAGAATCTGATAACGTTTCGCGGTTTCAAACGGGATGAGCTTTACAACGGAAGGATCGATTTCAAAATACGAAAGATTGATGGCAGGAACGCCGTACTGACGAGAGAGGAAATTGGTGACGTCTTCGTCAGACAGGAAGCCTAGCTTGACCAAGGCGGAGCCCAGACGGCAATTAGCCTCTTTCTGGACTTTCGTCGCCTTATCCAACTGCTCTGGGGTAATGATCTTCTCTTTGACGAGAAGGTCACCCAGCCGTTGAGACATACTTCGAACTCCTTATCCGTTTGACAGAGAGATAGTGTTGAACCGCTACCCAGCGCGAAGAGGCAGGCATATTTGAGGGAAATACTGCGATGCCTTTCGCGTTGACACAAATTGTCAACGCAGATGGCTTATGGCAAAAGTAACTTTAGTACTTGGAACACCCGGTTAACGCCATCAAGCAGAGGAAGATACGCGGATTCCGCGTAAAACAAGGCTTTTCAGAAGGTAGGATTGGTTCATTAACCCTGCGGCCATGCACTTCGGTAAGCGGCCTGGGGGCTCATGGAAGCTGCTAAAGGGCTTTAGCGGCACGCAAGGTCCAAAACCACCCCAAGGTCAGAGCGATCATAATGACGGTAGTGGCCCAGGCAATCACGTTAAACGCTCGCGAGTTCACGTACTCTCCCATTAATTCCTTCCGATTTACCAGCAAGAGCATGAAAATCAGCACAAAGGGGAGAACAGCCCCATTGACGACCTGGGAGAGGATGGAAATCTTGATGAGCGGCAGGTTGGGGGTCAGGATGACACCAGCGCCGGCCACAATCAGGATGGTATACAGCCAATAGAAGACAGGGGCTTCGCCAAACTTCTTGTCGACGCCCGACTCAAAACCCAAGCCCTCGCATACTGTATAGGCCGTCGACAAAGGAAGGATGGATGCCGCAAATAAGGACGCATTAAATAGGCCCATGGCGAACAAGATATAGGCGTATTGCCCGGCTAGCGGGCGCAAAGCCTGAGCAGCGTCGGCGGCATCGCGAATATCGTGATGACCGTGGACATAAAGAGTGGCCGCACAGGCCACGATGATGAACCACGCCACAACGTCGGTAAAAATACAACCGGCGATCACGTCCAGTCGCGAAGTCTTGTACTGGCGGCGGCTCACACCTTTCTCCACAATCGAGGCCTGCAGGTAGAACTGCATCCAGGGCGCGATCGTGGTTCCCACCAATCCAATCACCATGTAGAGGTAGGGCGTGTTGCGGAATTGGTTAAGCGCAGGCGGCTTTGCTGTGGCGATTAAAGCATCCACCCACGCCGGTTTCGCCAAAACCCCAGCAACGATGTAAGTGATGTAGAAGAAAGAGGCTACCAGAAAGATCTTTTCAACCGTCTTGTATTGGCCCTTCACAATAATGAGCCAGACGATCAGGGCACAAATTGGCACGGTCTTGTACTTGGAGAACCCAAATAACTCCAGGCTGCTCGCAATACCGGCAAATTCGGTTACTACGTTGCCGAAGTTCACGATAAGAATGCCTAGCATCATCAAAAACGTGATCCGGAAGCCGAATTCTTCACGAATCAGATCACTGAGCCCTTTGCCGGTGACCGCACCCATGCGAGCGGACATCTCCTGCACCACAATCAGTGCAATCGTGATGGGCAGCATCGTCCAGAGAAGCAGGTGCCCAAATTGCGCGCCCGCCGCCGAATAGGTAAAGATTCCGCCTGCATCGTTGTCGACGTTGGCGGTGATGAAGCCGGGTCCAACAACGGCGAAGAAAATCAGGATGCGGGTTTTCCAGCTTCTGAGGAACCGGCTTCGCATGGGCGTACCTAAATGTTCTGAGCGTGTTGCAGGATTGCTCAGGATAAATGGACTTCTCGTTTATGGACAGGAAATGTTGTCGGCGTCTTACAACTTTGCTCGCAACAAACTGATTACGTCGTCGGACGTGATGACGCCGGTTAATTTCTTGTCTTCATCGACTACGGGAAGCGTCACCAGATTGTACTTATCGAATAACTCTGCAACTTCCTGCTCCCCGGCCCCGGCCTCACATGAGATCAGCGGCTCTTGGGTCAGCGTGAGCAAGACGTCGTCAGAATCAGCCAGCACTAATTTGGACAACGGAACTGCCCCAGCTAGAGTGCCGTGGGAATCCACCAGGTAGATGGTGCTAACGGTCTCCACCCCGCCCTCAAAGTTACGCAGCGCATTGACCGCATCTTTCACCGTCGAATTGAGGTTCAGGGCTAGATACTCCGTATTCATTCGTCCAGCGGCGGTGTTTTCGCCGAACTCAAGAAGCTCGACCATCTCCTTGCGTTCTTCCGGCTCCATCTCTTGCAGAATTTGAGAGGTACGCTCTTCCGGCAAGTCGTTCAGCAGGTCAGCCGCGGCGTCGGGATTCATCTCCTCGACAATTTCAGCCGCGCGTTCCGAGTCGAGCGACTCTACGATAGCTTTTTGCACCTTGGGCTCGACTTCTTCGAGAGCGCCAGCCGCAGTCTCTTCGTCCAAGGTTTCAAATACTGCTTCGCGTTCGTCGGGAGTGAGGTTCTCAACGATGTCGGCGATATCGGCGGGGTGTAGTTTCGCCAAACGATCGTGAGAAATCTTCAGCTTCACTCGTCGCGCCGGATCAGTTTCGATGAGGTCGACGAAGTCCCAGGGAATGGTTCGCGGCGGTATTTGCACCAGCAGAGTTCGCAACGCAATCATGGGTACAACACCCTTCAGCAGACGGCGAATCGCACCTTTTACCCCAACATCGACCGACGTAACCCGCAAACCCGGCCGGTTGTTGGTGGTCTCCGGCTGCAGGTCCACATCATTGACGCGGACGACCTTGCGCCCGTGTACGTCAATGATTTGCTGATCGAGCAGGTCCCGCTCCAACAAGAAAAGGCCTTCGGATCCGTCGACTTTGGCCCAGGCGGCGTCGGTAGTCGTGGCGTAGATTCCGCCATTGATGCTGCCTACGGAAGAAAATGGCAAAACCCTATCGCCGCCCTTGGTACGGACAATCAGCATGGCGACATGCGAGCGGTCGTCGTGCGGCGAAAGCGCCAGTTCGCGCACTCGTCCGCAATGGGCTCCGCCCGGTCCGTAGACCGGCGTGCCCAACAACTCCGTGAGTGCAACCGTGGCCATTGTGGTGAGAATACCCAAGACGCGGAGCGGAATCTAGCAATAACCGAGGTATTAAGTCACGTTCGCAAAAATATATTGGGGAGAAGCTGAAATCTTTCCCTTAATACGTCACAAAGTTCGCTTCTTGTGGTTTTTCACCGCCGGGATCAGGAGTTTGGTTTGTTATAATCCGCCCAATCTCCCCAAATGAACGAACCCTCCACGCCGTTGATGCGGCAATATGCTGCCATCAAGAAAGATCACCCTACGGCCCTCCTGTTTTTTCGTCTCGGGGACTTTTACGAGCTTTTTTTTGACGATGCCGTACTGGCTGCGCGCGAGCTTCAGATTACCCTGACCTCGCGCAATAAGGAAAAAGGAACAGCGATTCCGATGTGCGGGGTCCCGTATCACGCCGCCGAGGGGTACATTTCGAAGCTGATCCGCAAGGGATTCAAGGTGGCAATCTGCGATCAAACCGAAGACGCGCGCTTGGCGAAGAAATTGGTCCGGCGGGAGGTGACGCGAGTAGTTACACCCGGTACCGCAGCCGATTCCTCACTTGGCGCCGACGAGAATAATTTTCTCGCCGCCGTGGCTGCTGTGGGGGAAAATGCCGGATTTGCAGCGCTAGATCTTTCGACCGGAGAATTTCGGGCGACGCAGTTCCAAGGTCAGGGCGCGGCCCGCCGGATTCAGGAAGAATTGCAGCAGTTGCGACCGCGGGAGGTTCTTTACGGTTCTTCGGCGCCGTTATTCGACGCAACCGTCCGCAACACCACAGTCCAGCCCAAACCAGCCGGTGCGATGTGGACGGATACCCCGCTGGAGGACTGGATTTTCGCTCCCGACCACGCCATTCCGCTGCTGGAAAACCATTTTGGTGTTCTGTCGCTTGAGGGATTTGGTCTGGCCGGAAAGCCGGCCGCCGCATCTGCTGCCGGGGCGATTCTCTACTACGTCCGTTCAACCCAGCGCGGCACTCTCGACCATGTAGACCGTATTGGCTTCTACGAGAAACAAGACTGCCTGGTGCTCGACACTGTGACCGTCCGCAATCTGGAGCTAATTGAGCCACTGTTTACGGGGACCGGTGACGGAACCACTTTGTTTCGCGCCATAGACGCCACCATTACCCCCATGGGAAAGCGGCTACTTCGTTCCTGGCTGCTGCGGCCGTCGATCGATAAAGATGACATCGACGCGCGGCTGGACGCCGTAGAAATTCAGGTCAAGGAAACGCTGTTACGAGAGGAATTGCGTCGAGCCCTTGACGGCATCTTGGACCTGGAACGGCTACTGAGCCGGGTGACTCTGGAAACGGCGAACCCTCGCGATCTGCTCGCCCTGGCTGCCTCTCTGGCGAAGATTCCATCGGCGCGGTCAGCCCTCATAAAATTGTCTGCACTGCGATTGCAGACACTTCACAGCTCTGTGGATGAACTTGGGGACCTTTGCCAACGTATTCGCTCCACAATCGTGGCCGAGCCTTCGATTTCTCTCAACGATGGCGGGGTGATCCAGGCGGGAATCAATACCGAGCTTGACGAGTTGCGTGACCTCAGCCGCAACAGTAAACAG
>CAWGQZ010000012.1:0-25160 GCA_963824805.1 uncultured Acidobacteriaceae bacterium | reverse complement strand
GTTTTTTCCCGAGCGAAGGGCGTTGGTGATGTTGATCCGCACTTCATCGATCTTAACGGCTTGGTGATGTAATCGTACGCGCCGAGCTTCATCGCTTCAACGGCGGTCTCGGTGGTGCCGAAGGCCGTATCATCATGAACAGCATCTCCGGATATTGATCTTGCACGTGGCGGAGCAGTTCGATTCCCGTCATGTTCGGCATCTGCAAATCCGAGATCACCAGTCGATGACTTCTTCTTGATCGGCTCGAGTGCCTTTTGTCCGTCTTCCGCGCAGGTGACTTCATAGCCTTCTTTGCGCAACATGATTTCCAGGAATTCGCGGATCGACTCTTCGTCATCAACTACCAGAACGCGTGATTTCATAGATGTTCCCCTGCTTCTTTATATATCTTCAGACAAATCCCGTTATCTCAACCTTTGGTCGCTCGTTTCAGCGTAATCAAGTCTTCAGTATGGACATCCCGATGTGCCGGAAACTCCACGAGAAACCTGGTGCCCTCGCCCTCGACACTTTCCACGAAAATGCGGGCGTCGTGCGCCTGCAGTATCTTGTGTGTCACAGCTGACCCAGGCCTGTGCCCTGGGGTTTCGTCGTATGAAACGGTTCGAAGATGCGGTTGAGATTTTCTGCTTTGATGCCGCAGCCATTGTCGCGGATGATCAGCACCACCAGGTCTGCTGGTCATGAGTTTCGACTTCCAATACGGGCGTTCGTTTTATCCATGGCCTGATAGGCATGGCCAGGGCTGCGCGGTCGGGTTGGCTGTTTTTGTTCGGAGTTGTAGATCGGCTCGCCCAGCCTGGTTGCGTCGAAGGCGTAGAGGACGGCACGTTTGGTATCGGGGCCGTTCCAGGTTTTGGTGGCGATGGCCCAGACGATAGCATTTCTGTTGCCGTCGGCGGAAATGGAAACGGTTGCGCCGGGATCGACGAACTTTGGCGATCTTTCGTCCTCGCCGTAGCACCAGGTGACTCGTGAGCGAAATCGCGATATTTCCCCCAACTACAAGAAGCCTCGGGAGTTAGCCAAGGTTGCAAAACGGGGCATAGGGTACGCGGCGCAGTCGCTCGGCTTGGTGCCGGAGCCGCACTTTTACTTTTGCGTCACTCCCAGTTCTTTCCAAACAGCGGGGTCATCCGTCACATAAAATATTGGCTCCATTTTTCTATGTTCGATAATGTCAGTTATGCCGTTTACAGTGATTACTTCGTACGCTGGATAACCAGAAGGAAATCCTTGAGGCATCCTAATTGACGCAATCAGATGAGATTTCGCTCAGAACCATCGTGAGTCCAGAGAGGCGATCTTACGACAATCATCATGCCGGCCTCGCCAGTTCCGGAGTAGATGACGATTTCGTTTTCACCTCGGACTACTCGCTTCTGCGGTTGGCGGCTCTGCGTCTAGCAGTTAGTTGTGGTTTAATTTCGACAGCCAATGCTGTCGTCGTTGGGCCGCTTTTGGCATCTCAGCAAACTCGGGGGAAGGCGTGTCACGAGAGGAAAAAGTCGCAGTCGTCGAGGCGTATCTGAGAGGTTTGGCGGGCAAGGATATATCCAAAATACCATTCGCGGAGAATATTACTTTTGAGGGGCCACGCGTAGGAAAGCTGATCGGGCGGAACGCTGTGGTCGGCTTCTTGACGAGTATTTTGCCAGCCATCAAAAGCGTCCGGATCAGGCAGCATATTGTCGAGGGAGATTTTGTCGCAACCGTCTTTGAAATGGAGACAATGTTTGGCGTGGATCAGGTCTTCGACCGCCTGCAAGTTCGCGACGGTGAACTGAAAGAAATACATTCCTTTTATTATCCGCAGCCCAGTCAAAACACAGGAGCTTCTTGAGGTGGGGGTCCGGACATTAAACCAGACTGTTGCGATCAGCAATTTCGCTCACCACCAGGTCAATTTCGCTCACCACCAGGGTCAGTGAGCGAAATGGCAATTACGCCACCTGAGCTGAGGTCGATCTGATCACATTCGCTCACAATACGCGCCTGATGCGATTTGCTATCGCCCCCCTCGCCATCGGGATTATCGTTTGCGTCGGAGCCGCAAAGGACAATGTTGCTCCTCAAACTGTGGATCAATTCTTCTCCGCCTACGAGACGGGACGATCTCCGGGATGCTCGCTGGGAGTGATACGCGACGGCCAGTTTATTTACCGCAAGGCTTATGGCTTCGGAAGTCTAGAACTTAAGGTTCCTCTCTCGACACAGTCTGTTTTCTACATGGGCTCTGTATCGAAGCAATTTACCGCCACTGCAGTAGTACTCGCGGCACAGCAAGGGTTCCTTTCGCTGGATGACGATGTGCGCAAGTACGTTCCCGAGCTTCCTGACTATGGTGACGTGATTACGCTTCGGCAAATGATTCACCAAACCAGCGGATTTCGGGACTTCTTCACGTTGATCTCTCTCTCCGGTCGGGACGTATCAGATTTCAATTCCGCGGATGACATTTTGAGGCTGGTTGTCCGTCAAAGAGGGCTGAACAATATTCCCGGAAGCGAGTGGATTTATAGCAACACCAACTATTTCCTGCTCGGAGTCGTACTTAAAAGGGCAACCAAAAAGTCGCTCGCCGAATTTGCGGCCCAGAATATTTTTCAGCCCCTCGGGATGTCTCACACACTTTTCTACGATGATCACACGGTCGTTGTGCCGGGTCGTGTTGCTGCATACGACCCAGGCCCTCACGGCACTTTTCGCGTGGACTGGTCCACAACGTATGAGATCGTGGGAGGCGGTGGTCTCATGAGCACCGTTGAGGACCTGCTTCTGTGGGACAGGAACTTTTACACGAATCGACTTGGCAAAGGAATGCTCGTACAGGAATTGCAGACGCCCGGTGTGCTCAACAACGGCAACAAGATTAGTTATGCGATGGGACTCGACTTGGGGAACTATCGAGGCTTGCCAATCGTGGATCACAGTGGAGCACTGTTCGGATACCGGACCGAGCTTCTGCGCTTCCCAAATCAGAAATTCAGCGTGATCTGCCTGTGCAATCTTTCCGATGCCGTTCCCGAAACTCTCGCACGCAAAGTCGCCGATCTTTATCTGGCTAACCAGTTGCATCCCGGGGCAAGCGCCCTCAACCCCTCACACAACAAGAACCTCCCCGATTCCGCCGAATTCGCTGGGAAATACCTCGATCCTCGTACCCACCTGATGTACTCGTTCACTGCATCGAATGGCAGTTTGATGGCGTGGGGAGCAGTCCTGAGGCGGATCAACGCGAATCAGTTCTACGATCTTGAAAGTAACGTCATCACCTTCGAGAGCTCAAACGGCACGACGAAGGCTAGACTAGACATTCAAGGTGAAACCTACTTTTCGGGCCGCAAGGTTGATGAGCTTCATTCAAGCAACACAGAGCTAGCCGCCTATGCAGGACAGTTTCAGAGCCGAGAACTCGATGCTAGGTACAGCGTGTCGCTGGAACACGGAATGTTGAGATTGCGGATTGGCGCCAATCCCCCGAGCCAACTAAGCCAAATAGCGCTGGACGAATTCGACTCGAACGAACTCGGAAGGATTGTCTTTCAGCGGAATTTGCAGGGCCGGGTTTCAGCTCTGGCCGTTTTTGCTCAAGATGTTCGCGGCATTGAGCTCGAAAAAATGAATTGAGTGGGCTTCCGTGGATGCGATGCCAATGTCGTAGATCAGGCAATTACCCTCACCCCCTTGTCCAAGGAATTTTTCGGTTTCCTCCTGCGACTCTCCCATGATGTCGAAACACATGAGCACAACGAGTGCTTCAGCCGTCCTTTCTTCTGAATCAGAGCATAGAAACTCTCTTCAACTCTCTGGCGATCACCGCGTTCCGATCCTTCCGAGGGCGAGCGGTTTCCCCAGTGGAGGCCGCTCTCACAGGAACATTGGATGGAGCCCCAAGCAGCAGAATGGCCCTTCTTGGCTAGGGTAATTCCCCGAGTGAACCCTGTCCGGTACACGAAACCGCCCAAATAAACCCCGTAGGCCTGCACCCGGGGCAACTGGCCTAGGCCAACCAGCACTCGAATGATCGAAATTATGCAAAATGTAGTTCGAAACCGCGTGCTGTTGGTAGACGACAACCCTTCCATTAGGCGTTCCTTGCGTCTTCGATTTGAAAGAGCAGGGATTGAAGTCGCGGAGGCGGAGAATGGACGCCAGAGTATCGGTATGGCACAGGACTATTGCCCGCGGGTAATTATCCTCGATTTTCGAATGCCGGAAATGAATGGACTCGAAGTTGCTCCCCATTTGAAACGCTTACTTCCCGGAACGTTCATTATTCTATTCACGATGCATTCGGCAGAAGCCCTCGAAACGGAAGCACAAAGGCAGGGGGTGACGGCAGTCGTCTCGAAGGATCGGGCTGGAATCGATCTTTTGCCGCTGGCGGAGACGCTTCTCGCAGCTTAGCGATTAGCCCCTATTACTATTGCGGAGCTATCGCTTCGTGTGAAGAGAGAAGCCAGGTGAAACGGGAGCAGAATCGTGCCTGGATTTGAAATATTGCTCCCAAGGTGGATAGCCAAGCTTGGTTTTCTGGATCTCTCGCAGGTTTTCAATGACAAGTTGGATGGCGTCCCGTTCGGTTTCGTAACCAAACTTGCCTGCGATCTTCTGGCAACGCTTGAAAATCGCATCTTCCAGTGCTGCAGTCTTAGTCCTGAGCTTTTCGATATCAGCTTCCGCGAGTGCAGCCTCGTATTCCGGTTGCCAATCCGGAAATCTCCATTTGCGGAGACGCGGTTTCATGACGACCAAATTCTAGCGCGCTTGTCAACTGGATACTGTGGGGTTGCCAACAGAACCTCCTCTCGAGTTACGCGTCGGCGATACCATGAAAAAGCTCAGCCGAGCGGACGTCGTCTGAAACGGGACGGTGGTGAAACAGAAGTATGTGCTTGTCTTGGTCCGTCGTTCAAAATTCTCTACACGGATCCGACATCCGGCGACGGATGGGATCCAATACAGCCATCACTGTATACGAGACCACATCGTAAGCTGGTAGACTTCGCATAGTTTCCATCCTTGGCCTCGCCTCTACCGCAACGAAAGGGAAAGGATTGCAACCTTTGAAAGAGCTTCAGGACGAGCACGCGCAGGAGAGCCTGCGTCAGAGCGACGAGATTTTCCGCCTGCTTGTCGAGAGCGTACAGGACTATGCCATTTTCCTCCTTAGTCCGAAAGGCAGAATTCTCACCTGGAACAGCGGAGCTCAACGCATCAAGGGCTACACCGAACGCGAAATAGTCGGTCAGCATTTTTCGCGTTTCTATTCTCGGGAGGCTGCGGAGAGTGGGTGGCCCCAGCGGGAGCTTGAAATCGCCGAGAAGCAGGGACGTTTCATGGATGAGGGCTGGAGGGTTCGGAAGGATGGAAGTCTGTTCTGGGCGTCTGTAGCAATCACGGCATTGAGAGGGCCCGATCAAGAACTGCGCGGTTTTTCCAAGGTTACACGCGATTTGTCAGAGCGAAAGGCATTAGAGGAACGGACTCAGGAATTGAACAGGGAGTTGCGCACCCGCATGGCTCAGTTGAGTGAGTCGCGTAGCCAGCTCGAGTTGCGAACAATTGAACTCCAGCGGATTTCAGGTCAGCTCGTCCGAATTCAAGATGAAGAACGTCGTCGGATTGCACGCGAGCTGCACGACGATTTGGGCCAGATTTTGATAGCTTTGAAGATGGCGGTCGAGGCTCCGGATAGCGTCGGAAAGAATGACAATGCTGTCGACCTGGCTGACTCGGCATTGGCCAAGGTTCGCAATCTTTCATATCTTCTACATCCACCACTGCTCGACGAGTCAGGTTTATTGCCGGCCGTACACTGGTACATAGACGGCTTCAAAAAACGCAGCGGGGTTAATACGACTTTTGAATACAAGCCCGAGACGTTTGCCCGCTTGCCTGGTGATGTCGAAATGACGGTCTTCCGGGTAATACAGGAGGCTTTGACCAACGTTTATCGTCACTCTGGGAGCAGCGACGCCCGCATCGAAATTCACCAGCAGCCGGATAGAGTCTATGTCCGCGTTCGCGACTTCGGAAAGGGTATCGTTACAGACGCACTGACCGGGGCTCTGTCGGTACCGACCGGTGCGGGAATCGGTGGCATGAAAGAACGCGTTAAACAGTTTGGAGGCGAGGTGAAAGTGGTTCGAGCTGAACCGGGAACCTTGGTGGAAGCTGTAATCCCCATTTTTCAATAACCAATTATTACTCTGTTGGAATATTTCAGGGGTTCTTAATGGCTACGACGATTTTGATTGCTGACGACCACGGAATCGTGCGAGAGGGAATTTGCAACTTAATCATAAAACTAAGGCCGGATTGGAAAATCTGTGGAGAAGCGGTCGACGGTGAACAGGCTTTGGAAATGGCACGGGCCTTTCTGCCTACCGTGGTGATACTTGATATTACGATGCCGAAACTGAGTGGGCTTCAAGTTGCTGCACGTATAGCACAGCACTTCCCGCAGACTCGTATTTTGATGTTCACCATGCATGAGTCGCCACGGCTGACCATAGAAACCAAGCAAGCGGGAGCTCATGGTGTGGTGCTGAAATCGCAGGCAACTCGGGATTTGGTCCGCGCTATTGACAGACTGATCTCGGGAGATACCTTTTTCGACACCATCGAGGAGAAGGAAGAGCCTTTGCCCATTTCTGACCGACGAAAACAGCATTATGAAAGATGTGGTCTTTGGGGTTGGATCGCGCCCTCACCGGCGCTAGCAAGAGGGGCTGAACTCGAACCCCGGAGGCCTTCGCTAGTTCCTCGATTCGCCTAGACAAATTGCACGAGTTCATAGACGGCGGTTATTTGTTTCACTACGAGTCCGCTGCTGCTTTTTAATTGCAGGACGCCGCGAAGTTCATGGATTCTGCCCTTCCCGGGTCGGACTAAAAAGGCGGAACCGCCCAAGAACGGCTCCGCCAATGAAACGCAGTGGCCTACATAAGGAGAAACGGAACGCTCCTTCCCTCGCCAAAATAGGTCAGTATCACCTCCAAATTCCGCTCCGCAGGTTAAAGCCTTCGTCTCCCAGCTTCAATCGTGGAGGTGCTGTATGAAACTCCGGATCGTCGCTGTATGAAGACATAAGTCGTATTCGCGCAAGGTTTTGCAATTTCATCAGTCCCGACCGCGTGCACTTTCCAGCTATTTCCTGAATTGCAAAGTAATCAACCTCCAGAGAACCCGGCGAGTCTACTGTTCGGAGAGTCCGCCGGACTCCAAACAGAAAAACAACCCAGCGGTTAGCGATCCCCTCTTCCCCCTCATGCGCCAGGGTGTGCCGAATTTCGCACAAATCGTTACAAAATGAAGACGCCGCCATCTGCCTCCCAGCCCCCGCCGGGAACCCCGCCAGCAGGAGACGATCAGGAACTCCAGGGACCGCTCACTCGCTACGCCGTCGATTTCGCTATTACGATTCAGGAATCTCAACTAAGAGAGCACCGTGGAGGGTTTACATAATGGGAATCTCGAAGTTATGGTGGTCTTGTATGACCACAACGGCAAGATGCTCAATTTGGGATGAGAAACCCAAAATATCGTTGACCGGGCAGACTTACCGAGCGGCAGAAGCACGAGGGGTTCAACTGCACTATGATATCGACGATGCCGAAAGATGAGATAAGCCGAGGCGACATTTTTCTCCGCACAGGGTTTTCGATTTGACGACAAGCACTGTCGGTACGTTGAAAGTTCCCTTGATCACCGGAGTGGATCGACGCCTCACAATCCCGGAGCGCGACAAATAAAGCGCAACCGCCAATTTCAACAATGGCCGTTCCAGGCTTTCTACCTGTCCCAATCAGAAGTTTGGTATCGGCGAACTAAGAGGAGAGATCGAAAAATGTACCCAACCACACGCAGAAGCTTTGCATCCCGGGTCGCCTGCCTGTTCACCGGACTAGGCAGCGCCAGCTTTTTTACCGGTTCGGCACAAGCCAGAAGCAAGGATAAAGACCATGACCGGGGCCTCGTTCGCAAGCTCAACTACGAAGGGAAACCGGCCGATCCCACGGCACTTTACAGTCCGGTGATCGTCCACCAGGGTCTCATCTACATTTCAGGACAGGGCGCGCACTCGCGCGATCCAGAGGGCAAGTTCCCGATGGACGCCGACACGCACACCAAAAAAGTCCTCGACAACGTGAAGACTCTGGTGGAAGCCGGCGGTGGCACTATGGATAGCGTCCTTCAGTTGACCGTTTTTCTAGCGAAAATCGAAGACTACGCGGACATGAACAAAGTCTTTAAGACTTATTTCCCCCAAGGCGGGCCGGCGAGAACGACGGTTGCAGTTGCGGCTCTTCCGGGTCAGTCACTTGTCGAAATCAATTGCATAGCAGCGGTGGTACCTAAATAATTCCCATCCTTCGAAAGTGTCGAACGGCATGGCAAGAAGGCAGGCGGGCTAAAACCGCAGTCCGACGAAGGAGATGGGGGGATCATCTATGATACGTCGTTCTTTTTTGAAGGCGTTCGCTGCGGCTGGTTTGACAGCCAGGCTTAGGCCGGCGTGGACCGTACCTCATTTCGAGGACGCTGGCCAAGCACATGCGCAAGCTTCGCCCGAAACCATACTGCTGAAAGACTACCGGCCGAAGTCTCTTTACAAAGTTCCCATTACCGATGTACCGAAGGCAAAATTTCCGATCATTGACATGCATTCCCACGCCTATGCCAAGACGGCGCGAGAAATCGCCGACTGGGTAAGAAATATGGATGAGGTCGGAGTGGAAAAGACCATTCTTCTTACTGAAACATCAGGACAGGAGTTTGTCGATGTTCAGAAGAGGTTTGCCGCTTACCCCGAGCGCTTCGAGATCTGGTGCGGCTTTGACTACCGGGGCTTTGACCAGCCTGGATTTGGGCCTCAGGCGGTCAGTGCATTGGAAAGATGCCATCAGGCGGGGGCAGGTGGGGTGGGTGAGCTTCATGACAAGGGAAAGGGACTTGTTTCCCAGGCTGTAAATGCTTTCGGCATGCACCCGGACGATGCGCGCATGGACCCCTTGTTTGAACGTTGTGGCGATTTGGGCCTGCCGGTGAGTATTCACGTTGCCGATCCAATCTGGATGTACCAACGGATGGACAACAGAAACGACGGACTGATGAATGCTTTCCATTGGAGACTGGACAATCAACCAGGAATCGTGGGGCATTCCGGAATGATTGACATTCTGGAGCGTACCGTCAAAAAACATTCCAATACGACTTTTATGGCCTGTCACTTTGCCAATCTCGATTACGATTTGGCGCGATTGGGGGAGGTACTTGAAAGACATCCCAACCTGTATGCCGATATCGCCGCGCGCTATGCAGAAACCGCACCCATCCCCCGCTGGGCCGCAAAGTTTTATGAAAAGCATGCGGACCGTTTGCTCTATGGTACTGACATGGGATTCGACAAGGAGATGTACCGTGTCACCTTCAGAATTCTCGAAACATGGGATGAGCATTTCTACGAATCTGAAATGTTCAGTTACCACTGGAGCCTGAACGGTTTCGGGCTCCCGGACGAAATACTGCGGAAGGTGTATCGCACAAATGCAGAGAAGATATTGAATTCTCGTGGCGTTCGCGGTCACGCCTGATCGGGGCTTTCTTTGCACGGAAAGGTGAGCTTGAATTTCCCAATTCTTTTTACGCTATTTGTGTGGGTTTCTGCTGCCCTTGGCCAGCCCAATATCTCCTACTACGTGTCGACGACGGGCAATGATTCAAATCCGGGCACCCAGGCTGCACCCTGGCGCACCATTCAACGGGCCGCGAATAGTGCACGAGCCGGAAGTACGGTGAATGTGCGGGGTGGCATCTACGAAGAACTGGTTAGTATCAACGTATCAGGCAATGCAAGCGACGGATTCATTACCTTTAGAAGCGATCCGGGCGAAACGGCGGTTCTCGATGCGACGCGCCTCACCCCTGCGGGGAAGGCAGGGGGTAGTCACCATTCACAATCAGAGTTACCTGAGGATTGAGGGTTTTGAAGTTCGCAACTTTCACACCTCTGAACATCGGCTCTCTCCCTTGGGCATAAGTGTTATGGGCTCCGGCTCCCACATAGAACTGCTGAAGAATAATGTCCATCACATCGAGCAGACTTTCGAAGGTCGCGATGCGCCCGGAAGAGGCGGTAATGGGTTTGGGATTGCTGTATATGGAACCGACGGCAAGACCCCAATCACGGACTTGGTCATTGACGGCAATGAGGTGCATCACCTCAAGACCGGTTCAAGCGAATCGCTGGTTGTGAACGGAAACGTCACTAACTTCCGTATTACCCACAATGTCGTCCACGACAACAACAACATCGGAATCGACGTCATCGGTTTCGAGCGCACGGCGCCCGATCCCGCTGTCGACCAGGCCCGCGATGGAGTGGTAAGCAACAATCTGGTTTACAACATCACTTCACGCGGCAATCCGGCTTATGGCAACGATCAATCTTCCGACGGGATCTATGTGGACGGCGGCACCCGAATCCTGATCGAACAGAACGTCATGCACGATGTGGACTTCGGAATCGAACTGGCGAGCGAGCACAAGGACCGCGCCACCAGTTACATCATTGCGCGAAACAACCTTATCTATCACTCCCACACGGCGGGGGTTTCCATCGGAGGTTACTCCCCCGAACGGGGACATACTGATCATTGCACGGTAGTCAACAACACGCTCTATGACAACGACACGTCGGGAACCGGCTCTGGCGAATTTCAGATGCAGTGGAATATGGCGGACAACATTTTTGCCCACAACATCGTTTTCGCCGGTCCCCGCTGCCTTATCTCGCTAAACAGATCGCAGGTCGACAAAAGGCAGCCGCCGGTCCTTATCGATCGCAATCTTTATTACTGCGCCTCCGGAACGAAGGCGAGTCGTTGGGTAGAAGCATCGGCCGCCACTTTGACCGGATTCGACAACTATGTCGAGGCCACGGGAAATGACCGCCATTCCCGTTTTCTCGACCCGCATTTTGTCGATCCCGCCGCCGGGGACTTTCATCTGCAATCTGATTCCCCCGCACTCGCGGCCGGCACGATGGATGCAATGCCGGTCGGAGAACTGGATCTCGATGGCTCTCCGCGGGTCAAATCCGGCAAAATAGATATTGGTTGCTACCAAAGAAAACAGTGATCGGCCCGCACTGGAAATATGAATGTGAACCGTCGGAGTTCCTAGGGATTCGGGAACTGGCGATCTCATCATCGCGTGCTCGCATCCAAATATCCAATTCTGATTTTCATCTGAGGAGGACCAATGATCGAACGGAATATTACCTTGCCGGACTTGATGCTTTGGACCGGTACGCGTGTCGCACTTGGCGCTGGTATAGGCATGTTGATTTCAAGGGGCCTTAGCAAGGACGCCATGAAGGCGGCCGGATTAGCTCTGACGATCGTTGGCGGGTTAACCACGATCCCCCTGGCGATCTCCATTATGGGGAGGAAAAAGTTGACTCGTTCTGAAAACCTCTCAGGCGCTTAAGCTGGCCAGGAGGTTAAGCCGCCGGTCGATCGAAACCCGCCACCAGGACCAGGGTGCGTCTTCCGGCCCTCGCGGGATGGGCGCGCGATCGAGAAGCCAGTCACCGCCACACGACAAGCGAAATAGCGTAGGCGATACTCATGGCAGGCAGCCACGCTGGGACGAGCATTCGAAATCTTCCCCTCCCGATCACCACCCCCAGCAACAGTTAATTTGCCCTGCAACTCGGCGCAATTTGGCGAGTTCCGATATCGCAGTTCAGAGAGGAATGGCTGCAGGACTATTTGCTACTGGCACGAGCTCGCTTGGGCAGAGGTACAAGCGCTCCCCGAACCTGCCGCATGTACGCGTCGTAACCCGGCAGACTTCTCTTCAAGAAGCTTTCTTCGGCACCCACCCGTTTCGCTATCAGCAGGCAAAATGAAACCGCGGGAACCAGTGCCAGCCATGAACCGATGGCAAGAGCGCTGGCCGATACCGATATAAGCATTGCGCAATAGCCGGGATGCCGCAAAAACTGATAGGGCCCGGCTGTAATTAGCCGATGTTCTCGCTCGGTTTGTAAGCGAATCTCGGGCGAGAAGAACGGATTTGCGATCATGGCCCACCATTCGAGGGTCGCTGCCCCGGCGAAGAGCAATAGAGCAAACGCTCGCAATTCACCGCAGACCGAGTCGAACCAATGAAGGCGCCCGACGTCGAGAGCCGCCACCACCAGGGTGGCAAGAAAGCAGGCACTGGGGCCGAACCTTCCCCTGATGGAAGCCTCGTGAAAAGGGTGCGAGCGCTCTTCAGCCAGGCCGGGATCAATGGCAAACATAGTTGCGGCCAAAGCAGCAGAAAAGATAATGAGAAAAATCCGCATCGAACCATAGTGCAGTCCCCCGGCAACCAAGGACAACAGCAATGAGACCAGGAAAATGATGGTTGCGCTTCGTGCCGCCTGCCTGGCGGAGTATGCAATGTTTCTCATGAACCGTTACCGACTCAGTTCGGTTTCAGGGGAATCGCGATCCTCCTGATCCGAAGATTGATGGGCCGGCCCGGCGGTCTTACCCAGATACTCCATGGCTCGCCCAACCGTGCGTTCAGCGTAGTAGATTGGATTTGATTTTCTGCTGGCAATCCGTTTTGCAGAATCGAGGGGATCATAACGGTCACTAGCGCGAAAAGAGGCGAGGTCCTGAACGATGTCCTGAGGGGCGACCCCCTCTCGGAGGCGGCCAATCACGTATGCCCAATCACGCTCGGATTGTGTTTTTCCTGACCCGAGAGAAAGATCGCGCTTTTCAACCCGGCCATCCCCGGCGTTCAAAACGGGTTCCCGTCGACTGGTTTCGACCTTGAAATCCGACTCGTGGTAGACCGCTTCGGGAAGGTTCGTCCTCTCTACCTTCACTGTGAAGTCCGGGCTGTATTTCTTGTTGTTAAAACCCGGAAGCCGGAAGACGCGGGCAGCATCGGTCGCGGCTGGATCACCACCGAAGCGCTGCGCCAGTCCCCGCAGAAGCTGCTCTGCCCGATTCTGAGTGATCCCCTCGACCCGCCATATGACCTGGTATTTGTTCGGTGAACGTCTCCAGAACGTAGTTCGGAAGGGGTATAGCCGCGCTCTGATAGATCGTACCCAATTTCTGCGGAGCCTGCTGGTCGAGGTCGAGATACAAATGGCGGATTTTGTGGATGTCGGCTTTGGTGCGACCGTGAGCATGCGGCTTGAGGATGTTCAGACTGAGGTAAATGTCAAACCCGGTTGCGTTCTTATAGCGTAGCCAAGCCTGGAACTCAGGGCTCGCGATCGTTTCGGCGCGAGCGATACGCTGCAGGGTATGATTCGTCGCCTGATTGCGAACCATGACGGCCAGCCGGTCGTTTGACTCAAAGTTGTCGAAGATATAGCGTCGTGATGCTTCCTCGGAACGGGTAGCATATGGGCTGCGCTCGGGGAGAGCCTGTTCCGGGTCATTTTGCAAACGGTGGCCCACCGGCAACCGGTCCAGGTCGAAACTCCGTAAGTCGCTCTCTTCCTCATTAATCAAATTTCTCAAGCGCGCGGTTGCATCGTGCTCCGGGTTCAGACTTCGGAATTCCGAAACGGCGGGCGACGGGTCTGCGGGCGGTTGTGCTGCCATTTCTCCGATCTGCTTTCGGAAATCCGCCCGTCGGCCAGGTGGCCGATCCGGGCTGACGCTCGGCCCCACCTTGGCTGATCTTTATTGGAGACATGGCCTGTCCGCCTCCCTGCGAATAAAAAAGGATTTGAGCTCATAGCTGTCGAGCTCGGGATCGTATCCGGAAATCTCGACCACCTCGGAGACAAAGCGTTGTCCAGGCCGGCGATCGAGGTGGACAACAATATTAAGCGTTGCGGCGATATTGTTCTTGATTGCTCGGTAGGGCAGTTCAATTCCGCTTTCCAGCACACAGCTGGTGAACCGATTAAGAGCCTGGGTTGCGGAGTTGGCGTGCACTGTGGAAATGGTTCCGGAATGACCGGTATTCAGGAGCTGCAATAAGTCGAAGGCCTCAGCTCCCCGAATCTCGCCCAGCAGAATTCGATCCGGCCGGTGACGAAGACTGGCCCTGAGTAGCTCTCTGATTGTGACTGCGGGCAAGCCTCCCTGTTGCCGGCGGGCTTCGAGACGTATCAGGTTCGGGATCTCAATGTTTATTTCTGCGGTATCTTCAATCACCAGAACCCGCTCCAGTTTGGGAATCAGGTTGGACAGCGCATTGAGCAGAGTGGTCTTGCCGCATCCCGTTCCGCCGGAGATAAGCACATTTTGCCGCCCCACGATTGCCGCTTTGAGCCGAGTAGCAACCGCCTCGGTCAGGCTTCCCCGCCCCAGGAGTTCTTCGATCCCGAACTGCTTCGGGTTGAACTTGCGAATGGTGAGAACGATCCCATTCAGGCTGCAAGGGGGCATCACCACCGCTACCCGGCTGCCGTCGGGCAGACGGGAATCAAGAATCGGTTTTTCCTCCGAGATGTCATCCCCCAGGCGTCTGGCGATGTTCCGTACCGCCACTGCCAGAGACTTCTGGCTTAGGCTTCCACCGTCGACCCGCTGCAGGCACCCATGTTTCTCAATGAAGATGCCACGGTCACCGTTGACCATGATTTCGCTGATCTCCGGGTCCAGGATCAAGGATTCAATCGGTCGCAGAAAGGGGAGGATCAGTTCGAACGCGTTCATCACAATTCACCCTCCGCCAGCTGGCGAAAGTAGGACTTGTTGATCTGGTTGTAGTAGGGCTTCAGGTACATGAACATGGGAGGCAGCGGATTTAGTCCGTCATAGGGCAGAACGACAGCCTGAGCATTCTTCATCTCCGTGAAAGTCTTGAAGTCAAAGCGAAAATCGCTCTGCGTGTTGTAACTCTTCGAAGCGGTAACGTTAGCTTTGTGCGCAATCGCTTTCCCGGTCCAGAGACTGACTCGGGCGTCGTGGCCGCTCTCGGAAATGTTGTAATTCACCTTCCATTGGTCTTCTCTCCCGCATAGTTCACTGGCAATCCTGGCGGAGAACTCATCGGAAAGGGTAAGAAAAATCTTGGTGCGAAAAGTCTGCAGCAAAGTACGCCAGGTCTCCCCGGGAAGGGCCGATCGAAGTGAGCTGATACTTTGTGTGGCGACAATAGGAATGCATTTGAACTGGCGGGAAAGAGCAAAAAACTTCTCATCGCCATTGGGGTCGTTTTCTCCCGCGGTTGCGAAGTGCTGATACTCGTCGCAGACAATAAATACTTCCCGAAAATGCTGAAGGGGGTTGGCCTCCATGCTGGAAATACGGTTAAGTACGGCCCGCTGAAAATCCAGTTTCATCATCACTCCGATGGCTCTGGCCAAGCCGGGATTAAGGGACACCGGAAAATTCAGGGCACAGACCTTGCCCGATTCAATCAGTTTGGAAAAGGGCGGAAGCGGAGTTCCATATCTTCCGTCGGCATTCAGCTCCGGGTCGTAGCATTCCTTGGGCGGGCAAAAAGTACGCTTGACCAGCGGGTTGTCGTCGAACAAGGAAAGAAAGACAGAAATCCCCTCGACAATCGAGGTGCGAAGCTTGTTTTCGATGCGTCTCCAGTCCTGGTAAAACCAGCGTTTTACGCTTTCCAGCATCTCCTGTTTGAGCGAGTCTGATTGTGTGCTTTCAATGTGCACCTGGTATTCAATTCCCGATTCATTCAGAGTCTGCTCCAGGTCAAACGACTGGATGGCCTTGTGGCTTCCGGCCGGCTCATCGGGTTCAAACCCGAAGGCTTCAAGCTCGGGATGAGCCCGGAACAGCTCGTCACGTACCAGGAAATAGTGGCGGCTCTGAATCGACTGCTCCGCTTCACGAATTCGCCGCTCCAGAAGTTCCGGATTAATGGCGCACTCGTAGACCTCGAACAGGGTTACGTAGTCATTTGCGACTTTGTGAAGCTGGATAATGAACTTAACCAGATTGGTATAGGCCTGCTGCCAGAACGGTTCCTTGCCCTTGCCGAACAAGTTGTTCAGCAGTGAGGCGATGTTATAGGCCAGAGCGTAGGCGTCCTGATCGTTATATAAAGGATTGTAGCGGTAGGGCCCGTTGAGGTTGACTTCGACATAATCCTCCCCACGCTGATGCCGTTCAAGAATCTGGCGTACCTTACGACAAAAATCACCCTTGACCTCAAGCACCAGGCCACCAATTCGCTTTTCGCGATCCCCGGCCCGGTATGCCACCAACTGGTCCACATAGGGGTACATGCAACCGCTGGTTTTGCCGCTACCGATCGCCCCCAGGATCATGATGCCGGTAAACAGTCCGCGATCCGGAAGTGCAAGCCAGTAGGGATGCTCGGCGGGTATCGGTTTTCTCGGATCGTGGATCTCTCCGAGGATCAGATAAAGCTCCTGGCGACTGGCCGAGTCCGGATACGCCGGCAAAGGCATCGGAGTGGTTGCGCTTCGGGGCCGCAGAGCAAAGACATACAAACCGGAAAGCACGAGCGAATACAGGATGAACGGGGTGGTGAAAAGAAATAGAGTGTAGACGGCAATGAAGGTTCGGTACATGGAGGGGTCGCGAATCGCGATCAGGCGGAGTACGAGGTTATCGGCTGGAAAAGGATAGCGGAAGTAGAGGGGAAGCCCGGTGGCACATGCCAACAGGGCCGCCACCAGATTCTTCGATGCCAGAACCGATTCGATCATTGCTTGCCCTCGCGCCCAGCTTCAGAGTCGGTGGCCGAGGGCGCTGCCTTCTCTGCTGCAACTGGATGGCGCTTATGACCTTCCCTGTCGCGGGCGGGCTGCGGATTGAGCCTCAGCCACTGTTTGAAGTCGGCATCCCTCTGAAAGACAAGTTCGAGCGCCTGGCTAATCACGTAACTGTTTGAGGTGGCTCCAAGGAACTCCGCATAATGTTCCAGGGTGAGCGCCAGACGTTCTTCGAGGCGAATGCAATAATCTCTTTTGGAAGGTTTAGGAAGTTCCGGTTTAAGCAGCGCCATAAAATTGCACCTGGTAAGAGCATGGAATTTGATCGAGTTTCGACCGGGAGACGCTTATCCGCCCGCGGAATACAAGAGAGAATTCCTCGCCGTCATGGCTGACCTCGGTACGAAACCGATCTGGATTCATTTGCAAAGCTCATTCCTTGTCTGAAAGGTCGTTTGTGCCGGGGAAAGCTGAGGACAACTCTTCCCTTCCCCATCGGCGGACCGCCGAAGGGCTGAGCGGCAACAGGCTTCGGCGCTCAAAAATGGGATAGCGGCTCGGCAACAGGAAGGTGGAGAAACCGATCCCCAAAGTTCCGTTCGAAGGTCGCAACAAAGTTTCCAGTTCGACTTCAGACAGGGACTGGGCCGCCCACTTGCCATAGGCCGCCTCAAACCTCTCACCCTGATATCGCTGATCGCCGGCGCGAAGGAAGTCGCGATCGGCACGGGTCAGACCAGAAGTCCTATGACCCTCCCAAAGCTGACGAATCTGAAAATATCGGATGACCTCCCCGGCTTGCGGTGCAGCGCCAGGCCTCCGCACCGAGGAGAACAGCCTTTCGGCGCGCTCAAAGTTGGCCGAAGTCGGGGAAGCGTAGATGAGATGGAAAGCCGGCAGCCACGCAAACAGACTGGCGTATCTGCGGAGATGAGTGGCGAAACCGGCAAGACCCTTTCCCACGGGATCGCAATACACAAAGTTGGGAACCGGGGATCGGGGTTCTGATGCCTCCTCACGGCCCAGGAATATCGGCAACCGGTCAACAAAATAGCTTGGCGTCGCTGAAGCTCCGCTTCGACCCTTGAACACCCGTCCAGGAAGGATGGCTAGCGGAATACCACGATCGCGGTGAAAGTGGGTGACTTTTTGGCTTTCACATTCCAGAAACGCGTGTTGGGGGTGGGCAAGTACAAAGTCAAGCGTAAGCAGGCGAGTCAGGATCAACTCATTCGATGGCCGGGATCGAGGATGAAAGGATGCGCGATCGATCGCGCTATACACCAGGCGGGAACAAAGCTGGAAGATAAAGGTGTTGCCGCCGTACTCCAGGGCGCGGACATGGCGATACCGTACGGCCTTGGCGGTAAAGCGATGAACCGCAAAGGCCTTGTTCTCTCCGACAAATCTGAGGAATTGTCCACTGGTGAAAAAACCGGAGTGAGTGGCAGCCAGATACAGGAATTGGGCTTCGGAGTCCTTGTACCCGAGATCACAGATGGCATCAACGTATGGGCGGGGGATCGTCATGACCAGAAAATACCTTGCATAATCTCCGGATCGGGCATCGCAGACCGAAGACGCGCAAAGTCCTCCGCCGGTGCGTACATGGCAAAGCCGGCTTGCGCTTTGCAAGCCAGGCTGTTACGGCGATAGTGCTCGGTAACCAGTTCCAGATCGAGTTTCCCTGGTTCGTGGTCTGGGCCCTCATATTCCAGACGCAGGTCAGGTATCGGGATCCTGCCATTCACCACCCGAAGTCCGAGCTCCTCAGCGATGGCCCGTTTGTGTTCCTGCTGCTCAGATCGGGTCAGGAGACTGATTTTTTCCAGCCGGCGGTTAATCGCGCGCACAAACTCTGCTTCGAGCACGATGCCGGTGACCCGGCCATTGCGGGCCGCAATTTCAGCACACTTCTCCTGGTAGAGGCCATAGAGCAGAGCGTCATGCCGGGCATTGCGAGGGCTTTCAAACCCATACCAATTGGGTTGCGAGCAGCGGTGGCTTGAGTCTTGACTGCGGACTGCACGACATCCGGAATGGGTAAGGGACAGGTAAGTGACCGGGCCCGGCCGGCTGATGCGATATTCGATGAATCCCATTCGGGCAAGACGGTTCATGGCAGTCAGTGCGTGGGTGATGTTGCCCTGATAGTGATAGCGCGCAATCTGGTCAAAGGCGAGCACGCGAAAGGTTCCGAGATCGGCCAGTACCCTGGCTACGGTGGCATCGAGGGCGGGCTTTTGCCGGCCATGCAGATTCCGCTCGCGCCCACAGGGGACCGGTTGGCTGCGTTCAACCCCAAACGGGCAAATCTGCTCCCGGCGGGAACTCTGCCCGGCAGGCCTCGGCGCCGGACGATCCTCAGCACTACGATCCCAATCAAAACGTCCCATCAATTCAACTCCTCGCGATGCAGGTGAGAAGGCATGGGAGTGCGGCCGCTATTCAGGTCACGATCAAAGTGAGCCAATTTGCGTCCGGTATCTTTCAGAAAACAAATTCTTGCAGCATAAAAAAAGAAAGCCGTCAGATTGAAGAAGGTGATGGCGAGTGAGAACAGGACGGGCTTCCACAGTCCATGCAGGAGCAGCCCGCGATAGGGCACGAGAAATTCAGCTCTGCCAGCGATTACAAAGACCGCAGCCAGGCATAGTACGGCAGCAGCAAACAAAGCGTTGGCAATCATGCACCCTCCCTGCGCGGCCTCAGTCGCGCCCTATCCTCGGGAGCGGGGAAATCGAATCGCGCCTGGGCTCGTGATGGGTCACAAGATGTTTCGGGATTCATCGTCGATCCTCGCCGGTGAAGGCCTGGTCCTGTCGGAAATAGGTAATGGTCAAACCGAGCGGGTTCACCGGTATCAATGCATTGGGGACGTCATCTTTGAACAGGAAAACAAAATTGGCGGTATAAAGATTTTTTCTGGTCAAGGAATGATCCGCCGGGGCGTATTCCAGTTGATAAAAATCCACCGTTGCCCGGTAGGGCGGGCTCTGCATCGCCTCGAGCGCCACCTTTTCAACTTCGATGTCTATTTCCGGTGAGCCAGGATCGGCGAGAAAGCTGTGGATGGTGTCATCCTTCTTGTGTTGCTCGATGGTATTGTTGGCCAGCTTGCCATCCAGAAAATAGAGCGACTTGGTGAAGTCGTCCTGGACCGTGTAGCGGTTGCGGCGGTAATAGAGACGGCAAAATTCGGACAGAAAGTATTTCGCCTCGCGGTCCCCGGGGCGATATTCGAGGCTCCTGTAGTCGACGGCCTGCGCGCGCCCAAGTTGATCAATGCGAATGACCAAGGGGCGGAAATTCTGAAAGATATGGATGGTCCTCAGGTTCAGCGTCACCAGAGCAGCGCTAATGACGCAAAGCAGGCAGATGGCGATCCTGAGGTAGGTGTTATTGACAACCGTGTCACCATATTTCTCCAGGTAAAGCTGCCGTGCTTCGTTAAATGGATGATCGCTCATGGCAGCAAGTAGCCGACGATGGCTCCCGAAGACAATCCCGACATACCGCTGAAAATGTGATTGGTCAGAGCCGGTACCTTAAGCAAGGCATAGACCCCTCCCAGGAAGACAACTGTTAGCAGAGTAAGCAGGCTCACCGGATCTGGAACAGGTAGAAATGGAGGCTGGGTAAGAACGTAGATAACCAGGTTCCCCATCACGAACATGGTCGCGGCGGCAATCACCTGGTAGAAGGCATACTGCATGAAGCATTTCAGCCACCCCCAGAACAACCACTCCAGCTTGGGAACGATGAAGAAGGGGATGAACAAGGGACCGATCAGGATACAAATAGCTTGGGCGACGAAGCCGTAAGCCGTGATGATAATGGCGACGGCCTTCCAGATTGCCAGAATTGCAATGTCGAGAATGTAGGCAATGCTGCCGGAGAGATCACCCAATCCCGGTGACTGGATCCGTGCCTGATATTGATTGATTGCATCGGAGGCATTCTGCAGCTGTGTACCGGTGAGCAGGTCGCTCAGATAAGCGGTTTGGTCAATGATCAGGTGATAGAAGCTGCGCCCGATTCCGGGAATCGGAGCAGCGTAGTACTCGGTCATGGCAAATCCAAAGGCGATCATCATGACCAGGCCCGCGAAGTTGGCAAAATGAAATCCGGCACCGTGGCCGGAAGCACCGAGTGCGTTCTTGACCCCGAACCACACGATCATGATGGTGGCGAAGGAAAGAAACATGTTCCGGCCAAGGAAGTTGAACTGGCCGATGTGCTCGGTCAGTAGCTGAGTGATGAAGGTTGTCAGGGCATTCAACTGACCCATATCAGTGTCCCTTCTTCTTCCGGATCGCCCACACGGTCCTAGGGAAGTCGATAGTGGTTGAGCGCCTGGCCGATGCCACCAGCCAGTTGCTGTCCAAACTGAACGCTGTTGAGACGGCGACCGATATCGGCGTTTGTAATATTGGTAGCCGAGTCGCGAGCCTGTTTAGCAAGAATGGTCTGCTGTTCGAGCAGTGCAACCAGCAATTTGTTGGTGTCCTGGGCATTTTCGAGCGCCAGGACGTTAGTGGCATTCACCTTGTTCAGCACTGAGACTTCAGAGTTCAGATCGGGATTGCTGGAAAAAGAGTCGCTTTGAATGTTCCGGATAGTGTTACTGGTGCCAAGCGCATTCGCACGAATCATACCGATCATTTGCATGGCATTCTGAGCAGCGCCATCGACCAATTGAATCGTGGCAGCATCGGACCGCACCCGCTCGACCTCGCTTGCTGGCATGGACGAAAGCAGCTCCGGGCTGTAGGTCAGAAAGGTGTTGCTGGCCTTCTGATAGCCGCTGAGAACCGTGGGGAGTATTCCGGAGTTCATACCGCTGACCCAGCTTGAGGTGTTTCCGTATGCGTCCTGGGCCTTGGCGTAGCGCCATGGCGCCCAGCTGGCGGTGTAGCGGGAGGCCATATTGGGAAGATTGCGCGACATCTGCAATGCCAGGTTGTACTGGTTCAGGATCTCGACATAGGTCGCGCGCAGCTGACTGAGTTGTTGAACCAGTTGCGAGTAGCGCAATACGGCGTTGGCATAGTTGGTCGGGTCATAGACGACGCCGAAGCCAAATTGGGCCTGTGCAGTTTCGTGCGCAAGCACCAGGGCAAGCGTGATAAGCAGGGCGGGCAAGAGTTTTTTCATCGAAGTCTCCTTCTTGTTTTCACAGATTTGCAGCAGCCGTGTGGGTGTTGTAGTCAGGCAGCAGGAGGTCATTGGACAGGTAGATCTTCAGGCGCGTGCCCTCCCGAATGGTGACGGTGGGATAGAGGTTAAGAAAGCGATCGAGAATGTGCGCCGCCGAACTCGCCATACCGGTGCCGAATCCCTCGCGTATCCGGTCCGATGAGTTGGAGTCGAGGGCGCTGCCGGTTCCAAGCTGCGCGACCCCGCCAAGGATGCCGATGGCAATCGATGCTCCAAAGATCCCGGCATAGTGATGGTTGACCTTGTCTCTCAGCGCGGTGGCCCCCTCCTGGTCCAAACCCTTGAACCGGTCCAGGGTGACCGAGTACCCGTCGGGCATGATGAGCCGGTGAAAGCTGACCGCTAACCGGGTCTGGCCGAATGTGTCGACTTTGCTGGCTTCGCCAATGATCCTGCTGCCCTCGGGTATAAGCAGATGCTGCCGGTCGTGGGAATAGACAGGGCTCGAGAGCAGGCAAGTGACGGGACCGGAAAAACTGCCATCCAGCCGATTGATCAACAATGCTTCGAGAACTGTGCCCTCAAACAGGAAGTACTGCCTTCCCTCTCGGGCTGCAAGATCCGGCTTCCGGGTTTCGCCGGCTGCAGCTGACGGTTCTGGGCTGCCCGACGGGCTGGAACCAGAGGTTGACGCCGTATCAGCCGCGTTTCCTCCCACCGGGGAACCCGGCGGTTGGGCGATCATTCCCGCAGCCTGTCGCAACGCAAGCAATTGCGACTCCGCCGGCCGTTCTGCTCTCGACGGGAAAGCACCTGGAACTGCATCGGATGGAGCCGGGCCGGCAAGCAGGCCGCGATTTTCGCCCGCAATCGAAATCGTGGGCTCCGCCACCCCGCCTGGAGCCTTGCGATAACTAAGCGCCAGATTGTTTGAAAACAAGGAAAAGTAGGCGCGTTTCCTCTGCTCCTCGCGGATAGCATCACTGGCCGCCTGATTCCCGGTTACCTCTGGCTGAGAGACTGCATAGGCGCCAGGCGGGTAGACGCCTCCAGGATCAGCCACCGTGACCGGAATTCCATTTGCAGTGGCCCCAGAAGGCTGAGCGGTTCGCGACGAAGGCAAAGCCAATTGTTTTTGCTGCAGCAGCAATGCCGCTTCGACCTGCGGAGCCGATTCCCGTTGCGCCTGCTCAATATCCTTTTGGAAGTCGCTGACCCTTTGCGAGTTTACCGGCAGCAGGCTGGGCAGAGCCGGTATGGTTCCGGCGGGGCTTGCTGAAACCGGTCGCTTATGTCCGGTGATTGCCATGACCAGGACCATGAGCAGGGCCAAAGCGACAATGAAGAAGGCTTGCAGGTTCCTGGGGGCAAGTCCTGCCGGCCGGGAAGCTTTATCTTTGATCAACTGTTCCATAAGGGATCTCCTTGGGCCCGGTCAACGGCCGCCTCGACTGAATTTCACCCGCTTCTTGCCTACCACCAGGTAGCCGCGTTCGATGATCTTCGGCACCACATAGACATTGTTTTCAAGATCGAAATTGATCAGGCTCGCTTTGTTGTCCCTGACCTCGTAGATGACCGGTTTTTCAGCGGCGGTAGATCTGATGTAGGTAAAACGGTCGTCATGGTAGATGGCAGACACCAGAAACGGCGCCTGCCATGCTTTCCGGTCGAGCCGGTAGTCGAATTCGAGCTTTGCCGGATAGCTTCGCTTGAACTCATCTGTCTGCCGCGCGGCGGCCTCCTCGGCATGCTGCTGAGCTTGCGCCGCCTGATTGCGCAGTTGGAGGACTTCTTCTTTGTAGGCTTCCAGTTCGCCGGCACGGACATAACGGATCGGATTCAGAGTCCCGGCAATGCTTGATTGGTCGCCGGCGGCAACAAACACTTTCAGATCGGGCTCACTGTCTGATTCCTTGCTGATTTCCGTAAGTAAGAAAGAATAGACGTGACCGCTGGCAGTGATCAGATTGAGGTTGCTGCGAATGCCCGGTTGAGCCGGATGAAGGTAGCACAGGTTGTGGGAGCCGTTGATGATCCAGAAGTCCTTGTCTCCGGTAGTGAAATCAAGAATCTCCTCCTCGGCGGGGAGGACCACCAGGGTCGAAAAACGCACTTTGGCCCGGATGGAAATTATGTCCGTGGGTGAGTACTTCACGACTCGGGCGATGCTTTCGGCATGCGCCAGAGAGCAAAGCGAGGCGAGCAAGCACAGTGCAGAGCAAACCAGCGATTTCATTTTTCATTCTCCTGAGAGTTCACTAGCTTGATGTTTCAGCCCGCGACAGCGCGGCCAGCACCTCGAGTCCCTGCTCGAATCCATGGGTGGCAAAAGCCTGGTCCCGTTTCTGGTTGTCAAATGGATCATTGGTATAAAGCCAATAACTCTTGGCATCTACGTTCAGAGTGGCGACTTTGGCCGCATCCGGCGTCTTTATAAGCATCTGTTGCTTGGGAATCAGGCCCGAGATAAGTTCAATTTCGTGATCGTTGAGATGGAATTGCCGCTGGTACAGGTCCCGGTCCATGTCTGGATTCGCCAGAAAGATCTTGGTAACGCAGCTCTCCAGAATGACATCGAGGATCTCGGACTTCCGCAGTTCGTCAAGCGACTGGGTAGAGAGCACCAGCGCAGCGTTATGTTTGCGCCAGGTCTTGAGGGCTTCAACGACATAGGAACGGATGCTCGGGTTTTTCAGAAAAAGCCAGGCCTCGTCGATGAAGAAGGCTTTGAAGACGTGACTGGTTTCCGGAGCACAGATGACAGCATCGGCGCGGTGCAGCAGGTAGAACAGCAGGGGCTCCAATAGTTGCGGGTACTCGCGCATCCCCTGGAAATCGAAACACTGAAATCGAGCAAGACTGACTGTGTCCTCCGGGTTATCGAACAGGAATCCGAACTGCCCGCCCCGCTTCCATCGGTACAGACGGCTGTCCAGAGCGCGGCACAGGGTGTTGCCGAGTGTGGTCAGGGTGTGGAGAGCTGGATCCTCAAGTTCATAGAGATTGTTTATCTGCTCGTATAGCTCCCGCTCTTCCCCAGCGGTAAGGGGATGCGGGCATTGAGATTGGGCGAGAACGCGAGTGAAAATACTCAGGAAATCGAGATTGCGCGGAGTTGGCGGCAAGGCGAACGGATTGATCTTGCACTGGTCAGAAGCCTGTCCCATCCGGAAATAAGCGCCCCGGAAAAGCCGGGTGAGACTCGAAAAGCTCCCGCCAAGATCGAAGATGAAAGTGTAAGGATCATACTTCTGCAGATTGGTAATGAGGAAATTCAGCAGGAACGACTTTTACCACAGACAGG
>CAWGQZ010000011.1:0-68120 GCA_963824805.1 uncultured Acidobacteriaceae bacterium | reverse complement strand
TGTACGGGAAGGTGTGCGCTCCGCACTTATCGCCGATCAGCAGCGAGTCGCACTGCGTGTAGTTGCGGGCCCCGGAAGCGCCCTTAAGAATTTTCACCATACCGCGGTAGGTGTTCTGCCCGTGACCGGCGGAAATCCCCTTGGAGACAATCGTGCTGCTGGTGTTCTTCCCCAGGTGAATCATCTTGGTGCCGGTATCGGCCTGCTGATAGTTGTTGGTCAGCGCCACCGAATAGAACTCGCCCACCGAGTTATCGCCCTGAAGGATGCAGCTGGGGTATTTCCAGGTGATCGCTGATCCGGTTTCTACCTGCGTCCACGAGATTTTTGAGTTCACACCCTGGCACTTGCCGCGTTTGGTTACGAAGTTATAGATCCCGCCCTTACCTTCTTTGTCCCCGGGATACCAGTTCTGCACCGTCGAATACTTTATTTGCGCATTGTCGAGCGCAACCAGTTCCACCACAGCAGCATGCAACTGATTCTCGTCGCGTATGGGAGCCGTGCAGCCTTCCAGATAGCTGACCGATGCGCCTTCGTCGGCAATGATCAGCGTGCGCTCGAACTGCCCGGTTTCCGCTGCGTTGATGCGGAAGTACGTGGAAAGCTCCATGGGGCAGCGAACCCCCTTGGGGACATAAACGAAGGAACCGTCACTAAATACTGCGGCGTTAAGAGCGGCAAAGAAATTGTCAGTGTGAGGAACCACCGACCCCAGGTATTTCTGGATCAGGTCCGGATGATTTTTAACCGCATCGGAAAACGAGCAGAAAATCACACCCACTTCGGCAAGCTTTGCCTTAAAGGTAGTGGCAACCGAGACGCTGTCAAAAACCGCGTCAACCGCTACGCCGGCGAGCATCTTCTGCTCGGCCAGGGGAATTCCTAGTTTCTCGTAGGTCCGAAGAATTTCGGGGTCGAGTTCATCCAGACTCTTCAGTCCCGGCTTCTGCTTGGGCGCGGAGTAATAAACCATGTTCTGGTAATCGATGGGCGGGAACTTCACATTGGCCCACTTCGGTTCCGCATCGGCGTTTTCGAGCGAAGCCCAGTGCCGGTACGCCTTGAGGCGCCACTCCAGCATGAACTGCGGTTCGTGCTTTTTGGCGGAGATTACCCGAATGACATCTTCGCTTAGCCCTTTGGGGATATTCTCAGTCTCAATATCCGTGACAAAGCCCCACTTGTAGTCGCGCTCCGCCAAGTCACGAATTGTATTTACGGTTGTGCTCATTGCATTCTCCCGGGAATAATGCTCGTCATCGGTACCATGTTTCCGCCCTTATCGCGAATGGCCGTCAGTTGCATGGGCCGGATCAAATCTGACAGCGACACGTTCTCTAATGCGCCACGTACTACCTGGTTAATGATTCTCTGGCTCTCGCGAATAGCGCACGAAGATTCGATCTCACAAAGCCCCGCCGTGTCGGTGCTGCATTGCGTCAGTGCCAGGGGCCCTTCCAGGGCCGCGATAATCTCGGCTAGGGAAATATGCTGGGGATCGCGGGCTAAGCTATATCCGCCTTTCACCCCACGATGCGACGTGAGTACTCCACTCTGAAGCAATACCTTCAATAACTTGCTTACCGTCGGCACGGGGACTTTGCACTGTTCCGCCAAGTCCCTTGCGGTATGAAGCGTCGCCTTCGGAGCTCGCGCCATATGGCTCACCAGCACCAGTCCGTAATCCGTTAATTTTCCTAACCGAATCATTAATAAGAACTTGCCGCCCGCATGACAGAAATAGGACTGGGTTAGTACCCTTTTATTCTACGACGAAGCGCTGTCTCGGGGCAAGGGCGGTCGGGGTTATCCAGGAACAACGATCAGGAAGCTGACGAAGTCCACTTCCAACCCGAGAGATCCCGGTTGAGCAGATCTTCGAGTTTCTCCACTTCGGGAAGAAATCGTTGATACAGGGCTTGCGTGGTTTCCGGCGATAATTCAGCGAATGCGGCGCCACCGCCAAGCACCAGCTTTACCAGCGGAGTGCGTTTTACCGCGCTCACAAAGGAATCAAGCTGCCGCGCCTTGAACCAATCGGCCATGAGGTTGGCCTGGCGGGTACGCCGAAAATCGCGCGGATGGGTGAGAAATTCGGAGGAGTGGATGTACCGTATCTGGTTCTCGCTCAGCAGAAGACGTGGGATGCCGACGAAATCGGCCACCGCGTCAAGAAAAGTTTGAGGCTGGCTGCGCAGATCATCGTAAATCATCGGCTGGACCTGTTCCGCACCAAGTTCCTGCTGCCAGGCCTTCAAATGGCTTACATACTTGCTCGATTCCAATAGCTCCGGATCGTGGCTTAGGGCTTGCTCAAAATTCCACGGAATCATTCCGTATGCGCGCTTTAGACGGTAGAGAGAAACCAAGCGCTCCACAGGATTGCGGAATACGCAAACCGTTTTTGCTCCCGGAAGGTACTGGCTGATGCGCTGACGGGCGGCGGCCGAAGCGAAATACGTAGGCGCGACTTCCCCCATGCGCTGACCCGCTCGGCCTTTCGGAAAATGGGACTGGTACCAGGAAAATCCGCGCTCAAAATGACTATCGAAAAAGCGAGTTTCTTTCGCAGGCCAAGGCAGCAGGGCCTGTTTACCGATTACCTCGTGGAGCCAACTGGTTCCTGTGCGCGGCGGACCGATTATAAAAAACGACGGAAGCCGAACTTCTTGTTGCACGCGGGCCCGTACTGCCAGTGACTTCGAAACCATTCCAGCAAACAGATCCATTTGTTTTACTACGCCACCAAAATCCCCTGCTCGTTTCCAAATCTTCATCACCGATCTCACTTATCTTGTCCTAAAACGGAACGGGCCAAAATGGGCTTCCCCTGGGTAGGAGCCCTTCTAACGCACGCTGTGACGCGGGCGCGAGGCGTCACTCAGCAAGGCGATAGGTAGATACCACTGCTCTCGAATTTGCACTAATTCTGGGCGCTTGGATGGTTCTAGACTTGTGCTAGGTTGTTCACCAATGGGCGTTTATACCCTAATTGTGAAAAAAATTGCTCTTTTCAGAGGTTAAATCTATCGGGCAGAGTATTGATCTCGGAGCCGGGTTTGGCGGCTGCTCATCGGAACTTCCCGTCCTTGGATAAATACTTGCTTTACGTCGGTCTTTAAATCAAGCGGGTCGCCATTTGCGACCACGATGTTGGCATCCTTACCGATGTCGAGTGATCCAAGCCTGTCAGCTACACCCCAGATTTGCGCCGGGTTGAGCGTAATCGCCTTCAGCGCTTCCTCGTAAGGCAGTCCAAACGCAGTGGCGAAACCGGCCTGATAAGGCAAGTTGCGAACGTCGTGAGCGCTGTAGGAAGCGAAAGCAATCTGCACTCCCCGTTTGTAGAGTTGTGCCGGAAGGCTGTAGACGGCGTCATAGCGCTCATCGGGTTTGGGCTCTTCATAAATAGGACCCACGATGACCGGAACTTTCAGGCTGGCGACGTAATCGAGCACCGGTTGGGAATGACTGATGTGGTTCAGAACGAACTTCAAGTTATACTCGCGGGCCAGGTTGACCGCCGCTTCAAGATCGCTGGCCTGCTCGGCTGCCAGCACGATGGTTTTTTTGCCCTCGAGATAAGGAAGCAGGGCCTCAAATTTCAGATCCCGCTTTGGCTGAGTCGGCGCCTTGTCCTGGTCAGCGGAAGGACTCGCTTTTTTCTTCTCATACGCAGCCCATTCATCCCGGTAATGTTGGGTATCCAACAGCGCTTGCCGAATCTGCGCTGCCATTCCCATTCGAGTGGAGGGAAACTTCCGTTTCTCCCAACTCTGGTTTCGCCGCTGGTCGCCAGTGAAGTTCAGGGGCAAAGCCATGTCTCGGACGAGCAGCATGTCGTCGGCGGAGCCGCCGTCGAGTTGGATAAAGGCATCCTGGCCGGGCAGAGTGTCGGTGTTGTCGGGGGCAACGATCGCGTTAGTGATTCCATTCAGGCGGGAAACAGGAATGAGTTCCGATTCCGCGTGAAACGCGTCATAGACATGAAGTTGCGGCACGATTTCATCGCTTGGTTCCCCCGTGTCTTTGGTGGAATCTTCCGCCGAGATTTCTACCAGGCCAAGATTAGTTTCGGAATCGATCAATCCGGGATAAATCGTCATGCCGGTCTCATCAATCACGCGGGCATCTTTTGGGATGGTTACCGATGCGTCAGGCCCAATGGCCGCTATTTTCCGGCCGGAGATCACAATTGTTCCCTTTTCGATTGCGCCATGCGTGATGGTGAGAAGCTTCCCGCCTTTCAGTGCGATCGGGCAGGCGGGGCAATCCTGGCGGGAGGCTTTTTTTCCTGCTGCGCGAGTTTGTGAAATTGCCGGAAGCGCAAAGTTGAGCAGAAGAGCAAAGCCAGCGACCAACGACCCATAGCCAAGGACGGTGTTCTTCATTGCGCTCCCTCATAGTGCGGCATGCCATAACCAGGCAGGAGCGATCGAAGTATGTATCGCCGTCGATCAGAACTCTGTTAGGAACGCCGTAGCTGGAGAGCGGATAGCCGTCCCAGATAACGAGGTCAGCGTCTTTGCCGGTGTCGATGGAGCCGACCTTGCCGTCGACGCCGACGATCCAGGCTGCATTCAGAGTAATCATCTTCAAAGCTTCTTCCTCCGTGGCTCCGCCGTAGCGCATCGTCTTGGCCGCTTCCTGATTCAGGCGGCGGGCGAAATCACCGGAGTCGCTCTTGATCGCGACCTTCACACCCTTACGCATGGAGATAACTGCGTTCCATGGGATGGCATCCCAGGCTTCGTTCTTGTATCCCCACCAGTCGGCGAAGGTGGCAATGCCCACGTCTTCCGCGGCGAGCTTTTCCGGGACTTTGTAGGCTTCCAACGCGTGATGGAAGGCGTGAACTTTGTATCCAAACTCTTTGGCCATGGCCATTTCGGTGATGAATTCGTCGGCACGGTAGCAGTGAATCTGTACCAGCAGCTTGCCTCGCAACACGTCGGCCAAAGCTTCCAGTTTCAAATCGCGCTTAGGGGACTTCGCCTCTTTGTCCCCGGCTTTTACTTTGGCATCGTAGGCATCCCATTCGTGCATGTAATCCTGGGCTTCGGTAAGTGCTTGCCGCTGGACCGCGAAGTTGCCCATGCGGGTAGAGGGAAGCTGGTCCTTCCCGCCGTAAACGCGTTTTGGATTTTCGCCGCTGGCAAATTTTATGGAGCGGGGAGCGCCGGGGAAGAGCATGGCGTCGCGACCGGCTCCGTATTTGTGCTTGATGACGATGGCCTGGCCGCCAATCATGTTGGCGGAGCCGTGCAATAGCATCGACGTGGTGACGCCTCCAGCCAGGGCTCGGTAAACGGCCTTGTCCTGGTAATCGAAGGCGTCGATCATCATCATCTGCGGCGTGATCGGGCTGGTGGCTTCATTCACGTCATCATCGAGCGCGATGTGGGAGTGCGAGTCAATGATTCCCGGTGTCAGATATCTTCCACCCGCATCGATAACCGTGGCGCTTGCAGGCGAGGCGACGTCCTTGCCGACCGCCACAATCTTTCCGTCCTTTATGTAAACACTGCCGCCCGCAATATTGCCGTGGGTGACGGTCATCACAACGGCATTCTTGATCAGGATTTCGTTATGGTTGGGCGGCGCGGATTGGGCGGCGGCCAGCCAAACAAAGCCTGGAAAAACCATTACTGCGAGAAGGCATCGCAACATCGGGAGTCTCCTCAAAACAGGAAACGAGATTGTAGTGACCGGGTTAAAGCTTGGCAATAAGAAGGTGTTCCATAGCGCCGGGAAGTTGGGATCATTCGCACCTAAGTTTCACTATGGTTCGCGTAGAGTTCTCATCGGATCAAGACTGGCTGCGCGCAGAGCCGGAATCAAGGAGGCGGCCATCGAGACAGTAAAGAGCATGGGGGTAACGGCGAGGAAGACCCACTGATCGAGGACAGTGACTTTGAATAAAAGTTCCTGCAGCAGCCGGCTGGCAAAAAACGACGCCACTGCTCCGCACAATATTCCCATGCCGGCGAGAATCGAGCCACGCTTCAGGATCAAGCGCAAGACATCAGAGCGCGAGGCTCCCAAGGCCATTCGAACACCGAGTTCGCGTCCTCTTTCGGCGACGATGAAAGACAGTACCGCATAGAGGCCAATGGCGGAGAGAAACAACGCCATTCCCGCAAAGACAGAAACCACCCAGGCCTCAAACCGAGGCTGACCGTTTGCGTTCAAGAGTTCGGAGGAGAAAGTTCGATAGCCGAACAGCGGCGCACCTTGGTCCATTGCCGCCACAATTTTCCGTGCCGTTTCTTCGTAGCTGAAGGGATCACCCTTGACTTTCATGACGATCATTGTCCGCTGATGGCTGGGGTTCTGGGCATAGGGCAGATAGAACTCCGGGAGATAAGGTTCAAAGTTGTCGTCGTTGCGCGTATCTCCGACTATGCCAACGATCTGCCGTCCCAGAACCGGTTCATTGGTGTCGGGAAATGTTGGCGTGAAGTAGTGACCGATCGGGTCCGAGCCGGGAAAATATTTGGTAGCGAAAGCGCGGCTGATGATGGCCACCGGTGCGGATTTTGCATTATTGTCATGCGCAGTAAAGGTCCGACCTCGCAACAACGGGATGGAAAGGGTCGCGAAGTAGCCGGGTTCTATTACCGCACCCACCGCTGCGGGCAGACTATCCGGCGAATTTACCTGCCCCGCAATCTTCATCTCCGTCCAGTTCGAATATGCCCAGCGAATCGGCAAGGGGTGGCCGGCGCTGACCATTTCTACTCCCGGAATCGCGGCCAGTTGCGGAAGCAGCTTGTCAATGAAGAGGACCTTTTCGCTGCCGGTAAACCGTTTGTTGGTCAGCGCCACGTCGAACAGAACGGTGCGCTTCATATCAAAGCCGGGGTCTATCGCTAACATCTTCACCAGGCTGTGAAGGAGTAGTCCAGAGCCCACGAGTAAAGTAAAACCCAGAGCTATCTCGCCGACCACCAGGGTGTGGTGAAGGCGATTGCGGTGGCGCCCGGCAGTCGCGTTGGGTCCTCCGTCCCGCAGGGACTCGATGGGGTCGAGCCGTGACATCCGTAGCGCGGGCACCAGGCCGAAAACCAAAGTGGTCAGCCCCGAAAGCAGGATGGCGAAGGCCATCACGCGCCCATCCATTTCGATGGCGAAGGTGCGTGGCAGATTGTGGGGAAGAAATTGCACGCAACTGCGTAGCAGGATGGCTGCGGCCATGATACCTCCCATCCCCCCTAGTACCGCCAAAATCAAAGACTCCACAAGCAGCTGGCGCACCACCCGCACTCGTGTCGCTCCTAGCGCGGTTCGCAAAGCCAACTCTCCCTTGCGGCTACTGGATCGGGCCAGCAGCAATCCCGCGACGTTTGCGCTCCCGATGAGCAATACCACTCCTACTGCCGCCAACAGGATCAGGAGCGGCTTTCGGGAACCTTCGACCGTCGCCTCCAGCAAAGGATTAACCGCGACCCCAAGCTGTTGGCGAATCTCCGAGTATTCTTGCGCCAAGCCTCGCTGAATGGTGTTCAGCTCGGCATCCGCCTGTTCGAGCGTCACCCGCGGCTTTAGTCGGCCCACCACAGATAAAAGATCGTCATTTCGCTTCGCGGTGAACGGGAACTGGCCTTCCCTCTCGATCGCATTCGATGCCCAGAAAAGAGCCGGTTCGTCCAGAGGGTAGTGAAAGCCGGCAGGCATCACTCCCACGATGGTCAACGGCTCGTCGCTGATCTTGACTAACTGGCCGATTGCATTTGGCGAAGACGCGAAATCCGACACCCAGAGTTCGTGGCTAAGAATTACCACTCGATGTCCAGGCAATTCCTCCTCGGGGAGGAAGTTGCGGCCCAGCGCAGGCATGACCCGAAGTGTGGGGAATAAATTGGCGGAAACGCGGCCCCCCGGCAGCACCCGAGCGCTGGAGCCATCCATTTTGGAGTAAAGACGGTTTATCCAATTGCACGCAGCCAGAGATTCGAAGCTTCGCGCCTGCCGCTGCCAATCAAAATAATTCGGGTAAGAGTCGCCGTTGGTTTCTGCCGCGGCAGGATCAGTGACTCCCTGTGGAAAGTTCAGAGTGTTGATCGCGACCAGATTTTCAGCCTGGGGGTACGGCAAAGGCCGGAGCAAGATTCCGTCAACCAGGCTGAAAATGGCGGTGGTGGCGCCGATGCCGAGGGCCAGCGTCAGGACCACGGTGGCGGCGAAACCGCGGTTGCGGCCAAGTTGGCGGACGGCATAGATCAGATCTTGCACCACGCTGGAAAACATGGCGAGATTCTGACATGGTTTTTGTGAGCGCCGAGGTTAGTTTTCTGGAAAGGATCGAGCTGGTATACGGCCAGGCATTAACCACGGAGTCACACAGATACAGAGTCAATCTTTATTGCTTTTCTCCGCGTCTTCGAGTCTCGTGGTAATGCGCTACTTGAAGTGCAGCGCCGCTTCACTCTCTTTGATCGCGCCCTTCCCTGCTCTTACCTTGGGCACGGCGTACTTGGGCTTGATTTCGTGGCAGCCGTGTTCACAATAGACACCACCCAGCGCTGACTCCGGTTTAGGCATCGGGGAATTAACCGCGATCTCGCGCTCGGCTTCGATTTCTTTTTCTACTCCTGCAATCAGCGCTTTGTTCTCATTCGGCGTCAGCCACTTCTTGGTGTTGACCAGATAATTTTCAAAGCGGCTGAGGGGGTCGCGCCGTTTCCAGTACTCGAGCATAGCCTTCGGGACATAGTCGGCGCCATCGTGGATGGCGTGTCCCTTCATGCGCATCATTTTGGCTTCAATTAATGTAGGGCCTTCGCCGCGGCGGGCGCGTTCTACCCCGTCGCGAGCGGCGTCATAGACCTGGCAAGCATCGGTGCCATCGACGATCACGCCGGGAATGCCATACCCGATGGCGCGCTCGGCAAGGTCTTTGACTTTGTATTGCATCTCCGACGGGGTGGAGTACGCCCAGAGATTGCTTTCCACGAACAGCACTAAGCCGAGATTTTGTACGGCGGCAAAGTTGATGCCTTCGTAGGTCACGCCGGTGGATTGGCCCCCGTCTCCGATATAGGTCATGACGGCAACGTTGCGTCCCTGCATGCGCGCGCCTAAGGCCACTCCCGCCATGACGGGGATCAGATCTCCCAACATCGAAATGGGCGAAACCATGTTGCGTTCGTAGATGTCGCCGAAGTGCGAGGTGCCGTCGCGCCCCTTGGTCGGGGAATCGGCTTTCGCCATGTACTGCATCATGGTGTCGCGGGCTTTGAAGCCGCGGACCAGGAGCGACCCCTGGTTGCGAATCATGGGAGCGAACCAGTCGTCTTTACCCAACGCATAGGCGGAGGCGCAGGAGCAGGCTTCTTGTCCCAAGCCGAAATAAACGCCGCCCACAACCTTCCCCTGTTTGTAGAGATTTTCTAGCGCCGTCTCCATCTTGCGGTTCATGAGCATGAAGCGGTAAATCTCGATCGACTGCTGCTTGCTCAAGTATTTCGACTCGCGGATAGGTGGAGCGGGTGTGTTCAGATCCCCGATGATTTCGTAGCGAACGGTTTCGTGGTCGCGGCTTTGCGCGACCTTGAATGCCGGCTTTTCCAGGCGCGTATCGGGGATCGAGAAGGTGCGCTGCTGAGGGTTAACCGGCGCGGCAGCCCGTTGAGCATGGTTGCCATTGGACGAAGACTTGGGCTTATTGTTTTTGTTCGTCGCCATACGGGACACCCATAGATGCTAACGCGATTGCCCGCCCTTGGGCTAGAGCACGAAAGCTTCTGCCATCGTCGCGACAAAGCTGGGCATCAGGCCAACCAATTTCCCTTGCCCGTGTTGTCGCTGGACTCTGCCAACCGAAAGGTGCTCAAACTACGCCAATGTCGAAGATCTGCCGAAGTCCGAACTGCTTTCGTAGTAGGTCAAGGTGCGTTTAACGAATGTCGACGGCTGGAATGTCCCATCAGGGGTCGGGCGATAGGAAGTTGTCTTTTCGGTCCAGTTTTTCTGCTGGTCGTACCCATACCCATAGCGGACCTCGGAGTAGGAAGCCACGGCGGTGGGGCTCGTCGTATCGGTCGCTCCGTCAAAGCGCGTGCTCCGCGTAATTTCTGACTCTATGTCTCCGTGGTCGTTGTAAGTTGTCTCTATCTCATCTTCCCAGTTTAAGATTCGGCGACGCGTAAGGTTGACGCGGCCATGAGCGTCGTATCGGTAGGAAACCGCGTTCGGTTCGGACGGATGTCTTATCACCTTTGAAAGTTGTGTACGTAGTTCAGACTGTAATTGGTCTGCGGAAAGACCCGATTCTTCCAACATCCTTCCAACGACTTCCGGGGGCACCATCATCGCAAGGTTGTCCAAAACCTGCTTCTCTTCTGTGATGTTCCCTTGGGTGTCATATGTTCGGAGGGTCCGGCCAACCAAGTCGCCCGCGGCATTACGCACTTGAACCTCCGTGGGTCGATCGAACTCATCATGGAGAGTGGTCGCGCTTCCTCCTCCCGGCAGGTTCGGCGCCCTGTCGGCAGCCCCGAATGGAGAACCAGCGACTGCGACGTTGGGGCGGAAGTCATCAGCGCGCGAGATCGCAATCTTGGTTTTTCTTCCCTGCTCGTCATATCGAAAAGAAAGTCGGACTGCCCGGTCGATCACCCGGGGAGATGCTCTGGAGCCGGCCCTGCTGATCGTAAGAATAGGTGGTTGGAGTGGATGTCTCCCCCTCGTTTCCCGATGCCGTCATCCGCAGTCGACCGGACGCATCATAGTCATAACGTACCGACCATTGCGAGCCCTCTGAGTTATGACTACGTGTAGCCAGTATTCGACCATCTGGATCGTAGTCGGTGATATGCACCGAATGGCTTCCCGGATAGACCTTGCCATCGGGGCCTGTCACGCCCGGATGGCTGTACTCCTCGGTACATGCCATTACTGGGCCACGGAGATTGCCGTGTTTCCTGTCGGACATCACCAATCTGCTTTCTTCAGGCGGCTTACCCGTCGCATCCACCAAGGTGGCTGAAGCGCACAGCTCTGCAGTTTCAAAGACACTAGCTCAGAAGCTTAGAGCGAGTCCTTTGCGCCCCAACCTCTCCTGTCGACAACGCCACCGCCCCCGTCATCACCTTCTGAAAAGCTTCCTGGAACCGTGCCATTTCCTCCTGTGTCCCGACTGTGATGCGGACGTGGTTGGGATAACTTGGCCAGACCCGTCCAACAAAAACATTCAGCTTCGCCATGGCTTCGATCGTCTCGCGGCCCGGACGCCTGGTGTCAAGCAGGAAGCAGTTCGATACCGAGGGAATATAGGAGTAATGATTGCGATCCAGCCAATCGAAGGTTCCCTGCCGAACCGTGGCGTTGATGCGGCGACGTTCGGGCACCAGCTTCGGATCCTTCATGCTAGCCAAAGCTGCGACTACTGCCGGGACGGGCATGAAATTATCTCCGCAGTGATTCAGCACCGACTCCAACAGATCGGGACGACTGATGGCGAAGCCGCAACGCAGTCCCGCCATGCCGTAGGCCTTAGAAAGCGTGCGCAACACGACTACATCCTTGCCGGCTTTTACCAATTCAATCGCGGATGGGGTTTCGGTGAAGTGCAGGTAAGCCTCGTCTACCAGCACAACCGAGCCTCTCGGCTTGTTGTCCGCAAGGTAAGCAATCTCGCCGAGCGGGGTCAGTGTTCCGGTGGGATTGTTGGGGCTGCATACATAAAAGAGCCCGGCATCGGGAGCTGCAGCGATCATGGCTTTCGCATCGTGGGCGTAGGATTGGGTAAGCGGAACCTTCACTACGCGCGCGTTGGTGACGGAGGCAGCGAAGATCCCAGCCTCATACCCGGGGTCGGCGGTTACGTAGCTCCTTTGCGGCGAGGTAAAGGCTGTGACTGCGCCAAAAAGAGGAACGGTCGAGCCTGCGAAAAGGTGGAATGAGTCGTCCTTCAAATCTTCTAGGCCGGCAAAGGTTTTCAGCAATTCATCCACGTAACTGTCACAATAACGGCCGCCTTGCGGGATGGCGTCGGCGATTGCCTTGCGTGCTGCTTCGCAAGGGCCTAAAGGATTCTCGTTGTAGTCGATCATCACCGCGTCTTTGGAAAGTGCCGGATGCGGGATCGGCATGCGCGCCGCCGCAGCCAGCATCGGCTCGGTCATGAAGCGTGCAGCCACCGCACTAGTCGCCGCAACTTGCAGAAATGAGCGTCGTGAAAAACCTGACTTGGTCATGATTCGCCTCCGACCACGTATGTAGTTCCTGGAAATCGTTAACCACGACGCACCCTAAGGTTCACGGAGGAAATTTCAGGAACTTTGCCCAAGAGCATACCACCGTGTCTCTAGGTCTTGATCAGCCCCAGGCTGATTCGTCTTGCGGATGAATCTGTTTGAGTTCAGCCGGCAGGCTGAGGGGGACGCCCACAGGGGGACCGAGAAGTGCGTCAAGGCTCTCCAGCAAAAGAATTTGACTGCCGAAGACTTGGCCAAATTGGCGCGACACGGTATTTTCCACTTCTTCCATGCTCGGCGGCTTCTGTAATTCCCGAGCCATCGAGGTTACGGGCTTGGTGGTGATGCCGCAAGGAATGATCAGGTTGAAGAAACTCAAATCGGTGGTGACGTTGAGGGCGAATCCGTGGGAGGTTACTCCACGCGAGATGTGGACGCCCAGAGCCGCGATTTTCGATTCTTCCATGCCTTCGGTCCACACCCCCGTTAGGCTGGGAATATGTTTGGTCGGAATGCCGAAGCTGGCACAGGTGCGGATCAGAACCTCTTCCAGACGGCGAACATATTCAATCGCTCCCAGTGTCTTGCGGCCCGGTTCATTTGAGGGAAACGCCCGCAGATCGAAGATGGGATAGCCAACCAGTTGTCCCGGGCCGTGGAAGGTAACGTCGCCACCGCGGTCGGATTCGAAGACTTCCACGCCTTTACTGGCTAAGAACTCCGGTGCGGCAAGGATGTTGGCCGCCTTGGCATTGCGTCCCAGGGTGATCACCGGCGTGTGCTCCAGCAGCAACAATACGTCGCCAATCGCGCCTTGCTTGCGGAGATCTACCAAACGCTTTTGCAGGCTGAGGGCGGTAGCGTAATCGAGCCTGCCGAGCTGGAAGACCGAGATCACCAGCTAATTCTATCGTTTTTCAGTAGAGGCGTTCGCTGGGCTCTGTCTTGCCACGGGCCAGTCCCTGGATTAGGAAGCAACTTCTCTACGTAGTTTGTCCGACGATGGTTACCGTGGTGATCTTTGAAAGTGCCGAATCGGTATTCCACAATACTGGGCGGGGCGAGGAGAGTTTTTGAAGATTTTCGAGCAGTCTGTCTTTCGCCTGCGCGGGATATTGAGTCCCGCACCGTTCGCCTGCCTTCTGATTCTCGCCGGTCTGGTGCCGGCGATCGCCGCACAAACCAACTCCGATTCAGAACGCCCCATTCCGATTCTTACCGGCAACGCTGGTTTTATCGCCAGCGGGGCCGGCCAAGAGCGCTATCTCACTCCACAAGTCACGCCGGTGTTGTTGTTGCCTCTGGGCGATAAGTGGCTGGTCGAAGCACGTGCAGCCTTCGAAGGCGAACTGGAGCGGGAAGAGCCAGGCGATCCTTACCGTGGCCAGGTCGGAAAAGACATCGACTACCTGCAGCTCGATTACCTGCTGAATAAGTACGCGACTGTCACCGCGGGACGTTTTCTGACACCGTTTGGAATCTACAACGAGCGACTGTATCCCATTTGGATTCGCGATCTTCAAAACGCTCCACTGATTTTTCCCCTGGGAACAGGTTCCAGTGACGGCGTGATGCTGCGCGGGGGATTCCCGCTCAATTCCCGAATCTCGCTTAACTACGCATCTTATTTTTCAGCTTTGAGCACGGTGAACAAATTCGAAGCGGACCGGCTGGCAGGCATGCGGGCCGGATTCTTCCTGCCCGGACCGCGCATCGAAGCAGGATTTTCATTTCAGAAAGAACTGCAGGAAAGCCGACCCAACCGATTTGGATTTCATTTTGCCTGGCAACCCCTCCGGCTACCCCTGAACTTACGCTCAGAGTATGCGCGAACCGATGATGGAAGCGGCTACTGGATCGAAGGGGCGTACCGGCTGAATCAGTTGCCATTCTGGCAAAACGCCATGCGCAAGACCGAAGTGGTGCTGCGGACCCAGCAATTCTTCGCTGCACCGGGGATTGAGGAAGAAGAGGCGGAAGAGTACGGACTATTTGATGTTGACACGAAGCAGACCGAATTTGGACTGAACTACTACCTGGCGGATGGACTAAAAGCCACCGGTAGTTTTGGACGGCGATTCAATTCCGATGGCGACGCCAATGTTTGGACGGTAGGTATTGCGTATCGCTTCGCAATCCCCCTGGGGCCCACGCGATGAGGATTAAGGTTTTCATATTGACGGCAGCGATGGCGGTGGGCACATTGGTTTGTGCCGCTTCAAAACCAAGCGACCCCAACATACCAGTAGCGCGCGACGCCAACGAAGCTGAGAACATGCGCGTCGAGGGCGAGCACCGCTTCCGGTCCAACTGCAGCCGTTGTCACGCGGCTCCTCATAAGTTTCCGCCACGGATGATGGCGACGATTGTCCGCCACATGCGGGTGCGGGCGACCATCACCGACGAGGACATGCGCTACATCCTTTACTACATGACGCAGTAGGAAGGACGACTGTGAGTCTTTGCAAGGCGACGGCGCTTCTTCTGCTAAGTTCGGCACTATCGGCTGCCGATGTGCACGTAATCGAGGTACTCGCCGACAAAGACAGCCGATACAAGATCTCAGGCCAGAAAAAGCCGGAGATTACAGTCAGAGCGGGAGAGGCGCTCCTGCTGAAGATCACGGCACGCAAGGGAAAAACCTGGAATCGCGACGGTACAATTCATGGATTTACCTTGCTGCGCGCGTCGGATCGATCCAAGGTTAAGGGATGGAACCTGGTACTGATGCCGGGCGAGCAGGAATTTGAAATGACGGCGCCCGCGGAGCCGGGAGACTACATCGTTCTCTGCACGGTGATCTGCAGTGAAGAACACGAAGGCATGAACATGAAATTCACGGTCGTGCCCTGAGGAAAAATGAATCGGAAATCAATATTGACCGCGATTTTTGCCATGGCTCTGTGCCTCTCTGCCACAAGTGCAGATAAAGAAAAGATCAAGACTTACAGCGGCGAAATTGCCGACAGCCAGTGTGCGCTGAATGTTCACTCGTTGACCCGCTCCCACGAAGAGATGCTGAAGTCGAAATCGATGGGCGGGACCTCCCGCAATTGCACCTTGTATTGCATTCAATACCTGGGAGGCGATTTTGTGCTGTCGTCCAAGAACGATGTTTTTCGTCTAGATGATCAGGACAAGGCCAAGCAATTCGCCGGGATGAAAGTCAAAATCACAGGCAATATGGACGCGAAAACCAAAATGGTGCACGTGGAGACGATTGAAGAGGAGCCGTAAGCCACGCACGACCTTGTCACTCCGTGGCGTGCCTCATTGCGGAAGCAATCTGTTCGCCACGACTCGGATCTCCTCTGTATTGCCTAATTTAAAAGGGAATTCTCCGCACGATGAATCTGTGCTCTGGAATGACGAGATCAGTGAGGGGAGACTGATGACAAGCGCCGTGCTGACAAATCAGATCAACAAGTCTTGATAGATTCTCGCGGTTTCCACATCGAAACAGACGAATAGTATTTCTTTCACTTCCTCCGAATTCGCGCGGACTTCTCTCACTGCGATCTCCGCCGCCCGCTCTTTGGGAAAACCGTAGATGCCAGTGCTGATGGCAGGAAAAGCAATGCTTCTGACCCCCAATTCCCGTGCCACCTCTAGCGAATTCCTGTAGCACGATGCCAGCAGTTCCTCCTCATGGGTATCTCCCCCCCGCCAGACCGGTCCAACCGTGTGGATCACATACTTTGCGGGGAGCTTATAGCCTTTGGTCGCTTTGGCGAATCCGGTCTTGCAACCACCCAGTTGCCGGCACTCGTTGAGCAATTCAGAACCCGCAGCCCGGTGAATCGCACCGTCCACGCCCCCGCCACCCAGCAGCGAGCTGTTGGCGGCGTTAACGATCGCGTCCACTTTCTGCGTGGTGATATCACCTTGAACCACCTGTATTTTCGCGTGCATAACGCCGTCTCAAATTTTAGAAGAAACTCCGGACGCGCCTCTAATGCTAAATAAAATTTCGCCGATAAGAGCTAGATGAGCGCTGCCGGAACCAGTCAGTCCTGCCAGCGGTCTGCCCTATCGAGCCCGTACCTCGCTTCGTGGCCCGCCAGCCCATCCTTAACACGAGAGGAGCAGGTCTTTGGCTATGAGTTATTGTTTCGGGGCGGAGTCGAGAATCATCTCCATGGCTCCGATGCCGAAGCAGCCTCGAGGAATACGCTGGATAGTTCATGCGCTTGGGACTCGAGGTGCTTTGCGGTGCCCTCTTATATCAACTCATGCTTGCCAGCTAACCCGTGGACTGGCAGGCTGTATCCGAGCTCTCACCTGAACTCCATCTCCCTGAAAGCGATGTGTCTGAGGCCTACTGGAATGCCATGGAGTGGGCGCGGCGGGTGGTGAGGCGTAGGGCTTCGACGACAGGACATGGTCCTTCCGGTGGAAAACTTAAGTTACTTTGCCCTTGCGCTAGCGCGCGCGCTTCGTTACCATTTAAGTGTTCTCAGCGGCCATGCTTCCTAGCTGGCCCTCAGCGCTCTCTGGCTCCAGGCGCCAAACGATTAAAATCATTCACGACTGAGTTCCAGCCGAATTTGATTTTCGCACGCTCCGCAACCGGTGCGAAGCGAAGCGCCCTTCAGAGAAGTGGATATTTCGAGGAGTTTCGAGTCTCCCTTCGGGCAGACAAATAAGTTACGCTTCAAAAAAAGAGATAAACAAAATATGAATGCTGGACCTGGACATCCCTCCGGAGGTGGAGGAGGGAGGAACAGACGGAGGCGCTCACGCCGTCCGTCGAATCGTGGTGGTGGTCCTGGACGTGATCGGGATCGCCAACCTCAACATGGCGGAATCTATTCCGCTCCCATGGATCACAGTTACCGCGCGGCCATGTCGGGCAACGGCGCCCGGCCAGGCCGGCAACGGCCCGGCTTTGCCCCTTCCTACGCGCCGGTTGATCCCGACCCCATACCGCAGGGTAAAGAAGACGCCAATTCGCGGATATTTGCTTTTGTCGATGACCTGTTTTTCATGGCGAAAATCCAGGAGACGGCGCGCAAGTTGAATGTGAAGGTCGAGTTCATCAAGACCGAAAAAGACTTGCTCGACCGCATCAAACAGAACGGCGACGAAAAGCCGTCGCTGATCATCTTCGACATGAACAACGCCAACGCCAAGCCTTTGACCCTGATCCCCAAACTGAAGACGAAATTGAAGAAGACATCCATCATCGGATTTCTGTCTCACGTCCAGGGCGATCTGAAGCAGAAGGCACACGAAGTGGGCTGCGACATGGTGCTGCCGCGCTCGGCTTTTTCGCAGAACCTGCCGCAGTTGTTGCGTAGGCACGGCGCGCCGGAAGAAGAGATCACCCAGTAAAGGCGCCGGAGTTTATGCTTCCAGGGGCACATTGCAAGTGCCTTGGCCGTATGGTAGCTTCAACATTCATAAGAGGTTAGCTTGCGCGCAACAATTCCTGCGGGGCTGGATCGCAAGGAAGCAGAAGTCTTCAAAAGGCTTGATCCGGCACGGCTCCCCAAACACATCGCCATCATCATGGACGGCAACGGACGCTGGGCGCGAAGACGGCATTTGCCGCGCGTCGCCGGCCACCGTGCCGGTGTAACCTCGGTCCGTTCCACCGTTGAAACCGCCGCCACCATTGGTATTCCGTCGCTCACGCTATACGCCTTCTCGGAAGAAAACTGGCACAAACGTCCTAAGGGCGAAGTTGATTTTCTGATGGGGCTGCTTAGCCGCTATTTGAAACAGGAAGTGCCGACCCTCAACAAAAACAACATTCGCCTGCAATACATCGGGCGCCAGCAGGAACTGCCCGAAGCAGTCCAGGAGCGCATGGAGTGGGCGCGCGAAGCTACCAGTCACAATAGCGGAATGATTCTAACTCTGGCGCTGAACTACAGCGCTCGAACAGAACTGGTAGATGCCTTCAAGGCTATGGTAGACGCGGCCTCCCGGAACGGCGGCGTTGAGCATCTGCGAATCGACGAAGAAGCAGTATCCAGGCATCTCTACACCAAACACCTGCCCGATCCAGATCTGGTAATACGCACCAGCGGCGAGATGCGCCTGAGCAATTTCCTGCTGTGGCAGCTGGCCTACGCAGAGATTCACGTGACTCCCACCCTTTGGCCCGAATTTCGCGGAGTACATTTGCTGGAAAGCATCGAGGAATACCAGAAGCGCGAACGGCGCTATGGTGGCCTCTCCGGCGATTCGAATTATTCTTCTTCGAACGGCTCGAAAGCGCGGAGCTGACCGGTTGCACCTGCTCAAGCGTGTCCTCACCGCAGTCGTACTCATTCCAATTGTTGTTGTGCTGGTATTGCGAGCCCCCATCGCGGTGGTCGCGCTTATCACGGCGTTGGTGGCGCTGTTGGCGGTGCAGGAGTTTCTTCATCTGGCCGAAGGCTACGACATCCGGCCCTTGCGCTGGCCGACCTACATTTTCGTGGGACTTTTTTTTCTTTTGCTGGCGATCGCTACTGGCCTCGACACGCCCTTGCTCTCCACTGCCGTTTTTATTTACAGCGTCGGGTTCGCAGCCGCCATCGCCCCTTTCGTCTTTCTGACCATCGCCATGGCGCAGGACGATCTGCGGCGTGCCTTTCAACCGGCGATGGTCTCCACATTCGCATTCGTCTACATCGCTTTGCCCCTGGGCTTCCTGGTGCAGTTGCGCCAGCAGTGGTCGGGCGCATTCTTGTTGCTGTATTTGCTGCTGGTAGTTTGGGCGGGAGACATTTTCGCTTACTTCGTCGGCAAGTCGTTGGGACGGCACTTAATGTCTCCACGTGTGAGCCCAAAGAAGACCTGGGAAGGAGCGCTGGCTTCCCTGCTGGCTAGCCTGGTAGTCGGCATGTTGATGTACAACTACGCGCTGCCCATCAGTAGTGCCCTGCTGCAGGCCCACCTTATTCAACCAAAAGATGGGTTTTTCGCCCTGCAGAAGCCGCCGCTATGGCCGGCATTCTTGCTTTCGGCAGGAATCAACGTCGCTGCACAACTGGGTGACTTGGTGGAGTCTCTTATTGAAGCGCGGGGCTGATGTAAAAGACTCCGGCGCGATTCTGCCGGGACACGGCGGTATGCTGGACCGGATCGACGCGTTGCTCTTTGCGGCGCCGATTCTCTGGTACTACGCGGCATGGCGGGTGATGCAATAGGTCGGCAGGGTGGCTGACTACTTGTCGTTCCGCAAGGGAATGAGGATTAAAGCAAAACTTAAAACCAGGCCGTGAGGCTAAAAAAACAGCGGATGCAACTATACTGAGAACCTCGAACATCCATGAAGCGAATCGCCATCCTCGGCTCTACCGGCTCCATCGGACGCAGCACCCTTAGCGTAGTTGAATCCTATCCTGATCGCTTCACTGTGATTTCTCTCGCCGCCGGTCGGAATATCGAAGCTGCCTTCGAACAAGCCAAGCGCTGGAAGCCGGGTTTGATCTCAGTCGCTGATGCGCAAGACGCAGATGCTTTAAGTTCTCAACTAAAGTCGGCTGGACTATCCGAAATCAACGTGGCCCACGGATCCGCCGGAACCGTGCAAGTCGCCACCCACCCCGAGGCCGACTTCGTGGTGAGCGCCATCGTCGGCGTCGCCGGCCTCGAGGCCACCTACGCGGCGGTCCGTTGCGGCAAGACCATCGGCTTGGCCAACAAGGAATGCCTGGTTGCGGCTGGAGAACTGATCACCGCCGAGGCTCGCCGCCAAAACAAACCGCTTTTGCCCATTGATAGCGAGCACAATGCCATCCATCAATGCCTGCGTGGCGGACGCATGAACGAAGTGCGCTGCGTCTGGCTCACTGCATCCGGTGGCCCGTTCCTCAACACTCCCAAATCGCAATTTTCGTCCATCACGGTGGAGCAAGCGCTCAATCATCCTACCTGGCGCATGGGCCGGCGGATTACCATCGACTCCGCCACCCTGATGAACAAGGGATTCGAAGTAATCGAAGCTTGCCGTTTGTTTAACATTGCCCCATCGCAGGTGAAGGTACTGGTGCATCCGCAATCCACAATCCACTCCATGGTCGAGTTCGTGGATGGCAGCATACTTGCTCAAATCTCGGTGACGGACATGCGTCTGCCGATACTGTATGCACTTACGTATCCAGACCGAATAGAATCGGATATGCGCTTTCCTGTCATGGAGCTACGGCACTTGGACTTCTGCCAACCTGACTTCGATCGCTTCCCCTGTTTGCGCCTCGCCTATGAAGCGGCGGAACTAGGGGGGATGAAAACGGTTGCACTCAATGCCGCGGACGAAGTGGCGGTGGCTGCGTTTCTTGAAGGACAAATTGCTTTTGACGACATACCAAAGGTAATAGAAGATGTGATTTCTGAAACGCGCGTAGGGAAATTGGAATCTATATTGGAAGTACTTGACGCAGACAAGAAGGCCCGCCAAACGGCTAGCGTAAAGGTAGGAAACAGGCGGGAAGCGGTACGATCTACCTAAGATTCTCGGAAGGAACAGCCAATTTCATATGGGTTCATTCTTAACAGCTCTGGTCGCCGTCGGTGTGGTCCTCGGATTCATGATCCTGGTCCACGAGTTTGGGCACTATGCCGCCGCTAAGTTGCTGGGAGTTCGGGTGGAGCAGTTTGCCATCGGTTTTGGCAAGCGCCTGGTCGGCTTCCGCAAGGGTGATACCGACTACCGAATCAATGCGCTCCCACTCGGTGGTTACGTCAAGATGAGCGGCGAGAACCCCATGGACAGTCGCACGGGCGATCCTGGCGAATTCATGTCCCACCCCCGGTGGCATCGTTTCCTGATTGCAATTGCCGGGCCCGCGATGAACATCATGCTCGCGATTGGACTGTTGGCAGTGGTTTACATGATCCACTACGAGTATCCGGTTTTTCTCGATCAGCCTGCGATCGTAGCTTGGACCGATGCTGATTCCCCTGCCGCCAAAGCCGGAATTCAGCCCGGCGATCGCATCAAGAACATCGACGGAATTCAGGACCCCACTTGGGAACAGCTTGAACCGCGAGTGATGCTCAGTCCCAACCACCCGCTGGATGTGACTATCCAGCGTGGTAACGAATTCCTGCACAAGACGATTATTCCCGAAGCAAGTAAGGTTTCGCAGATCGGCTACGCCGGTTGGGACCCGATTCAGCCGATGATCATCACCCAGCTGACCAAGGGCATGCCCGCCGAACAGGCCGGACTGCTCGAGGGGGATGAGATTCTCACGATGGACGGAAAGCAGCTTCCGGCAGTCTCCGCCATGATTGATAGCCTTAAGCAGTCCAAGGACAAGCCGGTCACGCTGGTGGTTCGGCGGGACGGCAAACAGCTTTCCTTCACAGTTCAACCGAAACTTGGCGATGACGATGGAACCCAGGAACAGCGCTATCGCATCGGTATTGGCAGCGTGCCCACTAAGATCGGTAGATTGTCGTTCACCGAAGCGGTGTCGCGTTCGATTGAAGAAAACAAGAAAACCTCGTTCCTGATTCTGGAGCTGGTGCAGAAGCTGGTGCGCGGACAAATCTCTCCCCGAACCATTGAAGGCCCCATCGGTATCGGCCGCGCCGCGGGCGCAGCTGCCAGCGAGAAAGGCTGGACTCCGCTCATGGGGTTGACCTCCGCGATCAGCTTGAATCTGGGTATCTTCAACCTGCTGCCAATTCCAATCATGGACGGTGGAGTCATTCTGCTGCTGGCACTCGAGGGCCTGATGCGGCGGGACATCAGCTTGCGTATCAAAGAGCGGATCTACCAAGCCGCCTTCGTTTTCCTGGTATTGTTCGCGGTCATGGTCATCTACAACGATTTGGCCAAGACCATCCCGGGCATGATGCAGAAGTTGCCGTAACCTACTCAGCCTCGTCGACATCCCGAAGAGCCCTCTCAGGATGGAAGCCTGGGCCAGCTGATCGTGCTAAACTAAAGATTCTAATGGCTGACATTCACCGTCGCAAAACCGTCACCAGCCTGGTCGGCGGAGTCCGTGTGGGCAGCGATGCACCAGTTGTGGTGCAGTCGATGACCAACACCGATACCGCCGATATCCCCGGCACGGTGCAACAGGTCGCCGCCTTAGCCCGCGCCGGATCAGAACTGGTGCGGGTAACGGTGAACAACGAAGCGGCGGCGGCCGCAGTGGCTCCCATCGTCGACCAACTCGCCCAACAAGGCATTCACGTTCCCATCGTCGGTGACTTCCATTACAACGGCCATCAACTGCTCAAGAAGTATCCGGAATGCGCTCGTGGACTGGCCAAGTACCGCATAAATCCTGGCAACGTGGGCATCGGACGCAAGGACGATAACAACTTCCGCACCATGATCGAAGTCGCGGTCGAGAATCAGAAGCCGGTGCGCATCGGCGTGAACTGGGGATCACTCGACCAGTCCCTGCTGACCAAAATGATGGATGAGAACTCGCGGCTGGCGGAGCCTCTGGGCGCGCGCGAGGTGACCATGGAAGCGATGGTGGTGAGCGCCCTGAACTCGGCCAGCCTTGCCGAAAAGTATGGCTTAAGACCCGACCAGATTATTCTCAGCGCCAAAGTAAGCGGTGTGCAGGACCTGATTGACGTTTACCGTTCCCTGGCTGCCCGCTGTTCTTACCCGTTGCACTTGGGCCTTACAGAAGCGGGAATGGGCGCAAAAGGCATCGTGGCGTCGAGTGCGGCACTTGGTGTACTTCTACAGGAAGGCATCGGTGACACGATTCGTGTCTCGCTAACCCCTGCTCCTGGCGGCGATCGCACCGAAGAAGTCCGGGTTGGACAACAGATTTTGCAGTCGCTGGGGATCCGCAGCTTTACGCCACAAGTCACTGCCTGTCCCGGCTGCGGCCGCACCACAAGCACTTTTTTTCAGGAGATGGCGGAACAGATTCAGACCTACTTGCGCGAACAGATGCCCCACTGGAAAGACCGCCACCGCGGAGTGGAAGAGATGAAAGTGGCGGTCATGGGTTGTGTGGTCAACGGCCCCGGCGAATCCAAGCACGCCAATCTGGGTATTTCTCTCCCGGGTACTTTCGAAGAGCCCAAAGCTCCGGTCTACGTCGATGGGCGCCTGTTCACCACGTTAAAGGGCGACAAGATTGTCGCCGAGTTCGTACAAATATTGGACGAGTATGTTGTTTCGCACTACGCCGCGCGGGAAGAAGAAGCAGTTAAGGTTTAGGTCTCCTTTCCACTTTGCGATATCCCCGCGCCAGGAAATATCCTTCCGCACCCTCCAAAAAGCTCCCTAACCCCATCCCAGCAACGCCTCTGAAGGCCATCCTGAGGCCCGCAAAGAGGACGGTGGAATGGGTCCGAAAACAAAACGACCCCGGCAAGTAAAAGCCGAGGTCATTCTCGCGAAGACTGGAGAAGGCCCTAGTCGGATCCTACCGCAGACGGAACTGCAATCTGCATCGGCGATCCCGGAACGTGGGACTCTTGCGGTTGATTTGGCAGCTGCGACAGGTTCACCTGATAGATATGCCGCGCCAGGCCCAACTTTTTCAGCGCCCAGATTCCATACCAGTTCATATCCACCTCATACCAGCGCAGACCGTGGCGCGCCGACACCGGATGAGCGTGATGATTGTTGTGCCAGCCTTCGCCAAAAGTGAGTAGTGCGACCCACCAGCTATTGGTGGAAAGATCGCGGGTGACGAACCGCCGCGTTCCCCAGCTGTGGGTTGCCGAGTTGACCAGCCAGGTGGCATGCAACCCGATCACGGTGCGCAGGAAGATTCCCCACATCAGGAACGGCAGTCCGCCAAGAGCCAGAAGGATCACGCCCAGAGCAACGATGGGGACGTAGTGATACTTGGTAATCCAGCAGTGGAATTTATCTTTTGCCAGGTCGGGGACGTAACGCGCCAAAGTGGTCGTGTCATGGTGCATAGACTTGCCCATCAGGATCCAACCCATGTGCGCCCACCACTTGCCATCGATCGGGGAATGCGGATCGCCTTCGTGATCGGAGTACTGGTGGTGTATGCGGTGGGTGGCAACCCAGAAAATCGGGCCGCCTTCAAGTGTCAGCGTCGCGCAAACCGTGAGGAAATACTCGACCCACTTGGGCGTCTTGTAGCCGCGATGGGTTAGCAGTCGGTGATAGCCCATGCCGATGCCCAGGCTGCCCGAGACCCACCACAGGAACATGGCCAGGAAAAACGCCTTCCAGGTGAAGAAGAACAGGGCCGCGACCGCTCCGACGTGAAACAGCGCCATGAAGGTCAACGTGACCCAATTGATCTCGTTATCGGCTGCCGATTTGCGCTCTAACTCTTGTAGTTCCATAGTGTGTTCCCCTGGTTCGGTTAGCTTCCCAACCCAACGCTTAGGCTAACAGCGGAGTGAATCTGCGTGTGTAATAGTTCTGTAATAGAGGGGGGCGGATTGATTACTTTAGGGTTCCGATTGGAAGCGGCGGTTCAGCACTCCCGCGCCTCAGGCACGATTGGGAAGTCACCTTCGCGTTCCCGAGACGTAGCGAAGCTACCTCTCTCCATGTTTTTCCCTAGGCGGTGGCCTTCTTTACTTCCACTCCGGCCCATTTTTCCAGCAGGGTGATGGTGGCAGCGTAATCGAGGTCCTGATTGCCGTCTTCGACGGCAACGTCGTAAACCTCTTCCACGATTTCGAGGGCGGGAAGCTTCACCCGGGCTTCTTTAGCCGCTTCGAGCATCAGGCGAATATCTTTGTGCATGAGCCGCATGGGAAAGTTAGGAGTGAAATCGCGATTCAGGACGAAAGGGGCCTTGTACTCGACGACGCCCGATTTCACCATTGACGCCTGAATCAAAGGCATCAGAGTGGCTGCATCTACGCCCAGTTTGGCAGCGAGCGTAAGACCTTCCGCGAAGCCTTCATAAATCAGCGCAATCTGCAGATTCATAGCGATTTTGGCAGCTTGTCCCTTGCCGGTCTCCCCCATGCGGAAGAAGAGTTTGCCGGTCGCGGCAAATAGTGGCTTCAGCTTTTCAATCGCGGTGTCGGCGCCGCCGACAATGAAAATCAGGGTGCCGCTTTCGGCCCCGGTCTTTGAACCGGTTACCGGAGCATCCACGTAGTCGGCGCCCTTGGCGCGTACCCGTTCGGCGAACTTGCGGGTGGCAGTGGGTGAGATGGTGCTGGAATCAACCACCACCATGCCTTCCCCCAGAGATTGCTCGATTCCCTGCTCTCCGAAAAGCAGGCCTTCTACGGCTTTGGTATCGGAGACGCACATCCAGACCACTTCGGCGCCATTGGCAGCCTCGGCTGGCGAAGATGCGGTACGCGCCCCTGTAACGTCTTTGCCCGCGCTGCGGTTCCATACCGCGACCTCGTGCCCGGCCTTGACCAGGTTGGCGGCCATTGGCCGTCCCATAATTCCCAAACCTAAGAAAGCAATACGCATTCCACGCTCCTTCTAGCGATTAGAAATGACCCTGCCGCAAGGGTCAAGGAATTACCTTGGTTTGTTCTAGAATAGATCTCAAGACTTGTACTTTAATAAGTTCGGCGAGGATAATCAGATTTAAGGTTTCACGGGGCTTATTGCTTCCCGAAGCCGGCTTCAAAATGTTAAAACTCCCCCTGCGTAATCGTGCTCTTCACCAACGCGCCAGCCAGTTTGGACGGCTGGTACGCCACTCCGCAGTGACGCCGCGAACTGGCCAAGCCTACAAACCACAGTTGGTTGCAAGTCATGAACTTGGCGTAACTTTTATTGGCCATTCCAGCTTTTTCGTGCAGATGGGCGGATTGAATGTTGTCATTGATCCCGAATTTCGCCAGCTGGTTGTTCATACTGAAACGGCTTCGTCATCCTGGATTGAAAGTGCGAGATCTGCCCCCCATCGATCTGGTTCTGGTCACCCATGCCCATTTTGACCACCTGCACCGGCCGTCGTTGCGGTCACTGGTCCAGCAAACCCGGCGCGCCGATGGCACGCAGCCGACGGTGGTTGTTCCACACCATGTGTTTGATTTGGTTTCGGACCTCGGGTTTGGCGATGTGGTTGAGTTGAACTGGTGGAACAGCTACCGGCATGCGGGAGTTACGGTGACGCACGTCCCCGCCCGGCACTGGGGAGCACGCGTATTGAGTGATTCACATCGCGGCTACGGTGGCTACGTGATTCGCGATAGCAAACATTCGGTTTACCACGCGGGCGACACGGCATACTTCGGCGGCTTTCACGAGATTGGACGTCGCCTCGCCCCGGATCTGGCCATGCTGCCGATTGGGGCTTACAACCCAACCACTTTCCGCAACGTGCACACGAGTCCGGGAGACGCGCTCCGCGCGTTTCAGGATCTGAAATCGAAGTGGATGGTGCCCATGCATTACGGATCGTTCCGGCTCTCTCATGAGCCGATGGAAGAGCCCTTGCAGCTGTTGGACGCCGAAGCTAGGGCAGCCGGCGTACAGGATCGCGTAGTCATTCTAAGAGAAGGCATTACGCGCCTTTTCTAATACTTCCCTTCCAATTACCTCCGTGGAATAACCGCACCTTGGAGCCAGGGCCCCTACGTCCGGTACTACGCGGCAGGAATGTCTTTCGCTGGGCTCAAGATGACAAAACAACTCTATTTCTCGCCAGCGGGCTCAAAACGGTAGCCCACCCAAGGTTCAGTAATGATGTAATTGGGAGTGCTGTCGGTTTCTATCTTCCTGCGTAACTGAGCTACCAGCACGCGGAGATGCTCGGGTTGTTCGACGCTGTTTGGACCCCAGATTCCAACCAGCAAGGTTCTGTGGGTCACCACCCTTCCCGCGTGACGGGCTAGGAACATCAGAAGTTCGCACTCTTTAGGGGTAAGGCGAATTTCGACACCGTTGACCACCGCACGGAAGGCGTCGGCATCGATCTTGAAATCTCCGATCGCAATCACTCTTTGAGCGGAATCGTCAGCGGGCAGAGTCCGGGCCAAATTACGACGGACGCGTGCCAACAGTTCGTCCATGCCAATGGGCTTGGTGACGTAGTCGTCGGCTCCGGCGTCGAGCGCTTCGACTTTGGTTTTCTCCTCACCTTTTACCGACAAAACTATGATGGGCAGGTTTGATTCCGAACGAAGCTGGCGCGAGAGTTCGATCCCGTCCATGTTGGGCATGGAAATATCTGTGATCAGCAAGTCGGGCTGCCATTCTCTCGCCGCTCGCAGACCGGCGTGGCCGTCTTCGGCGGTGCGGACCTCGTAGCCGCTGCCCGCAAGGGAAGTTCGCAACACGCGCGTGATCTGTGGCTCGTCGTCCACAACCAGAATGCGTTTCTTATCAGGCATAGGCGCTATGAAGATTCCTGGGTAACGATATGCACGTCGACGGGCGGGGCGTCGCGAAGAAATTTGTGGATCGTGCTCAAGTATAAATACCTCTTCCACCCTTTGATCGCCGAACGCCCAAATACGACCTGAGTGATCCGCTTTTCGCGAACAAAGTCTGCTACCGCTTTGGCAACGGTACTGGCTTTAAGATGCACGACCTGAGCGCCGACTCCTTCCGCGTAGCGGATATTGGACGCTAAAGAACGCTGGTTGGCTTCACTTTCATCGGTTCCGATATCGACATAGACAACGTACAGCTCCGCATCCAGACGCTTTGCCATGCGGGCCGCGCGGCCAATGATCTGCTGGGCAGCGGGATTCGAACTAATGGCCACCGCGAAACGTTCGCGCACTCCCAAATTGCGCTCGCCACCCTCTTTGTCGAGGTAGGTCTCAAGGCTACGGTCGACTTCCTGAGCGACCTCCTGCAATGCCAGTTCACGCAAAGCGATGAGATTTCCGGGACGGAAGAAATTCGACAACGCCTTCTCTACCCGGTCAAGAGGATAGATATCGCCACGGCGCATGCGGGTCTGGAGCGCTTCGGGAGTCAGATCGGCCATCACCACTTCCTTCACCCGCTTCATCACCCAATCAGGGACGGTTTCACGGACGGTCACGCCGCTAATGCGCTGCACACTGGGGGCAACACTTTCCAGGTGCTGGACGTTCATGGTGGAAAGCACCGAAATGTCGGCATCAAGAATTTCCAGGACGTCTTCGTAACGCTTTCGATTCTTGGACCCTTCGATATTGGTATGAGCCAGTTCGTCGACCAGGACAACGGCGGCTTGCGAGCCAGAATGCCATCGAGGTCCATCTCCTCGAAAACCGTGCCTTTATACTCCACTTTCTTGCGCGGCAAGGATTCCAGCTTCTCCGCCAGCTCAAGAATCCCCTTTCGCCCGTGGGTCTCTACGACTCCGATGACGATGTCCTCGCCGCGGCTTTTGCGGCGAATGGCTTCGCTCAACATGTTGTAAGTCTTGCCGACACCCGGCGCGTATCCGAGAAATAGTTTGAAGGTGCCACCTTCTTTTTTGGGAGCAGCTTGCTCCAGCCATTGCTCGGGAGTTTTAGGCATTGCGACCATTGTCGTCGACCGAAGTCCGCTTTGTCGATGTCGGATACAATCGCTGGTCGTGAACAAGTCCGCCATCCGCGTGGTCTACCGGTCGCTGGTTTGTGGAATGATCGTGGTTGCGGTGGTGTACGCCTACCGCGCATTTCACGTCAACCCTACCAGCGTGGCGCTGACCTTTCTGCTGGCGGTGTTGATCATTTCCGCCACCTGGGGATTGTTGTACTCACTGGTGCTGGCAATGGCCGCAACTGCGCTGTTCAACTATTACTTTCTACCGCCTACCGGCACCTTCACCATTGCGGACAGACAAAATTGGATTGCCCTGCTGGTTTTTCTGGTGACGGCGCTCATCGCCAGCCAGCTCTCTGACCGCGCGAGGAAACAAAAAGATGAAGCCGTCGGCCGGCGGATCGAGTTGGAGCGCTTATACAACTTCAGTCAGCAACTCCTGGCGGCCGACAATGTGCTGCAACTGCTGAATTCGATTCCAGGATATGTCGTCGATTCCTTCGGAGTTTCATCAGCCGCGGTGTACATCCCCGATAAAGCCAACGTTTATCGTGCGGGAGCAACTGCGCCGGAGCTTGATACCGAGCAATTGCATCTCGTCGCGGCTCGAGGCGAATCAACCATTGATCGGGAGCGCGGCCTCAGCCTCACTCCACTACGAATGGGGGTGAAAACCGTCGGGGCCGTCGGGGTGATCGGTACGGTCTCAAGCCAGACCATGAACGCGGTTGGAAGCCTGATCGCCATCGCCGTGGAACGAGCCAGCGCCGTGGAATCCCTGAGCCGCTCGGAAGCGGCGCGAGAGAGCGAAAAACTGCGCTCGGCGATTCTGGATTCGATCACCCACGAATTTCGGACGCCTCTGACATCCATCAAGGCATCGGTTACGAGCCTAATTTCGCCCATCGATTTATCGGAAGATGACCGCCGTGATTTGATGGCGGTGATCAACGAAGAGAGCGACCGCCTGAACCGGTTGGTGGGTGAAGCGGCGGAGATGGCGAGGCTGGAGTCGCATGAATTCCAATTGGATATTCAGCCCCAGCGCGTGCTTGAACTGGTGCACGCCGCCATTGCAGATTTGAAACAGGCACTGGGGAAGCATCCCATCGACATCCGGGTATCGCCGGAGATCGCGGTCGAAATGGATGGGGAGCGGGTCGAGGAAGTCCTGGTGCAACTATTGGAGAATGCCGCCAAATATTCGCCGCCGGAATCGCCTATCCGCGTCACCGCAGAGTTCAAAGGCCAGCACCTGGAGGTGAGTGTGTCGGACCAGGGAATCGGCATCGACGATATGGAGCAGGCGCTCATCTTCGACAAGTTTTACCGGGGCAAGAACCAACGCTACCGGGTGCAGGGCACAGGAATGGGATTGGCGATTGCGCGGGCGATTATCGAAGCCCACGGCGGCAGAATCGGTGTAACCAGCCAACTGCACCGTGGCTCGGTGTTTTATTTCTTTCTGCCGAGAAACCGAACCAAGTGATTGCGGGATAAGAACCCGGACCTTCGTCGCAGTGTAACTTATCGGTGCGCATAGCTTTGAGCGGCCGGTTTAGATTCTTTGTAGAAGGCAATCGTGCGCCGGAGACCTTCCTCAAAATCCACGCCCGGTTCGTAGCCCATGGCTTCGCGAGCGGCGCGGATATCCGCCAGCGAGTGCTTGATGTCCCCGGCACGATGCGGTGCGTACACCGGTTTGCCTTTAAATCCAGTGAGCGTTTGCAGTAGCGCAAAAGTCTGGTTAAGGGTGGTCCGCTGACCGCAGGCGATGTTGAAAACTTGGCCCGCTACTTTTGTTGCAGGGGCAACGCACGCCTTTAGATTGGCCTGCACCACATTGTCGATGAACGTGAAGTCACGGCTCTGCTCACCATCTCCCTGAATGGTTGGTGGCTGCCCGGCAAGCATCAAGGTGATGAATTTTGCCAGCACCGCTGAGTAGGGCGAAGCTGGATCCTGCCGCGGACCAAAAACATTGAAGTAACGCAAGGACACGGTTTCCAGGCCATAGCAGCGATGAAAAGACTTCATATACAGCTCGCTTGAATATTTAGCCACGGCGTAGGGTGAAATTGGATCAGGCGTCATGGCTTCATGCTTGGGAAGCGTAGGCTGATTGCCGTAAGCAGAAGATGAGGCAGCGTAGACGACTCGCTTCACTTTGGCGTCCCGAGCCGCAATTAAGAGATTCACCGTGCCGTCGACATTGACGCGATTGCTGGTCAGCGGATCGGCGATACTCTTGGGTACGGAAGGAATCGCGGCCTGGTGAAGAACATAGTCGACGCCTTCACAAGCCTGCCGGGTGGCGTTCAACTCGAGAAGATCGGTTTCGCGAAACTCGATCTTGCCGATGATTTCTGCAATATTTGCGCGATTGCCAGTAGCGAAGTTATCGAGGCCTCTCACCTCCTGGCCGAGCTCAATAAGGGCGCGGGCGAGAGAGGAGCCGATGAATCCCGCGACGCCGGTAATAAGGTATCTGGCCATTTGCTGAGATGATTAGAACATGGCGGAAACATTTGTTGCTCACGCCATCTACTTCAACTGTATTTGCTGCTTCCCCGCGTGCAGGGGGATGCTCTTTCCCTGCCACACCAAGTCGCCGGAGAGACCCACCGGCAATGTGACTTGCGCATTGACCCCATTGGGCGTCCGGTCATATTCGGCTTCGATGACGCCTTTGGGATGGGGCATGGCCGCGCTTAGGTGGTGGAGCGATCCGAGATGCGGCTCGATGGTCACAGCGCTGAATCCGGGTCCTTTGGGACGAATCCCAGCAACGATTGTGAGCAAGTCGTAATTTGGATGGGCGCTCCAGGCATGAGAGTCGGAGCGGGTAGGCTCGGGCTCTTCCGCCCACGTTGTCAGGCCTAACGACACCATCTGCCGCCATGGCCCCAGCAACTTCAGGTATTCGTCGCCCATCCCCGCATGGTCCAGTGCGCGGGCTAAATAGAAGCGGAAGTAGTAAGTAGCCTTGGTCATTTCGGGCAAACTAGTCGACCCGAAACCAGGATCGCTGACAGAAAAAACCCTGGATAGGAATTCCTTTTGCTTGGGGCGAGGCACCACATCAAGCCAAGCGGCGAGGATGTTGGCGTGCTGGCTGAAGTGGGTTTGGGCTGGAGTGTCGGCCAATAGGCCATATTTCTGGTTCCAGCAAAGCCTACTTACCGCTTCGGTGGCCCGGCCTGCAGCTTTGCGATATGTTTCAGCGCGCGCCGGATCGCCGAAAGCTGACTCTAGTTCCGCACCGTGGCGAAGCGCTTCCACCATTTGAAGTGTAATGATCGATGAACCGCCGTTTTCGTCGAGCGGCGGGATTCCGAACCCGAAGTCACTTCCCCAATCGACAAAGGGCCACCACGGGATGATGCCGACCAATCCGTCCCTGCGTTGGTGCTGCAGGAACCAGTCGAGCACGGTGCGGGTTCCCGGAAGCTGCGCTTTCACGAAATCCGGATCGGAGCGGTACATCCAGAAATCGTGGACCATGCCCACCCACAGCAGCGAAAACGTGGGAATGACCTGCCGCACGGACGAAGGATGGCGGCTTCGGGTTATGCCTTCGGAGAATCGCGAATTGTTAAAGGCTTGAATCGCCTGACGGGCAAGACGATCATCGCCTGCGACCGTGTACGAAATTAGAGCCTGAATTCGCGTGTCGCCAATGTACTGCATGCGCTCCCAGTAAGGAGTGTCCATGTAAGTGTCATGGGCGTCGAGTCGGGCGGTGCGCCAGCCGATGTCCCAAATCGGCTTTAGGCTGTCATCGTCGGATTGAAAGTGAGCTCGTTCTTCGAAGGGAAAGGCGGTGAACAGTGTGCGAAGTCGGTCGATGCGAAGCGGCTGGTCGGCGGTTTCGACCTCCAATTGTACGTAACGCCAGGTTTTCCATCCCAAAGGGACGAAGGCACGGGATTCGGAACCATCGGCGATGAACTCATCGAAGACGCCCTCGATATGTTTACCCGAAATGTCGTTGCGATTTCCTTTTTCGCCTTTATTGTCTACCAGAGCCTCGGCATATTTGAGGCGGGCGGTTGAGCCTTTTCCGCCGCTGACCGTCAGTTCAGGGTAGCCGGTGGTGAGATCTGAGTTGTCAATCAAGACGCTGACTTTAGAATTTGCGGGGACAGTGAATGCCCTGTCGGGAAAGCCACTGGGAGATTCGATCCCTTCAGAGCGGACGACTCGCCCCGCAGGCCGCCACTCTTCCTGCATCTGCGGCAATGGATCGGCAACCAGTTGCCAGTTATCATTCTGCAGTGAGCCGCCTTCAATGGAGGCGCGTTCGATAGGTGTTGCCTTTTTCCAGGCTCTGCTGGCACTCGGATCGGAATTCCAATCCCAGTCAAAGGTTCGACCATCCACCCGAGTGGCGGGCTCGGCGACATAGTAGAACTTCGACAATTCGGCTGGCGGAGACAAAGTGGTGAAAGCCCTTTCCGGCTCGACCTCCCAGGATTCGTTGGTGTCGATGGCGCGCTCGACGACACTATCGCCTTCCATCACGAAAGCGGTGCGATCGCTGATTTGCGCCAGCGGCGTGCGAACTCCGAATTCCAAACCGTCGCTGCTACGATGTTCTTTCCCGGATGCAGGAGCGGCCCGATGTCATAGGTTTCATATTTCCAGTGGGCCAGATCACCGCGATTCGGTCCCGTGCCGACGCGCTTTTGGTTCACGTAGAGCAAATACTGGTTATCAGCACTAACATGAATCACAAAATGAGGGAGGGGCTGGGGGAAATCGAGGATTTTCCGAAAGTGGAGTACGGATTCATCCCTTTGCGGAGCTTCGGCGGCTGTGATCCATTGCGCGTTCCAGAGATATTTTACGAGCTCCGCAGGAAGCTGGGCAGTCAGATTCGGTACGGCGAGAACGGCTAATGCGATGGCGAGGACTATTTTTTTCATGTTCGCGGCGCAACTCTAACTAGAGAGGAAGGACGTGTCAAGCAGCCGTCCCGTACCAGACTTCGCAGTCCGGGCGCCCCGCTCACCCTTTGAGGATGACAGGACCCGCGGGATGATCGAACCAGCGCACGGCATACGGTTTACCTCGGCGCCTCTCCCTGCTAGGATGACGGGTTCCGCGCACCCTTTGCGATTTCAATAGCGAATTTCGGCGAAGCCGGACGCACACAACGACGTGCTCATCTCACTCTTCATCACTTGCTACAACGACACCCTGTTCCCTAATACCGGGAAAGCCGTGGTGACGGTGCTGGAGCGCCTCGGCCACCAGGTGGAGTTTCGCTCCGCCCAGACCTGCTGCGGGCAGATGCACTACAACACCGGGTATCAGCGCGAAGCTCTCCCATCATGCTGCAGTTCTTGAAGGTGTTTCGCGGCGCGGAAGTCATATGCATTCCTTCGGCTTCCTGTGTGGCCATGATTCGCGATCACTATCCGAAAATGGCAGCGGAGACTTGTGATCCTGAAGTCATTGCCGAGGTTACGGGACTTTTGCCACGGATCTTTGAATTCTCCGAGTTGCTGATCGATAAGCTTGGCGTTACCGATGTTGGAGCGTTCTTTCCCCACCAGGTCACCCTTCACACTTCGTGCCACTCGCTGCGCTCGCTCCAGGTTGGAGAGAAACCAGCAATACTGCTCAAGGCTGTCCGCGGCTTAAACTTGGTGGAACTCGGCGACAGCGATCAATGCTGTGGTTTCGGCGGGACTTTTGCAGTCAAGAATGCCGACGTTTCCTCGGCCATGCTGTCAGACAAGACTCGCTGTATTCTCGATACCGGCGCTGAAATCTGCACCGCGGGCGACAACTCCTGTCTGATGCACATCGGTGGCGGGCTCAGCCGGCAAAACACCGGCGTGCGGTGTCTTCATCTTGCCGAAATCCTGGCTTCGACGGAAAGGGGCGGTGGGCTGTGACGGTACGCGTTGGGGAGGCGGCCCATGCACAGGATTTCCCTGCTGCTGCCAAAGAGCTTCTGACAAACACCCAACTGCGGCACAACGTTCGCCACGCCACCTCCGTGATTCGCGGTAAACGGGCCCGCGTGGTGGGCGAAATGGCGGACTGGGAGGACTTGCGCGAGGCTGGCCACCAGATAAAAGACCACACGCTCCGGCATCTCGACGTTTATCTCGAGCAATTCGAAGAGGCTTGTATTCGTGCCGGCGGCAAGGTTCACTGGGCCCGCGATGCCGATGAAGCCAACCGCATCGTGATCGGGATTATTCAATCTCACGGCCAAACGGAAGTCATCAAGGTCAAGACCATGACTTCCGACGAAGTCGGCATGAATCCGGCACTGGAAGCCGCTGGCATCACGCCTTACGAGACGGATCTAGCCGACCTCATCGTTCAACTGGGCGAGGACAAACCTTCCCACATCGTTGTTCCTGCTTTGCACCGCAACCGGATGGAAATCCGGCAGATTTTTCTCGACAAGATGGGGCTCTGCGAACTGGGGGACAAGCCCCAGGACTTAACCAATGCGGCGCGTCACTACCTTCGCGAAAAGTTCTTGCGAGTGAAAGTCGGGATCAGCGGAGCGAATTTTGCGGTCGCCGAAACTGGCGCGGTTTGCGTGGTTGAATCGGAAGGCAATGGGCGGATGTGCCTTTCTCTGCCTGAGGTTTTGATCAGCCTGATCGGCATTGAGAAAGTCATTCCGCGCTTTTCTGATCTCGAGGTATTTCTGCAATTGCTGCCCCGATCTGCTACCGGGGAACGGATGAATCCTTACAACTCCATCTGGACGGGTATTTCCGCTGGAGACGGTCCGCGAGAATTTCACGTGGTGCTGCTGGACAACGGACGAACCAACGTCCTGGCCGATGAGGAATCGCGCGAGACGCTGGATTGTATCCGCTGCGGAGCCTGCCTCAACGCGTGTCCGGTCTATCAGCAGACCGGCGGTCATGCCTACGGCTCCATTTACAGCGGACCGATCGGGGCCATTGTGACACCGCAATTGCAGTCGATGCAGCATTCACAAACCCTGCCGTATGCGTCATCACTGTGTGGAGCGTGTTATGAGGTTTGTCCGGTCAAAATCAATATTCCAGAAATTCTGATTCACCTACGGGGCAAGGTCGTGCAGAACGGTGACGCGCCGCTGGCTGAGTGGCTGTCGATGAAAGCCGCGGCGTTTGCATTGTCCAGCGCGGGACGGCTTGCCGCGATGCAGAAGTTGGCACGTTTTGCGCAGTGGCCGTTCGAAAAGGATGGAAATCTACATCATCTGCCGGGACTTCTAGGTGGGTGGACCGAGACCCGCGACTTGCCATGCGATTCCCGACGAGTCATTCCGTGATTGGTGGGCCAAGCGGGAAAAGGCGAGACAAACATGAACCTGGCCAGACAGGAAATTCTTCAGCGAATTCGCAAAGGCCTGGGAGCGGTACCCACAAACCGGGCGGAACACTACGAGGAGATTGGAAGACGATACACCCAGACCGGCGGGCTGGACTTCGAGTCCAAGCTGGCTCTGTTTGAAGACCGGCTGCGCGACTACGACGCCGTGGTCCATCGATGTTCGCGTATCACTTTGCGCGAGACCATCGCGGACGCATTGAAACAGCGCGGCAAGCGTCAGATGTTGATCCCGGAAGGATTCAATGCCGACTGCCTGCCATCAGATTCCGTGGAGTTCGTTCGCGACGCCGGGAACAGTTACGAGGAACTCGATCGTAGTGAAGGAGTGCTGACTAATTGCGCCGTGGCCATTGCGCTCAGCGGGACAATCATCCTGCGCCATTCGGTTGCACAGGGCCGCCGGGCGTTAACCTTGATCCCCGACTATCATCTTTGCATTGTCGAGGCCAGCCAGATTGTCGAGACCGTGGCTGAGGGAATTCGAGCATTGGATAATCCGACTGAACCCATCACGACCATCTCCGGGCCGTCTGCGACCGCCGACATTGAAATGACCCGCATAAAAGGCGTTCACGGACCGCGGACGCTCGATGTAATCCTGGTTGTCGACTAAAACCTAGTTGGAAGCCGTGAGTAATCCACGGGCGCGCAGCCAATGCGCCAGCAACGGCGGCCACTCACTCAGAACGGGATCACCGAGATCGAGGCCGACCCCATGCGGTCCCTTTTCAAAAATGTGCATTTCGGCTGGAACTCCTGCTCGATGTAACGCCGCATAAAAAGCAACACTATTTTCGGGAGGTACGACCGTATCCTCGCTTGTGGAAAACAAAAAAGTCGGCGGCGTCTGCGCCGTGACGTGACGCTCGTTGGAAAGTTCCTCGACCAATTTAGGATCGGGATTTTCTCCGAGCAAATTCTTGGCTGAACCGCTGTGGGCATAAGGTGGCTCGAATGTAATGACCGGATAACCGAGAATGGCAAAGTCAGGACGACTGCTTACGCGATCAATTGGATCACTAGCGCTGGAATTTCCGTTGTCGAAGTGAGTCTCTGCGGTCGAAGCAAGGTGGCCACCGGCAGAAAATCCCATGATGCCGACGCGATTGGGTGAAATCCCAAACTCCTCGGCGTGACTCCTTACCCATCGAATGGCTCGTTGTGCGTCGCCTAATTCGATGGGGTGATGATAACGGGGGCCCAGACGGTACCTCAGTACGAACGAAGTGACCCCCATGGAATTGAACCAGTTCGCGACCTGGCGGCCTTCGTGATTGGAGGCGAGAAACCCGTAACTCCCTCCGGGCACAACGATGACCGCTGTTCCGGGCGTTTTGGTTTCGAACGTGCGAAATATAGTGAGCGACGGCTTGTCGTCATCGGTCTGCCCCTGGGCACCGGGAGCGCCGCTCTCCCACAGAAGGACGGTTTTGGTTTCGGCGGTTTCGTCGTGCCGAACCTGGGCGAACGCCATGCTGGCGAGAAGAATCACGGAAAACAACACAATCCTGATGGACAGTTTCATAGGCTCGCCTTATGCGGTTTGAAGTTGCGCTACCGGCTCCCTGGTCATTTCGCCATCCACCATCCGCCAAATGCCCAGAGGATTGTTGTCTTTCAAGGCGTCCGGCAAGGCCGCATTGGGGAATCCCTGGTAACAGACAGGTCGAACGAAGCGGAAAATGGCCTGGGTCCCGACCGACGTGGATCGCCCATCGGATGTCGAGGGATACGGGCCACCGTGAACCATGGCGTGTGAGACTTCCACGCCGGTTGGAAAACCGTTGAAAACCAGCCTGCCAACTTTTCGTTCCAGTATTGCGATCAGGTCGGCGAAGTCGAGAAGGTCTTGTTCTGTGCCGTGGATCGTAGCTGTCAAGTGTCCTTCCAACTCGCTCGCAGCTTGCAGAACTTCTTCGCGTTTTGAGTGCCGGACCAGAAGAGTCGCGGGGCCAAAGATTTCTTCCGAGAGGTCTGGATCTTTCAGAAAGGTCTGTGCGTCGGTCTCAAACAACGCCGCGTCGACGGTGAGGGATTTGGCGTTGCTTCCTGCGGATTTGTCAGCTACCGCCTTAACTTTGGATTTTCCTCGGCGCGAATCCAGGCCTGCGTTGTAGGAAGAGCGAATCACCCCAGTGAGCAGCGTAAAGGGCGAAGAACCATTCACCGAATTTTGCAGCTCTCCCACAAAGGTAGATGCTTCGGACCCTTCCGGCAGGAAGACCATGCCAGGCTTGGTGCAGAATTGGCCGGCGCCGAGGGTGAATGATGCGTGCAGACCTGCCGCGATTTTGGCACCCCGCTCGCGCAGGGCTCCGGGAAGAATGAAAACAGGGTTGGTGCTGCTCATCTCGGCATAAAAAGGGATCGGCTCAGGACGCGCGGCGGCGATGTCCATCAAGATTCTGCCCGCCTTGCGCGATCCCGTGAACCCGCCAGCCTTGATTCGCGGATGCTTCATCAGGGCGCCGCCGATCTGGTTTCCTCCGCCGAAAAGAAGTGAAAATACGCCTTCGGGAAGATTACTTTCCTGCACCGCTTTCAGAACCGCGTGGCCGACCAGTTCGCCGGTTCCGGGATGGGCCGAGTGCGCCTTCACAACCACGGGATTACCGGACGCCAAAGCTGACGCGGTGTCTCCGCCCGCCACCGAAAATGCCAGGGGGAAATTGCTGGCGCCGAATACAACAACCGGGCCGAGCGGACGCAACATGGAGCGAAGGTCAGGCTTGGGAAGCGGCTTACGATCGGGATCGGGACGGTCGAGACGGGCTCCGACCCACGACCCTTCTTCCACCAGTTGCGCGAAAAGCCGCAGTTGCCCGCAAGTGCGCGCTATTTCGCCTTGCAGTCGGGGTTTCGGTAGAGCAGTTTCCTGTTCTGCCCTCTCCACGATATCGGCGGAGATAGCCTCGATGTTGGCTGCAATCTTGCGCAGGAATGCGCCACGCTCCCGCCCGGATGTGTGGCTGTAACTGGCAAATGCTTCGTGAGCTAACCTGGCAGCACACTCGACTTCGTCGGCAGTAGCGGCGGTGAATGCCGGCTGCAACTCTTCGCCGGTGGCAGGATTTACTGCGTGAAAAACTTCGCCGGAGTCAGAACCTGCTTTAAATCCCACGATCGATTTGCCCGTCAATTTCATTGAATCCCCCGATTACTTTGTGGTTGGTAGCTGGCTCGCGATCGCCTTTGGATGATCCCGCAAAGCCTGTTTGATGGTCGCTTTCGCGCGGTTGAGCTCCTCTCCCGCTAGCTGCAGTCGCGGTGCACGCACTCGCGGATTTCCCACTCCGATTTCCGACTGCACCAGTTTGATGAGCTGAACGAAGTTAGGAACCGTGTCCATGCGCAACAGAGGTAAGAACCAGCGGTAAATTTCAAAGGCCTTTTCCCGTTCTCCATGGATTGCACAATTATAAAGTTCCACGGACTCACGGGGAAATGCGTTGGCCAGACCAGCGATCCAGCCGGTCGCGCCGACGGCAATACCCTCAACAATTGCGTCGTCGACGCCTACCAGTACTTCAAGTCGGTCACCCAGCAAAGCGCGGATCGCTGCAACCCGGCGAGCGTCGGCACTTGATTCCTTTACCGCCTGCAGATTTTTCTGCTCCGCGGCGAGCTCCTGAATCAACGCCGGACGGAAATCAGTGCCGTAGGCGATGGGATTGTTGTACAGCATGCAAGGCAGTGGAGTCGCTTCCATTATGGCGGAAACGTGCGCCTTCATTTCACGCCAATCGCCGAGGTAAACATACGGCGGCAGCACCATCAGGGCTTTGCATCCTGCTTTTAGTGCGGTCTGGGCCTGACCCACCGCGTCAGCGGTTGAAAGCGAGGAGATGGCTGCCACTACCGGAACCTGGGTGCCTAGAGCGGCAACCAGGTTTTGCAGAATTCCCGTCTTTTCCTCGCGGGAAAGCGTTGCGCCCTCGCCCAATGAACCCAACGCGACGATGCCTGTGCATCCGTTATCGACGAGCCAGCGGCACTGTTCCGCCATGGCGGGGTGGTCGACTTTCATCTCGCCGTCAAAGGGTGTAGTGACGGCAGGCATAACACCTTTCCAATTCATCAATCTCCTCCTACGGAGGTTTGAGAGCTTGCACTCTGGCGATCAGGCGAAGCGGACATGCTGGAGATACGTGCAGGAAAGATTGGTGGCCGTACCGATCCCGGCCGCCAGTTGAATAGAAATTCAGCGATGGGGCCGCAGATTCGGCCCTGGCATGGACCCATTCCGCAACGAGTCTGCAACTTTGCGGCACGCCAACTTGAGTACTGACTGGCACGCACGAAGGTCACGTCTTCGCAGCGGCAGATGATGTCTTCCGCTTGTGGCAAGTTTTTGAGTTCGCTGCGTGGAGCGAATGCATGATCCATGGCTTGCGCGAAACTCCGAAGCTTACCGCGGAGCGGGAAATGCTTGCGGGCTTCTGCTTCGCGACCCGCTGCGGCTAAGCCAGCGATCTCTCCTTCAACGAGTGCCAGTTCGAGGCCTCCGATGCCGGTTGGCTCTCCCGCGCAGTAAATCCCTTTCATTGAAGTTTCCTGCAGTTCGTCGACCTGGACGCAATTTCCCTCCAACCGGCATCCCAACAGAGTGGGGAGTTCGGTGTTCGGCACCAGATGAAAGCCGCAGGCAAGATAGTCGCAGTCGAACGTTTCGAGTTTGCCGTTGCGCGAAATTGTCACCGATTCCAGTTGCTGCCTGCCTTCGGCACGCACCGGCCAGGAATTTGGATAATAAGGCGCTCCGGAGAGCTGACGGCGAAATGACAAGCCTTCTTTGATTTTCCCAAGCTGCCGAAGCAGTGCGATGCCGAAGGTCGCAAGCGATGCCAACGAGGCTTGCTCACAAACAAATAAGACATTCGCGCCATGCTTGCGAAGGTAGACTGCCACTGCAACTAGCAATGGACCACTGCCGGCGACCACGACGCGCTTGCCTTCGATCGGTAGACCGGTCTTGACTAGAGCCTGCAAACCACCGGCACCGATGACGTTCGGTAGCGTCCAGCCGGGAAAGGGCAGGAATCGTTCTCTGGCACCGGTGGCTAAAACGAGCTTGTTGTAACTAAGTTTCAACTCGCGTTCGGGAGTTTCGGCCAATAAGACGCCTGGCTCAGATTGTTGGTAGACACGGGAACTGGATAGGACTTCTCCCCCAGCAGCGCGAAACTGATTGATCCATTCGGTCGCCTGCGGCGCTGGAGCTTCTCGCGCGATGCGCCAGATTTGTCCACCAAGGCTGGGATTGTCGTCAACCAAACCGATCCGTTTGCCGCGCTCAGCAGCACGCGTGGCGGCAGCCAGGCCGGCGGGACCTCCGCCAACTACCAGCACATCGAACTGCCTTAAGTTATTCATTTGGTGCTAACGCGCATGCCCGACTCACAGAGGACCTGGCAACTACGGCAGTGAGGCGTTCCGTTGATGGAGACTCGGCACTCGAAACAGATTCCCATGCTGCATAGCACGCTTCGAGGTTGTCCGGTCACCGAAATCCTGCAGGCCGTGTTTGCGAGCATCACGGCAACCGCAACCGTAGTGCCCGGGAAAACCGCAACCGGCGCGGCGTTTACTGTCAGCACGATTTGCTCAGGCATGAGCCATCCCCGAGAGAACACGAGACGGGAGGAACGGCTCTACAGGAATCACCGGTTTCCTGCCCGTGATCTGGTCAACCAAAAGCCGTGCCGTCGCGAGCGAAGTTGTGATGCCCAGGCCCTCGTGTCCGGTGGCGAGCCAGATGGTCTTGTCATCCGGCCACGGGCCGATCAGCGGAAGCTTGTCGGCAGTAGCTGCGCGGAAGCCCGTCCAGACACGAATCGCGGACATTGAGGACAATCCTGGCAGATATTCTTCCGCTCTCTGCAGCATGCGGACAAGGATTGCATGGTCTATTTCGCTGTAGTCAGCCTCGTACTGGCGTGACGATCCGATCAGGATTTGTCCGGTTTTTCTGGGCTGCACGTTGAAGGCTACCGAGTCTCCAGTGTTGGAATGGGCGCTCTTCAGATATCCGAGTTCTACAAGTTGGTGGCGCACGAAGTCTGGGTAGCGGTCCGTAATCAGCAAATGCCCTTTTCGCTTCTTGACACTCAAACCCGGGGTCAGGGAGGTTGACCATGGTCCGGCGGCATTAACAATGATGGCAGCGGAGAACTCATTGCCATTCGTTAGCCGAATCATTCCGCGTCCCATGTGAGCTACTGCCGAGCCGGTCTCGACTCGAGTGCCGGACCTCTGCGCTCGTTCCAGCAAAAACCGCGCGGCGCACGGAGGATAGAGCACTCCATCTTCCGGGACCAGTAAGCCGCCCGCCATCCCCTTTCGCAGATTGGGCTCGGCTTGTTCGATAGTCGCGGAGTCCAGGACTTCGGCAGGGACGCCGCGGGCAACGTAGTATTCCTGCTTTCGATGAACCTCAGCCATTTCCTCTTCATCGGTCGCGACCCAGATTGTTCCACACGATTCGTACTCGACATCGGATGGCAACTGGGGACGCAATTCCTGCCAGAGTTGCTGCGAGTACCGGGTCAGCGAGAATTGCGGTTCTGAATCATCCATTACGACAATGTGCCCCATACCTGCGGCGGTCGCACCGCTACCCACAACATCGCGGTCGAGCACCAACACGCTGATGCCCTGCCGGGCGCATTCATCCGCACATGCCGCGCCCACAATGCCAGCGCCAACGATAATCACGTCGTAGTTGACCGAACTCATCCTCGGATTCCCATGCACAGCGGATCGTTATTATCTAGAACTAATTCGGCTTCAGAATTCACAAAAGCCGAACCTTTGATACTGGGATAGATTTTTCCCTCGCGCACTTTGACGCTGCCTTCAAAAATACTGCCCACGATGCTTTCCTGCTTCCAGACATCGCCTTCTTTCAATTTGCCATCGGCACAGAGGCATGCCAACTTGGCACTGGTGCCGGTACCGCAAGGAGATCGGTCATAGGCCTTTCCAGGGCAAAGAACAAAGTTCTTGCTGTTTACGCCTGGAAGGTTCGAATTGCTGAAAAGTTCGATGTGATCAATTTCGTGGCCGCCCTCGCCGCAGATTCCATTGGCGTTCAGAGCCTGGCGGACTGCCCAAGTGAAAGAAGTCAAAGCCTCAACATTGTTCAGTTCCAAATTCTGCCCATGGTCTTCCACGAGAAAGAACCAATTTCCGCCCCAGGCAACGTCGCCGTGCACCTTCCCAAAACCTGGAACATCAATTGGAACCCTGGTCGCCTTACGATAGCTGGCGACGTTGTTTACAGTCACTTCGCCGGAATCGTGCAGCAACGCACTCACGGTTCCAACCGGAGTTTCAATTCGATGATCGCCAGCATTGATGCGGCCCATGTAAGCCAGGGTGGCAATCAAGCCAATGGTCCCGTGCCCGCACATACCGAGATATCCGACATTGTTGAAGAAGATCACACCCGCGGCGCAGGTCCAATCCAGGGGATCGCATAAGAGCGCACCCACCATGACGTCTGACCCGCGAGGTTCGTTGACGACGGCCGAGCGAAAATGATCATGCTCGCGGCGGAAAAGCTCTAGCCGGCCCGACAACGGGCCGGACCCAAGGTCTGGACCGCCTTCAATCACCAGACGGGTCGGCTCGCCTCCGGTATGGGAATCGATTACTTTAACTTTCTTCAACGCGTGCTGGCGACTTTCTGGCCGCATCGAGTACGTCCATTGAGAATTTGAAGCCTCCATCATAGGGATAAAGTTCCGCAACCGCCATGGCTACCAGAACTCGAAGATAGTCTCGGCTTCCTCCCTCGAATACAATGTCCGCAAACGCATTTTAGCTGCGGAGCAAATCTACAAGCAGATGGTGTGAAGAAGCTATGAAAACGTTTTCCCAAGTGTCCCGGCGGCAGTTCGTGGCTGCGGCGGCGGTGGCTGGGGGATCGGCCCTGTTTTCCAGAAGTGTGACCGCGCAGCCGTTTCAAGATCCCGTCGTCCATGCCATTCAGAAGGATGGCCAGACAATCAGCCGTGAGAAGGTGGAATGGAAAGTCCGGCCGTTCCCTATGCAACAGGTGCGCCTCGGAGATGGGCCTTGCACCCAGGCAATGAACGCTGACCGAAAATATCTCCACTCTCTCCCGACCGATCGTCTGCTGCATACCTTCCGGCTGAACGCGGGAGTTTCATCGTCGGCGCAGCCATTGGGCGGTTGGGAAGCCCCTGATTGCGAGCTTCGCGGCCACTATGCTGGCGGACACTATCTTTCGGCGGTGGCGCTCATGTATGCCAGCACCGGGGACGAGGAACTCCGTAACAATGGCAACATTGTAGTTGGCGAGTTGGCCAAGTATCAGGAGCGGTTGAAAAGCGGATATCTCAGCGCGTTCCCTGTTGAATTCTTCGACCGGCTTCGCGAGCAGCAAAAGGTTTGGGCGCCTTTCTACACCATTCACAAGATCATGGCCGGCAACCTCGACATGTACCTCTACTGCGGTAACCAGCAGGCGCTGCAGATTGCGGAGAGGATGGCGGATTGGGCCAACGGCTATACCCAATCGCTCAGCTATGACCACATGCAGCGCATTCTGGGTACCGAGTTCGGCGGCATGGGTGAGGTTCTTTGCAATCTTTACGAGGTGACCGGCAAAGAGCAATTTCTCGAAGTTGCACAGCGTTTTGATAAAAAAGCGTTCTTCGAACCGCTGGCAGCACATCGCGACGAACTTAAAGGATTGCATGTTAACACCCACATCCCGCAAGTGTTAGCTGCGGCTCGCTACTACGAACTAACCGGCGACCGCAGATACCGCAACATCGCCGAATACTTCTGGGAAGAAGTTGTGATCGAGCGGTCCTACTGCACCGGCGGCACCAGCAACGGAGAGGGTTGGACCACCGATCCCGGCAAGCTCTCTTCCGAACTCAGCACGAATACCACCGAATGCTGTTGCGCCTACAACATGATGAAGCTAACTCGCCACCTTTATGGTTGGACAAGGGAAGCTCGCTATATGGATTACTATGAGCGCCTTTTGTTCAATCACCGGCTGGGGACGATCCATCCGCAAGACGGCATGATGATGTACTACCTGCCGCTTGCCTCCGGTTATCGTAAGACCTTTGGTAAGCCATTCGACGCATTCTGGTGTTGCACCGGGAGTGGTTCGGAAGAATACGCCAAGCTAACCGATACCATTTATTTTCATGACGATGACTCACTTTATGTCAATCTTTACATTGACTCGCATCTGGCATGGCCGGAGAAGGGTCTTCGTATCAGGCAGCAGACCCGATTTCCCGAGGAGCAAGGAACCACGATCCTGATCTCCTTGGACAAACCTCGGGATATTGCCATCCACTTACGAATTCCCTACTGGGCCGAGGGCGGCGAGGTGAAGATCAATGGAGCGCGTCTGCCGGCCTTTGCCAGTCCCGCCAGTTATCTGGGGTTGCACCGTTTGTGGCAAACGGGCGACAAGATTGAAGTCAGCCTTCCCATGGGTCTTCATGTCGCGGCCATGCCGGATAATGAGCAAGTGCAGGCGATGATGTATGGCCCGCTGGTTCTGGCCGGACGGTTCGATTCAGGTAAGAACCCAATGGGTACAGCAGTGATCCAGATCCGAAGGTTAAGGATCGTTTCAAGGTAAACGATATTGTGGGCAGCACATCGGAACCAGAGGCATGGGTGGAGCCGGATGGGAAAGACCTGCTTAGCTTCCGGACGATAGGCCAGCCTCAGGCGGTCACGATGGTGCCTCTTTACCAAATCCTGGGCGAACGCTACGCCGTCTATTGGAACGTGAAACCAAAGACGGCTTAGGCATGTTAAACCAAATTTTTCTTCCCCGGGGGGCATGATGAACTTTCGATCACTCAGTTGCGGGCTGGTGCCAGCACTTGGCGCGTTCCTTCTAGTTTCGTGTTCATCCTCTCCGAAGAGCGATTCTGCTTCGGCCGACACCCGCCAGCAGCTTCGCGCCCTGTTCGAGGAAGAGTGGGAGTACGAATTGAAGCAAAGCCCCGAGACCGCTACCGCGCTTGGGGACAATCGCTACAACGATCGACTCGACGACTATTCCGAACAAGCTGCGCAGGCAGACATTGCAGAAAAACAAAAATTCCTTACCCGCTTTGAAGCCGTTCCCGCTGCCGGACTACCGCAACAAGAGTCGCTAAGCCGGGAGTTGATGATTCGCAATCTGAAGCAGGAAATTGAGGGTACCCAATTCAAGCCGTGGGAAATGCCAGTCAACCAGATGAATGGACCGCACCTTTCACTGGTAGACATGGTCACGCTCATGCCATTCAACAATGTGCACGACTACGACAATTACCTTTCCCGACTGCACCAGATTCCGCACGCGCTCGACCAGGTAACGGCCAACATGAGGCAGGGTATGCAGTACCGCATGATGCCTCCACGATACCTTCTGGAGAAAGTGTCAACTGAAACCCAGGAAATCGCCGACAAAAAGGGGGCGGCCAGTCCGTTTGCCACGCCGGCGGAAAAGTTTCCGGCCACCATTTCAGAATCTGACCAGAAGCGTTTGAAGACGGCCATCACGACCGCGGTAGATTCGGAAATCGCTCCTGCCTACCAGAAGTTCACCGCTTTTGTGCGCAATGAGTATGCACCTCACGGTCGTAAAGACCCCGGCGTCTGGGCCCTTCCCGATGGCGTTGAGCGTTATCGCTACCAGGTCCGGCGAATGACCACAACTGATCTGTCTCCCGACCAGATTCACGAAATCGGTCTGAAGAAACTGGCGGAGACGGAAGCCGAAATGATCGAACTTGCCCACCAACTGGGATATAGAGACCTGGCGAGCTTGAACGATCACATCAAGAAAGACCGCAAGCTGTATGCCACCTCTGGCCAGGAGGTTTTCGATCTCTACACCAAGTACACGCGACAGATGGAAGCGCAGTTGCCAAAGCTTTTTGGACGTTTGCCGAAAAACAAACTGATCCTGATCCCCATGGATCCGTTTCGCGCCAAGAATGCTGTGCCTGCGGACTACACACAAGGGGCGCAAGACGGATCGCGGCCAGGCCGGATCAACGTAAACGAGTATGATCCAGCACACCGGCTTACATTGAATATCGAAGCCATCGCCTATCACGAAGGAGTTCCCGGCCATCACCTGCAGATTTCAATTGGCCAGGAACTGCCTGGCCTTCCCGCATTCCGCAAAAATGGCGAATACACGGCGTTCGTAGAAGGCTGGGCGCTTTATTCGGAACGGCTGGGAAAGGAGATCGGCTTTTACGAAGATCCTTACAGCAACTACGGACGACTGGAGAACGAGATGTGGCGCGACATTCGATTGGTGATCGATACCGGGGTACACGAAAAACACTGGTCGCGCGATCAGATGGTCGAATACTTCCATCGCTATACGGCGATGGATGAACCCAATGTCCAGAGTGAGGTTGATCGGTACATCGCGTGGCCGGGGCAGGCGTTGGCTTACAAGCTTGGACAATTGGAAATTCTTAAACTGCGGGAAGAAGCCCGCCAGAAGTTAGGCAGCAAGTTTGATTTGCGGGCTTTCCACGACGAGATTGTCGGCAGCGGCCCACTGCCGCTGGATGTGCTGCACTCGGAAGTAGAGTCGTGGATTTCATCCCAGGCAAAGTAGGCTCCGTTTTACGTCCGCAGGGGCGCGTTATGCCTCATTTAATTCTTTGACATTCTTTTGCGCTGCTCGATGACCTGGAGTTCGTCGTCTTTTCCTAGATATTCCCAGCGCTGCAGCGAGATAGGTACATTCCCGTTCTTCCAGAGGAAATCATGGAATTCGCGCAGGCTAAATTTGTCGCCCATCTCTAGCTTCGCATCGGCCAGAAATCGCAGAATTTCGTTTTTTCCAATCTGATAGCTGATCGCCTGGCCAGGCGTTGTGGCAAACAACGCGGCCTCGCCTTCTGCGGTCTTCAGATCCATAGGCACATGCTGCGAAAGGTATTCCGCGGCCTGCTTCATGGTGAAAGTGCCGAGCGCCAATTTGACGTCCACTTCCACGCGCAGCGCTCGCAGGCGCATGAAGTTGTAGATGATCTCGTGGGTGCGGGCGCTGTCATCGAAGAGACCGGCTTGATTCATCATCTCTTCAGCATAAAACCCGATACCCTCGTTGGCGCCGGAGTCATAGTAGTGGCGGCGAATAGAATCTTCGTGCATCCAGGACCAGGCCATCTGGAAATAGTGGCCGGGCACGCCTTCATGCACCATGTCAGGCCGGGCATCCTTGGCGGTGGCCAGCGCGAAGTAGCCAAGATGTTCACTCGGCGGCTCAATCCAGCGGACGCAGTCCTGATCGAGGCGCGATGGGCCAGTGAAGTCGTCCAATTCGCCGAAGTCGGAGAGACCTCGCAGATAGTCCGGCATCGCCATCAACTTGTAGTGCCGGATAGCCGGCGGCACCGACATGATCCCCTTTTTGTCGAGGAATTCGCGGATTGCCAACTCTTGTTCCTGGGATTTTTTGAGTTGTGCTTCCAGGCTCGAAGCGATTTTCAGTTCCGCCGCATCCTGGTTGCGCTGTTTTTCATATTGCTCAAATGCTACAGAGCGCGCCCACTCCTGGGCGCTGATGGCGAAGAGTTGCTCCGGCGTGTAAGGGAGGAGTGCAACTTCATCTAGGAAGAACTCATAGTTGGCGCGGCCAATGGCGGCGTTGGTGGGCATCCTATCCAGATTCTGGCCAAGCCAGGCTCTGTACGCTTCCAGGGCGGCAACGGCTTTCTCTGTCGCCTGCATGAAATCCGTGGCCGATATTCCCTGCAGCATGGGCCCGACTTGAGATCTAATTCGCTCCAACTCCGGCCGAACCTGTTGTAACTGATCGATTGATAACTGCGCGAAAGGCCGGACGGGATGCAGATTCTTTTTACCGTCTTCCAGAAGGCCTGGAATCTCAGCCATATGGGCCATCAATACTCGGCTACGCCTGGCATCAAAAGGGGGCGGAGGAGTCAAATCTTCCAGCAACGCAGTCATTGCCTGATCGGTGTAAAAAGATGGATCTTTCAGCCAGCGTTGGGTGATATTCAGCTCCCAATGAACTCGCGCCAATGCCGAACCAATAAGCCGGTAGTCCACTTGTTGGGCCACGCTCCACCCGTGAGGATCGATCTTCCTCCATCTCGACTGAAATTCTTTCAACGCTGCCTGCTGCTTGGCGATCGACGCTGCTGACCAATCGCGCGGACCTTCCGGGTGCTCGATGCGGGGAATGTCGTCCTTGGAAAACGGCTGACAACGTGCGCGCCAGTGCCAGAACTCGTCAGCGAGCGACTGGAGGGCGGGAGGTGGAGGGTCGACCTTTTGCTGGGCCGATACCAACACACAACTGGCGAGGAGAGCTGGCAAGAGACAAATCAATGGCTTCAATCGCATAAGTTTTCCGGGACGATTCGCAAGCGCTACGCGGCGGTCTCTTGCTTCATTGCCTGCTCAATTTCTCCAAGTTCGCTTTGCGAAAGACGATACTCGGCTCCGTCCAGAATGCCCGCCACTTGCTGCGGACTGCGAAATCCCACAATGGCACCGGTGATCGCCGGATTGGCAAGCGTCCAGGCAATCGCAACCTGCCCGGGAGTGCGCCCGTGGCGTTGCCCGATTCCCCGCAAAAATTCCACCATGCGCAAGTTACGCGAGAGGAGAGGCTCTTGAAAATTCGGCAGCCGTTTGCGCCAGTCTTCGTCGGTGAGGCTGGCGGCGCGCTCCTTCGTCATCGATCCGGTCAAAAGGCCCGCTGCCATAGGCGAATAGGCGATTACACCGATGTTGTTACGGCGGGTGTAAGGCAGGATATCTTTTTCGATCTCTCTAGTGACCAGCGAATAAGGCGGCTGCAAGGAAGTAATGGGGGCAATGGCTTGTGCGCGCTTCATCTGGTCGACGTTAAAATTGGAGACTCCGATGTAGCGGACCTTCCCTTCTTGTTTTAGCCTTGCCAGAGTTGTCCAGCCCTCTTCAATGTCGGCGTCCGGCTCCGGCCAGTGGATCTGGTAAAGATCGATTGTGTCGGTCTTCAGCCGCCGCAGGCTGTCCTCGCATTCCCGGCGGATCGATTCTGCCTTGAGCGATGCTCCCACGCGGCCGCTGCCGTCGAAGACACGTTCGCATTTGGTGAAAATGTAGGGCCGAGGGTTTTTTCCCTGGATGGCGCGGGCCACCACCTCTTCGGAATGACCCAGGCCGTATAGTGCGGCGGTATCAATCCAATTGATGCCGCGATCAAGTGCCGCCTGGATAGCGGGCACAGAGTCGGCTTCATTCTGCGGGCCCATGCTTCCGGTCCAGCCCGCGCCTCCGACCGCCCAGGCGCCGAAGCCAAGAACCGTGATTTTCAGATCGCTATTTCCAAGTTGCCGAAGTTCCATGATTTCTACTCTCCCGCCGAGAAAGCTCTACCCTCCGGCCTATTATGTCTACAATATCCCCGCGAATATTTGGGAGGGCACGAATGAAGTTTTTCCGAATCGCGGCACCATTTGTCTGGATCGCACTCTCTTTTGCCAGCTCATGGCCGCAATCGCAGGACATACCCTACCACCAAAGTGACTTTCAGCCGGAAGAATTCAAATCGCGCTGGGCAGCGATCTTCGACAAGATCGGCAATCAGGCTGTAGCTGTGTTACAAGGCGTTTCGCAAACCAATGGGTTCATCTACCCCCGGCAGACCAACGATTTCTACTACCTCTCCGGCCTGGAAACTCCGCAGTCGTACCTACTCCTCGACGGACGTTCGCGAAAAGCCACATTCTATTTGCCGCCCCGGAATGCGCGGCTTGAGTCCGCGGAAGGAAAGGCGCTTTCCGCTGACGATGCCGATCTGGTCAAGACCATAACCGGCGCTGATGAAGTGCTCAGCACAGAATTCATGCGGAAAGACTGGCTGCGGGGCCCTGACGGAGAGCTGCCGCATACGATTTACGCACCCTTTTCGCCTCCCGAAGCAGCCGGGCAAAGCCGCCGCGAAATACTCGATGCCGACGCTGCGAGTGCCGGGGACTACTGGGACGGGCGACTTCCCCGCCAGACTCATTTCGTCAATCTGCTGCGAACCCGTTTCTGGCGCAGCGAAATTCGCGACCTAACGCCAATTCTTGATGAGATGCGCAGCCTAAAGAGTCCTGCGGAAATCGCGCTGCTGCGTCGCGCAGCCCAGATTGCCGGCATGGGTATTCTGGAAGCCATACGCAGTACGCATCCTGCGATATACGAATATCAGCTGGAAGCGGCGGCGCGCTATGTATTTCTTTCCAACGGCGCACGACTGGAAGGCTATCGCTCGATAGCGGCGGCCGGGGTCGACAACATCTGGAATATGCACTATTTCCGCAACCTCCGTCGGATCGCGAATGATGACTTGATTCTGCTTGACTATGCTCCCGACTATCGCTATTACGTGAGCGACATCACGCGAATGTGGCCGGCCAACGGAAAATATTCCGCCGTCGACCGGGAGCTCTTGGGATTCGTACTTGCGTATCGCAATACCGTTATGCAGCGCATCCAGCCGGGGGTAACGCCGGCTCAGGTCCTGCAAGATGCCAAAGCCGCCATGGAGCCGGTTTTCGCGCGTACCAGGTTTTCAAAAGCGATTTATGAACAGGCGGCTCACAGGCTGGTGGATACAGGCGGTGGGATCTTCTCGCATCCGGTGGGCTTGACCGTCCACGACGACGGCGATTACCAGCCTGGACCCCTGAAACCTGGACAGGTCTTCTCCATCGATCCCCAGCTTCGCGTGCCCGAGGAAACCCGATATCTTCGATATGAAGATGTAATCGTCATTACGCCCACGGGCTACGAGAACTTCACCGATTTCCTGCCAACCGAACTGAACGAGATTGAAAAGCTGGTTGGACAAGGTGGGGTATTGCAGAAAGCGCCGCCGGAAACGCTGCCGGCCAAATAGAGCACCTGCAACAAGGCGAGATGCGTGTATCTTGAAGTCTCACGAAATCGAAGGCAGATGTTAGGAGCAATGCGTGCTTCGTTGGCGAATCGCTATTCTGGTGAGTGCCGCCATCGCCATCAGCTATCTGGACCGTCAGACGCTTCCGGTCGCGATTAAGGCGATCGAGAAAGATATTCCGCTTACCAACCAGCAGTTTTCCTATCTGCAGTCGGCCTTTTTATTGGCTTACGCATTTCTGTACGCGGGCGGTGGCAAGCTAACCGACATGCTGGGTACTCGCCGAGGCTTCACCGTCGTCATGGTGGCTTGGTCGCTTGCCTGCTTCAGCCACAGTTTTGCTCTTAGTTTTGCCATGCTGGCGGTCAGCCGATTTCTGCTGGGCGCCGGTGAAGGCGGAGGTTTCCCTGCCGCCACCCGGGTGGTCGCGGAATGGTTTTCAACGAAGGAACGCGCCACTGCCATGGGAATCATCAACGGAGGCAGCGCCGTAGGTGCCGTCATCGCACCTCCGCTGATTGCCTTGATTCTCATCTTCGCCAACTGGCGCTGGATTTTTGTGGCGACAGGTCTTCTCGGTATCGCCTGGACGATCTGGTGGCGACACTCGTATTTTCCCCCTGAGGAACACCCACGGCTGAAACAAGAGGAACGAGAGAAGCTGGCGCAACCCCTTCATCCTCCCGGTTCCGAATCGAGTTTCAGCTGGATCGGCCTGCTGCAAATTCCGGCAAACATGGGGTGTTGTGCTGGCGAAGACCCTTAGCGACTCCGCCTGGTATTTCTATTTATTCTGGCTGCCAAAATACTTGTACGACGCTCGCGGCTTTGACGTGAAAGCGGTGGGGCCTTCGCATGGATTCCGTATGCCGCAGCCGGCTTCGGCTGTCTGGCAGGCGGAGGGTTCTCCAGCTATCTGGTGCGGCGAAATCTTTCGCTTAACGCGGCGCGAAAAATCGCGCTCGGGCTTAGCGCCTCGGTCATGCCAACTATTATTCTTGTACCCCATGTGCGGGTTTCCATCGCGCTTGCTATATTCAGCCTTGCATATTTTGGCCAGCAGTCCTGGTCAACTCTTGTCATCGTGCTGCCTGCCGACCTGTATCCAAAGAGCGTCGTGGGAGCGGTAGCCGGAATGGTGGGATTCGGCGGCGCGATGGGGGGAATCGCGTTCGGGCAACTGGCGGGGTATCTCCTGGATCGCGGCCTGGGTTACACGGTTGTATTTAGCCTGGCAGGGACGTTTCATGTCATCGCCTTTTTAGTGCTCCTGATCTTGATTCCTGCAGTGCAGCCCTTGGTCAATCCGCAAAAACTCGAATATCAGGCAACAACTTGAAAATTAAAGAAATTCGAACCCGCGTCGTGCAGTGGAAGGGCAAGACCGTCCCGTTGCCTCCTCATTTCTGTACCAATCCAATGGATCTGCTGGCGCTTCCGCAAGCTTCCATGAGCACCTTCACCTTTCATGGATGGCTTGTCGTCGAGCTGTTCAGCGATGATGGACACGTGGGGATTGGTAACGCCGCGCTTGCACCGCATGTAACCAAGCAGGTAATCGATCTCTATTTGAAGCCGCTGTTGATGGGCGCCGATCCTTGGGACACAGAGATTCTGTGGCAGCACATGTATCGCAAGACGATGGCGTTTGGACGCAAAGGAATTGGAATGGTCGCGATCAGCGCGGTCGACATTGCGCTCTGGGACCTTCTGGGTAAGTCCGCTAAACAGCCTGTATTCCGTCTGCTGGGAGGGAAAACCAAGCCGCGGATTCCGGTTTACGCCAGCCGCCTGTATAGCGTCGAGTTGAAGAAACTTGCAGCCGAGGCCAGCCAATACAAGCAAGATGGCTTCAAGGCAATGAAGCTGCGGTTCGGGTGGGGACCCACCGATGGCGCTGCCGGAATGCAGCATAACCTGAATTTAGTGCGTACCGTTCGAGAAACCGTCGGCGATGAGATAGACGTAATGGCCGACGCGTACATGGGATGGACCCTGGACTACGCTAAGCGAATGCTCCCGCTGCTCGAACCGTTCCATCTCAGATGGCTGGAAGAACCGGTCATTCCCGACGACATTCATGGCTACGCCGAGCTCAAATCCTATGCCCGAGTGCCGATTTCCGGCGGGGAACACGAATTCACGCTTTACGGTTTTCGCGAACTGTTGGAGGCTCGGGCTGTCGACTACATCCAATTTGACACCAACCGCGTCGGGGGCATCACTCAGGCAAGAAAGATCGCAGCTCTTGCTGAAGCTCATTCCGTACCGGTTATCCCCCATGCCGGACAAATGCATAACTATCACGTGGTCATGGCAAGTTTGAATTCTCCGATGGCCGAGTATTTCCCAATTGTTGACATTGAAGTCGGGAACGAACTCTTCTGGTATGTCTTCAACGGCGAGCCCAAAGCGAAAGATGGATTCATTGATCTCGACGAAAGTGTCCCTGGGCTTGGACTCACCATCAACGAAGAAGCACTGAAGCGTTTTGAGGTGCTGGAGTAGTCGATGAGATTGATTCAATTGCGAAGGGCAAACCTCCGACACGTGGCGGTGGTTGAAGAACCAAAGTTGCGGTTACTCCCTGATTCCACTTCGATTTACGCGCTTGCCTCGACCGCAATTTCCTCCGGCGAAACTTTGAGCGAGGTGGTGCACAAACGGCTTTCCGACGAACTCCTGGATTACGACCCAATCTACGAAGGTAAATCTGAATGGCACGTCCTGCCCGCGATTGACCATCCGGAGGAACCATCGCGCACGCTGATATCCGGAACGGGGCTCACTCACCTGGGATCCGCGCGCGGGCGGCAAATGATGCACTCCACCGCTGGCGAGGAACTTACCGACAGCATGCGCATGTTTCGCTGGGGGATGGAGGGCGGTCGCCCGGCGCCGGAATGTGTGGGAATTCCTCCTGAATGGTTTTACAAGGGCACGGGCACAATTCTTCGCGCGCACAACGAACCGCTCGATGTCCCTGCCTATGCCGAGGACGGTGGTGAAGAAGCCGAGATCGCTGGGGTCTATGTGATTGGAGGCGAGGGCAGGCCTTACCGCATCGGCTTCGCGACGGGCAACGAGTTCTCCGACCATCGCTTCGAGAAGAAAAACTATCTGAACCTGGCTGGCTCAAAGTTGAGGACATGTTCTCTGGGACCGGAGTTGAGGGCCGATTCGGAGTTTCAATCGGTCGCAGTTACAGCCAGCATCGTGCGAGACGGTCGAGAGTTGTGGTCTAAGACCTTCCGCACTGGCGAAGGTGAGATGTGCCACAGCCTGCAGAATATCGAGCATCACCACTTCAAGTTTGAAGGTCACAGGCGTCCGGGGGACGTTCACATTCACTACTTTGGCACCGATGCACTGAGCTTCAGTGATGGAGTCCAGTTGGAAGACGGCGACGTAATGCAGGTTGGGTGCGAAGTCTTTGGGCGGACTTTGCGTAACCCGGTGAGAATATTTTCAGCGCCTCAGCAGCTGGTTAGCGTCGGCACCTTATGATGAAAAGTATGACTAAGCCGCGAATCGCTTTCTTAGGACTTGGCATCATGGGATCGGGAATGGCCCGGCGGTTGCTTGATGCGGACTTTCCTCTCACCGTCTACAACCGCAACCCAGAGCGCTGCAAGTTGTTTCAGCCGGGCGCCACGGTGGCGAACTCGCCGCGCGATGCCGCCGCCAGAGCTGACATAGTTATCAGCATGGTGGCCGACGATTTCGCATCGGAAGCGATGTGGCTCGGCGACAACGGCGCACTCGCTGGCGTGGCGGCAGGCACAGTGCTGATCGAATCGAGCACGCTGAGCGTGTCGTGGATTAAAGAACTCGCTTCCGTAGCGACCGCCAAGGGATGTGAGCTATTGGATGCGCCAGTGACGGGAACCAAGCCACATGCCGCCGCCGGCCAATTGATTTTTCTGGTCGGTGGCTCAGAGGCAGCGCTTGCCAAAGCAAACCCGGCTCTGGCCGCGATGGGAAAAGACATCGTTCCCCTGGGACCAACTGGGAGCGGCTCGTTGATGAAGTTGGTCAACAACTTCATGGCGGGCGTACAGGCAGCATCGTTCGCGGAAGCTGTCGCCCTGGTCGATGCGGCCGGACTGAATCGCGAGAAGGCAATTTCCATTCTCACCAGCGGCGCGCCCGGGAGTCCGCTGGTGAATCGAATTGCCGCCACCTCCGCCAGTGGGGATTTCACGCCAAATTTTATCCTGCGGTTGATGGCAAAGGATCTGGGTTATGCGGCAACCGAAGGCACCCACAAGGGAGTGCCTCTGCGAACCGCTTCCGCAGCTTTGGAAGTCTTCCGGCAGGCAGTGGAGAAAGGCTACGGAGAAGAAGACTTCTCTGCCATCATCAAATCGTTCGGAAAAAACTGATGGCGATGACTAGGAAAACCGAACCATCCGCAGGAAATGGTTCTCGACGCGAATTCGCACAGAAGATTGTGGTGGCGGGCGCTGCCGCAGTTTTCCGAATATCGGGTCCCCCCGCAGTGGCAGCGGACACCTCCACCGACGATGAAGTGGAATCGCGCTTCCAGCGAATCTTGCAGAAGTATGGAGACCGATTGTCAAATGAGCAAAAGACGCGGCTTCGCAAGATCATCGCGTCCAACGAGAAGATGATGGAGCCAATCCGTAATTTTCCGCTGGAGAACGGGCAGCCAACTGCTTCTGTCCTCAAGTTCTCCCCTGACCCTGAATCGAGGAAGCAATAGCTTGCTGAGCGAGGATGTCCTTTATCTTCCTGTTCGCGAACTTGCCAACCGTATCCGCACCCGCAAACTTTCCCCGGTAGAACTTGCACAGAGTTACCTGCACCGCAGCCAGACCATCGGCGCCAAGCTGAACGCCTACATAACCCTGACTCCTGAGCTCGCGCTGAATCAGGCGCATGCGGCAGAACAAGAGATCGCCAAGGGTCGCTATCGCGGCGTGTTGCATGGGATACCGTATGCGGCCAAGGATCTGGTCGCGGTCAAAGGATACCCCACTACTTGGGGGGCACGGCCTTACGCCAAGCAACAGTTTGATTACAACGCCACAGTCATCGAGCGGCTGAATGCGGCGGGCGCGGTATTAATCGGCAAAGCCGCCATGATCGAACTGGCGGGGGGCTTGGGCTACCAGACCGGAGATTCGTCGATTGCCGGGCCCTGTAGGAATCCCTGGAACACCGACTATTGGACCTGCGGGTCTTCCAGCGGCTCAGGCGCAATCGTCGCGGCAGCACTCGCCCCGTGGGCGCTCGGTTCAGATACCCGCGGCTCCATCATTTGTCCTTCGGCATGGTGCGGTATCGCGGGAATGCGACCCAGTTATGGGCGCGTCAGCCGCTTTGGCGCAATGGCTATCGCCTACAGCATGGATAAACTTGGCCCCATGGCTCGCACCGCCGACTGTTGCGGGCTCGTCCTGTCGGTGATCGCCGGGCACGACCCCAGGGATCATCATTCCCTTTCGTCGTCCATGTCAGCGTTTCAGTACCCTGCAACACCGTCTCCCAGGCCGCTGCGGGTTGGGCGTCTGACCAATGTCTTCAACCATCAGGATGATGGGATGGAGCAGTCCGTGAATGATGCTCTGAAGGTTCTGGAAAAAGCCGGGGCCAAAATTACTGATGTCGAGATTCCGGACGGACCCTACGAAGAAGCTGCCGAACTAACGATCCTCATGGAAGCTGCGTCCGCCTTTCAGGATTTAATCCACTCGGGTGGTTGTGCGGAATTGAATGATCCACTTGGGCAGATCAATGGCTACGCCAGCGAGCAATTCTCAGCGTCGGACTATCTGCAGGTGCAGCGGGTACGCACGGTTTTGCAAAAACAGATCGATGCCTTGTTTGAGGATTTCGACGTGCTGGCGGCGGCGGGAGAGTCGAGTGCCGCTGCGCCGCTTGAGGCACCGCCCGACTCTGGTATGGACGAACCGTTGGAACGGCGCGCGCCGGATGGGATTTCCAGCTTGTGCGGACTGCCAGCTTTAACCGTCCCCTGCGGTTTCAGCCAGAACAAGCTGCCTTTCGGAGTGCAGTTCCTGGGACGTGCGTTGAACGACCATCTGGTAATCGAAGCTGCTCGCACCTTTCAATCGCACACGGATTGGCATCGTCAGCGGCCACCGGTCGGCTAGAGCTTACCAACGTGGATGAACCAGCGGTTTGATTTTTTGATCGTAGAGTTCCTTTACTGCTTTCATGGTCGATTCGCTAAAAGGGGGCAAAGCAGCTGCCGCGCAATTTTCTGCCACCTGGTCAGGACGTTTTCCGCCCGGAATCGCGCATGTAACCGCGTCGAACATCAAAATCCAACGCAGGGCAAACTGGCTCATAGGTAGACCTGCGGGTAGTAGCTTGCGAAGCTGTTCAACCGCATCCAGGCCGGCTTCGTAGTCGACCCCGGAAAACGTCTCCCCCATATCGAAATGTTCCCCGTGGCGATTGAAATTACGGTGATCATCGGCGGAGAAAACAGAGTCGCGTCGCAGTTTCCCCGTAAGCATGCCGCTAGCTAATGGCACACGAGCCAGAATTCCTATCTTGCGTTGCTTGGCGATTGGGAAGAACTCGTCCGCAGGACGTTGCCGGAAGCAGTTAAAAATGATCTGCACCGTCTGGACATCAGGATGCTTGATGGCCTCACGCGCTTCCTCGATCTTTTCCACGCTGACGCCGTAGTAACGGATCTTGCCGGCCTTTACCAGGTCGTCGAGAATGCCAAATATTTCGGGCATCGGATAAAGTTCTGTCGGCGGGCAGTGTAACTGCAGCAGGTCGAGGGCGTCGGTCGACAGATTGCGAAGGCTGTCCTGCACCCATGCGGTCAGATTCTCCCGGCTATACCCCTCCACCGCCTGCTTCGGCAGACGGCGTCCAGCTTTGGTCGCTACAATAATTTCTTCCTTGCGTGACCTTTTAAGCTGCGCAATCAGGCGTTCGCTGCGGCCTCCGCCGTACACGTCAGCGGTATCGATGAAATTTACTCCGGAATCGATTGCCTGGTTAAGGGCACCGAGCGCATCTGACTCCGGCACATTTCCCCAGGCGCCGCCTATCGCCCAGGCGCCAAAACTGATCTCTGAAACCTTCCACCCAGTACGGCCCAAGTCCCGATATTTCATGCACCCATCTCCTCAAAGCGAGTATAGCGTGCGCTCTGATTACGATTCGTACACCCACTTGCCACCGGCCATGGTGCGTTCCACGGAAATTTCCGTAAGCGCTTGGGCTTCAGTCCGGAACGGGTCCTTCGTCAAGACGACCAAGTCCGCCAGCTTTCCCGGTTCAAGAGTGCCCTTGATATTTTCTTCGAACGACGCATAAGCTCCATTCATAGTGCCACAACGGAGGGCCTCTTCGAGGGTGATGCGCTGGTTGCCGCCCCAGACCTTGCCTTTCATGTCCATGCGGGTAAGCTGCGATCGCAGCCACATCATGGGATCGGCAGGACTGGCGGTGTAGTCCGAAGCGTCGGTCGGACGGAGGCCGGTATCGAGAAAGCTCCGCATGGGAAACATATGCTTGGTCCGCTCCTCCCCATAGAAGTGCATAACGTCCCCGTGGAAATACACGTAAGCGGAAAACGGAGCGGGAATTACATTCAGCGCTTTCATACGCTGCAACAACGCCCCGTTCAGGAGAGTGCAGTGCTCAATGCGGAACCGGGGATCGGGCCGCGGTAATTCCCGCTGTATCTGCTCATAAACTCCGAGGATGGCATCAATCGCCAGATCACCATTGGCGTGCGTTGCCAGCTGAAACCCGGCCGCATGGGCCTTGCGCGAGGTTTCATAAAGCTTTTCGCGGCTGGTGACTTGCAGGCCGCGGTAGTTCGCAATTCCGATGTATGGTTCGGAAAGCCATGCGGTACGCTCTGAAATCGACCCATCCGCAAACTGCTTGAGGCCGCCGATACGCACCCACTCGTCGCCGAATCCGGTGTGAAGACCTGCCGCTACCAACCGATCGTAGGTCTCCGGAGTCGCGTGGCAGTACATCCGCACGCGCAACTCTCCGGCGTCGCGTGCATCCTGATAGCCTTGCAGCGCCAGCGGACTGGTGGTGGCATCGCAGGCGGACGTAATTCCCTTGCTGCTGAACATCTTGGAGATGAGCTTTGCGCCCTCGCGGAAATCGCTGCGAGTAGAGGTTTCAGGAATCAGTTTTTCGAAAGGCTCACGGGCACTGTCGCCGACAAACCCGGTCAGGTGGCCGCTGCTGTCGTGTTCGTAGCGGCCGCCCGGAGGGTCAGGCGTCTTGTCATCAACGCCGGCAAGCTTCAGTGCCATCGAGTTAACGAACACGGTGTGACCGCCGCGATGCATCACCAGCACGGGACGGTCTGGGACCGCCTGGTCCAAATCGTGAAGGTTGAGCGGCCGTGGGGTTTTGCCATCGTCGTAAAGAAACCCGAAGACCCACTGATTGCCTGGTGTCGTGGTGGCCCGTTCACGCAATGCCGCCTGAATGTCCTCAATGGAGTTCTTGTCGCATGCCACCATGCGCAGGTGTTGAACTCCGGATGCAGCCGGATGTGAGTGCGCATCGTTAAATCCGGGCAGCACGGTTTTCCCGGCCAAATCGATCTTTCGGCTCAGTCCTGCCAACGTCAGTACCTCGTCATTCGAACCCACGGCCGTAATCTGGCTTCCGCTGATGGCGATAGCCTGGGCGCGAGGAAACGCCGGATTTCCCGTCCAGATATTGGCGTTATGAAGAATCAGCGTGGGTTCGGTGCGAACCAAGGGAAAGAATGAGAAAGCGCTGGCGGTGAAAAGAAAACTGCGCCGCGAAACATCTTGCATATGGACCTCTCGTGGAGTTGGCCGTCATCATACCGTGTCTGCCTGAACCATGGCCTCGATCTTGTAGAATTTACCCGGTGCACATTCTGACGACCCACACCTTCTTATCCGACATTCTTTCAGCACGTTCATGACAACCGGGGATTCCTGTGGCTGAGAAAAGAAAAACCTCGGTAGTGGTGGTCGGCGCTGGAGTTTTCGGCGGCTGGGCCGCGCTCTATCTGCTGCGGCTCGGAGCCAAAGTCACATTGATCGATGCCTGGGGACCAGGCAATAGCCGCGCCAGCTCCGGCGGAGAGACCCGTATCATTCGCGCTACTTATGGGCCATTGCACCTCTATTCGCAAATGGCCGTCGATGCTCTTCGGCTTTGGAAAGAGAACCAACGCCGCTGGCAACAGAAATTGTTTTTCCATACCGGCGTGCTGTGGATGGTTGGGGAAAACGACGCTTACGAGCAGGAGGCGATGAAGACGCTGAAGCAGGTTGGACAACCGTTTGAAAAGCTTTCAACTGGTGAAGCGGCGAAACGGTGGCCTCAAGTCAGTTTCGAAAACGTGAGCTGGGCGATATTCGAGCCGGAAGCTGGATACCTGTTGGCACGTCGCTCCTGCGAACTGGTGCTAGAGGCATTTCACGCGGAAGGCGGCGAGTACCGGGTGGCACAGGCTACGCCGGGAAAAATCTCCGGCAATGAAATGCAAGCAATCCAAATCAACGGGAGTGAGGAACTGCAAGCTGACCGACATGTTTTTGCCTGTGGCCCGTGGCTGCCGCAGGTATTCCCGTTTTTGGCGGGAAAGATTCGTCCCAGCAAGCAGGAGGTATTCTTCTTCGGGACGGCTGCCGGAGGCAAGCAATTTACGGACGAAACCCTGCCCACCTGGATCGATAACGGGGCACAAATGTTCTATGGAATTCCGGGGAACAAATGGCGGGGATTCAAGCTGGCCTGCGATGAGCGGGGGCCTGATTTCGATCCGACACTTGGTGAGCGCCGTACCAGTGATGAAATGCTTTCGCAGGTCCGCGCTTATATGGTTGGGCGTTTCCCCGGAATGCGCGACGCTCCTCTGCTGGAGACTCGCGTCTGCCAGTACGAAAACAGCCTTGACCAGAAGTTCATTCTCGACCGCCATCCTGAGGCAGGCAATGTCTGGATTCTCGGTGGCGGTTCCGGGCATGGATTTAAGCACGGTCCCGCCCTTGGATTGAAAGCAGCCGAAGCAGTGCTGGAAAAACACACCCCGGAAGCCGAACTCTCACTCGCGAGGCTGTTGCAAAACTAGTAGCGCCACGAAGTCAGATCAGATCCAGGTGGCGCAGTTTTCTGTATACGTGCCAGAATCTGCGGCAGATACATGGTGTGATAGTGCAGCCGGGAAAGGTAGTTTGGCAGGTTGGGATCACCATTCCAACAATGTTCCGCACGGTCCCCGTACTTGACCTCGCCGTCGTAGGGTGGATTCTTGGTGGCTTTCAGGAAATCTTCCAGGTAGTAAACCGCGTCAGTCAAGAAATACGTATCCGCGCTGCCGACGTAGATGTGCAGTTTGCCTTGAAGCTTCGGGCCCAGCGTTGACCAGTCACGCTGCATGATCGCGCTGAGGTCATAGTGCTCCTTCCAGTACGCGGCCACTGCTGGATCGATGTCTCCAGTCTCTTTATCAAAAATCGGCCTGGGATACCCATCATCAGCAACCGGGCCAAATACCGCCTGCCAGATATCGAACTGCTCGCCCGAGCGGGCATGACTACCCAGCGCCAGTTCGTATTGGTTAACGCCTGCGAGCGTTGCGAACGTCCGGCCAAGATAATCCCGCACTGCCGGTTGTGCGATGCGCTGGTGGGCTCCCATCATGTAGAACGCATTTTTGCTTTCGTAGATGTTGATATTTGTGTAGGCGCGAAAATCGACCGGGTCAGGGCAGGCAACGAACGCTCCGTTGTAATGGTCAGGATAAAACACCTGCACCGCAAGCGACTCCCACCCACCGGTAGAGCCGCCGTAGACAAACCTCGCCCAGCCCTGTCCGATTCCTCGAAATTGTTTTTCGATAGCAGGGATTAGCTCGATTTCAATTGCGTCTCCATAAGGGCCCAGGTTCGCAGAGTTCACCGCGTAGGAGTCGTCGTAGTAAGGGTTGGCGTGGTTGACCTGGGCCACCAGGAACCGCGGAAATCCTGGCGCTGTCCACTGCTGGTGCAACTTGTAGGCTTCTTCCTGTTGAATCCGGTTGTATCCGGCAAGATGGAATCGCTCACTGTAGTCGGGTTTAAGGTCAGGATCGGGAGGCTCAGTGCGAAATCCGTCGAAGTCTGAATTGAAATGATCTTCGCTGATCATCAGCGGGAAATGCACATCCGGATGGGTATCGAATCCTTCGGGGACCAACACGTTTGCACTGAGAAACATCGGGCGTCCCCAGAATTTGGTAAGCAGCTGGCTCTGAATCTTCAAGTGCCGGATGTATTTTGTGTCCCGGGGCGGTGGAATTGCGGGAATTTGCTGATCAAGAACAATCGCGACGGGTGCGCCGACACCCAGGGTAACTTTCTTCGGTTGCGAGTACAGGTTGCCGGGAGCCAGGTTCCAATGCTGGCCTTCTCCGCGATCCATGGGAAGCTTCACGGTGTGGCCGTCGGCACGATGAAAGGTTTCGTAGCGGTGTAGTACGACCTGTACCGTGTACTCTCCTGGCGGAACATCGTGCAGATATCGGACCGGATAGCCGAACGCCGAATCATCTATGGCTACCGGCTGGCTGGGACGCATGGCGTCGACATCCATGCCGAAGATCATCTGGGTTTGCGGCGAGTCATTGATCTGCATGCGCGGCTCGCCCGAGGGGTCGGTCGAGAGCAACAGAAGAAGCCGTCCATCAATAGGCTGCTCACTTTGCGCCTGTGTGAAAGACACAGAGAAGGCCGCACGCTTGTCCGAAGCGTGGGCGGAATTGGCTGCAGTGGAGACGCTGACGATAAGAACCAGAATCAAGAATAGGCGATTCAAACGAGGGTCCATGCGTATTCCTCAGTACGGTATGAATTCAGCGAATTGTATACCGCCTGCCCGAGTCAGGCGCCTACCAGCCGACTAGAATGATTTCATGGGAGCTGTCAGGCCGCCCTGCGACGAAGCCGTAGTCCGCTCAGGGCATACGGATCCTTCATGTTCGGGAACCCCACAATTTTGGATTCTTGCTGCGACCATCCTCGGGTCGAGCATGGCATTCATCGATGGAACCGTGGTGAATGTCGCTCTTCCCGCGCTTCAGGCTAGCTTTCATGCCACGGTCGTAGACGTCCAATGGGTCGTCGAATCCTATGGGCTATTCCTGGGCGCCCTGATTCTCGTGGGCGGTTCCTTGGGCGACCTTTTTGGTCGCCGCCGGATGTTTGTACTTGGAGTAATCGTCTTTACGGCAGCCTCGGTCGCGTGTGGCCTGGCTCACAACGTACATCAGCTGGTAATTGCCCGAAGCATCCAAGGGATCGGAGCCGCTTTTCTGGTGCCGGGCAGTCTCGCGATTATCGGAGCTTCTTTCGAGGAGAACACCAGGGGCCGGGCGATTGGCACATGGTCAGGCTTTACCTCGATCACAACCGCGCTTGGTCCTGTCCTTGGCGGATGGCTCATCGAGCATGCATCGTGGCGTTGGGCATTTTTTCTCAATCTCCCTTTGGCGGTGGCAGTGATTGCAATTTCACTTTGGAAGGTTCCAGAAAGCCGCGGCAGCTCGGCCGGCCGCATCGACTGGCGCGGCGCCCTGTTGGTCACAGTTGGATTGGGTGGCCTGGTGAATGGGTTGATCGAGTCGGTCAATCTGGGCTGGAGGCATCCGCTGGTTTTCGGAAGCTTGATGGTTGGCGCTATTTGTCTGATTGTCTTCTGTCTGGTCGAAGCCCAAGCAAACTTTCCAATGGTTCCCTTGAAATTATTCGCTTCACGAAGCTTCAGCGGCGCGAATCTACTCACGTTATTTTTGTATGCCGCTCTCTCCATCTTTTTCTTTGTGTTCCCGATGAACCTGATTCAAGTGCAGGGATATTCCGCAACCGCAGCAGGGGCGGCAACCCTCCCACTGATTTTGCTGCTGTTCGCTCTTTCCCGCTGGTCGGGAGGATTGGTGGACCGCTATGGCCCGCGAACTCCGCTTCTGTCAGGACCGTTATTGGCAGCCCTTGGATTCGCGCTGTTCGCATTGCCATCGACAGGAGGAAATTACTGGAAGACATTCTTCCCCGCCCTGGTCGTACTGGGAATTGGAATGGCGATCACGGTTGCCCCGCTAACGACCGTGGTGATGAGTTCGGTGGATCCTGATCGTGTCGGCACCGCCTCGGGGATAAACAACGCGGTTTCGCGGATTGCGGGAGTACTGGCAATTGCCGTTCTCGGAATTGTCATGGTACACACTTTTCGTTCCCGCCTAGATTCAAGACTTCGAGCACCTCGCGCTCCCGTCTCATATACGTCAGGAAATCCAGGCAGACGAGACCAAATTAGCCGGGTTAGCGATACCAGACGGTATAGATGCTGAAACCAAAACAGCGTTGCAACACGCCGTTAACGATGCATTCGTTTTCGGATTTAGGGTGGTGGTCCTAATGTGTGCCGGTCTGGTGCTCGCCAGTTCCGGCGTGGCGTACTTGCTGATCGAACGTTCAACCAAACGATCCAATCAACCATGACTATCAGGCTGCTGGCCGAATACTGACAATCACCGGACGCTGGTAGGCAGTCTCAAGCAGGTATCTGGCAGCCGCAATCTTTTCAGACGGCTGAGTCTCGATATTCCCTTTCGCCCAGACTCGGATTAGCTCTTCGGTCTGTTCGACTTCGAGCGATCTGACCCTTCCATTCAGTTGTCCATCGACCGCGTCTATCAGGCGTAGAATGCCGGCCAACATCATAGTTTGCCGCTTCTGAGTTTCGGTGAGACCCGAGAGGCCGTCTCCCGAGATGGGCAGCGAGCCGCGATGAAAGCGAGCAATCAGTGCAGCGATTTCCAGGTCTTTGCGCTGCCATCCCAATGGAGGATCAAGTTTTCGGATCAGCTTGTAAGAACGCTTCTGATGTTTTCTATCCCGCTTGGCTCGTCCCACATCTCGCATCATGGCAGCCGCTTCCAGCAACGTCCTTCCGGGTAGATTGGACGTGGCTTTGGCTTTTACCTTCCCGACTAGACCATCGTAGAGTTGCAACGCCAGTCGGGAGACCCGCTGCGACTTTTGAAACTCGGGATCGAAGAATGACGCCCACATCTTGAGACGTTCTATACTTCCGCGCTCCACTTCGCTCTCTTTTGGAAGTCGCTTCCTCCATACCAGCCAAAGAGAGTCTTTACCGATCATCTTTTCACGATACTGATCAATGCGTTCCCGCCGTTCTTTCTCAATCTGGTCACGCCAGCGAAATCGCGCCTCATCGTCGGGGAACTTGTTTACTGCAATCGCAGTCACCCAAAGCACATCTAGATCGTGGACTTCACCGAGAATATCCTGAAGGTGCTTGAGGTCCTTACCGAACTCTTTGTGCAGATCGGGCAGGAAGTTTTCAATCATGTAGCGAAGTTTTTTTATTCCGATGCGCAGATTGTGGTAACTGACGCGAGAGCGATTGCGGAGCGCCCGGGCGTGCAAATCCCGAGCCTGAGTCCAATGTTCTAGCGCAAGATGCTCGAGGATTGGTTTATTTAGAGCAATGGGCTCGGCACGGTGGGGCAAACTATCCGACCACTTGCTTCCATTGATCCTGATCAAATTGCGCCAGTGCCGTTGCCGCCTCCCGCTTCAGTTCGGCTTCCCTTCCGCCCACAAATTCCAGGGTCGCGCAAGCCGTCGGGTCCTCCTGCGGAAAGAGCCGCTGTATCCACTCTCCCATCACCTGAACGTCGCGAAGCTCTCCCAGAGCCGAAAACACTGCTTTGCCGGCCCTGCGCATTCGCTTCCATCCAGAATACGGGTCTACACGTTCGATCACGGCAGCAAGTGATCGACATCGTCGTAGTGCGACGCGCAAGTCATGTACGCTATCTGCGGAGAAATCACGTCGCGCGTGCTCGCATTCCACCATGACTTGCCGCATCCAGTGGGCCAGGCCGAGACGGTCATGAGATGCTTCAGGTTTCATGGGAGTGGGAGACTGATTGTCCCCGCTGGCCCATTGTAGGACTATTTGGATTAGCTTAGTTGGTGGAAATCGTAGCTCTACTGTTCAAGGTTGCGGCTGATGTAAGGCTCTCGAACGATCTATCACCCATTGCGGGAAGATCGGCATCCCTTGCGGTGGCTTTCCCTGAGTAACAGCCCAGTGATCGATCCAGCCGGTGCCTTCCTCCCCCACGTAAGAATCTGGCATACCATAGGCTTGGTCCCCCAACGCATCTTCCAACGTGATGAACCGGTAGCCGCGCTTGCGGAACAGGTCCAGCAACTCACCTATGTGGTCCGCCTCCAGTTGATTGGCGTGAATCAGAAGAATCTGCTTGGGTTCGTATCCGAGTGTTTTTTTGGATAGCTCTTCCGTATAGGCGAACATCGTGTTGCTGTAGGACAGATATTCCTGAGTGAGCTTTTGCTGCAGGTCGGTATCGTTACGCTTCCTGGCGTCTTCGTAGACCCCCGCAAACATCCAGTCCCAGGCATCCAGGGTTATTGGGGCGATATGGTACCCAGGATTGGTGAGAAAAGCTTCTGCCTGTCGCCGGGTGAGAAGGTCACGCCCTGTATCCAGAAAGGGATGCCGGAAATATCTCAACATCATCTTGCGCTCGGCGAGCAACATGCGGGTGACGCTCTCGCCCTGAACAACATCGTCCTCCCAGGCGGCCAGTCCGACCTTGTTAAGGGACGAATGGCTGAAGTGTGATTCCCTAACTCGAAGCCGGAATCGATCCACATGCGAAGCGCCTGGATACGCTGATCAACTTCGCCGGGATGATAAAGCTTTTTTTCATTCACGAAGCCAACCACAGGAACTTTCTGGTCGCGAAGCGTCGCCAGCAGCTTTGTGGTCATCTCCGTAATCGAGGCGACCGCCAGCGTGTTGGATCCGGCAGGCAGATCGTCAATCGTGATCGCAACCTGGCGGTCTGGCGGTTGCTCCGCCGCTGCGGAATAAGCAGCCAGCAGCATGCACAGGTAGATTCCGACCATCCATTTCATGAATAAGTACTCCGACCAATTAAGCTGTGGCATGCTGACGCAGAACGCCTGCAAGCTTTTCGGCAACGATCTTGTGTTTCCCGGGCTGAAGCATGAATGAACACATGACCAGGCCCGGCCCATTCTCGCCGCCTCCAAGAACGATCGACGGCTGAGATTCCTTCAACACTTTGGAGACTTCTTGCTGCGACACCGGGACTTTGGCCTGGTCCCAGGTAATCGCCATGTGCGGCACATGGTTGGCAATGTCGGGGACAAAGAAGCTAGTGCTAACCCCGAGCGATTAACTA
>CAWGQZ010000010.1:0-12500 GCA_963824805.1 uncultured Acidobacteriaceae bacterium | reverse complement strand
TCTGACGAACACAGCACGGTTGAGGCGGACGAGAACATTCCTCCGGCCTCTGCTTGGATCTTTCCCTCACCGAAGACTTGGCGCTGGCATGGCTGAAGCGCAGCGACCTCCCCGCGCCAGACCTGGAGAGACTGTCCAAGAATCCCTCGCTAGCGAAGAGCCGCAAACTCAAGCTGGCGTTGATCGAGCATCCGCGAACTCCACGCCATTTGTCATTGTCGCTGCTGCGGCATCTTTACACCTTCGATCTCATGGCTGTGGCGCTGATGCCAGTGGTGGCAGCCGACATCAGGGTCGCGGTCGAAGAAGCCCTCATCAACCGTCTTGAAACCATCTCAACCGGTGAAAGGATGTCGCTGGCGCGACGGGCCTCGGCGAGAGTCGTAGCCGCTTTGCTCGGCGATGGCGACATGCGGGTGGTGAATACGGCTTTGGAAAATTCCCGTCTCACCGAGGCGATGGTGGCCAAAGCGCTTCTTCGTTGCGACAGCGCAGATTCGCTGGCGGACACGGTTGGGCGAAATGGCAAATGGTCTCTTCGGCCGGAGATTCAACTCGCGTTGAAGCGCCGAGCCGAACAGCTGGCTGGACGCCAACCCGCTCCTGAACCAGAAAGCTAAGGGAAAAACTCTAGATACTCATGTCAAATAAAGTTGCCGTAATCACGGGTGCTGCCCAGGGCATCGGCCGCAAAACTGGCGAAGTGCTGGCGCAATATGGATACGCCATCGCGCTAAACGACCTTCGCTCGACAAGAGAAACTTCCGCCGCCATCGGTAACTTGGGCGGCACCTCACTCGAAGTTCTGGGTGACATCTCAAAGGAGCTGGAAGTCCAGCGTATCGCGGCCGCGGTGCAGTCCCACTTCGGACGGGTCGACGTGCTGGTCAACAATGCCGGTGTCAGCTTCATTTGCCCAGCGGAAAATATCGAGGTGAAGGATTGGCAGCGCGTTCTCGAGGTAAATCTTACCGGACCGTTCCTGCTGTGCCGGGAATTTGGGAAGCTGATGCTGCAACAAGGGCAAGGCTCGATTGTGAACGTAAGTTCGGTGGCCGGACTCGCCGGCATCTCCGACCGTGCTGCCTACAATGCCAGTAAACATGGACTCATCGGTCTGACCAGAACTCTGGCCGCGGAGTGGGGCGGACGCGGTATACGCTGCAACGCAGTTTGTCCAGGCTGGGTCAAAACCGAGATGGATGTTGCCGATCAGGCGGGCGGGTCTTATTCCGACGCGGACATCGAGAACCGGGTTCCGATGGCGCGCTTCGCTTCTCCCAGCGATATTGCGGAAGCCATCGCATTTCTCGCCGACCCCAGGAAAAGCGCTTTTGTGAACGGCCAGACCTTGGGTGTCGATGGAGGCTGGTTAGCCGATGGAAGCTGGGAGAGTCTCAGATTGAGGCATAGAACTTCGAACGACGCTAGTGATTGAATCTGAGTGGACCAATTGAATCCCGAAAAATTGTGGTCAAAGAAATGGCTAGAGTGGCCTTTGCGAGCGCCCTGTCGGCTTCTGCTGCGCACCCGTATTTCGCCAGAGCCATAGTGCCTGCTCGTGCTAACCAATATCGATTAAAGTCTATGTCTGGAGATGGTTAGCTGTTACGATTCATGGAGATAGCAGCGAACGCTCCTCACCCTCTAAAAAGTCGAAGGAGATTCACACGCGTTTGTATGCGAGATGAGTGGTTTGTCTCTAGGCGTTCGACTTTAAACTCTGTACCGCTTCCGGTAGCTGCTTCTTGCGGAGCAACTCCACTAACTGGGTGTAGAGCTTCGTGCGCGTGGCAAAGCGTTCGTGGGCGCGCGTGATGTAACGAATGTGCAACTCCACTCCGGCGCCCGTCGGCCTCAAGTTAATTGCAGGCGCCAACGAAACTGGTTCAACGCGGTAGTGACTGGTGGCGCGTCCCCACTCCTGCTCGGCGGTTTTCGAATTGGCTTCCGTTTCCTTGTTGACCAGAACTTGGATCGCCTCGATGATCGGATACGGATCTTCGCTGGATGGAATCATCAATTCAATTTCATCCCACAGCCACTGCCCGCTGGTGGAGAAGTTGAAGAAGTGGCCCTCGATGGCGTAGCCGTTCATAAACGCCACTTTGCGGCCCGTCGGGTGACCTGCGTCGGTCCAGTTGCCGGTTTCGAGCAGGAGAGTGCGCATCAGATTGATCTCGGCGACTTCTCCGACCACGCCGTTAATCTCCACCCAGTCTCCGACATGGATTCCGTTTCGCCCCATCAGTACGAACCAGCCAAAGAAAGCGACGATGAAATCTTTCAAGCACGACAGTGAGACCGGCGCCCGCGAGACCGAGGATGGTTGGCATCTGCGCGGGAATACCTAACACCACAAAAATATCAAGAGCACGCCAACCGTCTGTACTGCGAAGCGAACAATCACCCGCAGAGTTTGTAGACGTTTGCGTTCGTGAGTGACGTCGCCAAACAGGCGGTCGATCATCAGACCTGCCTCATACGCCAGCAGCACAATCAAGACGACAAGCAGAAGCGAGCGGAACATGCCATGCAGGGCACTCTGCTTCTGTCCCTGAACGAGCGCTGTCCAACTGGTATAGGTATCCGCGAGTTCCTGATGGTCGCGAATCTGTTTGGCTTTGTCGCTAAGGTTTTTCTGATCGACGGACAGTTGGTGCAGGGAAGCAATAGCCGCCGCCGTTGTCTTGCCGCTCGGGGCAGCTGAGCCGTTTGTCCGCAGAGCTGAGGCAGCCTGCGCCACCTGCTGCTTTGCCCCTTCCTCCACGGCTACTTTCTGCTGCAAGCCATTGATCTCTTGTGTGAGTCCGTCGGCGGCTTTCAGGGCATCGTTGCCCGCCTGGCCCAACTGGTTTTGCTTGTCGCTCAGCCCCCGCCAGGTGGCGAACTGCTTGCTGAGGCTGCCTTCACCATAGTCAACGTCTGGCTTGTACTGGGTGTTTTGCGCTTGTTCGTTCTGGTGTTGCTCGTCTGCCTGATGTCTTTCAAAGAGGCGCTGCAGGCGTCCCGCGTTATTGCCCGCTCGCCGAACATCTTCCTGCGCGTCCTCCATCTCGTCCTGGTCAAGTTCCAGCTGGGCCTGCATCAGGTTGAGTTGCTGTTGAAAGGTGTCCTGCTCCATTACCCCGGCGGATGAGAGACTCTTCTTGAGTTCGTCAACCTTGGCCTGATCAACTTTTACCTGTGCCTGAAATTGATTGAGACGCGCCAGCGCCTCGCGGCTCTTTGGGTCGGTGGGTTGAGCGGCGGCCTTGCGGAACTCAATGGAAAATGCAAGGTCAACGGCATGGTCGGCGATTCGCAGCGCCTGGCGCGCGTAGCGGACTTCTTCGCGCGTCGACGCCAAAGCCGAGACATTGCGCGCGGTTTGCAATGGGCGCTGGTCTACCAAGTTGTTTGATCGCCGGGTGCTAGTGGCCGGTTGGCCGTCGGGACGAGTCATGATCAACCCGACTATGGCTCCGATGACTAGGGCCAAGAGTGTCAAAGGCACGACACGCCGCCGGATTGTCATTGCAGTTATGTTCACATCAACCTCTTGATGGAAGTCTAGGATCCTGGATCCGAACGAGAGCGGCGTTGGAAGGGCTGGCCTTTTACTCTGGTGGCCATGCCTCGATTCTGGAAGACATCGATAGTTACAGTTCTAATACGGACCGATGATTCCGCCAATGTATCGTGAGGCCGGGGGGGCATCGGGCTTCCGGTAACCATCAATTACGTCCAGATATTTCAGGCCTGAGCCGGTATTGAAAAGCACGACTGCGTCTTCCGCGCTAAAGAACCCGCTTGCCCGCAACTTACGATACGCAACTAGCGAAGCCGCTCCCTCGGGCGCAGCGAAAACTCCCTCCACACGGGCCCAATGTCGCACTGCTTCCATGATCTCAGAGTCGTCGGCCGAAACCGCGGTACCCTTGCTTCGATCCATGATGTCGAGGATTAAGTAATCGCCGTAAGGTTTTGGAACACGTAAGCCCGCCGCCAGGGTAGAGGCGTTTGCCCACGCTTCTGAAGCTGCGGCATGAGTTTCCCACGCCTTTACCACTGGAGCGCAGCCTTCGGCTTGGACGCACACCATGCGCGGGCGCTCAGGACCGATCCAGCCCAGCTTTTCCATCTCGTCGAAGGCCTTCCACATTCCGATCAGGCCTACGCCTCCACCGGTGGGATAGATGATGCCGTAAGGGAGTCTTCCGCCGAGTTGCTCGAAGACCTCGTACGCCATAGTCTTCTTGCCCTCGACGCGATAAGGTTCTTTCAAAGTGGAAATATCAAACCAACCTTCCGCTTCTCTACGCTCGGCTACCATGCGGGCGCAATCGCTGATCAGGCCGTCGACCAGGGTGACTTTGGCTCCGTAGCTTTCGCATTCCACGCGATTGGCCATGGGCACATCTTTGGGCATGAAGATGTTGGCTTCAATACTTCCCGCTGCGGCGTAGGCAGCAAGCGCACTGGCGGCGTTTCCTGCCGAGGGAATCGCCAGTTTCTTCAGTCCGTAAGCTTTTGCCATGGTGACTGCGGCGGACAGGCCACGGGCCTTGAATGATCCGGTAGGATTCAGCCCTTCATCCTTGATGAAGACGTTAGGATATTCACGGCTGGCAAGAATGGGAGTGAAGCCTTCGCCCAGGCTTACCGGTTCCACATCGGGCAGGACTTCAGCGTAACGCCACATGGTGGCGGGCCGGCCAGCCAAATTCTCGAGCTTAAAGTGTCCCTTTAAGGCTGCGAGGTTATAACGCGCCAGCAGAACTCCACCGTCCTTACCGCAGACGGTAAGGGGCTCGGCGGTTTCGTAGGTTGCACCACATTTGGTGCAGGCGAGATAGGCTGGGCGGGTCATGCGGAATAAAGAGTTTAGCAGGGAAGACGAGGATTTATCCCGGGAGAGGCAGGCGCCGCAGCAGCGCCGATGCGCGCCGGAACCAGGGCCGGTCTCGCCGTTTCTGGTAGCCCGGCATGGTTGGCTTTTTGTCCAGAATGCGCTGCGCCCACTCGCGCGCCTCCCCAATCTGGCCCTGTGCTGCCAGGAAATCTGCGTAGTTGTAATAGGCCTCGGACAAAGTCGAAATCTTCACTACTTGGGGAAAGAGCGCCGCCGCTTTCTCGGCGTTGCCAGTCTGGGCATAGGTATGGGCCAGAAGACCTGCGGCGCGATGAAAGTCATAGGCGGTGTCCTGCGAAACTACGCGTTCGAAGTCCGGCAGGGCAGCGGCATAGTCCCCCATGTACATCGCTGCCAGGCCACGTCGGTAGAAGGGATCAGGCGAATCCGTACGCGAGGAAATTGCACGATTGAAGCATTCGCGAGAGCGGACGTACTTACCTTCTTCAAGGTAGAGGTCGCCCAACTCTTCGTAGTTTCCCGCGGAGGGATTGTCGATGACGGCCGCCTCCAATTCGCGAATGCGGCGGCGGCGCGGGAAAACCTTAAACGATTGCTTTAATAATCCCGCGTCCGGCGCCATTTCGCTGACGATGTAAACCAGCGCGCCCAGCCAGCCCCCGATCAGGATGATCCACAGCCAGAACATATCCGGACGGCGCCGGATGAAGTGGATGATGGCCACTGCCTGCAGCATGAAGCCCCACCACGAGAACAGATGAAAGAGGAGAAATCCCATTGTTAGGGCGCACTATAGCATACGGAATTCGGCGGGCTCGCCCAGGCTCGAATGGTAAAATTGATGGTGGTGAAGCCTCCCATCCGTCTGCTCGCCGTAGATATTGACGGCACCTTGCTCAACTCACAATTCAAGGTTTCCCCGGAGGATCTTGCTGCCCTGCGGCGCGCCCGCGAAGAGGGCGTGGAGGTAATTCTGGCGACCGGACGCCGCCACGCTTTTGCCTTGCCTATCGCGCAACAATTGGGATTCGATTTCTCGCTGATTAGTTCGAATGGGGCGATTACTCGCTCGCTGAGCGGCGAGACCTTTCACCGCGACCTCCTGCCTGCGGAGACCTGCCGCAGTCTGTGCGCTGCGATGAAGGAATTTCGCGGCCACAGCGTTCTCACGTTCGACAAAGAAACGAAGGGTGCGATCGTGCTGGAACGCATGGACATGCTTACTGCCAGCATCCAGAAATGGCTGGAGAAAAACCTGGAGTTTATCGAGTTTGTAATTCCGGTGGAGGATTCACTAGTGACCGATCCAGTGCAAGCCATGTTCTGTGGACCGATTGCCCGCATGGCCGAGGTGCTAAGGGCGATTGAGGGAAGCGGGTTGGCCAAGCAGATAACCGTTCTTCGCACCGAATATCCCGTGCGGGATCTTTCCATCGTCGACATTCTCAACGAGGGCTGCTCCAAGGGGCATGCGCTGCAACGGTTGGCCCGGCACCGGGGGATACCCCGGGAAGAAATCATGGCAATCGGCGACAACTTCAACGATATAGAAATGCTTACCATCGCTGGCCGCCCGTTCGTGATGGGCAATGCCAGCGAAGACATGCGAACCCGGGGCTGGGAGATGACGCTCTCCAACGACCGGAACGGGGTGGCGGCGGCGGTGGAGCAGGTGCTTGGGGTGGAGGTCTGAGGCGGATTTTCGTATCTAAACAGACGACGTGTTCGAGATAATACGAGTAAGTGCCCGTTGCCCTAGAACAGGTACTTGAGTACCTCGCGTACCTGCTGAATTTTATTTAAAGTGAGACCTGAAGTTCGTATCGCTTCGCTCAAGCATCCTCTTGCAAGACGTTTTGAAAGTGAATGATTTGACAAAATTCGCCATTGCCATGATTGCCGCTCTGCTGGCGCTTCCCGCATGGGGCGCTCAGATTGCCATTCTGCACAACGGATTTTCGGTTCCGCATGAGCGTCATGTTCCCATGGGTGCTGTGACCCGCCTTTACTTGTCGGCAGACGACAAGGGCTACGTCGACGTGGCCACCGCTGACATTGATCACTTCGAAGATGACTTGAGCGTAGCCGCGGAGAAGCCTGATCCGCTTCCGCAGCTGACGACTCCGCCGCCGAAACCGACTCTAAATGATGTAGTTACCGCAACCGGTTTCCAGCACCGCATCGATCCCGACCTCATCAGCAGCGTGATTCATGCTGAAAGCAATTTCAATCCTCACGCCCGGTCTCCAAAAGGTGCACAGGGATTGATGCAACTCATGCCGCAAACTGCACAGAAGCTGGGAGTGGCCGATGCCTACGACAGTCAAGCCAATGTTGACGGCGGCACGCGTTATCTGAAGCAGTTGCTTGAGCTTTATCATTACGACTTGGTTAAAGCCCTGGCCGCTTACAACGCAGGGCCACAGCGAGTGAGTCAGTACCGTGGCGTGCCCCCTTACCGCGAGACCCAGCTTTACATTCGCAAGATCATCCTGGATTACAACCGCAAGAAGCTGGTGGAGCAGAAGGCTGCTGCGGCTGCCGCGAAGGCGGCGAGGCAGAAGCAAACGCAAACCTCAGCGGCCGTGCAGCCGGACGTGGCAGGAAATTCAGCTCCCCAGGCTACGCAGTAGGCATACAAACGCTGTCTACCCTTGCCGGATCGTTCTGCGGCCTACATTGACCCCTACTGCTAGCTCATTTACCTTGACATGGGGCGGTGCGGATTTGCAGTGTCCCTGTTGACGCTGACAAATGGATAAAAAACGCTTTCTCATCTTTGGCGCGCTGCTCGCCGTCTTTCTTCTTCTCGTCTACCTTCAGTTCCGCACCTGGAGAGATTTCGACTGGGCCACATTCTGGAGCCAGACTGACCACGTCAGCTTGCATCACATTCTGCACGCGGTGGGACTCATCTATCTGGCTTACGTAGTCCGGGCGATTCGCTGGAAGATATTCCTGCGGCCGGTCCGCAATACATCCGCCTGGGGACTGATTCCTCCGACGATCATTGGATTCGCGGGCCTCGCCCTGCTGGGGCGGCCGGGAGAGTTGATCAGGCCCTACCTCATTTCGCGCCGCCTGAACCTGACCTTTTCCTCGCAACTTGCTGTCTGGGCAGTGGAGCGCATCTTCGACATTGCGGCCTTCACCCTGTTGCTGGTTCTGGCAGCCTTCGTCGCAACCGCTCCCAAACGGCTTGAGACCTACGGCCTCTTCCAAAAAGCCGGTATGGTGTTCGCTCTGCTAAGCGTTGGGCTCATTGTCGGTGCGCTTGCTGTTCACCGCAGCGGTGAAGCCCTCGCCGGTTGGGTGCAACGGCGGTTCGCTCACTGGGGCTCAAACTTCGGTAGCCGAGTAGCGATGCGCATCCGCGAGTTCCGCAGTGGGCTCAATACCATTCACAGCTTCGGCTCCCTGATGATGCTGATTGGGATTTCGGTGTTGATGTGGGGAATGATTGCCGTGGCTTATAAGGAAGTGACTCACGCTTACTTTCAACCCGGGTTCGTGGATGCGCTTGAGATTCCTCAAACCCAGGTGCTGCTGCTGATGGGTTCGAGCATGGTTGGATCCTTGATTCAGCTTCCCGGCGTGGGCGGGGGCTCGCAACTGGCCACCATCGCCGCACTGGAGCGGGTGTTCGGCGTGCCTAAGGAACTCGCAGCCAGCTGCGGAATCATGTTGTGGCTGGTGACCTTCATCGCTGTCATTCCTCTCGGATTGTTTCTTGCCCACCGCGAGCGGCTTTCGCTGCGCAAGCTCTCGCAGGAGAGTCAGGAAGAAGAATCCCACGCGGCACTTCCGCCCGCCTCCTAACCACAAGCCGTTGCGGAGGCTGGTTCAGCCATTGGGGTGCGCAAATCCCTGCGGTTTTGGCTGCTACAATGACGATTGAGCCCTTTTTATCGTCATGAAATGCCCTTTTTGTGCCTTTGAAAACGACAAGGTGGTAGATTCGCGCGAAAGCAAGGAAGCCGATTCCATTCGCCGCCGCCGCGAATGCCTGAAGTGCGGCAAGAGATTTACGACTTACGAGCGCATCGATGAAATCCCTTACATGGTGGTGAAGAAAGACGGGCGCCGGGAAAAGTTCGACCGGCAAAAGGTCCTGAACGGGCTGCTGCATGCCTGCGAAAAGCGCCCGGTTCCCATCAGCAAGCTGGAACAGATCGTCAATGAAGCGGAGGGATTTGTAATCGAATCTCCCGAACGTGAGCGCAAAACCAGCGAGATCGGCGAACTTATCATGAACCGCCTGCGCCGCCATGACAAGGTGGCCTATGTGCGTTTCGCCTCGGTCTATCTCGACTTTAAGGACGTGCAGGAGTTCATGGCCGAATTAAAGGATCTGCTTAAGACCAAAGAACCTGTCGAAATGCGTCCCAAGTCCGCTGCGCCCAAGATCGCCGACTCAAAACTTCAGTGAAGCAATCTCCGGCTCGCGCCGATAAAGGTTGTAACCCATGGCTCATAAAGTAACCCTAATTCCCGGCGATGGAATCGGACCGGAAGTTACCGGGGCCACCGTCCGCATTCTCGAAGCCAGCGGCGTCAAGTTTGAATGGGAGACGTTTCAGGCGGGCGCGGAGGCCTTCGAGAAATATCACGAGTACATTCCCAAAGAGTTGACGCAATCCATCGAACGAACGCACGTGGCGCTGAAGGGGCCAGTCACCACGCCGATCGGCGGCGGATTTGCCAGCATCAACGTCCAGCTGCGGAAGCAGTTTGAGCTGTACGCGAATTTTCGCCCCATCAGCAATCTGCCGCATATCCCGACGCGATATCCCGATGTTGATCTCATCATCGTGCGCGAGAATACCGAAAGTCTCTATTCGGGTCTCGAACATGAAGTCGTCCCCGGGGTGGTCGAAAGCCTGAAGATCATTACGGAAAAGGCGTCTACTCGAATCGCCCGCTTCGCCTTCGAATACGCGCGTAAGAATAAGCGCAAGAAGGTTCATGCCATCCACAAAGCCAACATCATGAAGCTCTCGGATGGACTATTTCTGCGCTGCTCGCGGGGGGTCGCCAAAGAGTATCCGGAGATAACTTATGGCGAACACATCGTCGACAACACCTGCATGCAACTGGTGATGAATCCCTACCAGTACGACATGCTGGTGATGGAGAATCTCTACGGGGATATCATTTCCGATCTTTGCGCGGGGCTGGTTGGCGGGCTGGGGTTCGTTCCCGGGGCCAACATGGGCGAGCAGTGCGCCATCTTTGAGGCAGTGCACGGTTCGGCGCCCGATATTGCGGGAAAGAATTTGGCGAACCCGACCGCGGTGCTGCGCTCCGCTTTGCTGATGCTGCGGCACCTGGGAGAGCGTGACGCCGAGGCGAGAATTCAGCACGCCCTGGAAAATGTTTATCGCACGCGGGAGTTGCTTACCCGGGATGTCGGCGGGACAGGCGGGAACCTCGGAGTTCGCCGATTCTGTGATTGCGGCGATGGAGGCATCGGCGGGTGTGGGGAGGGGAGTTTGAAGGGGCTTCCCTCTGGGTTATCTGTCGTTAGCCTTTGTCGGCACGGGCAAAAAAAGCATTACCACAGATTTCACAGATTACCCAGAGGGAAGCCGAGTTCTAAGCCTTCACCACTACAGTCCCCGTCATCTTTGGGTGCATCCGGCAGAAGTAGGGGTACTCTCCTGGATCGCTGAAGCGGAACTCGAATTTATCGCCGGTGTCGAGCGGGGCGGATTTGAACTTGCCCTGAGTACTGTCGACGGTGTGCGGTATATCGTCTCCGTTGGTCCAGACGACTTGCGCACCCGGCTTGAGCACGATTGCCCCAGGGGTGAAGGCGAAATTGTCGATCTTCACATCGACGGGGGAACCCCGCAGCGACTGCACCACTCACGGCAGCTTTCTCCGGGGTTGAAGCTGAGGAAGCCTCCAGCGGTGAGTCGATGATCGCAAGACTACTGCCGCTCACCAGATAGTTTACATCCGTAATCCCCAGGACCCGCCGCAACTGGTCGGCGGAAACCTTCATAGGACCTGCCGAAGGCGCAGTGCCGGGCGCGGGCTGAGGGAATGCAGTTGACGTCGCGGTGTGAAACGATATCTTGCCTTCGATCTTCTGCATCACCTGGTGAATGTGTCCGTTCAGGACGGTGACGGAGCCAAAGCGCTTGACGTAAGAGAGCGCCTGTTCACTGTCGTCGGTACCCCATCCCCAGTCTGGGTAAATGGTCCACAGCGGGATGTGAGCGAAGAGAACGATCGGCGTGCTGGCGGAGCGGCCTCGAAGATCGTCCTCCAGCCATTCCAGTTGCTCGTGGCCAAGGGAGCCTAGGCCTCCGGCTTTCAGGTTGGCGACGTTCACCAAACCGACAAAGTGCACGCCTTGGTGGTCGAAGCTGTACCAGCCCGCCCCCTTCGTACCTTTTCCGTAGCGCTGAAGATATTGCTCGCCGTTGTCGGCGAGCATGTCGTGTTCGCCGGGGACGAAGTAGATCTGTTTCGGAGACGCGCTTTTCAGGACCTGATCCAGCGTGTCGAACTCGCTGGGCTTGGACAGTTGACTCAGATCTCCGGTATGAATGATGAAGTCTGGTTTGTGCGGCATCGCATTGATCTTGTCGATTGCAACCTGCAATGTGGCGGTGACATCCGGGTTTGCCGGCTTGTTGAATCCGATGTGGCTATCGCTGATCTGGACGAAGCTGAAATCGGCGCCTTTGACGGATTTGTCGCGGAGATTCTTGGCGAAGGCTTGCGAGACTGGAATCCCGCCGGTCATAGTCCAGACGAGTCCGGTGCCGGCCCGAGCTGATGCACTTGAGAAATCCTCGACGATCCACGCCGTCGCTGTTGAGGTTTTGTAATCTCTGATCGATGAAATCGTTCTTATCTGCCATTTCCCCTCCGTGTTTTGGTGTGTTTGGGAGTGATAACCGCCGCTCGCCGTTTTTATTCCCGGTCAAGATGTCTAGCCGTTCACGCCACTCAAAACACCTCCCAAGTGGGCCGTGAGAGCAACGATGGCGATGGCGATGAATTCAATGGCGAAGCGGTAGCCGGGGAGAGCGCTGGCTTTTCGCCGCGCGCTGCGGTGTATCCACCCCACCAGGCAGATCATCACGGTTGAGATGGATCCGAGCACAAGATGCTGCAGAAGAATTCCCTTCAGTGTTTGACCCTCAAGCTGAAATTGCCAAGCGACAATGCCAGTTGCCAGGACTGGGACCGTCGAAAGAGCCGCCACCAGGAGGTTGTAGTAGGTTGCGTCTTCCAGGCTGTGGCGCTTTGTCCAGTACGCAGCCACATCAAAGACCACTGCCGTCATGAAAAGGGCGATTGGAAAATGAATCAGCACTACATGCTGAGCGTGTTTTGCCAAAAATATGATCTTGAGATCGTAAGGGCTTGCCATATATAACCTTTCTTCCTTTAAAGCCTTTCTCCGTGTCCCCTTGTCAGGCAATTCTCGGCAAAGCTTTACCACGGAGGACAGTAATTACACAGAAAGGGCCGAAACACCGATGTCCTTGCGCCTCTGCCGACTTTCAAGAGAACTGGCCGGGCGATCTTTTATTCCTGAAGATTTTGTTTAGGGGACGGGAATAAAAAGGCCCGCACCTTGGTTTAATCTTGTGTGCGTGTCGGAGGGCGCTCAATCCGGATCGTT
>CAWGQZ010000009.1:0-13796 GCA_963824805.1 uncultured Acidobacteriaceae bacterium | reverse complement strand
CGACTTGGATTGAAGGAGTGGTCATGGCTAACAGTGATGGCAGCAGCATTTTGTGGTTTCTGGCCGGGGTTGGCATTGGTACAGCCGTAGGTATTTTGTATGCGCCGCGGTCGGGCAGCGAGACCCGCGAGGTCTTCGGGCCAAGGTTGACGAAGGACGCGACTTCGTTCGCTCCCAAGCACAGGAAGCCCGTGAACATGCGAGCGAATGGGTGGATAAGGGACGCGATGTGATTCACCAGCAAAAGATCAGGTCCGAGCCGCCTTCGAGGCCGGCAAACAGGCCTACCAGGAAGTTACGACCAAAAGTCCTGAAGCGGCTCAAAATCTCTAGTTTGCTGCAAGCCGCGTAAGGCGCGGATGATTTTATGGATCTCACAATCTTCATCGCGATTACGTCGGCGGCAGTTGTCATCCAGGCAGGCATCCTGGTAGCGATGTTTTTAGCTCTACGCAAGACCAGCAGCAAGATGGAGAGTCTGGCAGAAGATATCCGGACCCAGATTCTTCCTACTGCGGAAGTCGTGCGCTCCATGTTGACCGACTTCCGGCCGAAGCTCGAAAGCACGATGACCAACGTTTCGGACGTCAGCAGTCTGCTTCGCGCTCAAATTGAGCGGCTCGATGCCACGATCAGCGATACGCTCGATCGTACTCGTCTGCAGATTATCCGCGCCGATGACATGGTGACCAAGACCATGGACCGGGTCGAGGAAGCTACCGAGACCGTACACCGCACGGTGATCTCGCCGATTCGAAAGATCTCAGGCCTGTTTCAGGGGTTGACGGCTGGGCTCGAATTTCTGATGGAAAGTAAGCGCCGCGGCGAGCGGGTTGCGGCTCCTCAAGACGAGATGTTCATTTAGAACGACTACGAAATCCAGCCGCCCCCCACTACGACTTCGCCATCGTAAAAAACTGCCGCCTGTCCAGGCGTAACCGCCCGCTGTGGTTCGTCGAAGGTCACCACATCTCATCCTTGGCCGACTGCTCAATCATAGCGGCCGCAGGCTGCATGGCGATGACGGATCTTCACTCGCAACCCGCATCGGCTCGGAAAGATGGTCCACCGAGATCAAGTTGACCGTTCGCGTCAGCAACGTCCGTGAGTAAAGCTCTTCCTGTCCGCCTACCACCACCTGACGATCGGCGCCGTTAATCTGGATTACGTACAGCGGCGACCCGGTAGCAACGCCCAGGCCCTTGCGCTGTCCAACCGTGAAGTTGTGAATGCCGGAATGCTCGTCCGATTACCTCGCCGCTGGTTGTGACCAGTTCACCAGCGGTGTCAGGCAACGCGTCGCCCTGCTCCGCCAGGTAGGCGTCGAGAAACTTCTTATAATCACCGCCCGGGACGAAGCAAATCTCCTGCGAATCAGGTTTCTCGGCTAAGGCTAGCCCGTGCTTCCGAGCCAGCTCACGAACCTCGGGCTTAGTCATTTCGCCCAAGCGGAAATAAAGTCCGACTCAACTGCTCTTGCGTAAGGCCAAAAAGGAAATAAGTCTGGTCCTTGGCGGAATCGGTTGGACGCTTCAGCAGCCACCGCCCACACTATCGTCGAAAGACACCCGCGCATAGTGCCCGGTCGCCAGAGACTCCGCCCCGATCTGGCGCGCCATAGTCAGCAGTTCATCAAACTTCAGATGATTGTTGCAAAGGCTGCACGGAATGGGAGTTCGCCCCGAGAGATACTCGTCGCACAAACGGACGAACCACTTCACGCTCGAAGCGCTCTTCCTGATTCACCACGTAGTAAGGAATTCCCAGGGTTTCTGCCACACGGCGGGCGTCGTAGACATCATCGAGTGAACAGCAGCGTCCGTGGACTGCCTCCGGCATTCCGGCATGACCCGCCAACCGGCGCTGGTTCCAAAGCTGCATGGTGAGACCGACAACCTCATGCCCTTCTGCGCGCAGCATGGCCGCGACCGTGGAGGAGTCGACTCCTCCAGACATGGCAACGGCGATGGTCTTCTTAGGCATATTGTGCTGAAGGCTAGTGGCTGACAACTGCTTTATTGTAAATGGGCGACAACTCCCGCAGCCGCGCAACCGTTGCAGGGATCAATTCAAGGGCAAAATCGACATCCTCAGATGTGTTCTGCTTCCCCAAGCTGAAGCGAATGCTGGCGCGAGCACGGTCCGGCGACATTCCCATGGCGGTCAGCACGTGGGACGGCTCAATCGCTCCTGATGAGCAGGCTGCCCCGGTTGACACCGCCAGTCCCTTTAGATCGAGAGCGATGACCAGTGCTTCACCCTCGATGTAATCAAAGTAGATGTTGGTGGTGTTAGGAACCCGCGGCGCCCCCTCGCCATTCACGCCTGTGGCCTCAACCGCTCTCGAGAATTCGCGGACTGAAGACGATCCCGCAGAGTGGCCATCTTGGCCATATCGCCGTGCTGCGAGGGCCTGATGCGCCAACTCTGCCGCCTTGCCCAATCCGACAATCGCCGGAACATTTTCAGTTCCGGCGCGGCGCGACCGCTCGTGGCTGCCGCCATAGAGCATAGGCTGCAGAATGGTTCCCTTGCGGACGTAAAGCGCTCCGATTCCCTGCTGGGCGTGCATCTTGTGGCCCGAAATCGACAACAGATCGCAGCCAATTTGTTTCACATCCAGTGGCATCTTGCCCGCTGCCTGCACACCGTCAGTATGGAAGTAAACATCCGCTTCAGATGCGATCTTGCCAATCTCCTCTACCGGCTGAAGCACGCCGGTCTCGTTATTCGCCATCATGACCGTGATCAGCTTGGTGTTTGGACGCAACGCACGACGGATGTCGTCCGGATCCACCAAGCCTCGCCCGTCGACCGGCACGAAGGTTACCTCGCATCCCGATTCCTGAAGATGCTTGCAGGAGTTAAGAACCGCGTGATGTTCGATGGTGGATGTGATGACGTGGGCACCGGCGCGCACCAGACCAAAGATTGCGAGGTTGTCGGCCTCGGTGCCGCCGCTGGTAAAAACGACCTCAGAAGCTCGGCAGTTTAGGAGTGCCGCGACCGATTCCCGGGAACGCTCCACAGCCGCCCGGGTCTCCTGTCCATGGTGGTGGATGGACGAGGCGTTCCCGAAGTGTTCTTCAAAGAACGGGCGCATCGCGTCCAGCACCGCCGGAAGCACGGGCGTGGTGGCGTTGTTGTCGAGGTAAACCCGCCGCATCACTCTATTTTACGCTGTCCAGATGGAAAGTTCGGTTTATGACCCCGTCCACAGCGTACCTTTACCACGAAGGGCACTAAGGCTTACGGAGGCAATGGATCTCCTTCCGTGAGCCTTAGTGTCGTTCCGGTTAAGGAACTTTGTTATCGTTGCGCGAAAGGAACCCAGTGCTGGGGTAAGCAGGGCCAACATATTCCGCCCTGGGGCGAATCAGCCGGTTGTCGTCGAGTTGCTCGATCACGTGGGCGGCCCAGCCACCAATGCGGGAAACCGCAAAGATGGGGGTAAATAGGTCAACATCGATCCCCAGCGTGTGATAAGTGGATGCAGAGTAGAAATCCACGTTGGCGTTAAGCTTCTTCTCAGCTTTCACAACTTGCTCAATCTTTTCCGACATCTCGAACCACTTGCTTTGCCCGCTGGATTTCCCCAGATCGCGGGACATCTTGCGGAGGTGGGTGGCACGCGGGTCTTCGGTATGGTAGACGCGATGTCCGAAGCCGGAAATCTTTTGCTTCTTTGCCAGCATGTCGCGAACGAACTGCGCGGGATCGGCTTTGCGGTTGTCGATTTCTTCCAGAATCCGGAAAACCGCCTCGTTGGCCCCGCCGTGCAGCGGTCCGCTCAGGGCTCCGGTGGCAGCTGTGATTGCGGCATGCATGTCGGCCAATGTCGCGGCGGTGACCCGCGCCGCGAAGGTGGATGCGTTCAGTTCATGATCGGCGTGAAGGATTAGGGCGATATCGAGGGCTCGTTCGGCGGTGGTGGAAGGGGCCGTACCGTTCAGCATGAGCAGGAAGTTGGCGGCATGTGAGCACGTCCGGTCGGGCGTCACCAGCTCCTTGCCCTTTCTAATTCGATCGTAGGTGGCCACGATCATCGCTATTTGCGAGGTCAGGCGAATCGCCTTCCGAAGGTTGGCCTCGTGATCGTTGGCCTTCACATCCTTGTCATAAAAGGCCAGCGCTGAAATTGCGGTACGAAGAATATCCATCGGCTGCGCCTGCTTGGGCGCATTACGCAGTACGGTAATGATTCCCGGGTCAAGGTTGCGCTCGGTGGCCAGCCGGGAACGCAATTCCTTCAATTGGCTTTCATTGGGGAGTCGGCCATACCAGAGCAGATGGCAGGTTTCTTCGAAATTCGACTTCTCTGCCAGTTCGTGGATATCGATTCCGCGGTAAGCCAGAACGCCCTCATCGCCATCGATGTAGCAAATACCGGAACTGGTGGCGACAACTCCTTCGAGACCCTTGGGGGCGTGCAATACGGTCGACATGTTTTGGCTTCGCTCTGTCCGAAAAATGGGATTCGGGTCACGGATAAGACATGAATGAAGTGTGCGTGACCTGTAACTTTTATACGCCAAAACAATACAACTTCCAACCGAGGCGGCGGGCGGATGGTACAACGGTAACCGCGTCGGAAGTGCCTTCTCCAGCGTCCATTCCGCCCCTGCAGCGATGAGAGCGGCGGGCGGCGGGTTTCCCAAGGCTGCAGCACAAAAGTGTTCACGGTTGCCGGATTCCGGGCTGAATTCCCACAATTCACGGTTACAATTGGGCATGCGTTGGGCAGTTTTTCTGGCGGCAATCGCCGCTTTTTCGGTTGCCGCGGTGTGCGCCGATCAGCCTCAGCAGGTTGTGCTCTCTCCCTGCTCACAGAGCGGCACTGCCGCCGGATGTGCACCTTCCAAGCGGGACATCAAAGACGCTGCCATCGCCTTCAACAAGGGTGTAAAGTTGCAACAGGCCAAGGATCTGGACCAGGCATTCCGGCAATTTGAGGCCGCCGCCGATCTTTCCCCGCGCGACATCAATTACGTCACCGCCCGCGAGATTGCCCGCCAGCAGCTGGTCTTACAGCACCTGGAGCGTGGCAACACTAGTCTTTCCAGTCACCGTCCGATTGAAGCGCTGGCCGAGTTCCGTCAGGCTTTGTCACTGGATCCTCAAAATCAATTCGCCCAGCAACGCGTCGACGACGCCACTCAGGAATGGGCGCCCCGGCAGACTGAGACTGCATACGTTTTTGACCCGGGCGGTGAGATCCGAGTTGAGCCCAATCCTACGCAGGCGGATTTTCATTTTCGCGGAGATAGCCGTGGCCTGCTGACCCAGGTTGCAGCACTTATGGAGTCAAAGCCACGCTGGATGAGTCGGTAGCCACAAGGCCGGTGCGGTTCGATGTGGGGGGAGCGGATTTCTACACTGCCATGCAGGCGGCTTGTGCAGTCACAAAGACTTTCTGGACTCCGCTGGATAGCAAACAGCTTCTGGTCGCGGCGGAATCTACCGAGAACCATCGCGCGCTCGACCGCATGTCGATGCGGACTTTCTATGTTCCGGCGAGTTCAAACCAGGACATTACCGACCTCAACAACCTGCTGCGAAACCTGTTCGACATCCGTTTCGTTACCCCGCAACCGGGCAAGAGTACATTGGTGGTGCGGGCGCCTCAGAACGTGCTGGACGCGGCCACCAAAGTGATCGAAGGATTAAACGACGTCCGGCCTCAGGTGATGCTGGACGTTAAGGTCTTCGAAGTCAGCCACAGCCTGACTCGCAACATGGGATTGACTATCCCTAACCAGTTTCAGTTGGTGAATATTCCGGCTGCAGCTTTGCTCGCGCTGGGAGGTACCAACGTTCAGGACCTGATCAACCAACTGATATCGAGTGGAGGAATCAACCAGGCAAACAACGAGGCGCTTTCCGCTTTGCTTGCACAATTGCAGAACCAGCAGAACTCCATTTTCAATACCCCGCTTGCGACCTTCGGCAATGGCCAGACACTCTTCGGATTGAGTATCGGAACTCTAGGAGCGCAACTCTCATTGAACGAAAGCTGGGTGAAGAGCCTTCAGCACGTCACTCTGCGGGCCGGACATGGGACTGACGCCACGTTTCACTTAGGTAGCCGCTACCCGATACTGAACGCCTCGTTTGCGCCTCTTGCTAATTCATCGGCCATCTCACGAGTTATTCAGAACCAGAGCTTCATCGCCCCCTTCCCTTCCTTCAGCTATGAAGATTTGGGGCTGAGCCTGAAAGCAAAGACCGCGGCAAGTGGAGATTCCGATGTGGCCATCGCCGTGGAAATGCAGGTCCGAAGTCTGACCGGACAAAGTTCAAACGGCGTGCCTGTACTTTCGAACCGCGAGTTCAAGGGAAGTATCAATCTGAAGGAAGGGGAACCGGCAATTGTGGCGGGAGCGGTGACCCACGACGAGATCCGCACGATGAGCGGGATTCCTGGATTTGGCGCTGTTCCCGGCTTCAACAAGATATTGACCAACAACAACAAGCAGATCGATGACGACGAGTTGCTGGTACTGATTACGCCCCACGTAATCAACAGAAGAGAAAAGACCGAAGCCTCGGAAGTCTGGCTCGCAAAATAGACGCCGTGAGACGGGCGACCTGCCCGTCCAGCTTACTTCCCTGAATATTCCACCAGTTTCTTCAATATCTCATAAGGCATCTGCTCGATACTTCCGATCTTTCGTCCGTTCACGAAAATCGAGGGAGTCGAACTGACGTCCACTGATTTCCCCAGAGCAGCCGACTGCTCGACCCGCGCTACCGTTTCCGGCTTAGCCGCACAGGCTGCAATATCGCTTCCCTTCACGCCAGCCTTATCTGCAATCGCTGTCAATTTTTCGTCTGCGGTTGCCGCGGTAATGTCGGTCTGCGCATCATAGGTTCCCTGCAGGAACTTCCAGAAGGCATCGTTCGATGAGCGCGCTACGCAGTCCCCATACGCGGCCCCCTTGGCAGCCCAGTCATGGGATGGTAACGGGAAGTTTTGGAACACCAAGTGGACGTTTGGTTCCTCGCTCAGCAACTTGTCCAGCGTCGGCTGGGCGGCTTTGCAGTGCGGGCATTGCAGGTCGCTGAACTCGACTACCATGACTGGCGACTTTGCCGGCCCACGCGACGGACCGGTGACGCCTTTTTCTAATTTCTCCTTGGCTGCGGCAAAGGGATGCGGTCCAAACGGAATGACCTCGCCCAACAGAGCGTGCTGACCGTCGGGAGAAACAAAAAATCTGCTGGACTGCTGGCCTTGCGGATTGCTGATCAGCACCAGAACCTCGGCCAGTCCTTCTGCCTCCGAAGGCTTTATCTCGATTATCCTCCACGTAATTGAAGAGTCATAGCCGAAGGTGTCCTGCATGAATCCGTTGACCGTGTCCTCGGAAGGCAGTTTGCCTCAGAGCTAGCGGCCCTACCAGGACCGCTGCGGATTTCCCTGCAGGGGCAACGGCTTTTCTGGAGGCTGCAGGCTTTTGCTGGGCAGCCCCGGCCGAAGCGGCCAATACACCGGCAACAATTAACAAGGTAAGTTTGCGGAACATGTATTCCTTTCTGAGGTCATTGCACGTCGGGTTTGGCGGCAATCGGATAGCGCCGTCCGTACCCGAACGCCTTCGCGGAGATCTTGATTCCTGGCGCCGCTTGTTGGCGCTTGTATTCACTGCGTTCCACCATACGGATTACGCGACGGACCAGACCAATCTCAAAGCCCCGGTCGGAGGAAATCTTCTCAGCGGAATGTGAATCCTCCACGTAGTCTTCCAGAATAGCATCAAGAATTTCGTACAGCGGGAGGGAGTCGCTGTCTTTCTGGTCAGGCCGCAGCTCTGCCGATGGGGGTTTTTCCAGCGTGGCCTTGGGAATCACTTCACTTTTGGAATTGAGGTAATGCGCCAACCGGTACACCAAAGTCTTCGGTACATCGGATATTACGGCCAAGCCACCCGCCATGTCGCCATACAGAGTGCAGTAACCCACTCCCAATTCGCTCTTATTGCCGGTGCTGAGAACCAGCGCCCCGAATTTGTTCGACAATGCCATGAGGAGCGTGCCGCGAATTCGGGCCTGGATATTTTCCTCGGTGGTGTCCTCCTTCCTTCCCGAAAACGGCTTGGATAAAACAGTTCGGAAACTCTCGAATGGCTGCGTAATGCAAAGCAATTCGAAGCGAATTCCCAGGTTCGCCGCCAGCTTTCGAGCGTCATCGACTGATCCGGTTGAGGAATACGGGCCGGGCATGCCAACCCCAATGACGTTCTCTTTACCGACAGCATCCACTGCAATCGCGGCTGTCAGCGCAGAATCAATTCCACCGCTCAGGCCGATGATTACGTGGCGGAAACCGCATTTGCGCACGTAATCCCGGGTTCCGAGGACCAAGGCCGCGTAGACACTCGCCTCCTCCCCTTCGATCTGCTCGCGCAGATCCCCTCGCATCGCTTCCAGGTCAAAGAAAATCAGATCTTCTTCGAATGACTTGGCCCGCGCAACGACGTTCCCCGCCGGGTCTAACACCAGGCTCGATCCATCGAATAGGAGGCTGTCGTTCCCGCCTACCTGATTGACCAGTACCACAGGGACCTTATATTGGCGGGCGATCGAGGCCAGCATGTTGTGCCGTATTTCGCGCTTTCCGACCCAGAAGGGTGAAGCGGAAATGTTCAATACCAAATTACCGCCGGCCTGCATGAGCGCCTCGATGGGGTCGAACGTATAAAGCCGCTTGTTCCAGAACTGCTTGTCATTCCAGGCGTCCTCACAGATGGTTAACGCCATCTGCTTGCCATCAAAAGGCAACAATTGCTGACCCGTAGCGGGCGCAAAGTTCCGCATCTCATCGAATACGTCATAGGTCGGCAATAACATCTTGGACTGTAGGAACGCTATTTTCCCGTCCTTCAGCAAAATTGCCGAGTTCATTACCGACTTGCCGGTTTCCGCTTTGGCCGGAGTGACCAACCCGCAAATCACTGCGATGCCGTTCGTTTCCCCGGCAATGCGCTCGGCGCTCAGGCGGTTGTGCTCGACGAAAGTAGTGCGCTCCACCAAGTCTCGCGGAGGATAGCCGCAAATCGCAAGCTCTGGGAAAAGAACCAGCGAGGCTCCCCCCTCGCGCGCTCGATGCGCAAACTCGACAATCTTCGCAGCATTCCCTGCGAAATCCCCTACCGTGGGGTTGATTTGTCCCAAGGCAATTTTCACTACTCAAGTGTAAGGGGTAAATCAGGCAGCAGCCAAGCCGGGACGCTCAAGACGATATTCGATATTTGGCCTTGTCCTGTTAAAGAGCAGGAACAACGTAAGGTGAATGACAGATTTAGCAGCTTGACCTGCTGAGCCAATTCACGTAGTTTTTCCCTTAGCTGGCCGGTTGCTACGGGTCTCAAATCTCCTCTAACTCCAAACTGAGTCAATCTCAATGAGTGCTCCCACGGCACCCGAAGTTACGCGGTTACTGCTGCGCTGGACAGAAGGCGATCAGAACGCCCTGAATGACCTGCTGCCACTGGTCTACGACGAATTGCGGCGGCTGGCCCGAAGTTATTTGCAGAGAGAGCGGCCCGGCCACACCTTGCAAAGCACGGCGCTGGTGAATGAGGCTTACCTGCGGCTCGTGGATCAGAATGTGAGCTGGCAAAGCCGCGCCCATTTTTTCGGAATAGCCGCCCAGATGATGCGGCGGATTCTCGTCGACCACGCACGGGCCCGTGACGCCGCCAAGCGCGGCGCTGGAGACTTCAAGGTCACACTCGATGAAGACATTGCGGTGAGTGGGGCGCGCGACGTTGATGTAATTGCGCTCGACATTGCACTGGATAAACTGGCTAAACTCGATCGCCAGCAGGGGCGGATCGTCGAGCTCAGGTTCTTTGCCGGACTTTCGATTGAAGAAACCTCCGAAGTTCTTTCGATTTCCCCGGCTACTGTGAAACGGGATTGGGCCATGGCCAAGGCCTGGCTTTCCCGCGAGATGCACGCGTAATTTGTTTAATCCAACCGCCTGCAGCGCAAGCTAGAATATTTCTCCGCGCATTTATTTTCCATGGACACCCAACTCTGGCAGCAAGTCCGAAATGTCTTTCATGCCACGCTGGAGCTTCCTCTCGACCAGCGCGCCGCCTACCTGGACAAATCTTGTTCCGATCCCGCCATTCGCCGGGAGGTTGAGTCGCTGCTTCGTTTTCACGATCAGGAAAACGATCTGATGGAATCATCCCCATTTGATTTGCTGAAGGGATCCGCCGACGCGCATGGGCAAGACGCGTGGGTGGGAAATTTTATCGGCCCATACCAGGTCGTCGCCAAGATCGGAGAAGGCGGCATGGGGGTGGTTTATCGCGCTATTCGTGTCGACGATCAGTATCTGAAGCAGGTCGCGATTAAAGTCATCCGTTCCGGCGTAAGCAGCAGCCACTATTTACGCCGCTTCAAGAATGAACGCCAGATCATGGCTAGTCTGGATCATCCCAATATTGCCCGCCTTCTGGACGGAGGCGCGACCAAAGAAGGCCTTCCCTACTTCGTCATGGAGTACATCGAGGGTGAGCGCATTGATGAATACTGCGACAAGCGCAAACTTCCTGTTACCGAGCGGCTTGAACTGTTCCGCCAGGTTTGCGGGGCGGTGCAATACGCACACCAGAGGTTGATCGTTCACCGCGATATTAAACCGGGAAACATTCTCGTCACCGACAAAGGTCCCAAGCTTCTCGATTTCGGCATCGCCAAGCTTTTGGATCCGGAACTCTTTCTCCAAACCACGGCGGTGACCATGACGCTGATGAAGCCGATGACCCCGGAGTGCGCCAGCCCGGAACAAATCTACGGCGAGCCCATCACCACTGCCAGCGATGTCTATTCGCTCGGCGTGTTGCTATACCGGTTGCTGACCGGGCATCCGCCCTTCCGCTTTGAAGGACGTCCGCTGCACGAGCTGGCGCGAGAGATTTCGGAGACAGAACCAACCAAGCCGAGCCTGGTGATCGACCGCGTTGTCGAGGAAACCAGCTATGACGGATCAAGGGTGCAACTGACGCCGGAAGTTGTGAGCCGGTCCCGAGAGGGCGAACCGGGTGTCCTTCGCGACCGGCTGGCCGGAGATTTGGACAACATCTTATTGAAGGCCTTACGACGGGAGCCAGAGCGGCGCTATTCCTCGGTTGAGCAGTTCTCGGAAGACATTCGCCGCCACCTGGAAGGGCTACCGGTTTTGGCGCGGAAGGACACGATCCGCTATCGCACGGTCAAGTTTGTGAAACGCCATCGCACCAGCGTTGCGGTAGGCGTCTTATTCGTTATCACTTTGATCGCGGGAATTGTGGCCACATCGTGGCAGGCGCATGTGGCCCGTCAGCAGCGGGTCCGCGCCGAGCAGCGTTTCAACGAGGTCCGGCAACTTGCCAGCTCGGTGATTTTCGATCTCGAACCGGCGATCGCCGACCTTCCCGGTTCAACTTCCGCCCGCAAGCTGCTCGTCCATAATGCGCTTCGTTACCTGGACACGCTCGCTATAGAAGCCAAGGAGGATCGTTCTTTGCAGCGGGAGTTGGCCAACGCTTACCTGAAGCTCGCCGATGTGCAGGGCAACCCGCTGCACTCGAATCTGGGAGACACCGCCGGCTCGATCGCGAATTACAAGAAAGTGGTTTCGATGCGAGAAGCATTGGTGGCGGCGGACCCTAAGAATCAGGATGATCGCTTCCAATTGGCGGTAGCGTACCGGTGGCTGGGACAAATGCAAGTTGCCTCTGGCGATCTGCATGCTGGACTCGACCATGCAACCAAGGCGAAGTCCATCATGGAGGAGTTCGGCAAGGACAAGTCCGACGACGTAAAAGTCCTTGATGAACTGGAAAATGATTATGAGGCCATCGGTGACATCAACGGCGGCAACGGATTGTCGGCAAACCTGGGGAATGCAGAAGCCGCGATTGAAAACCATCGCAAGGCGTTGGCCAGCGCAGAGAAAAGAGCGCGGCTACAACCCGGCACTGCTTCCCCGCAAAATGGCATTGCGATCTACAACGCCAAGATTGGCGACGATCAAATAAAGCTAGGTGACCGCAACGGGGCGATGGTCAGCTATCGAAAGAGCCTGGACGTATACAAGACGCTGATGCAGCAGCACTCAAATCCGCGATACATGCGGACGATCGGTTTGCTTTACACCCGGGTTGGCGACGCTTATCTCATGGACAGCCAATATTCACAGGCCGCGAAGAACTACCAGGACGCAGTTGATCTAGCTAAAAAGTTTGTGGAGCAAGATCCGAAGGATGTTTTAGTGAGTAGTGACCTCGCGGTTGGTTATGGATTGCTGGGCAAGACACTTGGGGAATCGGGCCAGTTCAAGGCAGGGATGGATCTGTTGGCCAAGGCCGTGGCGATCATGGAGAAGATCGTCGCCCACGATCCAAATAATACCGATTCCAAGCGCATCCTCGGCGTCTTCTACATGTGGCGGGGACAGATTCTCGGCAAATCGGGAAATGTTGACGGTGCTCTGGCCGACCATCGTCTAACCGCATCGTTGCTTGAGGCCATTCACGCTGCCGAACCGAAGGATGTTGAGGCGCGGGTTACGCTGGCTGAAACCAAAGTTAAGATCGGCAGCTTGCTGGCCAAAAAAGGCGACAGCAAGTCCGCCCTGGACATCTACCAAAAAGTACTTTCGGATCTCGAGCCATTTGCTCATGCCGATCCGCCCAACCTGGAAGCTCTTTACGCCTGCGCCGACGCCTACGCCAATATCGGCCAACTGATCAAAAATCAAACCGCGGCAGAGAAATCCTCTACCCGAAAAATTGAATTGTGGAACCAAGCACGATCGTGGTTCGAGAGGAGTTCATCTACCTGGAAGAGAATTCCGAACCCAGCAAAAATCACACCCACTGGGTTTCAAGCCGGTGATCCTAGGATGGCAAGTGAAAGCCTGGCGATCTGTGATGCAGCTCTGGCCCGGTTGGAGCCGTCCGCAAAATCGATCACCCAATAAAAACGCCGTGGGCGCTTCCGCAACCCACGGCAACGGGGTGAACTAGGTTTACTTCGTCACTCGCGCCAGCACTGCCGAAGCGGCTTGCTGAAGCAGCGGAGAGATCACGTCCTGGCTGTCTTCGGAAGCTTTGGCCTTCAGCGTGTCGTTCAGCAGCGGAGATTCCACACCGGCCTTGATCAGCGTGTAAGTAAGCGTAACCTCGGCTTTCGCTTTCACTTGGCTAGTGGCCGAGCTCAAGCCGCTGATCACAGTCGAGGCCGAGGCCATGGCGATCGCTCCGCCGACTCCGCGCGCCGCACCCATCATTGGAATGAAGCTGCTGGCGGTGGAAGCGCCTTTCATGAAACCAGAGGCTACCGCGGCCGGCCGTTTTTTGCGAAACGCTGGAGTAGAGCACGAAGTCACACTGCTTCTCTTTGGCTTCGGCGTCGATGTTGGCGGGGAGCGTCGCGAGAGCAGTACAGTCTCGACCTTCGGTCCGGCAACATACTTCGCGAATGCGCCCCGGATGCCTTCTCCAGCCTCTGGAGTCTCGCCCTTGTTGCTAAATTGTGCGAGGAAGGGACCAGGCCAAGGCGGACGAGGGCGGCTTTCTTTTCGATTGACGGAGCAGGGGCGGCTGCCTGACTCGCCTCGAGAGCTGTAGTTTGAGCTCGCCCCAAGGCGGGCGCAACCAGAAGGCAAAGGGCGAAGAGCGCTGATCCAAATCGGGCGTTGATGGGCGATGTCGAGTTCATTGTGGTTTCCTCTCTCGGTATGGATGAGGGAGCCGCCGTTGGAACTTGCTGTTCCTCTTGCCGTCCTTACCTAGTAA
>CAWGQZ010000008.1:0-17167 GCA_963824805.1 uncultured Acidobacteriaceae bacterium | reverse complement strand
CTGCACCACTTCGGGGTAAGTAAACCAGGCAGGAATGTCCCGGCCTTCATTCAACCTCTGCCGTAGTTCGGTGCCGGAGATGTCCAGTACCCGCGCTCCCGGCTTAACTTCGTCGGTCGGCACGTAACGGTCTTCGTCTTCCAGATAGACCATCATGTTGAAGGGCACCATCGTCACGCCGATATCGGCCTCATTCTTTTTGAAGAGCTCCTGCGCTTGGTAAGGGCCGTAGAACGGCTTGCCGGTTTCGTCCTTGCCCGGGCCGGCATGGTCGCGTCCCACGATGAAGTGGGTGCAGCCATGGTTCTTGCGGATCAGTGCGTGCCAGATCGCCTCCCGTGGTCCACCCATGCGCATCGCCAAAGGAAGCAGAGCCAGCTTGACGGTTCCTGGCGGATACTTGGACAAGAGCAACTGGTAGCAGCGAACGCGAGTAAAGTAGTCGACATCGCCCGGCTTGGTCATGCCGACCGAGGGGTTCAGCAGCAGATTGGCCTCTACCGTCTTGGCGGCCCGCAGGGTCAACTCCTGATGGGCACGATGCATTGGATTCCGGGTCTGGAAGGCCACCACGCGACGCCACCCGAGGCGGGCAAACTCCGCCCGCATTTCCGCCGGAGTCAGCCGCAATCCGCGGAAATCATAGTGCGAAGGTAGCTGTAAACCTTCAAGCTTGCCGCCGATATACCAGGGCCCTGACTGGTTCAACAGGTAGTTGACGCCCGGGTGGGCCGCGCTGCTCGTGCCAAAAACGTCTTTGGCTTCGGCTGTGCGGTCCGGCTGCCAGATTTCTTCCACGGTCAACACTGCCAGCATGACGCCTTCCTGGGTCGCGTAATGCAATCTTGCTTCCCGGCTTGACGCTCTTGGCAAACTCTTCTTTTACGTCCAGGGTGATCGGCATTGGCCAGAGGACGCCACTGCCAAGGCGCATATCCTTACAAACGCCTTCGTAATCGGCCTTGGTCATGAAACCGCGCAAGGGAGAAAAGCCGCCGTTCAACAAAAGCTCAAGATCACAAATCTGGCGGGCGGTCAGATCCCAGGAAGGCCATTCACGTGACTGGGCCTTCAATTCGGCGCTGCGATCGGGTGAGGCGACAAGGTTTACAAGCTCTCCGCCGTGCGGAGCGATGAGGTGGCTACTAGAAGCGGTCAAATCCTTAAACCTCCAGATTCTTAATTAGAATTAAATCTCAGAAAAGACTAGGCAAAATAGTCCCCAAAAAATGGAACTCCGCCGCCAAAGGGGAGAGGCAAACTACCTGGGCTTTGGGATGGAAACTCTACTTCCAAAGTGCCGCCCCCGCGGAGCGGCGATACATCGGCGATTTGCCATCAATTGCGCCTCTATTGTAATGAAAATCTAGGCCAAAAGCCCGCTCATAATCGCGCGCCCGCCACCTAAATTCGATTTCGAGGCTACTTCGTAGGCCGAATCTTAAGCGCCCGCTCGGTCACCGAATATTTCAGCAGGCACCACAAAGCCCAGACGCCGTCCTTCCAACCTATCTTTTTCCCTTCCTCGTAAGTTCGGCCCCAATACCCTATTCCGACCTCGTAGATCCGAAGCCGCCGCTTGGCAATCTTAACCGTAATCTCGGGTTCGAATCCGAAACGGTCTTCTTTCAAGGGGATCGCTTGTATCACCTCACGGCGGAAGGCCTTATAGCACGTCTCCATGTCACTTAGGTTGATGTCGGTCAGGCAGTTAGAGATGAAAGTCAACGCCCGGTTCCCCAAAGAATGCCAAAAGAAAAGCACTCTGTGAGGACGGCTACCGAGGAATCTTGACCCATAAACCACGTCTGCCTGGCCCTGGATCAACGGTTCCAAAAGAGTTGGGTAATCTGCTGGGTCATACTCCAAATCGGCGTCCTGGACGATCAGGAAGTCTCCTGTGGCCTCCTGAATGCCGCGTCGCAACGCTGCCCCTTTTCCCAAATTTCGAGGCTGCTGCAGAAGCCGGATTTGTGGATATTCCGCCTGCATTTCCTGCAAAAGACGCCCGGAACCGTCGCTTGAGCCGTCGTCCACGCAGAGTACCTCCAATTCCAGAGGTACACGAACTACCCTTTCGACGGCCTGCCGTAGAGTAGGAAGTTCGTTATAGACCGGCATGACAACTGAGATCTTCATAACCTGCGCAAACGATTGCACAAGAGTATAGACGACCAAACCAGCGTTGCTATTGGCGCTCGGGGACCACCAAATCGGGGGCCCGGCAAAAGAGGACTTCTGAGGACTTAAGCTGCAACGATTTTCACATTGACACCTGATCAGGACACGCGCTGGAATCGCTTTTTGTTCGCCTACCCAGATGGTCGTTCGGTATTAGAACTACTGAGAGGACCCGGTCTTCCTAGATTGGTATCAAAGTGTAATTAGTTCCAAACTGCGACAGCAAACAGGGAATTTTGTCCTAGGGTTTTCACCTTAACTTTCCAGAGGCCGCACATGTGGAAAGTTATTAAATCCAATGGGTTGTAGACAAGAATCACCCGAAGAACTTCGGCCCACACTGAATCCGGTAGTGACAATTGGAACCGGGCTCGAATAGCCCCCCGCAGAGGTTACTTTGGTGCTTTGTTTTGTTGCCGTTGCGGGCCTCAGCAATTTAACTGTTTTGCGACACCGTACCGAAAAAGAGCAGCGGATGTGCGGCCCGGATTTTGGCCTGTGCCTTGCTCTATCCAGAGCATCACCCTCTCCCTTGTGGAAATCTGACTCCGAATTCCCCCACGCAAATGGTCATAGCATGGCACGGTGAATGCTATGAAAAGTAGTAAGAACCCAGCAATTTGGTTTTGCGAGACGCTTTGAGTAATTCCACCACTCACAAAACAGGATCGCCCAACTTTGCTGGAGCAGTTAATTATTCAATTTGGGGGTTGTAATGAACGACAAGCCGATTCGACTCGGACCTAGAGAGCAGCAAATTGCGGAACTGCTGCTCCAGGGCTGTGACAATGCGGAGATCGCTAAACAGCTCAAAATGGCGCGTAGAACGGTCAAAGCCCACTTCAATCGCCTCTTCTTACGTTTTGGCATTACCGGTGGAATCAAGCGGGTGAAATTAGCCACACTTTTATATCGGAGGCAGTTATGTTCGCAGACGAACGGTACGGAAAGCGCATCCCGAGTGAACGAGAACAGCGAGTTATTGAACTCGTCGCCCAAGGACTCAAGAACAGCGAAGTCGCTGATGCCATTGGAACCACAGAGCACGTTATTAAGAACTATCTCCGAGTCATCTATGACAAGCTCGGACTCTGGAACCGAGTCGAGTTGGCCCTCTGGTACGAAGCACGACGCCACGAAGAGCCAGTCCACGCCTGATCTCCTGGAGAGCTGGGAGCACAGTATTCTGGATCTGGAACACCAGGCCAGTCACTAAGAACTTCGCACCAAAACGGAAAAGGCCCCGCATTTTGCGGGGCCTTTTCCGTTTTCTTCCCATTTGTTATTGGCATTCACCAGCATCGAAGCTTTGCAAACGGCTCGCCGCCTCCGCCTGGCCTTTTCGTGCTGCCACAGTCAGAAGAAGGCGAGCCTGATCACAACTCTTGGGCACGCCATCCCCTTTTGCATAAAGCTCGGAGAGCAATAACACCGCCTTAGGATTCTCTTTGCTGACCGATTTCCACAGCCATCTCGCAGCCTCGGCGCTATTGCGCGATGCCGGAGAGAGATAACGCTGAGCCTGCGCCAGCTCCGCGGCTCCGCCCACCGGCCCACCCTCTACGGCGTTCGGCGCGGGAGTCACGGCGTCCCGGGAACGCTGGGTAGCAGGAGTCACCGCTCCGGCCGCCTCGGATCGCAATGGCACAGCGGTTTTTGGCTTGCTTGCCAATGTCTCGGACTTGGTGACCTTCGGGGTTGCAGCCTCTGGTGTGTTAGCAACATCTGACGCCGCAGGCTGAGGCGGTTGCTCAGTCGCTGGCTGCTCGCTCGGTGACGTGGTCGCCGCCGACGGCGAGAGACCGGGGAAAATGCTCCAACCGTTGTACAGTCGATATCCGACAAAACCTGCCACGGCGAGAATCACCACTGCAACTGGAATTTTCCAGGTATTGCTCGGTTGCGATGCTCCCTGTGTCTTGTAGCGCAGAAATTCAAGATCGCTCTCGTCCCTTTCACGGGAGTCTTCCCTGGGTTCAGCCATCAAGGAAGCAAAGGCGGATTGCGATCTTTCAACCGGCTTTGGCTCAGCAAACTCCGGTTGCTGTCGCGCGCTCACTGCCACCTCAGGAATTGCAGGCGGTTCCGGAGGTTGTACTGGCTGCGGTGGCGCGGCAGGTGGCGGTTCGTTCAGGCTGGCAGTATCCGGTCGGGGAAGCTCCCTTGCCTGCAGCGGCGAACCGCAATGTCCGCAAAACCTTTGATCTGCAGCATTCAAATAGTGGCAAGCATTGCAAGTGACTTCCGGATCCCACTGCGCCCATTTGGTGGGTTTTTGCGCACGCCTCTCAAACATCGGTGCTGGGCCATTGTCGGTTTCCGTTTCCAGCTTTTTCAGTAGGTCCAGGACGTGCAGTTCGTTTTCTTCCGCGGGCAAATCGGTATCGCCCCACAAGTCGGCGCGCTCGATGCCGGAATTCGACGAAGCGCGTTGCGCGCGTCGGCGTTCAGGATCCGGGGGATTATCCCAAATGTTTGGCATGTGCTCTCCAGAGCAGTTTTTTAACCTGATAATTCCACTCTACATGAAATTAGATGTCAAACGGGAATGCTGTGAATGCCTAAAGGGCGCCGGAAACGGCTTAGTCGCAGGCTCTGCGGGCAGAAGGTTGAAACTGGTCCAGCTGGGCATCCCGCTGCTTGGTGAATCTGCCACCCTTGGTGTGGCCGAAGAGGTCCGCCCCTTCGCAGTAGTAGAGCGCGGTATGAACGTCCACCCACACCTTAGCGTCAGGATTGCCGAGGTAGACAGGGGGCGCAGGAGCTTCGGCCAAACCCAGATTGACCAACATCTTGTCGACCATGCTGAGTTCGGTTTTGGGAGGCGCTTGCGGGTCCGCAGGTGCCGTTGCAGCCACAGGCTGTGGCGGCGCCGGCGGCTGCATGGCCCAGCCCACGATGACGGCAGCCAATAGGCCTACCGCCGCCGCCAGATAAAACATAGCCCGCTGTTCCCGCCACAAGTCGGAAATCCGTTTGCCAAACCCGTGGCCAACGTCAATCTCTTCCGCGTCCGCGGTCGCGGAAGCTGTAGTGGGTCCATCGGCAGCCGCAGCTAATTCAAGCCGATCGGCCCGCTCCCGCAGGTGAGCGGAGAAGTGAGCGTAGGGAGTTTCTTCAAACTCCGATTCTGGTTCGTCGGAGAGGCGCGACACCTCGTCCTCAACGTTGGACTCAACCCTACCGGTAAGCTGATATCCGTGGGAAGATGCCTTTACCTCCTCGGGAAGCGCCGGTTCAGATGACTCCTGCATGTCCCACAAAGACGGCCAAGACGAGGCCGGTGGAGTGGCGGCCACTGGAGACTCTTCGTCCCGCATGGCACCACAGAGACCGCAAAATGCTTCGTCCTGGACAAATTCGTGCCCGCAACTTCCGCAGGTGGATTGAAAATATTGGCGTTTTGCAGGGGTCTTCGGAGGTAGATCCACCGCTGGGTATGTGAAGGGTCGCGGTTCAGTTAAATCAACACTGTGGGTCTTGTTGGTAAGGCTGGATATGGCTCGATCAAACTCCTCGTCATTCTCTTCGAAACGGTCAAGTTCCGGCTGCATCTGATCGAGCACAGAGCCAATCGCGTCTTCCTCGCTGCTGGCAAGGGCTTGCTTCCATCCCTGCTTTACCTTCCTCGCGAGAACTTCGCCGATAAGGCCTGACATCAACTGACAGGTGCGGAGATCATAGCTTTGAAAGGCATTCGGGCGCTTGAACCTGAGTTCGAGAACTCCGGCTATCTTGCCTTCCTGGCGGATGGGAATTGCCAGCAGTGATTCGACTCCCAGACCTTGCCGCAATGTCTGGTCAATTCGATCGTCGTTACGGGTTTCCGCCGACTGCAAAGCCTTGCCAGTGCGGAAGCACTCCGCCGCCAGAGAGTCAGTGATCAGAACTGGAAAGTTGGACTGCGATGCGGTTTCGCCAGTATCTGTCCGGTAGACCAGCTTGCCATTTTCCAGCACTCCAACCGCAACTCCATCGGCGCGGGTGATGGTGTGGGTGCGTTCGGCGATGAGTTCCACCGCCGTTTGCGAGTCGATGCGCTGGTCCTGAATCAGACGCTCGGTTTCGACAATCTCAGCGAGCGTGCGAGTATAAGCCGCGTCGGGATCGTTATTCGACTGCAGCTTGTCATTGTGCTCCTGCACAATGAATGCCGCTGCCAGCAGCTGCTGAAAAGAAGGCTGACTAGGCGCGGCTGGGTCCTGCACGATAGTGGCGTGGTCCTTCACAAAAAACACTTATCCCAAGAGTCGATCTACTAACATCCTGGGCACATTGTAATCCAATTAGAAAATCAGGAATGTGGCACGAAAGTGGAGGGTCAAAAGGCCTAAAGTCACGGCATTTAAAGGATTTTAACAATTTCCGCGTTTTCCGCAGCCGGCAAGAACCAAACCCTTTTTCACCGCTTGCCGGCGGCTCCAAATACTGTAGCTTCCAACTGATCTGTGACCTGTGGATCCAGACTCTCAGTGACCAACACGGTGTCGCCGGCCACCTCGATCACGATCGGTCCTTCTTCCGTCAGAAACGTGTGAGTCCCGGAAAAACGCTCGATTTTATCGAGGTCTAACGGCTTGGCTCCGTCAACCGCCGCTTCCCGCACCCGCCGGTATCGTTTGGGAAGCGACTGCGCGTATATCGCGGCAAATTCCGAGGCCCACTCCGCGCCCGACCATCGCGAGGCATAGAACAGTCCTAAGGGAGCAGTTTCGTTGTCTTTGTTCTTTGCCGCGTAATAGTACCCGCCGCGCCAGTGCGGATAGATCCGACGCGAGCTCTCGACCCCGGCATACTGGTCAACCAGAATGGCGACGTCGAACTCTCCCATGGCACCGATATCAAAACGCTCATAGTTCTTGAAGATAGTTTTGAAGTCGGGCAACTTCATCGGCTCGATCCGCTCGCCGGACAGGTATGTCTCCGGCTCCATGATCTGGCGAGTACTGCGCGGAGGGTCCTTGAACACATCGACAAAAGCCTTCTGCTTGCCTTGTTTCAACAGGGCGGCTTCGAAGTCCAGACCGTATCGATAGGGGAACGTCAGCGCCTCTTTCAGGAAAATAGGAGCATTGTGAAACTCGATGGAATCGGCCGTGCCAACCAGCATTCCCTGCTTAAGGGCTTCTGCGACCTCTGGAGAATTCAACAATGACTTGTTCATCGGGGCCAGAGTGTAGTCAATTAACGTCACCATCGCTTGCCCTTCGACCACCGCCTGCCTGGCGGTGCTGATCTCGTCCTCTTCGATGTCGGTGGCGGTGGGATCCTTCTTGCTGGTAATGTCCTGATCCTTCATCCATTTTTCGAGGCCGAAGGACTGGTCTTGTAGGGCGTGGGTCAATTCGTGTGCCAATACTGGCTTCTGCTGCTCAACATCGACCCAATCCAGCAGATTCACGGTCCTGCTTTTCGGTTCGTAGAAACCGGCGACCTGTTCGCGAAGCAGTGCCACGAGAAACTTCTGCAGATCGAACTCCCTGAGGCAGCAAGCCGAATTTCTTCAAAACCAACTCCGATCGTCGCAGTCGCTGTGCGTCTTCGTCTTCGGACATATGTTTGGTGAGATAAGCTACAACCTCATCGCGGCTGATCAGCTTTCGTTTCACCTTGCGCTTAATAGGCAGGCCGGTATCGTCGCTGGAAAACTTGAGGATCTCATCGATGGAGTGGAAAAGTTCTCTCGCCTCCTGCGGAGTTACCCTGTGCTCTTCGGTAACACTGGCCGGCGGCTCGGTTCCGGGCGGAGGGGGTGCAGTCTGCGCGGCAGCGGCAGGCCGGTCTGCCGAGCTCTGCGCCTGAACCAACACCATCCCTGCCAACAGACAACTCAGTGCAATGCACAGCAGCCAGGTTTTACGGTCCGTTATCAATGGGCCCTCGAATGTGAGTTTATACTTTGTCGGATGACCGTGAATTTGTGGGATTCGGCCGAGCATGCCCTGGGTTACCTGCAACGGGCCGATTCCATTCCTCATCGAGTTGACGGAGAAAGAGCTCTGCTCGAATTCATTGCTCCAACCGCGAAACGCATTCTCGATCTCGGAACCGGCGATGGCCGCCTGCTGGCGCTGGTCAAACTAAATCGTCCACAGGCAGAAGCAGTTGCGGTTGACTTCTCACCCACGATGATCGAGCGCGCTCGCGAACGTTTCCAAGCAGACCGCTCCGTAAGCATTGTGCAGCACAATCTCGATCATCCATTGCCGCGACTCGGCAACTTCGATGTGGTGATCTCAAGTTTCGCCATTCATCATCTCATCCACGACCGCAAGCGGGCTCTTTATGGGGAGATTCTTGAGCTTCTTATTCCCGCTGGAGTGTTCTGTAATCTGGAGCACGTCGCTTCGCCAACCGCCCAACTGCATCAAGATTTTCTGCAAACGCTTGGTGTTACACCCGAAACAGAAGATCCATCCAACAAGCTGCTGGATGTAGAAACCCAATTGACTTGGATGCGCGAGATCGGCTTTATTGATGTCGATTGCCACTGGAAGTGGCGTGAACTGGCGCTGCTGGCGGGACGACGCGCCTAAGGCTCGGTGTGGCAGAATAACTTTCTCTAATGGCAACCAGAACCTCGCGAAGACCCGCTTCGTCCGCAATTTCGCAAAGCGCTCGAACACCTCAATTTGTCTGATCCGGTGCTCGCCGCAGTGATTGCCAAGGTGGGCCCCTGCCGCATGGAGTTTGGGCCACCGGAGTTCCACAGCCTGGCGGAAGCCATCGTGTACCAGCAACTGAATGGCAAAGCGGCGGTGACAATTTTCAAACGCTTTGCCGCGCTCGCCGGCGAGCCGCTAACTCCGGAAGGAATCTTAAAGCTCACCGATCAACAAATGCGCTCGGCAGGACTTTCCAAACAAAAGACGTCATACCTGCAAGATATGTCAGAAAGGGCCCGCCGAGGGGACCTGGACTTCTCCCGCCTGCACCAATTTACCGACGAGGAGGTGATTGCCCACCTCACCCAGGTAAAAGGCGTCGGCGTGTGGACCGCCCACATGTTTCTGATGTTCACGCTGAAGCGCCCAAACGTGCTGCCCACCGGCGACTTCGGAATCCGCATGGCCATGAAAAAGCTTTACCGGAAACGCAAGATGCCCACGCCGGAGCAGATGGCAAAGATCGCCAAGGCCTGGGAACCGCACCGCAGTGTAGCCTGCTGGTATCTCTGGAGAAGCCTGGAAGCAAAACCGTGAGCCTCGGTAACTTCCGGGTTTCGCTTCTTCCTCCCTCTGTGTGATTAAATGAAGCCGTGACCGATGACGCCAAAATTCGGGTTTTGGTGGCGAAGCCAGGTTTGGACGGACACGACCGCGGCGCCAAGGTGATCGCCCGCGCGTTGCGGGATGCCGGTATGGAAGTGATTTACACGGGACTGCGGCAGACCCCGGAGATGATCGTCTCGGCTGCGCTGCAAGAAGATGTCCACGTTGTCGGCTTGTCGATTCTCTCCGGTGCCCACAACGCGATCGTTCCCCGCGTCATGGATTTGCTCAAGCAAAACAAAATGGACGATGTGCTGGTGGTAGTCGGTGGAATTATTCCGGATCAAGACATAGCGGCGCTCAAGCAGGCCGGGGTCGGCGCCATTTTTCAGCCCGGAACCTCCATGGATGAAATAGTGAGCTACATCCGCGACAACGTTAAGCGCCACGATGTACCGGCCAGTAGTTAACTCCCAAGTTCCTTCCATGGAAAAACCCAATATTTCAAATTTGCGGCAACAGCTGCAGCGTACCGTCGGTCCCACGCCCTGGTATTGGAAGACGTTTTCCCCGTTCGTCTCCGAGGCCGGACAACGATTTGCCTGGACCCATCAAGGAAACGAAGGGCCGCTCGCCTACCTGATTTCGCTGGTCCTGGAGCAGGAACCGGACAAACCACGGCTGGCGCTGAATACCTACTGCCGGGCGTTTCCAGTTGCGACGGCCGATTTGGGAATCTGGTGCCCGGAGGGTCGTAGCATCCGTGTGATGTGCTTCGACCCCGACCAGCTCAAAGCCTTCGATTTTGCGGAAATCGCCGGATGGTTCAAGCAGTCCGCCGAGCGGGTTTACGCGGCGACCCCGCCGATGGCTGAATTCGAAATTCCCACCCACCTTCCAGAAGGTACACACAAGATCGAGGTTCCACCTGAATTTCAATCGGTGCAGGAACTGATCGTGCCCACCAGTTACAAGACTGAAGGCGTCAATGATCCGGCATTCGCGCTTTACGTGGTTTATCCCCACGCTGGTCTGGTTGAGGTGCTGCCACAGCAGTGGTTCACGGCGGCACAGTATGAAGTAGGACGGCAGTGGATTCCCCGGGCGGCGCGGGATCCCGAGTCCCACCGGATCTTTGGGGAATGCTTCGGGGTTGGCAGTTTCCTGCTGCAGGAAGATGGGAGACGGCTGGATGACTGGATGGAAAGACGCAATCCTTGAAGCGGTCGAGAGGCCGCAGCTACATAATATGATTGGGGGACTGCTCAATTCCCTGGGTCAGCACCTCCCGGGCGGACGATAGTTCGGCCTGCAAGGTATGGGCTTCCTTCTCGGAGAGTCGCAATAGGACGTGACTCTGACAGACCAAATAGTAAAAACCATCGGAAGCCCGGCAAGCTGAAAAGGCACTTTCGCCGGCAGATGCCCCGGACGCATTTCCCTTCAAGACATCGCGCAGGCACTCCAGAGCGCAACTGACCTCTCCCTGGTCGAAGTGCAGTAGAAGAGCCCGGCTCCAACGCAGGCAGACATGCCCACAGGGACAAAAGGAACAGCGGATCGCGGTAGAATCTTGCGCCGAAAGAGGGTGGGGGTGGTCTGATTTATGCATTGCCTTACTTTCTTGTTGCAACCCGGTCGCAACAGGATAGAATTTAATCTACGTTGGCCTATCCTCTCTGTCAACGCGCCAGTTGAGATTCCGTCGCAACACGTTTGCGATTAGTTGCAACAGGAGAGCTTTTAATGCCACTTCCCCAGACCGAAATCCCCGGACGGCTGCAAGCCCAGCTTGCTCAAAGAGGTATCCGCATGACGCAGCAGCGCCGCGCCATTTTGTCGGTAATTGAGACCGCGCGCAAGCACCTCGACGCCAGCCAGATCTTGCGCAAGGCCCAGACCATCGACTCATCGGTCGATCGCAGCACCGTCTACCGCACCCTGCACTTGCTGAAGCGCCAAGGCATGATCGACGAGTTGGATTTGATGCACATCAACGGCGAGGGCCATTACTACGAACGCAAGTTGGGCCGCGACCACATCCACATGGCCTGTCTGCGCTGCGGCAAGATCACCGAATTTGTCAGCGAGATTTTTGAGTCGCTGAAAGAACAGATGGAACGCGACTGCCGCTTTCACATCGTGGTGGCCCGGCTGGAGATCGGCGGCTACTGCAACAACTGCCGCCACTGACAAGCGGCGTTGCACCTTTCAGCTTGAGTGGTATACGGTAAAGCGGTTCCCAGCGCCCATTCTCCATCTATGTCAGACCGCAACGATCCGACGCCGTCGACTCCCTCTCCTGTTGTGGCCAGTCATGTCGACCCCACGAGCGCGCGCTTTGAGGCGAACATGCGGTTCCTGGCGGACATGGTTTCCCAGTTGCGAAATGAGGAGGAACACATTCGTGAGGGCGGCGGGCCCAAAGCCATCGAGAACCAGCATTCCAAAAACCGGCTTACCGCCCGGGAAAGGATCGGTCTTTTGGTTGACCCCGGCACGTTTTTTGAGCTTGGTGCCTATGCCGCTTTCGGCATGTACGAAGAATGGGGAGGCGCGCCCTCTGCCGGCGTGATTACCGGTGTGGCCAGGGTGCATACCCGGCTGGTCATGATCATCGCCAACGACGCCACTGTGAAGGCAGGCGCGTTCTTTCCGATGACTTCCAAAAAAGTGATCCGGGCGCAGAACATCGCCTTCGAGAACCGGATACCAACGATCTACCTGGTGGATTCAGCCGGAGTATTCCTGCCCTTGCAGGAAGATGTCTTCCCCGACACCGACGATTTCGGGCGCGTGTTCCGCAACAACGCGGTGATGTCGGCCACGGGGATCCCACAGATCGCGGCCATCATGGGGATGTGCGTCGCGGGAGGAGGCTATCTTCCGGTGATGTGTGATCACGTGTTGATGACCGATGGCAGCGGTCTGTTCCTGGCAGGTCCCGCACTGGTGCAGGCCGCGATCGGACAGAAGGTTTCCGCGGAAGAACTCGGCGGGGCGGCCATGCACTCGGCCATCAGCGGCACCGTCGACTTTCGTGAACCGAACGACGAAGCCTGCCTGAACCACATTCGCGGCATCGTGGAGAAATGGGGATACCGCCGCCAGTCTCCCTGGGACCGCCGCAAGCCGGTCGACCCCGCCCTTGCCGCCGAAGAAATTTACGGCATCTACGATTCCTCTCCGGGCAAGCCTTATGACATGAGGGAGATCATCGCCCGCGTGGTCGACGGCAGCCGCTTCGACGAATACAAGCCGGAATATGGCAAGACAATTCTTTGCGGCTACGCGCGCATCGGCGGTTTCGCTGTAGGCATTGTGGCCAACCAGAAGCTGCACGCACAGCAGATTGATCACGAAGGGCACAAGAAGCTGGAGTTTGGAGGCGTGATCTACACCGAATCCGCAGAAAAGGCCGCCCGCTTCATCATGGACTGTAACCAGAACCTGATTCCGCTGGTCTTCCTGCATGATGTGAACGGATTCATGGTCGGGCGCGATGCCGAGTGGAGCGGGATTATCAAAGCCGGTGCCAAGATGGTAAATGCAGTTTCTAATTCCGTAGTGCCGAAGATCACAGTAATCATCGGTGGCTCCTTTGGCGCCGGACACTATGCCATGTGTGGCAAGGCTTATGATCCCAGATTCGTCTTTGCCTGGCCTACTGCCCGCTATGCGGTGATGAGCGGCGACTCGGCAGCTTCCACCCTGGTGGAAATCAAGATCAAACAGTTGGAGCGGAGCGGAAAGATCCTTACCGACGAAGACAAGAAGGAGTTGTTCGAGTCGGTGAAGCGGACCTACGACGAACAAACCGATCCCCGCTATGGCGCTGCGCGCCTGTGGATCGACAAGATAATTGATCCGGTTGAGACCAGGGAAGCAATTACCATGGCGCTGGAGGCTGCCGCCTTGAATCCGGATGTGGCCGACTTTAAGGTTGGTGTATTGCAGACCTAAGCTAAAGATGCCGAGCCCGGTAAAACTCGTAGAATGTCCGCGCGATGCCTGGCAAGGCCTGAAAGGTCATATCCCCGCCTATCTGAAAACCGACTACCTGAAAGCCCTGATCAGCGCTGGTTTCAAACACATTGATGCGGTGTCATTTGTCTCGCCCAGCGCCGTCCCGCAGATGGCAGACTCGGAAGAAGTGCTAAACGAACTGGATCCACCCGAAGACGTAGACATCATCGGAATCGTGGTGAACGAGAAAGGTGCAGAGCGGGCGATCAACACCAACGCAGTCCGTACCCTCGGGTTCCCGTATTCGGTTTCACCAACCTTCCTGCGCAACAACCAGCGGCAGACACTGGAAGAGGCCATCGACGAACTCGATAAGATCACAAACAAAGGTGACCAAGCTGGGCTGGAAACTGCCGTCTACATTTCCATGGCATTCGGCAATCCCTATGGCGATCCCTGGAATATCGACGAGGTGGTTGACGCCGTCGACCTGCTGGAATCATCCGGCATAAAGACGATCTCACTCGCCGATACCATTGGAATCGCCACCCCGGATTTGATCCAACAAGTACTGGCAGCCGTTCTAGCCAAGTTCGGCTATCTGGAGATTGGGGTTCATCTCCACAGCCGTCCCGAGCAGGCCGAAGAAAAAATCTCAGCGGCCTACGACGCGGGCTGCCGGCGATTTGACTCCGCTTTGGGAGGACTGGGCGGCTGTCCCTTTGCTCAGGATGCGCTGGTAGGAAATATCGCCACCGAAATTGTGATCGAGGCTTTGAAATCCCCCGGCGGACAATTGCCACCATTGCGTTCGTTAGACGCGCTTCTACGGGCTTCGGCTGAAATCGGCGCGCGATATTCCGCTACCCAGGCTGCTGACTGAATCCATGGAATACCAGACAATCCAACTGACCCGCGATGCCGGAATCGCAACCATCACTCTCAATCGGCCGGAGAAGCGCAACGCTATTAGCTTCCAGCTAGTGGCCGAATTGCTCTCGGCCTTAGATGAGATCGAACAATCGTCCGACAGCCAGGTCGCAATTCTCACTGGAACGGGTAAGGCATTCTGTGCCGGACTCGATCTTGAGGAACTGAAGTCGCTTCTGGGCAAAACGCACCAGCAGAATCTCGAAGACTCTGCGCGCATGGCGCACCTTTTCCGCCGCCTGTATGACTTCCCCAAGCCGACCATTGCAGCCGTTAACGGTGCTGCGGTCGCCGGAGGCACGGGACTGGCCACCATGTGTGACTTCACCTTCGCCATCCCTGATGCGAAATTTGGCTACACTGAGGTGAGGATCGGGTTCGTGCCCGCTATTGTGTCCTCCATGCTGGTCTGGCAGGTCGGCCACAAGGTCGCGCGCGATCTGTTGATGAGCGGGCGCATGTTTACTGCTTCGGAGGCGCACCGCTACGGACTGGTCAATGAAATTGTCGAACCGGAAAGACTGATGGAGCACGCGCGACAGGTGGCGGCAGAACTTTTGCAGAACAGTCCTTCATCGGTGCGTCTCACCAAGAAATTGATTAATGGTTTTCTTGCGCCGTATTTGGACTCCCAGATCAGCCAAGCCATCGAAGACAACGCGCGCATCCGTACCACCGAAGATTTTCGCGAAGGAGTTTCGTCATTTTTGGAGAAACGCAAGCCGCGCTGGAGCGGCAAATGAGCACCGAGGCTGTGCGCGAACCGGTAATCTGCGAAAGCAGATTGCGAGTGCGCTACGCTGAAACCGATCAGATGGGCGTGGTTTACCATGCCAACCACTTCATCTGGTTTGAAATTGGACGGGTCGAACTGTTGCGCCAGCTGGGGTTTTCCTATCGCGACATGGAAGAGCATGACGGATGCTTCATTGCCGTAGTCGATGCCCGCTGCCGCTACAAATTGCCGGCCCGTTACGATGATGAGATTATCGTTCGCACGCATCTGAAAAATGTCCGCGAGTCGGTGGTGCATTTCGGTTACGAACTGTTGCGGGCAGATGGCGCGTTCCTGGCGGAAGGCGAAACCACGCACGTCGTCACCAACTCGGAGATGAAAATGACTCCACTTCCAGCAAGATATCTGGATGCATTCCGCGCAGCAATGGGTAGGTAACCTGGATTGAAAGCACTACACATCAACGGACATGATCTGACGCTGGAAGCAGTCCGCGAAGTCGGGCTCAATCGCCAGACAGTGCTGCTCGCGGCAGACGCCAGAGAAGGAGTGCAGCGCGCCCGAGCTGTGGTCAACAAATTGGTGGAGAACAATACGCTCTCCTACGCCATCACTACCGGCGTCGGCAAGCTCAGCGACGTTCGCATTGCCGGCGATCAGATTCGCGAATTGCAGGTCAACCTGGTCCGATCACATTCAGTTGGCGTCGGCCAGGCACTTTCTGTTCCCGACACCCGCGCCATGATGTTGCTGCGCGCGAATTCTTTAAGCAAAGGCTTTTCCGGAGTCCGCGACGTCGTCATCGATACCCTCTGCGAAATGCTGAATCGTGGCGTCACTCCCATGGTGCCTTCGCAGGGCAGCGTCGGCGCCAGTGGCGACCTCGCGCCTCTGGCCCACCTGGCTTTGGCACTGATTGGAGAAGGCGAATGCCTGGATGAAAAAGGCAGCCGCATTCCAAGTTCTGACGCGCTACGCCGCGCCGAAATCAAGCCGCTCACTCTGGAAGCCAAAGAGTCGATCTCTCTCATCAACGGTACCCAGGCCATGCTGGCCGTGGGCACGCTGGCCCTGCTGGCGGCGGAAAATTTGGTGAACACCGCGGACGTGATAGGCGGCCTAACCCTCGACGCCCTTCGTGGGACCGATGTCGCCTTCGACGAGCGTATCCACAAAGCCCGGCCCCACCGCGGTCAAATCACTACCGCCGCGAACCTGCGCAAGATGATCGAGGGTAGCGAGATTCGCCGTTCCCATGCCGATTGCGGCCGCGTACAAGACGCTTATTCGCTGCGCTGCATCCCCCAGGTCCATGGCGCAGTACGCGACACGCTCGAGCACTGCCGCAAAGTCTTAGAGATCGAAATCAACTCCGCCGTCGACAATCCGTTGGTCTTCGTCAAGAATCCTGAGAGCGACCGATGGCGAGGGAGATGTGCTTTCAGGCGGAAACTTCCACGGCGAACCGCTGGCATTTGCTCTCGATTTTCTGGCAATCGCGCTTAGCTGCCCTGGCAGGAATTTCAGAACGCCGCATCGAGCGATTGGTAAATCCGTCGCTGAACGAAGGCTTGCCGCCATTCCTGGCCTCGGGCGCGGGTTTGAACTCCGGCTTCATGATGCCGCAGGTGACGGCCGCCGCCTTGGTCAGCGAAAACAAAGTGCTCGCTCATCCCGCGTCCGTCGATTCGATCACAACCTCGGGCAACAAAGAAGACTATGTTTCCATGGGTATGACGGCTGCGATTAAGCTAAAACGCGTCGTCGAAAATACTCTGCAAGTGATGTCGATCGAAGCCATGGCATCTGCCCAGGCAATTGATTTTCTGGCTCCGCTGAAGACCTCCCCCCGTGGACAGGCCGCCCACTCCGCTATTCGAGAAGTCTGTCCCACCATGAACAAAGATCGCGTCATGTACCCAGACTTCGCCCGCATCGCGAAGCTAATCGAGAGCGGCAAGATATCAGCCGCGCTCGACTAAATCGTACTCATCCCCACTCCGTCATCCGAGCGGAATTTGCGCGCGCGCAGCGCGAGGCAAATGCAGTCGAGGGACCTTGCGCTCTCCCCGAGTACCTTATAATGATGACTCCGGCAACCACCTGCGGACACCGTCTAATGAGCACCCGGCTTGACCAAATC
>CAWGQZ010000007.1:0-27500 GCA_963824805.1 uncultured Acidobacteriaceae bacterium | reverse complement strand
ATGAATTGCCTCCCACGGTGCTGCGCCACTGCTCATCAGTCATCTGATCAACCGGCGCATCTTCCGGCGGCCACACTCCATGATTTGCCACCATTATGTCCAGCCGTCCAAATCGCTCCACTGTCGCATCGACTACCTGCTTGGCGGTCTTGGTTCCTGACAAACTGCACTGGACCGCAGCGCACCTGTCCGCCCCAAGGTCAGCCATCAACTTTTCCGCTGCTGATCTGGCCTTCTCGTAATTAAACAAGACCCGTGCACCCGCGCCAACAAACATTCGGACAGTAGCCGCGCCAATTCCCCGCGACCCGCCAGTGATAACGGCAACTTTTCCCTCAAGCGATAACTTCATAAACCTAGTGTCCTAGCTAAAACCCAAAGGTGCAAGCTACACAAGGCGCAGCAACCTCGCTGAGATAGGGCGGGGGCCTTGCCGGTTTAACAGACCTACGCATCTCGCCCGCAGTCCCCACCCCAGCCACTCACATCAGCCAAACCGCGTCCACATCGACGATCACCTGCGTCCGCGGAATTTTCTCCTGCGCCGCGAATGCGAGCATGGCCCGCAACGTCCCATTCAACTTCTCACGACTGGGAGACTTCAAAATGAAGTGATAGCGGTAATCGCGCTTCAGCCGCAAAATCGGAGCCACCGCCGGCCCCAACACGCGCACGCCTTCATGTCGCGTCTTCTCAAACCACCGTCCTAGCGTCCCCGACCACTGCAAAGCTTCGTCGAGCCTGTCACTACGCACCAACACATTTGCCAGCGCGCTATAGGGCGGATAATGCATCCAGCTGCGAAACCGCAACTCCTTCTCGTAAAATCCAACAAAATCATGCCGCGCCGCGTACTGCACTGCGTAGTGATCAGGAAACAGCGTCTGCAGCACCACGCGCCCCGGGGTCTGCCCCCGCCCCGCCCGGCCTGCCACCTGGGTCAGCAACTGGAAGGTCCGCTCGGCCGCGCGAAAGTCCGGAAAGCCAAGTGCCATGTCGGCGCCCACCACGCCGACCAGGGTGACTCCATGAATGTCATGTCCCTTTGCGATCATCTGCGTTCCCACCAGCAAATCGAGTTCGCCTTCATTCAATGCGGCCAGCGTACGCTCCACATCGTCGCGCCCGCGCACTGTATCGCGATCCAGGCGCCCAATCCGCGCCCGGGGAAACACACCGTGCAGTAACTCTTCCAGCTTTTCTGATCCGGTTCCCAAAAAATAGACGTATTCGCTACCACAATGGATACAGGCCTTCGGCACGGGTGCCGTGTATCCGCAATAGTGGCACTCCATACGCTGCGATCGCTTATGGTGCGTCATCGCAATCGCGCAATTCTTACATTCCAAAGTCTTGCCGCAGGCGCGGCACAGCGCCACCGGAGAATACCCACGCCGGTTGAGCAGCACCATCACCTGCTCTTTCAACTCAAGCCGCTCACGGATCTCCTGCGCCAGCTTCCGCGAAATCACCTGCTCATGGCCGGTCTCCTGGAACTCCTGGCGCATGTCGATGATCTCGACCTCCGGCAGCGGACGTTGCTCCACCCGATCCGGCAAATGCAGCAGCATGTACTTGTTCTTCTTGGCGTTGAAATAGGATTCGAGTGACGGCGTAGCCGATCCTAGCACCACCGTTGCATTTGCCATCTTCGCCCGTACGACAGCTACATCACGCGCATGATAGCGAGGGGTTTCTTCCTGCTTGTAAGACGAATCGTGCTCCTCATCGACAATCATCAGTGCCAGATCCGCCACCGGAGCAAAGACCGCCGAGCGTGTGCCCACTACCACCCGTGACTTCCCGCGCTTGATGCGATGCCACTGCTCCGCCCGTTCCTGATCGGAAAGCGCGGAGTGCAGTATGGCAACCTCACCTCCAAACACCTGGTGCAGATCGGCCGCTACCGCAGGAGTCAAGCCAATCTCCGGAACCAACAAAATGGACGAGCGCCCCGCCTCCAGCACCGAACGCATCGCCGCCAGATACACGGCGGTCTTGCCGGAGCCGGTGATGCCGTGCAGCAGTATGCCGCCATATTCGCGTGCATTGACCGCAGCCTGAATCTTTTCCAATGCCGATGCCTGCTCTGCATTGAACAGGAAGTCAAACGGCGATTGTCGCGCCTTCATTCCTGACACCGAGAAATCGGCTGGCTCGTCAATCAGTTCGACCAAGCCACGCTTCACCAACGTCGTCAGCGTGGTGCGTGGTACCTTTAGCTCCCGCAACGTCTCGATCACAACCTTTCCCCCAGCAGACGTGAGGGCGTCAATGATGGCTTTCTGGTTGGCGTTAAGCTTGCCCCCAGCAGACTTCAGCGACGCGACCTTAAGCGTGCGCGCGGCATCCCGCGAATTAGAGGTATCTTCGCGCGCAAGCCAATTCTTGCGCACCATGCCCGCCAGCAACTGCCGCGACACTCGCGCGGATGGGCGTAGGCTCTCCTCTCGAGCCCCTTCCCTTTCCGCGAGAATCTCCAGCACCCGAAATTCTCCCATTTGCTCTTCGGGAGTCTTCCGCGAGCGTGCCGACGAGCCCTCAGTCCCAGCTTCGTACAAAATCTTGTGCCCAGCCTCGGTGATGCGATAAACGACAGTCTTCTTAAACTCGGCTGCCAGCGGGAGCATGGTGCGAAACACCTCGCCGATCGGCGCCAGGTAGTAATCCGAGATCCATTTGCCCAAGCCAAGTAGCTGCCCATCGAGCACCGGTGCGTCGTCCAACACCCGAATAATGTCTTTGGTCTTTACCCTGGGCTTACGATCATGCAGTTCCACCGCGATGCCGGACAAACGTTGGGCACGAAACGGCACCAACACGCGGCCTCCCACTACGGGCGTCTGTTCACTCATGGTCCGATATGTGAAGACCGCGTCCAGCGGGACTGGAACGGCCACATCGCAGAACTCAGGCATGGGAGATTCCGGCGCGCCGCCGGCTAGATGAGATCGTAGCAAACAACAGATGCTGCACTGAGAACTAGGGTCGAAAAATTGGAAAATACGGTTATTCTCTGTTTACAACTCCGCGGAGGACCGCCAACTTTTACATCACGAACTGCGAATCTTTTCACGGGGGTTTTTCTCTGTGACCTCTGGTCAAGCATTCCCTGCCACCGACGCGTTACTCCACTGTCCTTGCCGGCGGCTTCAACCCCAGCTCCTTCATTACCATCTGCAAATCTTTCCAGGTTTCCTTTTTCTGCCGCGGATCGCGTAACAAAAACGCCGGATGATAAGTGACCGCCAGCTTGGTTCCGCGGAAATCAAACCACCGGCCCCGCAACTCGATCATCGGTGCGTTGATTGCCAATAAAGTTTTCGCGGCGACCGCGCCCAGGGCCACGATTGCCTTAGGCTTGATAGCCTCAATCTGCCGCATCAAGAATGGAGAGCACGTAGCACACTCATCACGCTCCGGCGCGCGATTTCCCGGCGGCCGGCATTTGATGATATTGGCGATGTAGACCTCTTCGCGACTCAGGCCCATGGCCTTGATCATGTTAGTCAGCAACTGCCCGGAGCGTCCCACGAATGGCTCGCCTTGTATATCTTCATCCGCGCCCGGCGCTTCGCCAATGAACATCAGGTCGGCGTGCGGATTCCCCACTCCAAATACAATCTGCTTTCGCCCCTGCTTGTGCAGGGGACAACGCGTGCAATCTCCGATGTCCTCTCGGATCAACCGCAACGCTTCGACAGGATCAGCGCCGGTATTTATGACCGGCGATGGAGTTTCGGCAGCGCTCAACTTCGCGATCGGCATAGTTTGGTTGTTTTCTTCGTAGGGAGGAGCGGCATCCCAAGTTCCAGGGCGGCGGTAAAAATCGTAAATGCCAAGTTCGTTGTAGAACCGAATTCGCCTAGTAAGAGCCTGCCGAATTTCGGGATCGGTTATTTGTGCCATGAGTCTGGGTGGAAGAGCGCTTCGGCACTGCCGTAATTCTTATCCGGCTTCAGGCGGTGGTGACTTTGGCCCGTTTGCGCAAACGCACCACCTGATCCAGCACCCGCTGCGCCACTTCCCACTTGCTGGTCTCGGGCACTTCGACAATCTCGTCATGCGCAATGATGGTCACGGCATTCCGGTCAGAATCAAACCCTACGCCCTCCCGCGAGACGTCATTCACTACAATCGCATCAAGGGCCTTAGAAGCCAATTTCTTGCGGGCATTCTCCAACGCGTTCTGCGTCTCGGCAGCGAAGCCCACAATGATCTGTGACTTCTTCAGCCGTGCAACTTCCGCCAGGATGTCGCTTGTCGGTTCCAACTCCAGTGAAATCGGCCCGGTACGCTTCATCTTCTGCTCCGCAACTTGCTTGGGACGATAATCCGCAACCGCTGCCGTCTTGATTACGACCGACGCGTCCGGCAACAATCGCAGAACAGCCTCTCGCATTTCCGCCGCAGATTCCACCGTTGTAACTTCGGCCGCAACCGGAGACCTCAACGCTGTTAGCCCTGAAACCAGAAGCACGCGAGCCCCGCGTCGCAATGCAGCTTCCGCTAACGCGTAGCCCATGCGCCCGCTCGATCGGTTGGTCAAATAGCGCACCGGATCGATCTTCTCCCGCGTTGGCCCGGCCGTAATCAAAACGGTTTCTCCAGCCAAATCTTGGGATGCCCCCATCGCCTCTAGCAAAGTCGAGACAATCGCCTCGTTCTCGGCCAGCCGGCCGGGCCCAGTCATGCCGCATGCAAGGTATCCTTCGCCGGGCTCGACAATCTTCACTCCGCGCTTGCGCAACAACTCAAGATTCGCCTGTGTCGCGGGATGGTTCCACATATTCACATTCATCGCCGGGGCCATAACTACTGGCGCGGTAGTCGCCAGATAAAGTGTGGAGAGAAAATCGTTGGCGATGCCGTGGGCAAATTTCGCCACGACGTCCGCGGTAGCCGGCGCCACCAGCAGCGCGTCGATACTCTGCGCCACTGCGATGTGCTCGATGGCAGATTCAATGTTCGGCGAATTCTCTTCCCCGCCAGCAAACATGTCAGTAATGACTTTCTCTCCCGACAGCGCTGCAAAAGTCAGCGGGCGCACAAACTCCTGCGCGGCGCGTGTCATCACCACCTGCACACGCACTCCGCGATCCTGGAGTAGGCGCACGATTTCCGCCGCTTTGTAAGCCGCAATTCCGCCGCTGACACCAAGGGCGATTTTCATAGAATTTGGCTCTAAATAGTACCCGTTCAAGCTCAAGCTTATGCGGGGCTTTCAACTAGGTTAGATGGCTGACATTGAGATTTCGATTTAGGGGGAGACCACGGCGCGAAGGAACCAACCTCTTCGGTCAGCCGTCCTGTCCAACTGCCTTGTCGAGTATCTCCTCCGCAGCCTCGACGGGCGGTTTCACAATTTCCGGAATGATCCACTTCACCTTCCCGGCTTTGATTTCGTCCTGTGCAATGCGGCAGGGCTTGCGGGAGGGAGTTTCGATGATGGGGGGTGCGCCCCCCTGAAGCTGGCGTGCGCGGCGAGCTGCCACCAGGATATATCGATAGTTGCTGTCAAAACCGTCGATCAACTTCATTGTCGTCTCCTGCACATTATCCAGCAACGCTCTTGCTGTTGCGAAATGAATCTAAGATGGGCCCTAGCCGCGGCCGGATGTTGCCCAAACGGCAACTCTCCGCCATGGCCAATGTGTCTCCTCCATCCGAGGTGGATTGTTTCCCCGAATTCCTTTCGCGCTCCGCAAGCAAAATTGACTTTAGCGCTTCGGTTGATTCATTCAGACGATCGTTCACCAGAATATAGTCGTATTTGGAGTAATTCTCAATCTCACGGGTGGCTGTAACCAGCCGCCGTTGGATCACTTCTTCCGCGTCCTGACTGCGGCTCCGCAAACGCTTCTCCAGAGTCATCCGGTCAGGCGGCAAAACAAAAATGCTTACCGCCTTCGGCAGCTTCTGCTTGATCTGTTCCGCTCCTTGCACGTCAATGTCGAGCAATAGGTCGTTGCCATGCTCTTCCGCGTCGTGTAAGAACCGCCGCGCTGTTCCGTAGTAATTGTCGTGCACTTTCGCGTGCTCTAAGAACTCGTCTCGCTTCAGCATCTCCTCAAACTGCTCCCGCGAAACGAAGAAGTATTCGCGTGCATTTTGCTCGCTGCCCCTGGGCTGGCGCGTGGTGTAGGAGATCGAAAACTCCAGACCCGGCACTACCGACAAAACTTCGTTCACCAGCGTGGATTTCCCCGAACCCGACGGGGCCGAAATGATGAACACTGTCATTCGATGTTCTGCACCTGTTCGCGCGCCTTTTCCAGCTCCGATTTAATTGCCAGTCCCATCTGAGTGATATTCAATGCCTCTCCCGCCAGTCCTGAAGTTTTCGACAGTAGCGTGTTGGCCTCGCGATTCATCTCCTGCAGCAGGAAGTCGAGCTTCTTCCCTATCTCACCGTTCTCGCTAAGCAGTCCCAGAAAATGATTGACATGCGTATCCAGCCGCACCAGTTCTTCCTGAATGTCGCTGCGGTTGACCAGTAGAGCGGCTTCTTGAAGGATCCGCTCCGAATCCACCTGCGCTCCCACCAATTCCTGCATGCGGGAGCGAAGCTTGTCGGTATAAGTTTGCAGCACAGCGTGGCGATGCTTCTCCACGCCCTTCTCCGCCTGACGCACAACTTCCATGCGCTCGCGCAATTCGCGCTCGATGCCGCGGCCTTCCTCTTCACGCATCTGGTTAAGTTTCTGCAGAGCTTCTTCCGCGCGCGCGACCACCACTTCTTCCAGGGCGTCATTCGCAGGCAAGGCTCCGGATTCCAGAGCGCCCGGTATGCGCAGCACTACATTCAAATCCGGCTCGGTCGCCAGACCGAATTCTGCGGCTGCGGCGCGAAAAGCTTGAATGTAGCCGCCAACCAGTTGTTTGTTGAGAGCAAAACCTTCGCCACTGCCCCGGTCAAGGTTCAGAGACAGCTCGATATGTCCGCGCGCCAGCTTCTCTTTCAGCAGGCGGCGGAGCTTCATCTCTAATCCATCACTGTCGGCAGGAAGACGGAAATGAACATCCAGGAAGCGGTGATTCACGGACTTCAACGACAACGTGAACGCAAGTTCGGGACTGATCTGTCCCTTTACTTGCGCGAATCCCGTCATCGAGCGGATGGGCATGGATTTGTGCAGATGATTGTAAATCGGAAGTGGGTCTTGCGGGGGAACGGAGGTCCTAAGCCAGAAGCCGAGCAGCTTCCTTAGCGTAATAGGTAACAATGATGCTAGCGCCTGCCCGCCGAATTGAGATCAGACTTTCCATGAGGACGCGCTCGCGGTCAATCCAATTGTTACGGGCCGCAGCTTCAATCATTGCGTACTCGCCCGACACCTGGTAAGCCGCCAGCGGAAGATCAAAGCGATCGCGCGCCGCCGCGATTACATCCAGATAAGGCAGGGCCGGCTTCACCATGATCATGTCGGCCCCTTCCTGCACGTCTTGCTCAATCTCGCGCATGGCTTCGCGAAAGTTTGCGCCGTCCATCTGATATGACCGGCGGTCGCCGAACTGCGGTGCTGAATCAGCCGCCTCGCGGAACGGCCCGTAGTAGCCCGAGACAAACTTGGCGGCATAAGAAAGGATGGGAGTATTCTCCTGCCCGGCCTCGTCCAAAGCCTTGCGGATCGTGCCAACCCGGCCGTCCATCATATCCGAGGGGGCGATGATGTCGACTCCTGCTCGAGCTTGCGAGACTGCCGTCTTACCCAACAACTCCAGGGTTGCGTCATTCAAGATTTCATATTCGGTCGTGGAAGACGGCACAATTGCCACCGCCGCGCCCAGTGATTTCCGCGAGTGTTCCACACGTACGACGCCACAATGTCCATGCGACGTGTATTCACAGAGACAGACATCGCCTACGATCAATATCTCAGGAACTTCGCTCTTGATTGCCCGCGCCGCAGTCTGCACAATGCCGTCATCAGACCAAGCGCCTGTCGCAACCTCATCCTTCTTATTTGGCAGTCCAAACAAGATGACTGCTGGAACCCCCAGCGATTTGGCGACCTGCGTCTCTTTGACCGCTTCGTCTACCGACAGATCAAAAACACCCGGCATGGACCCTACCGGCTTGCGGACGCCTTCCCCAGGACATACAAATAATGGATAGACCAGCGATTCAGGAGTGAGGCGGGTTTCACGCACCAGAGAACGCAGTGCTGCGGTGCGTCGGAGGCGGCGTAGGCGGGTAGCTGGAAACGCCATGCCGTGATTCTAACAGGCAAAACCACGACCGACGAGGAAGAAACACAGCCAAAACTGGGAACCAGGAAGCAAGAACTGCAAACTGAAACTCTTAAAACCCAAGCCCACAGCCGAGTCTGGCCCGGTCCCGCCAGGGGAGCCAAGCGGTGTACCATGACAAAATGCCACCGGCTCCCATAGCCCACAGCAGCGCCCGCGTGCTCGAATTCGACGCACTGCGTGACCTGCTGCGCGGCTACAGCGGCTCTCCCCTTGGACAGGCACGTATCACCGCTCTAGAGCCCTCGACTGACCGGGCATGGATCGAAACCCAGCATCAGCTTACGGGGGAAATCCGCGAGTTTCGCCGAGTTGGGGGACATTTCGAATTTTTCGGCCTGCTGGACGTCGAACAAATGGTCCGGAAAGCCCGCATCGAAGGTGCGGCCCTTGAGACCGGCGAAATTCGCGACATCCTATTGGTCGTCGACCGAGCGGCGGAGTGGCGACAGATTACGCTGAGCCCTCCGGCAACGATGAAGATTGCCTTTGAATCCGTCGCCGAACTTTCGCTTCAGGTCGCCGACTTCAGTGAGTTTCTGCGTGGCTTCCGCAACAAAATTCTTCCCGATGGAACCTTAGACGACCGCGCCTCTCCGGAACTCGCCCGCATCCGCCGCGAAATCGAGAGGCAACGCCGCCAGATTCAAGACTCGTTGCGCGGCTATCTCCGTCGCCTCTCCGACGGCGGCGCCGCTCAAGATGAGGTCATCACCATCCGCGGCGAGCGCTTCGTCATCCCCATTAAAGTCGAGCAGAAGCGTCGGGTACAAGGCGTAGTCCACGGCGCCAGTTCCAGCGGACAAACCGTCTTCGTCGAACCTCTAGAAACCATCGAGCAGAACAACGAACTGGTGCGCCTGTTCGACGAGGAACAGTCCGAAATCCACCGCATCCTCTTAGAAATGACCGAGCGCATTGGACAGCGTTCTGCCGAAATCATCGCCGCCGTCAATGCGCTGGCCGAATTGGAATTGCAATTCGCAAAAGCGCGCTTCGCGGATGACTATCAATGCGTGGCCGTAACCTTCCCGGAATACACGCACGCTCCGCTCATCCTTCACAACGCTCGTCATCCTTTACTGGAACGCAACCTGAAGGCCAAAGGCGGACGCGTAGTCCCCACCACAATCGAACTGGAAGGCGCGCGCCGACAGCTGGTCATCACCGGCCCCAATACCGGAGGGAAAACTGTCGGCCTGAAGACAGCGGGACTTTTGGCTCTGATGGCCCAGTCAGGCGTACCCGTCCCCGCCGACCGCGCCGACCTGCCGCTTTTCGACGCAGTTCTGGCGGACATCGGTGACTATCAGTCCATCGAGCAGAATCTCTCGACCTTCTCCGCCCATGTCACCAACATCGACTTTATCTCTCGCACCGCAACCGCCGCCTCGCTTGTGCTGCTGGATGAACTCGGATCCGCCACTGATCCCGAAGAAGGAGCAGCTCTGGCCGTCGCCATCGCCGACCACTTCCGCCGCCTCGGCTGCACCAGCATCATCTCCACCCACCACACTTCGCTGAAGGTTTATGGAGCCAACACTTCTGGCGTGATCAACGCTTCTGTCGGTTTCGACGAAGCCACGCTGCAGCCCACCTACGAATTAAAGATCGGCGTGCCCGGCGCCTCCGCCGGCATCAACATCGCACAGCGCCTGGGCCTGAATCCCTCTATCATTGACTCCGCCCGAACCCGCCTCGGCTCACAAGCCCGCGATGTGGGAGAATTTCTCGACCGGCTGCATGCCGACCTGCGGGAAGCCGAAGCCGAACGCCGCCTCCTGAAAGCCAAAGAGGACGAGCTAGAGCGCGAGAAGGCCCGCCTCGCCTCCGAAGGACGTAAAGAGCAACAAGCGAAAATCAAAGAGATGGAGAGGAAGCTAGATACCCTGCTGCGTGACTTCGAATATCACACGCGCGAAGCCGTCAACGCCGTACAGGACCGTGCCGCCAAGCAGAAGACTTCAAAAGAAGCCGAGCGCCGCATCTCCAAACTGCGCCGCGAATTCCGCGACCAGTTCGACTCCTCGGTAGTCGCCCACACCACCGGCGCCGACATCGGAGACCCCAACGCCCAACCTCAAATGGTCAAGTACGTTTCCGAAGGCGATACCGTCAAGCTCAAGTCCGTCGGACGCCCCGCCAAAATTTCCCGCAAGATCGACGATAACCACTTCGAGGTTGAAATCGGAGTGATGAAAATGAAAATCACGCGCGACGATATCGCCGAAGTCCTCACCCACGCCGGAGACACTCCCATCCAGGCCGCCCGTGCCCGCGGCATCTCGGTGTCGCTCGAATCCGAAACCCAGGCCGTCCCCAACGAAATCAACGTCATCGGACGTACCGTCGACGACGCCACCGCCGAAGTCCAAAAATTCGTCGACCGTGCATTCCTGGCCGGACTCCCCCGCGTCCGCGTAGTTCACGGCAGCGGAATGGGCATTCTGCGCAAAGCCCTGCGCCAATACCTGCAAAAGCATCCACACGTTGAATCAGTAGCCGAGCCCCCACAAAATGAAGGCGGAGGAGGCGCTACGGTGGTGGAACTCCGAGTCTAGGAATCGGTGTCAGCAAAATCGGTGCGAGCGACTCGTCCGCGCGCTGTCACTGTCCAAGTGCTTTGTCCATAAACCCAGCCTCATCCGCTTTCATCTTCTTCAAGCTTTCCGCCGACAAATAAACCATGTGTCCCGACTCAAATGTCGCGTAAGAAATATTCCCGCGATACTTCGGTGCAAGATTCAAATGGTCGATGGTGTAATTGGCGGCGAAGTAAGGTGTAGCCAGATCGTAGTAGCCCTCCATGGCAAGAACCTTTACGTAGGGATTTTTCACCATGGCCTCACGCAAAGCAGCGGCCGTATCGGGAAATCCGGTTACCGCCGAGCCCCAGTCCCACTTCTCAAAGCCCGCGTCCTCAGCAAAGGCGTAGTAAGGCATGTCCGTCTTGTAGCCCAGTTCGCTACGAAGGTAGTTATGAAACGCAGAAGTGTAAGGAGGCAAAATCGACGGCTCAGTCGGATCGTACTCCGGCGTGTCCAGCAATCCTTTAGGATCCGGGCCGGTGAAACGCCCATCCAGTCGACCTACGCGGAGTTTCTGGTCGATCAGCAAGAAGTGCGTGAATTTGTTCACATCAATCCGCAGATTTGCCTGGTCGAGCACTTCTTTGCTGAGCCCGGTGTATCGTGCCATCTGGTCGATGGTCTTCTGCCGATCTTCCGGCGTAATCGCATCGCCCTTGGCCAGCGCCTGGGCATAGTCAGTGGCAGCCCAGCGCTCTGACTCTTCTCGAGCCTTGGTCATGTCCTGCACCAGGTCGGGCGGCAATTTGTGGTGATAGCCGGCGATCATGGTAAAGGTGGGAATCAGCAAGATGTAAGGCTCGTCGTTAGTTGAATTGAACTCCAGCGTCTGGAAACTGAGCGCCATCGAGAGCAGCGTAATTCCATTGAAAGAAATTCCATGGTCGGCCAGATATCCGGATATTCCTGCGGCGCGCGTGGTGCCGTAGCTCTCGCCAAACAAGAACAGCGGTGATCCCCAACGCTCGTAGCGCGAAAGGTACAACCGGATGAATTCGCTGAAGGATTGAATATCGCCCTTTACGCCCCAGAATTTCTTGAACAACTCGGGGCTTCCGGCGCGGCTATAGCCCGTGCCAATGGCATCGATGAGCACGATGTCGCTCTTGTCCAACAAGGTTGATTGGTTATCTGTGATGCGATAGGGCGCCGGTGGCATGGTGCCGTCCGCCTTCATCTCTACCCGCTTCGGACCCAGCGCACCCATGTGCAGCCAGATCGTCGCCGACCCCGGTCCTCCATTGAACGCGAAGGTCAAGGGACGCTTCCCGGCCTCCTGGCCATCGAGTGTATAGGCCACAAAGAACATCTCGGCTTCGATCTTGCCGTCGCCGCGCTTGATGGGAAGCCGCCCGGTTGTGGCGGTGTAGTTGAGCGCTTTGCCGTTCAGCGTGATTTGGTGATGGGTAACCACCGGGGGCACTTCTTTCATGTCGTAATGTTCGTCTTTGTCATCCTTGTCGGTTTTCCCGGTGTCAGACTTGGTCTCATCGGGGACGGCCGCTGGCATCTCCGGAGGCTTGGTTGGCGGCTGCATCTGCTGCGCCTTGGTGGCATCGGGTTCCTTGGGCTTCTTCTCCTTTTTTGGTTCGTTGGACTGCTGCGCCAAGGCAGCAGTTGAAATCATTCCCAGCAGCAGTAGCGTGGCAATTAGAGACCGCACAGATAGATCCTCCGGAAGTCTGTCGACGCACAAACTAGCGATGCAACGCAGCGGCTGCAAATTATAAACCTCTTGCCTCTTCACGCCGATTCCTCAAACCCCGGGTGGGCGCCATCCGACCGAATTGTTAATATGAGTCAGTGCCTGCTAGAAATTCCCTAAAAATTCTGACTGCTGGACCTCTCTCCCGTGTCCCGTGGCTGGCCCACGGGTTCAGCACCCGCAGCGGTGGCCTTTCCCGCGCTTATGGAGGGAATGCTCTCAACCTCGGGTTCACCAAACAGGATTCGCGGGCTGCGGTCGAACGCAACCGTGAAGCATTCTTGAGGAGGGCAGGGGCGACCAGCGGAAAAAAGCTGTGGCCGCTGGTTACACTGCGGCAGATCCATTCTGATTTGATCCACTGCGTCAGCGAAATCCCGAAAAAAGTGCTCGCCGGTGATGGCCTTCTGACCGCAACACCTGAGCTGTTGATCGGGATTCAGACCGCCGACTGCATACCGGTCATTCTGGTTGATAGTAAACATCGTGCGGTTGGCGTGTTTCATGCTGGGTGGCGGGGAACAGTGAAACGCATTGTCGAAAAGGGCGTTGGCGAAATGCATCGCTGGTTCGAAACCAAGCCGGGCGATATCTGCGCGGCTATTGGCCCTGGGGTTCACGGATGCTGCTACCGGGTGGGAGAAGAGGTGCGCAGCCAGTTCGAATCGCAGTTCGCCTACGCTGATAAGCTGTTTCGCGAAAAGAAAGAGTCCGACGAGATTCACCTAAAATATCCGCTGCTATTCCTGACGGCGCGGGCGCCCGGTCACAGCGATTTCCCGAAACAAATTTTCCTCGACCTGGTGGAAGCCAATCGCCACCAGCTTCTGGCTGCCGGAGTCGGCAAGAAAAACATTTCGGCTTCGGAGCTCTGCACGGTCTGCCGCAACGATCTGTTATTTTCCTACCGCGCGGAGAACGGAGTGACAGGCCGTCTGATGGCGGTGGCGGGAATTCGCCCATGATGATGAGAACTCATCGGAAAACGCTGACCGGGCTGCTATCTTGCTTGATCATGAGCCTCGGCGCGACCGACGATCCCGCGCGGCAAGTCGATTCCATCTTCAACCACCTCATCGCGGCCAACGAGCCGGGCGCAGCGGTCCTGGTGATTAAAGATGGCAAGCCTCTGGTCCAGCGCAGCTACGGGGTTATCAAAACTGACTCTGCGCAGAAGATCGATACACAAACAAATTTCCGCCTGGCTTCGGTAACCAAACAATTCACCGCAATGGCGATCATGCTCCTGGTGCATGATGGAAAGCTACACTACGAAGACCACCTCACCGACATCTTTCCTGACTTCCCCGCCTACGGTAAGACGATTACGATTCGAAATCTGCTGAATCACACCTCAGGCCTTATCGACTACGAAGATCTGATGGCCAAGCCCTATGGCGGCACGCTGCCCGATACTGTCCCGCAAATCAAAGACGCCGGCGTACTGGCCTTATTGAGGCAGGAGAAATCCACCAACTTCGGGCCTGGTCGGCATTGGAGTTATAGCAACTCCGGTTACGCCGTGCTTGCGATGATCATCGAGAAGGCCTCGGGAAAATCTTACGGCGACTTTCTGCACGATCGCATTTTTGCGCCGCTAGCAATGCATCACACCATCGCCTACGAACAGGGGAAGAATGAAGTCCCCAACCGTGCCTACGGACATAGCAAAATGGGCTCCAGTTGGACGCAGACCGACCAGAGTCCGACCTCAGCCGTCCTGGGAGATGGCGGTATTTATTCGTCTCTCGCAGATCTTGCCAAGTGGGATCATGCACTGGAAAATCACTTCTTATTGAGCGCCAGGGAAATGCTGCCCGCCCTGACTCCGGTGCAGGTTCCAGACAAGAGTGTGCTTGGGCCTGACAATAAGCCGGCCGAATACGGATTCGGCTGGTTCCTAGATACCTACAAGAATCACAAACGAATGTGGCACTACGGGGAAACGGCAGGCTTCCGCACCGCCATTGAGCGCTTCCCCGACGAGCGGCTGACGGTTGTGGTGTTGTGCAATCGGAGTGATATCGCAGCGCAGGATGCGGCTCTTGAAGTGGCCGAACTCTTTTTAACTCACTAACTTCCGCCAGGCAAAAGGCCGCGGATTTCTCCGCCCGATGGAGCCGTGCTACGGAATGACAGGAAAGTGAGCAGAGAAAGACCTAAACGCTAGGCGGAACTGCAGGAGTGGACGGGGTTGTTTCCGGTGCGCCCTCGCCTGTGTTCACTAAATCCTTTAGTTCCTTACTCGGCTTGAAAAAGGGAATCTTCTTTGCCGGCACTTCCACGCGGTCGCCGGTCTTGGGATTGCGGCCCACGCGAGGCTTGCGCTGGCGGGTACGGAAGCTGCCAAAGCCACGGATTTCAATCTTATCGCCCACCCGAAGCGATCGTACGACGCTGTCGAAGATGGTCTCGACGATGACCTCGCTGTCCTTGCGCGTCAATTCTGCCAGCCGGGATACCTCGTCGATCAGATCTGCTTTGGTCATAAGCCTTTCGCTCCGTTCATGGTCCTATTTGGCCTGTAGATGCGTCGGTACCCTCTAAACTTCTCAAATCTCAGGGGTTTTGTGCAAGCGCCAATTATAAGCCGGACTCGCATCCGCCATCTACTTCCACAGGTAATAGAACCCCATATGCTGGTCCATTAGTCGCTCGCGGGTTGGCAGCCAGTCCGAAACATCGCCAAAAAGCAGATCGAGAGCTGATTTTCGGTCCTTATCGGGGCGCACCAACGTTGGCTCGCCGCGAATGCCCACCGACTTTGCGGTGTCGTCGACGGCAGTCTGAAAGTCGCCCACCTGGTCGATCATCTTCATCTCGAGTGCCTGCTCTCCGGTCCACACTTTGCCATTCGCAACGGCTCGAATGTCTTCCGGCTTGGCATGCCGTCCATCGGCCACCGCCTGGATGAACTGGGTGTGCATGTTATCGATCAAGCTTTGCAGATAAGCCTGCTCGGCAGGAGTCATGTCCCGCGTGGGAGACCCAGTGTCCTTGAACTCCCCGGCCTTCATGGTGATGTCTTTGAGTTTGGCCCAACGCAGAAGCTCGCCGTAATTGACGTACTGCGCGATTACGCCAATGGAACCAACGATGCTGCCTTTGTCGGCAAAAATCTTACTACTGGCGGATGAAACATAGTAAGCGCCGCTTGCGCCGACGGTCTCGATCGAAGCTACGATGCGCTTCTTCTTGTCATCGCGTAGACGTTTTACCTCGCGGTAAATCTCTTCGGACGCAGCCACGCCCCCACCGGGCGAATTCACGTGGATGATGATGGCTTTGATGGAATCATCTTCGCCAAACTTCTTGAGCTGACCAACCACGGTGCTGGGATCAAGAATAACGCCCTCGAGATCGACGACACCGATCTTGTCGCCGAAGCTGTGGATCGATGCCTGCTCCCCGCCTGCATGCATCGCGAGATAGACCAGGGTGAATACGGCCAGCACAAAGAGGAAGAAAGTTCCTCCCCCAATTAAGACCCAGAGCAGGGTCCGGGAACGCTTTTCGTCAGCCATACAGGCGCTTAGTTTAGCACTGGAACCGCCCGCAGGCCGTCTAGATTGGGGAATTTCGGTCGTGAGTCAATGGGGAAAAACCCCGCTCTACCGTGCAATACCGAATGCGGTCAAGGTGTAGAGACGCTGTTTCTCCACTTGCTTGATCGGAGAATTACCCTGGCTACATCTCTACTACGGCTTGATTATGGGCCCACCAATAGGGATCGCGGGGCGTCCCCAAGTAGCATTCGTGACCTCAGCAAATGACAGATAGAGCGCTAAGCTGCCGCAAAGTAGCCCGTCCCACCCACCAAGCTTGTGCCAGGTCGCGCCCATTCCTAAGTCGCTTGCCGCGAGTAGGAAGAACGCGATCCAAAGAGTAAGGAAAACGAGCCACAATACGCGGTTGAGGCGAAATGTGACGATCCATAAATAGAAGGTGAAAACACCCCACAATAAGAGGGTGAGCCCTACACCCAGGACATGGGGTGGCTTGAGCCATCCGGCGCCTACCGTCCAAAACAGCAACGCATACCACCACCAAAAGGTGCCGTAAGAGACGAACGCTACCGTGCCGAAAGTATTGCCGTTCCGGTATTCCATCACGCCGGCGATGATCTGAGCCAGCCCGCCGTAACAGAAGGCCAGCGGAACGACGACGCTTCCGGCCTCAGGAGGGAACAATCCAGCATTCATGCAACTCAATACGATCGTTGTCAGGCCGAAGCCGGCGAGCCCCAGAGGACCAGGATTCGCCACTTGAGTCTCCGCCATTGATGATCCTCCTGACCTCAAAACAAGAGCGAGTCCGAAAGAATATTCGGTTTCCAATGTCTATGAATCAGGCAACGGTTTACGCTACTCGTTGCCCGGTGTCAAGAATCAAGCGCTCCGGGGAGGCAATCTGCGCCACTTTCAGGCTTTTTGAACGGATGCCGACCGTGCGACCAGGTAACGTGATAGAGCTTCGCGCCACCCGGGCATTTTCACCCCATAACCTTCCAACCTCGCGGAAGAGAGCACGGAGTATTTCGGCCGCTCCGCGGGGCGAACGAATTTGTCGCTGGTAGTCGGACGCACTTCAGTCAGCAGTCCGGCTCCAGCCGTGATATCACGAGCAAAATCAAACCAGGTGCAGTCGCCGGAATTAGTCGCGTGCACGATTCCGCGCGCATCTTTGCGGCACAGTTCGATGATGGCGCTCGCCAGGTCAACGGCATACGTGGGAGAGCCTCGCTGGTCGTTGACTACGTCGAGGGCGGGCCGAGTGGCCGCCAATTTCAGAATCGTGTCGGGAAAGCACTTGCCGCCCATTCCGTAAAGCCAGGAGGTCCGGGCAATACAAACCTCAGGTAAGATTCGTTCCAGCTCAACCTCAGCCTCAGCCTTCGAGATCCCATAGACACTCCGTGGCGACCGCACGTCGTCGACTTCATAGGGCAAAGTCTTAGTGCCATCAAAGACATAGTCAGTGCTTACAAATAAGAGCCGCGCCCCGTTTTCTTTCGTGACCCGCGCGACGTTGGCTGCTCCTTGCGTATTCACGGCGAATGCCAGTTCTTGATTCGCCTCACAACCGTCCACGTCGGTGTAGGCCGCGGCCAGCACAATCCAGTCGGGACTGAAACTTGTTACGGCGGTTCGAACCTGGTTCTCATCGCGAATATCGGCGTCTTTCGACCCGAGCCCGCGCACATCATCACCCGTCCAAACCGGAATAAGGGCTTTTCCCAACAGTCCAGTAGCCCCAAAAATCAAAACCCGCATTTGCTCTGAGTCCTTTCCAAAAATGTTGCTTATGACCAATGGCTTTCCAGCCGAGCGAAGTTCAGCGCAGATCAAAGCGATGCTAGGTGTTAAACAACTTAGTGCCTAGCCAACCATATTCAACAGATGCTGCTCCACTTAATACCGGCTTTATCACAGGCAGAAAGAGATGTAGCAGCAGCTACTTCTCTACCCCGGTATTTCTCGTTCGCTGCAACTCGCGATACGCCTCGCTCTTGCCGATGCCCATCTCTTTCGCGACTTTCTTGAGTGCCGTCTTCTCATCGACACCGTCGGCCTGCATGGCCCGCTTCACCCGCTGGCCGACACTTGCCGCTGCCGGCAGTTGCGCTGCGCCTTCAAACTTCCCGATCAGCAGCGTGATCTCTCCTTTGACATCGCCACGTTCCTTTAGATCCGCGACTACCTGCCCTGCCGTCCCTCGTAGGAACTCCTCGTGCATTTTCGTCAGCTCGCGTGCGACGACGATATGGCGTTCCGGCCCTAAGACCGCTACGACGTCTTCGACGGATTCCTTAATCCGATGTGGCGCCTCGTAAAACACTTCGGTTCGCGGCGATGTCTGAATGCTCTCCAGCACCCGCTTCCGCTGGCCACCCTTCGCAGGAAGAAACCCGCTGAAATGAAATGCGTCTGATGGCAGCCCACTGGCGACCAACGCTGCTAAAAATGCTGCCGCTCCAGGAATCGGAATCACCGGAATGTGGTGGCGAATCGCTAGTGATACCAGTCGGTACCCCGGATCGGAGATGCCGGGAGTTCCCGCGTCTGTCACCAAAGCCACTCGTGCGCCTTCTTCCAGATCACGCACCAATTCCGCCGAGCGCGTGATCTCGTTATGTTCGTGATAGCTGCTGGTTCGCGTAGAAATCCTGAAGTGGTTGAGCAGTTTCTGGCTCTGCCGCGTGTCTTCGCAGGCGATGACATCTACTTCTTTCAAAACCCGCAGTGCCCGCAATGTAATGTCTTCCAGATTACCGATTGGGGTGCCGACGAGGTAAAGGCCCGGTGCAAGGGGCCTGTCGCGATCGCTACTCCCAGTCGCCATGGCGCGAGTCTAACATCCGTCGTTGGTCGTTCGCCTTTCGCCATAAGCATCCGCATTCTCGACCGACCGCCAATGGGAGCTTCCAAAATTGACGGAACCCTGCACTATACCTAGAATCTAGCTAGAATCGAATCTATGCCCCTCTACGAATACGAATGTAAGAAGTGCCATCATCGCTTTGAAAAGATCCAGACCTTTTCCGCCAAGCACGTAAAGAAATGTCCTGAGTGTGGCGGTCCCATCGAACAACTGATAAGCGCGCCGTCTGTCCAATTCAAGGGCTCGGGCTGGTACGTCACCGATTACGCCAAGAAGTCCGGCGGAGGATCGTCGCCCGGCGCAAACGGAGATTCCTCGAAAGACATTGGAAAAGATTCAGAAAAGAGCGAGTCGAAGGGCGAAGGAACATCGAAGAGCGAAGAGAAATCCAAATCAGACGACAAGCCCAAGTCCGAAAAAAAGAAAGCCGAGAAGAAATAGTACGTGTAGTCGCTGGCACCCTGCCTGCGTCGCCATGTCAAGTCGTAACCCAATTCAAACAATATCTGGTTTTCAAACTCATACTGCAGGAATAGGGTCGAAGTTCTGGGGATGTCCGTCCCAAGATGACGGCATATCTTGTGCTTGAGTCCTTATCGAGAGTAAGCCACCGCATAACGCACATTGCAGGGTTGAGCACAGGAAATCAATCCGGTCGGATCGGGCCGTTGAACCGTTAATCACACCAGACACTCCAACGCGCAGTTACAACAGATATGGGCCGGCACCAAAACACCTGGCCACACAGATTGGTCTCAATCCGCTGCGCGGCAGTCTGATCCCAATGTGGCGGAACATATTCTGCACGGGGATGCGCGCGCTTTGACCATCGCGCCTCGGCCAGTTGAGGTCGCCAGTGAGCGCGACGTATCATTGCGATACGCTCTATGGAGTGACCGGGAACCCGAGGGGCGCAAACTCTGAGACGATCCTCCGCACCAGCCAAAACCCTCAGCAATCCCACCACGAACGGCCATCGACACATAACTCGAAAAGCCCCTCGCGGTGCACATCGGCGAAGTCTCTACCCGTTGGCCGGTTTGTCCAATTAAAGACAAAACTAAAGTCATCACAGACTTTCCCGTTGTGATTGGCGCATCCGATTTTGGCATTTAACATCGCGGCTATGTCTTTTCAGGAAAGCGCAACGGGCGCTAGCTCGGCGGCAGCCGCCGCACTCGCGCCGTCGCCGGCTCCGGTGTCGACCCCCGCTCTTTTAGAGGCGATGCTGCGCAGTTCGGCGAAGATTAGCGACTTATTCTTCTCGCCCGGCAAGCCGCCGCTCATCGAAGTCAACGGACGACTCGCGCCCACCGGTCCACGTGCGCTCACGGCGGACGACACTCGTCGCATCTCGGCTGACTTGATTGGCAACAATCAGAACGCGTTGACCACATTGCGAGACCATGGGTCGTGTGACGTCTCCTACAGCCTTGCCAACATTGCGCGTTTTCGGGTCAACGTTTTCATGCAGCGCGGCAGTTGCGCCATCGTTATGCGAGTAATTCCGAGCAGCGTTCCGTCCTTCGAAGCTCTTAATCTTCCGGCGGAACTCAAAGAGGTAGCCGGGCTGCGTAACGGCGTGGTGCTGGTTACCGGCCCGACGGGTTCAGGGAAGTCATCTACGCTGGCGGCAATTATCGATCTGATCAACCAGGTACAGGCATATCACATCCTTACTATCGAGGACCCGATCGAGTTTCTGCATCCCCATAAGAGCTGCATTGTTCACCAGCGCGAACTGCATAGCGATACTCCAACCTTCGCGCATGCACTGCGAGCCGCACTGCGCCAGGCCCCGAAAGTAATTCTGGTGGGAGAAATGCGCGACAAGGAAACCATTGAGATCGCCATGGAGGCGGCCGAAACCGGACATCTAGTGCTATCCACGCTACACACCATCGATGCGTCCAAGACGGTGGAACGCATTATCGGAGTCTTCCCTCTGGCTGAGCAGCACACCATTCGCAACCGGCTGGCAAAGAGTTTCCGCTACATCGTTTCGCAGCGTCTGCTGCCCCGCAAAGACGGAACCGGCCGCGTGGCCGCCATGGAGATTTTGAAGTCAACTCTACGCACTCGCGAGTACGTAGAAAAAGGCGAAGGGGATGGCAAGACGCTACTCGACGCCATGCGTTCCAGCACAACCGAGGGTATGCAATATTTTGATGGGGAGATCGAGAAACTTGTCCGCGCAGGGACGATCACCATGGATACGGGAATGGCCTACGCTACGAACCCCGGCAACTTCCGCCTGGAGATGTCCGACTTCACGGAAGATGAGAACAAGATCAAGCCCGACGAACTTCTGGAACCGTAATAATTGGTGGGGGTTACTCCAGGCCTGTGCCCAGGGATTGGTAGCGGTATTTCTTTCCGTCCCAGAACAGAGCTGAGTTGTTTTGCTCTCCGCCTGATTCTTCCGCGAAGATGGCCTGAACCGGTTTCTTCTTCAGCATCAGTTTCTTCATTCCGACCTGTTTGAAAGGCAGGTTGATGACCACAAATTTGGAGAGCGGCGTATTCGCCCGCCAGGCTTCCGCACCAGAACCATGAATGATCAGCAGCACACGTCCGCGGTTGGCGGGATCTTCCGAGGAGAACTGGCTTGTAACCTTGGGATCGGAATAGCCGAAGGAGGCGTTGTAGGGATCAAGCACCTTAAAACTGTATTCGGCTTCGTCGATTAGAGGATTTTTGCAGTGGGCAACGATCACGGCGTCTTCGATCCCGTCTCCGTTCAGGTCGCCGACGGAGACCTGCCCAGAATCTGCTTCGATCCTGCAGGTTGCTCCGAATTGTTTGTGTACGAAATCGTTGTCTACCTGGGGCGATTGCGCGAAGCAGGTCAACGGCAAATAAATCATGACTGCGCATAACAGCAACTTCGGGGACTTCATGAAATTAATGTAGTCCCATTCCTCAGGCGCGAATATAGACAGAGAAGGTGCAGGCGAAACCAAAGTTTCGCCGCGTTTTCAGGCTTGGGCGTGTTCCGCTTCCATTTTCAGCAACGCTTTCTTGCGTTCGATGCCCCAGCGGTAGCCGCCCATTTCGCCGCTCTCGCGTACGATGCGGTGGCAAGGAATTGCAATGGCCACGGGGTTGGTAGCGCAAGCCCGGGCCACGGCGCGAGCCGCGGTTGGCTGTCCTATCGACTTCGCTACCTGCTGATAAGAACGCGTCTCTCCCAATGGAATGGCCTGCAGGTAGGACCACACACGGCGCTGAAAAGCAGTGGCCTGGATGTCCAGCGGAAGTTCTGCCTTCATTTGTTCGCCGCGAAGCCGGCGGAGCACCGTTTGCTTCCATTCTTCCAACCAGGCGTCGTCGCGGCGTCGGTTGGCGAAGGGGAATTCGTGCTTGAGGCCTTGCTCGAGTTCTTCGTCGGTGTCGGCAAATTGAATGGTGCAAATGCCCTTGTCGGTGGCGGCAATCAGCATGCGGCCAATAGGCGAATGGGTGTAGGTGTAACGGACGCGGGCGGCGATGGCTCCGCGGCGATACTTATCGGGCGTCATCCCCAGTTGGGAAGAGGTCCGCTCATAGAGGCGGCTGCTGGAGCCGTATCCAGCGTCGTACATTGCGCGGGTTACGGAGTGGCCGGCACGGAGATTCTGTTTGAGCTGGTTCATGCGGCAGGAGTCGGCATACTCTCGCGGCGTGATGCCCAGCACCGATTTGAATGTGCGTTGCAAATGAAACGGGCTTTGGTGGAATTCCTCCCCCAAACGCGACAGCGTGACCGGTTCGTCGAGATGGCGCTCGATATAACGGCACACCGCCTTCACTATTTTCAACTGGGCACTGCCACCGACAGCCAGCGGGCGGCAGCGCAGGCAGGCGCGGTATCCCGCCTGCTCAGCCTCTATGGGACTAAGGAAGAAGCGGACGTTCTCCCGTCGAGGCCGCCGGGCCGCGCAGGAGGGGCGGCAATAAATGCCGGTGGAGGAAACTGCAAAGACGAATTGATTGTCGTAAGCCGCATCGCGGGCAATCACTGCCTGCCAGCGCTGTTCGTCATCGTTGCGGTTGCGAATCTTGCGGGCCATCTCTGAAAGCTCTGACGGATTGAGTATCGCATTGCTTGTCATAATGCCCAAAGCATAGGCGCGGTGAAAACAATGAACTATCCGATTCTTGCGGTCAAACAAACGAGTTAAGATATTCTGGTTACCGGCCCTTTCTTCATGATTGCAAACCCCGGCACAGAGCTTTCCGCGATAGCTTCCGAGATTTCGGTCCCTTATATCGATCACGAAATTGCTTTGAACTCCGCGCGTCCCGGCAGCCAGTGGCAGAATGCGGCAACGGTGACTTTTTGTCGCGACTGGCAAGGAAAGACGCTGATCCCGAACGGACGACCGAGTGCAGGTACTGTGGTCGGCCAAGACTTTGTACGTGCGTTTTGAATGCCGCTACCGCGAATTGTTTTTGTTTGATGATGCTGAGGAAGGCAGCCGCCGTGATCGACTCTGGAGCGGGATGTCGCTGAAGTGTTTTTGCAGCCTGATCCTAAGCAACCGCAGTACTACAAGGAATTTGAAGTCAGTCCTAACGGTTTGTGGATCGATCTTGACATTCTTCCCGATGGTCAAATTGACCTGAGGAGCGGGATGCAGGTTCGGTTTCGCTGGACCGTCAGCAGCGCACCTGGTCCGCTGAACTGGCAATCCCATTTCGGTCTTGACAGCAAACTTCGACCCTACCCTAGCTGGGGCGCTAATTTCTTTCGAATTGAAGGCGCTGATCCCCGCACCTACCATGCCTGGCAACCTACCCTAACGCCTCACCCTGACTTTCATGTCCCAGAGGCCTTCGGTCGCTTACGGTTTGTACCTGCACCGGAGTAACCGGGAGTCCTATTCGACAATTGAAGGGTTAATTTCGGCACGGTAGATTGGAGGGAACATCTTCGACGGAGAAAATCATGAATCCTAGAGTAAGAGCACTGGCAGTCGCAATACTCGTGTTCTTCGGAAGCAGCGTGGTGATAGCGCAGGATCCAAAGCCTTCTCCTTTGAGCTCGCCTGAGCTGAAGCAGGTGGTTCCAAATGCTTATTTTTTCCGCGGACAGTCTGCAACTGTGCAAATCCGCAATTCTTCGGGATTCCGCCTGCCGGGCGGGAAGGTAGTATTCGCGGCACTGGTGGACACCTCGGGATACGCCCACGATGTGGCGGAGAAGTATCAGGGATTATTCATTACAGAGGTAAAGATCAAGCTGGGGGGCAAGGAGCTCGTGCCTGGGGCCTATGGATTTGGATTTGTCGATGACGCCAAGTTGATCGTAATGGACGTTGGCTCCAATGACTTGCTCACGGTCGATACGACGGTCGACGAGCAACTGCGGCATCCTGTGCCTTTAAAGATGGAACCGGATGGCGATGGATTTCGGTTTTATGCGGGGCGGAAATGGGTGGCTTTAAAGCCGGAATGATTATGACTCACCTTCGAAATGCTGCGACCGCTAAGGACACGAAGGTACATTAAGGAAGAGTCGAACCCAGGGACGCTATCCATTAAAAAAGCCCGCCAGGCGGCGGGCTTTTTTAACGGGCGGGGGGATCGATTTTTAATCCGGGCGTCGTTGGAGCGGGCTCATGACCATTTTGACTCCGGCTCGGATGCGGAGTTCGTTTAACAAGGCCTGGGCGGCGTTGGCATAGGTTTGCGTCGGGTCGGACGGGTCGGACCAGACGGCGTCGTAAACGATCGTCGCGGCTTCCTTAGGATCAATCAGCAGAGCCGCTTCCATGCCATCGATACGCTGCTGGAGCATCTCGTAGCATCCCTGGCACACTGAAGCAGGCTCGAAGGTATCGGGGTGATTCTCACCGTGTATGCAGTGGTAATTCTCAGTGGTTTGAATCTCCAACGGAACCCGCGACTGGAATTCGCGCAAAAAGCGCTCGCGCTCTTCTTCCAGCTTGGCCGGGTCGGGCAAATCGGTGGTGATGGCCACAGCATTGGTTACGACCGGTGCATCGAGCGGCGAAACCCGTTCAGTAGCCTGGCATACAGGGCAGGACTTCAAATCTGCGGCGTAATAGGTCTTGCACTTTGAGCAGGGTAGGCCGTAGCCGACGCGCCGGGGCCCAAGCAGCGGTACTTCTGGCTCTTGAATGGCAGCGCGGGCAGTGGCTGCTCCAGCTGGGCTGGAAGTTACAAATGAGTGGGAAATCTGAGAACCGCTGTCTTGCGGCGGTGCTTGCGTCATATTCATCGTGTCGCTCCCAAGACTCGGCTTGGACATCGTGTCTGCCCTAACTCAATCTTAGGGGGGATGTCTCAAAAACCGATGGCACCTCAGTGCTAGGGCCTATCGGCCATTAGTACCTTGCAGGTTGTGCGCCAAACTTGGGGCTTGAAAGATGAAGAAATTAGGAGGAAGGCGAGGTTGGAAAATGGGCATCCGGTTCCAAATTGAGATGAGACGATTTCATTTCGGGGGCTTGAGGGCACGGAAGGCCGAATCAACTTGGTCATCACCAGCGTCGCTTCAGGACAGTGCGATCGCCAAAATGATTCGGGGGACTCGCCAGTGGCATTGACGTAGGTCCTCCGGTGCAAAAAGCGCGTTCAGCATGACGGGTTTGTTTGCGCGGACGGGCTAGAAGACTCGGTGATACTTTGCGTCAAAGGCATAGCCACCGTACTGAGTGCGTGCTGCGGATACTGACCACCGGTTATTGATCTGGTACTCCCCTTGAATCACCTGGCTTTCGGGATCGGTGACGTCGGTACTGAAGGTAAAGATGAAATTCTTAGTCACCCGCTGCTGGATCGCTATGCGCGCGGTGGGATCAGTGCCATTACCGCCGATTGTTGGGTCAATTTGCAGACTGGAAAGGCCGGCGAGTTTCTGGATGCGCCCGCTCACCTGGCTGGCAAGACCTTGCGCCAGAATCGAGTTGGCGTTGAGGTTGGCAGGGGCGGCTTCTTCGGTGGTCTGACCTCGAGCCAGCAGATTAATGATGTCAACCGGCGGCAAGGGAGGGTCGGAGGTGTAAGACGTGCGCAGTCGATCGATGGGACCGATGAAAGTCAAGTTGAGGTTGTATTGGTCGACCGTAGTGTTGACCACGACGTTGACGACGGGCTCAGTTTTGTTTGGATTGTTGAAGTTCAGAATTCCGCGGACGAGCTGATAACGCTTGTTCATCAGAAAAATTTCGCCGCCGGTCAAATCGGCGCGGCCGACGATCACTGGTTCTGCGGCGGTACCGATTATCCTCAAGTTTGCCTGACCCTGGATGCTCACGGTCGAACTCACCAAATTCAGCCGTGAGGTGGTCTGGACGGAGATATTGAGCTTCATGTTCTGGGTCATGCCTTCTCCTGATGGAGGAGAAGAGTTGCCGGTGAACTGGCCGATAAAGTCTCCCAGATCGAAATCCTGGGTGAAGGAAACGTTGTCGATCAGTACGCGCCCTGTAACCGCAGAATCATCGGCAGTACCGTTCACCGACAAATCGCTATCCAGGACGGCGCGCACGCCTTCGGGATAACGCACGCGAATGCCGGCCGCCTTCAACGCAACATTGAAGCGCAGTTGTGGTTTGTAGGTAAGCGAACCTCCGGCGGTGAGTTGGCCGCCTCCAATTTGGGCGCTCAATTCCGCTATTCGAACTTCGTTGTTCTGAATATTGAAAGTGCCGTTGGCATTTTCGATGCCGAGGGGAGCGGTAACGGTCGAGAGGGATGCATTTTGCAATTTTATCTGCCCCTGAACCCCAATGCCTTCAGCCGCTCGGACCGCCTGAAGATCGAGGAAAGCTGGCCGGCACTGCGCACCTCCGGGCTGACGATTCGGAGCAGTTCCAGATTGACCGATCCTTTGACCGTCATTTGGGGCGGGGCACTGCCCTTGAGGGGAACCTGGCCGTTGAACTTGAGGAAGTACCAGTGCCGCGCAATTCACTAGGCGCGATGGTGACCGCGGAATTCGAATAGTCAGCCTTGATGGGGCCGGCGTTGGCGATCTGCAGTTGCTGGTACGCAACGTTGAACGTAGGGATGACGACGTGCGCTTCCATCTGATCTTTGTTTTCGAGTGGGCCTTTGGCAGTAGCGTGAAGTTCGAGCACGCCGCGGAACTCCTCTGGCACGGGCTTGTACAGGGCGATCAGTGGCGCCAGCGAAATTCCCTTTGTGTCGAAAGAAGCAGTGGTGTAGTTGGCTCCCTGAAGATCGATGGTGGCATGGCCCTGAACATAAGAGTTCACGACTTCCGATCCCAGGTTGAGTTCGGCCCTTTGATTCGCCACATTCAGGTCGGTGTTCACTTGGTTTAACGTAGCCTGGCGAACCTGAAGTTGGGGGATGGAGATCGTCGCCGTCAACTGAGGATTGTCGAAGGTGCCGCGGCCATTCGCGGAAATAGTCACACTTCCGGTGGCAGGGAGGTTTTTCGCTTTCACGGCTTCCAGCTCAGCGATTTTGATTCCCGGGGAACTGAAGCGGATTTCGTAAGCTTTGGTTTTGGGATGAAGAATGATGTCTGCATCGGAATTACCCGGCGCCATTTTTACTTGGAGCTTTGAATTAACGATGTCACCGGTCGCCTGAAA
>CAWGQZ010000006.1:0-19003 GCA_963824805.1 uncultured Acidobacteriaceae bacterium | reverse complement strand
GTTGGATGAGACTGCGGCCGCCCGCAAGCCGATCTTGCGCTGGAAGCCGCAGTCCTGAAAACGCGGCCTACTTCTTTTCCGTAAGGTCGATAGAAGCCCGGGTATTTTCCCAGTCCATCTGCAGGTTGCAGGCATTGCCTGAAGGCTTCAGGTTGATGGTAAAGTTTTCCATCGGCGAACCCAGCTTCGAAGCCTGCATATCGACGCGCGCAAAGTCGTCGCCTTCACCAGGATAGGGAACGCCCCACTCTCCGGTTTTCTTGCTGATCACCAGCGTCCATTTGTCTTCGTTCGGCACTGTGAACAGCGTGTAGGTGCCGGCGGGGACGTCTTTCCCGCCAACCGAAAGACTGGTGCTGGTCACCAGCGTGGTGGCTTCATTCGCGCCCGCCCGCCAAACCTGTCCATAAGGGACCAACCCACCGTAAATCTTGCGGCCCTTCGCCCGTGGGCTGGAATAGTCGACGTGAATGGTCTTGCCGCTCGACAGTTTGCAGTCGGCCTGCGCCGGAGGGCTGGGGCGCTTGCTCTTATCCTGCTGGGCAAATGTCAGGGTGCTAAGACAGAGAATCAGAATGGAAAAAATGGTAGCGCGCTTAATCATGGAAGATCTCCTATGCAATTCGTGTCTTGATGCAACCAACTTAGACTATGCACGATGCCGCCGGTTAGCAACCGCGAGGGTGCCCCGTTCAAGTGTCGCTCGGGCGGAGCTTTTCGCACTTCACGTCCAGCTCGGCCTTGGTTAGAGGCGGTAGAAACTCAACGCGGCGTCCCCTTGGGTAAGCCTCCGGTATCGCTTCAGCCTCCCGATTTCGTCGCCGGGGTCGGAGCGTTTGTGGTGTTCAGCGACGATTATGGTCTTCTCGGTCACGAGTGGAGACTCGGCCAGCAAGTCTAGTGTCTGTTTGTACGCCGCGTCTAATCTGTAGGGAGGGTCCAGAAAGACGAAGTCGGCCGGGAGTCCGCCGAGTTTAGGTAGTGCCCGCGCTGCATCCTGTTGCAACACCTCAAATCCAGAATCGATTCCCAGAGACTTCAAATTTTGACGAATGACACTCACCGCGGCGGCTGAGGACTCCACAAATTGAACCTTTGCCGCGCCACGGCTGATCGCTTCAATCCCCACCGCCCCGGTTCCGGCAAATAAATCAATCCAAGTCGTGCCCTCAAGCGCATTCGGATTCCCGGCCGTCAGCACATTTAGAAGCGTCTGGCGCAGTCGGTCGGCTGTGGGTCGAATATCCATCCCCGGCAAGGAGCGTAAGACGCGGCTGCGATATTTACCGGCAATCACTCTCATGGGTTAACCGGGGGGATCCTGGGAGTTTTTCCTTCGTGTACCTTCGTGTCCTCGATCGTGAATGCCTTGGCTCTCACGCTATAGAATAGTAAATGTACTTTCATGAGAAATTGGTCGATTCCGGCTGGCCGTCTTTTTGGCGTCGAACTTCGCATTCACCTCTCGTTTTTCCTCTTGTTCCTTTTTGTGCTTTTGACCAACCCCACTTCGAGCCCGTCCGCGGCGGCCGGACCTCGCAGCTTGGCCCTGGTCGGTATCATTTTCGCCTGTGTTGTAGCTCATGAGCTGGCGCACTCCCTGACCGGCCTGCATGCTGGAATTCCAGCCAAGGCGGTAATTCTGCTTCCTATCGGCGGAGTAACTCTAATGGACGAAACCCGCCAGACCGCAATACCAGCACCCGATACGTGGAAACGTGACATTCGCATTGCGATGGCTGGCCCGGCGATCAGTCTGCTAGATTGGCTTCATCGCCGGCGGCATACTGGTTTCGATCGCGCCCGAAATGAATTTGTGGAAGCGGCCTTACGTTACCCCGAGCAATCTGCTGCGCAGTCTGGTCTGGGTAAATATCTTTCTGGGACTGTTCAATCTGCTGCCGGCATATCCTCTCGACGGTGGGCGGGTGCTGCGCGCAATCTTTGCCCGCAAGATGGACCCGGTCCGCGCCACCCGGAGGGCGGTATCGATCGGTCAGACTTTCGCCATGGCGTTCATGTTCGCCGGGATTTGGGATGTCTGGCTGATCCTGGTGGGACTATTCCTCTTCGCGGCAGCGCAGCTGGAAGAGCGCTCCGCTGTGTTCCAGTCGGTGCTCGAAACCGTTCATCTGGAAGACGTAATGCTGACCGACTTCGCGACATTATCGCCTGCCGATACTCTGGAAGACGCGCTTGAGAAGGCCGTCCACACCTTGCAGGATGACTTCCCGGTTATTCGCGGTACAGACATGGTAGGCGTGATCTCGAAACAAAAGATTCTGGATGCGCTTAGATCTGAGGGCAATGGCTACGTTCAGGCGGTGATGAATCGGATTTTCGAAGTCGCGCAGAAGAAAGAATCGCTGGCGTCAGCGTTCCGCAAACTTACCTCGCGGAATCTCAGCATCATTCCGATTGTGGAAGATCAGCGGTTGGTTGGAATCGTGACCCTGCAGAACCTGATGCACTCCATGGCGCTGCTGGCCGAAAGCCGCAAGCTGCGCCGGGAGACCTAAAGCAGCAGAATCGCCTTTGCCTGGCGAACAGCCGGCACCTTCTTTAGTTCGTCCAAAACCTTGTCCGGGACCCGCCCATCGACATGCACCACTGCGATCGCTTCGTTGGGCTCACCCGAATTGGGTCTACCGACACGACGTCCTAACGAGAAGTTGGCGATGTTGATCTTCTGCTCGCCCAGGATTGTCCCTACGCGCCCAATGACGCCTGGTACATCGTTGTTACGCATGTAGATCAGGTTTGTCTCCAGTGGAGCCTCTACGTCAATTCCGTCCACGTGCATCAGGCGCGGGACCGCTTTGTGGATCACTGATCCCTTCACAATGTGCTCTTCCCGCGAGGTCTTGAGCAAAAGCGAGATCACGCTCTCGGTGCTGCCGGAGGTCTTGGCCTTCTTGGCTTCGTGCACCGGCAATCCGCGAGAAGCGGCCATGGAAGCGGCGTTTACCAGGTTGGCTTTTTCTTCCAACCCCTGATGGTTGAGAATTCCCTTGATCGCGGCATTGCGGATCAGTTCAGTCTTTCCCTCGGCGACGTGGCCGCTGTACCGCAGGGAAATCTCCACTAGCGAACCATCGCTGACCTGCGCCAGAAACGCCCCCAGTCGCTCGGCCAGGACGATGTAAGGCTGAAGCTCCACGTACTCATCGTGAGATAGGGAAGGCACGTTGACCGCGTTCTGAATCACGCCGTCTTTGAGGTATTCCTTCACTTGCTGCGCGATCTGGTATCCCACCGCCTCTTGCGCTTCGTTGGTTGATCCGCCAATGTGCGGTGTCAAAATTACGTTGTCCAACCCGGTAAATGGAGAGTTCTTGAGCGGCTCTTCGACGAATACGTCCAGAGCGGCGCCGCCAACCGCGCCTTCTTTTAAAGCTTCGGCCAGTGCCGCCTCATCGACCAATTCACCGCGGGCGCAGTTCACCAACCGGACTCCGCGCTTCATCTTCATGATCGACTCTGCGTTGATCATGCCCGCGGTCTGTGACGTCAAGCCGACGTGCAGGGTCAGGTAGTCGGCGACGGCGTAGAGTTCGTCCAGGCTCGCCATACGGATGCCTTGCTCTTTCGCGATCGAAGTCGAGATGAAGGGATCGTGGCCGACCAGTTCCATACCGAAAGCGCGGGCACGGCGTGCGACTTCCATCCCTACGCGGCCCAGGCCAACGATTCCCAGCGTCTTGCCGCGCAACTCCGTGCCTTGCAATGACTTCTTTTCCCACCTCCCGGCATGCATGAGTGTGTTTGCGCGTGCAAGATGGCGTGCCATCGCGAGCATTACGCCGATGGTCTGTTCAGCGACAGCGACTGCGTTCGCTCCCGGCGTATTCATCACCGCAATACCCGCGCGGGTAGCGGCTTCCAGGTCGATATTGTCCACGCCGACCCCGGCACGCCCAATGACCCGCAGTTTCTTGGCGTGCTGCAGCAGATCGCCATTCACCTGCACGGCCGAGCGGACGATCAGCGCATCCGCCGTCTCCAATTGCGCCGGGAGATTTCCGTTCAACTGCTCCGGGGTAACGACGTCCCACGTAGGCTCACGCAACAGATCAGTGGCGCGTGAAGACATTTTTTCGGCAATGACTACCTTCATGTTTACAGAATCTCCGGGGTGAACCCTTTCGACTACTTCTTGCGTCCGCCAAACATTTCGTCGGGATCGCGCTGCACTTGGGTGAAGCCGGCAGGGACCTCGAACAGACCCTTATCCAGCGAATTGCTGGAGTAAGAAGTGACTTCTGTCTGCATGTCCATCAGCGAACCACTGTTCGACGATGACTGTCCTGACGAATTCCCTGAATTGTTTGAATTGTCCTGATCCTGTTTCTTCTTCCGGCCGAACATTCCGCCCAGGCCCTTGCCGAGAGCTTCACGCGCACTCGTAGGTTTCGAGTCTTCGCTCTGCTGAGCTGTGGGCTGAGCTTGCGGCGCCTGTGCCTGCTGGCCTTGCGCTCCCATTCCCATGGTCATGGTCTGCAACAAGGGCATGCCTTGTAGTTTGACCGAGCTCTTGCGGAACTCTTCCATGGCCGGACCCATCTGCGGATTCATGTTCATGCCCGCCATGCTGCCCATCGTTCCCGGCAGCCAATCCAGTTCTTTGGCTAGCTTTACGTAAAAATCCCGAACCTCGCCGTAGCCCGGAATCGAAGCCGCAACCCACGAGTCCGAAGTGACCGTCATCGACATGCTCTCGGCCTTCTCCTGCGCTTTCGGGTCGGTCGATTCCATCTGCATATCGATCTTCATCTTCACTTCCTTGGTAGGAAGGTTCAACACGGTACGGGTAGCGCCGGTCTCCTGCACGTCAATCTTGGGGGTGATCTTCACATTAGCTGCCTCGGGATGCTTGCTGACTTCCTTGGCCTGCTGTTCCTTGGCTCGCTCCTGTGCCTTCTGCAACGCGGCCTTGAACTCATCAAAGGTCATCGACGAGTAGGTCTTGTTGGTGTTGTCGATGGTGATGAAGCGCTTGCCATCCGCGTCGATGATCTCAATCCGCCCATCCGAATGTTCCGTCCGCAGCATGTTGTTCTTCAGCATGATGGTGGATGTTTGCGGATCGGTCATCTGACGGGCGCTCTTGCTGAACACGCCCAGGGTCTTGGTCATGCTGACCAAGGCGCCGCCGGTGATTTTGGTGGTTTGCGAATACTGGAAATCGGCAAAGCTAACCCCGACCCCACACACGACGACGAAGATTGCAGTCCCTCTAATTTTCATGGTTGACCTCTAAGAATCAGACAAAGGAAATTCTAGCAGTTTGCGGCTTTAGCCAGCGTGGAAGCGTCCGCTCAGGCGGACGACCCCACTCATCGTTCGATACGCACTTTAGCGCCTCCGGATTCGGGCGCTAAAGGGCCACGCTTCCACGGTGAGACGCTATACGCCGACCGCTACTTCCCGCGCACTTCGCGCATAAACTTCCTGCGCGGCCCGGACTGCCGATCCGAACTCGACATCTTTGCCAGTCACGCTGCTCAGCACCTGCTCCAATGCGGCCAGCAGGCCAATCGTGTCGAGGTAGTCGTAGTAGCCAATGTGCGCGACCCTGAAAAGCTTTCCCTTCATATCGTCGCCCTGGCCGTTGGCTACCACTGCGGAGAACTTGTCCCGGAATTCCTTCACGATCTTGCTGGAGTCGAGTCCCGCCGGAGATTTGACTGCCGTAAGTGCAGCTGCGGGGGCCGACGGTGCAAACAGTTCCAGCCCCAGGGCCTTAATCCCTGCGCGGGTCATCTCCGCCGCTAGCTCCGCGTTGTTAACCAGTGCTTCGCGACCGGCAGCGAGATCGCCATTACCCATCTGGCGGACAAAATCCAAGGCCGCCCCCAGGGCTGCGAACAGCGAAGTAGCGGGCGTGTAGGCTGATTCGCCTTTGGCGGCTGCTTTGCGCTCTTTTCGGAAGTCAAAGTAGTAGCGTGGGGACTTGGTCGTTTCTGTTCGTTTCCACGCGCGCTCGCTGACCGCGCAATAGGCCAAGCCGGGAGGAATCATCAGTGCCTTCTGGGATCCGCCGATGATGAGGTCGATGCCCCAGCCGTCCACATCGAAGTGCGTCGTCCCCAAGCCGGTGATGGCATCGACTACCAACAGCGTATCGTCGCCCTTGCCGCGTACCAACTGGGCGATGCTCTTGAATGTCATGCCGGGCGCCGGTCGAGCTCTCCGTAGCTTGAACGTAGACCACGCGAACGTCCGAGGTAAGCTTTTCCCTCACTTCATTCAGCGAAAAGGTCTGGCCGTAGGGTGCGCTGATCACCTCCACCGCACATCCGAACGACTTGGTCAGATCGCGCCACCTCTCGCCAAACTTGCCGGCGGTCAAAACCAGAACTTTGTCTCCCGGAGAAGTGAGGTTCGACACCGAGCCTTCCATTACGCCGGTGCCGGACGAGGCCAGAACCAGAACGTCGTTTTTGGTGCCGATAAAGTCCTTCATATCGGCCAGAACGCGGGTGAAAAGCGCGCGAAAATCGGCGGTGCGGTGGTGCAGCGAAAACGACGCCATCGCAGTCTGCGCAGCGGGAAGCAGAGGCGTGGGTCCGGGCGTGAATAAACGATTCTTCAGCAGCATCTCTGGCAAGTCCTTGTGGTTGGGAGCGACCTTTTAGTTTAACCGGAACCGGCCCTCTCCAGCATGCGAATCCCCGTTGCAATCAATCGAGGAATCCGATAGCAGATATAATGACCAATAATGACTTTGAGTGAACAGATTCAAAAAGACATTACCGCGGCCATGAAGGCGCGGGACGAAGAGCGCCTGTCCACCCTGCGCATGGTAAAGACCGCCCTCAAGAACAAAGAAATTGAAAAGATGGCGCCGCTCGACGACAAAGAATCGCAGCAAATCCTGAGCACGCTGATCAAACAGCGCAAAGATTCGGTGGAACAGTTCACCAAGGGTGGGCGCACCGAACTCGCCGACAAGGAAGGCCGCGAGATCGTCATGATCGAGGCTTATCTTCCCAAAGCCGCTGGAGAAGAGGACATCCGCGCTGGGGTCCGCGCGGTCATCAACGGAATGCCCGCTCCTCCCGCCATGAAAGACATGGGAAATGTGATGAAAGCCGTTATGGCCAGCTTTGCCGGAGCCGGTATCCGGGTGGAAGGCAAAGTTGTCAGCGACATTGTGAAACAGGAATTAGCCGGTAAATAGATATCTAAATTTATTTATGAAGATGAAGCACTCAGCGTTGGTTGCTTTTTTCCTTTTGTTTGCACTGTTTGTCTCAGCCCAGGACGCGTCCCTGCTCAAACCTCCCAAGGGATCCAAGGTCGCCCTGATCGTTTTCGAAGACCTGCAGTGCCCGGACTGTCGCCGCGCCAACCCGCTGCTCAACGAAGCCGCCAAGACCTACAAGATTCCCCTAGTTAGGCACGACTTCCCGCTGCCGATGCATAACTGGTCGATGGATGCCGCCATTATTGCCCGCTATCTCGACACTCATTCCGAGCGGCTTGGCGATGCCTATCGCGATTTCGTCTTCGAGCACCAGTTGGAAATCACGCCGCAGAACCTGCGGGCCATGTCAGAGAAGTTCGCTGCCGACAACAAAGTCACGCTGCCATTCGTGGTGGACCCCAAGGGAGACCTCGCGGCCAAGATCGCAGTAGACAAGAACCTGGGACAGCGTGTCGGAATCAATCACACGCCCACGATCTACGTGGTGAGCAACACCACGCAGGGCAAGCCATTCATAGAGGTGGCCGACCGCAGCCAGCTATTCCAACTGATAGAAGCCATGAAGCGGCAGAACTAGCCGGGTAAACAACTCCCTCGGGTATCTACCCTCTCTCAAACGCGTGTTTCTTCTCTAACTCTGCGACGGCACTTTGCATGTCGGCCTCGAACTTTTCCGCCAGTGCCATCAGGGACGCATTGGCCGAGGCATACTCACCTTCCACCGTCAGCAGACCTTCTTCCGCCAGCCTGCGGGCTACTTCCAAAATGTGGCCCGGCGTAGTGTCAACGAACAATGCCTCGGTGGGATCGCCAATCCATACCGGCCCGCCCACCAATTTCGTCTGCCAGTAAACCTTGCGGCAAACCAGTTGCCGGATGTCGTCCTCGGTCGCCTTGCCAAACACCCACTTGCTGCGTTTGAAGTCATAGTGGCGGCTGGAAAAATTGACCGGTACCAGCTTGCCCGACTTCACAAACTCGATCTGCCGACGGTCGACTTCCTTGCGCAGTGAATTGATTACCGGACCTTCCGCGTCCTTGGGCTCGAGCGAAGGCATGACCTCGCGGACGGTAGCAGACATATTGACCGCAACCGGTGCATGAAGCCCGGGAGCACTCTCCAGACGGATATCGGCATGGAGGAACGAAAAATCGGCCCCGGAGGTCGACCTACGGAAGGGCCACTGCAGCTGAAACGAGAGCGGCAAGCCGGTCTGGGTCACATAAATTTGCTTAGAAGTTTCTTGGGAGGTCATCGCTCGAACATTTTACATTCAATTTGGAAGGCACGGTTTACTGTGCTAAATGAACCAAATTTGCATTGAAAACCCCAAAACCGGCGCCGGATAGGGCCTGTTCTTCCCACTTATTAGCGTCTCTGATTCGTACAAAACCAGATTCGCGAAATTTCCATTTGCGTATTTCACCTTAGTCTCCATAGAATCCTCGCAAATTTAATTCTGCCGTTTGCGGGGCTGAGCCTCGGGGGGACAAACGAAATGCGATTTTTACTACTCATCATCCTGCTATGTGTTTCGGCTTCGCCGGGATGGGCCACGCGAAGAATCCCAGGCCATATGCACATTCACCGACCAGAACGAGGTCAGCGTCCGTTATAACCCGGTCTCGATCAAGGATAGTTCACGCCCACAGAACGGAAAAGTCTGGGCCCCGGGAGGTTCACCTCTCCTTTTATTTGCCCAGACGCCGCTTACCGTCAATAACGTCGATTTGGCGGTTGGGGCCTATAGCCTCTACCTGATTCCCAACAAGAGCGAATGGACGCTGATCGTCAACAAGAATGTAAATACCGGCGGCACTTACAGCGAGAAGGATGACTTGGTGCGAACCAAGATGGAGGGCGCGCCGTTGGGATCGCCTTCCGACCATCTAAACGTTTCCTTCGGACGCATTGCTCCCAAGCAGTGCGAACTACGGGTCTATTACGACAAGATCGGCACCTGGGCCACAATCTCTGAGAAGTAACGCATTTATCACCAGGGACGCTAAGGCCACACCAAGCAGAATCAACTGGTGGATTCAGAGATTTTCTTGGCGAGCCTTAGTGCCCTTCGTGGTTAGGGGTTTTGGGCTGGCGTCTTCAGGAATTCAGGTTGCTCTCCACGTGACCACGGGTCGTATTCCTGTGCATAGTGCATGCGCTTGCGCGTGGTGGGGTGGTCCCACGCCCACCACTCGAAGAAATCGTTGATGTAGGGATATTCCAGCCAATTTTCTCCCAATATCTGAAACGACTGGGCCGCCACTTGCTGCGAATTCGGCGTCAAACCGTGGATGACTTCCAGACCGAAAGTGTCCGCCTGGTGTTCCAGGTGGCGGCTGAATCCGTTTTCAATCGGACTCCCCAGAAAGAAAAGTATTCCCATAAGAAGGGCCAGCAGCGGCAGCGAGGCCCAGTCGCTCATGTCGCGGATCCGCCATCGGGCCCCCCAGCGGCGCAGCATCCATCCCGAGACGCGATAACTCACATAGAAGAAAAGAAGCGAAAGCGCGAACGCACGCCACTATTCCCTGCACAATATGTTTTAAGACGTAGTGGCCCATCTCATGGCCGAAGACAAACATGATTTCGGGATTGGTCATGTGCTTCTCGGTTGTATCCCACACCACCACGCGCTTGCTAGCGCCAAAGCCCGTAACGTAAGCGTTGTCGCCGGTATATTTTTCGCTGGCTGCCATCTCGAACATGCGGCTGCGCGGGATCTCCAACCCGCCGCGCTTCACCACGCGCTCGATCTGGTCAACCAGTTCCGGATTTTTCTGCTCCAGCGGCGCGTACTTATTGAACATGGGCTCGATGATCACCGGTGAGACAAACACCACCAACACAATGATGGGCAGGCAAACCAGCCATCCGTAGAACCACCAGCGGCGGGGGCTGCGACGGATCATCAGGTAGAACAACGAACCGAGAAGAGCTTCCAGGATTACCGCCAGCAGCAGGCCTTTGGCCCAGTCGGTCCACCAGGAAGCCCAGCCCTGGACGGAAAGACCGTAGGACATGCTGATGTGGTGGCGATAGAGGTCTCCTGGAATGGTGAGAATGGCGATGGCGATGGCGAGAATGGGGATAACAACCAGGCCCTGCAGCCACTTTCGTTCCGAGACTCTTTCCGCCCAGTCACGCACCTTTGCGCCGGCGGCAAGGAACAATGCAGCAATCAGGATGGCAAAGCCGTAGGCTGCGTCGACGAATTGGACTTTGGTGGAAAGCGAGTAGAGGCCGTGGGCCTTTTCCAGTTTGTCGGGAGGAAGAGAGTATTCGCGGATGGTGTGAGGCGATCTTGCGGCGGCTGATTGCCCGAGGTCGGTTGACTGGCCGGAGGAAGGCATGGCAGTGGGGAGAAACAGTGAGAAAAAGACAGCAAGAGTGGCTAGGCGCATGACGGTTGTAGTTTCGTGCGCAGCAATCTTATGGGAGATGGGAGCGCGCAGCAATCAAGGTTGCCGGCGAGGTGGGAAATCAAGAGCTAGAGCCCCATCCGGTACTGGGCGAGTTTGGCCGGTCAAGGTGCCGGGCCGGTCCGGAACGAAGGAGACCTGGCAGCGTTCCCTCAACTATTGGAACGTAATGACGACCTTCGCGGAAGCGTGCCTCGCTTCCAGATATGCGATGGCACTGGCGGTATCAGCCAGGGAGTAGCGTCTATCGATCACTGGATTTACCTTTCGGCGTCGGTAAATTCACCGAGCGTCATCCGATCGTCCAAGCGTTGAATTTCCTGCCATTGATGCGTTGGATGAAGTCACTCAGCAGGAGCCTCACGGCACAAACATCTGCGTCAGATGAGTCATGCGCAGCAATTCTTGCACGCCTGATGTTATGTTGGCGAGTTCCAGATGACATTGTCCTTGCTTGATGGCCGACGCCTTCAAACCAACCAGTGCTCCGAGTCCGGCGCTATCCAGGTATCGAACACTCCCGACATCGATAACGATGCTTCCTCCAAGCGCAATGAGTGGCCTGACCAGATCCTTGATCTCGTCGGTGGTCCCCATGACCAGTTCGCCATGACACTTGATGGTCGTCACGGAATTCCCGCTTTTATCGGTGGACTTCTCGAGTTCACAGCGGAACGAACTATCTCGGGCCATAGGACGGAGGTCTCCTTTTGTAATAGGTTAGCGCCTGCTTGCCTCGCTAGGCTTTCGGCGCTCCCTGCATCAGCTCAACGATCATCGTATAGAGATGGTTGCGGGTCTCAAGCCTCACTCCGGCGCGAGTGATGTAGCGGATCACGATGTCGACGCTGGTCCCCGCCGGCCGGAGATTGACCGACGGCATGGCGCTGAATTGGGGCGAGCCTTCTTCGCGGGTCACGCGCTTCCATTCTGCCTCCGCCATTTTGGCATCCGCTTCGGTTATCTTCACCGTCGCTTCGTAGATTCCCTTGATCAGCGCATGCGTATCGGTGCCGGGAGGAACGGTTACCTTGATCTCATCCCACATCCACTGCCCTACCGTGGAAAAGTTGAAATACTTGCCGCGTATGGCGTAGCCATTCAGGAAGGAAACTCTTCGCCCCGTAGGATGGCCAGTGGCCGTCCAGTTTCCCGTCTCAAGTAACCAGGTGCGGAAGAGGCCTAGATGCACCACCTCGCCACCGACACCATCGATCTCTACCCAGTCCCTGACCCGGACGCCGTTTGGCCCCATAAGAACAAACCAACCGCAGAATGCCAGGATGAAATCCTGAAATACGACCGTTAATCCTGCGGTGGCTAAACCGAGGATTGTTGGCATCTGCTGGGGTACTCCGAAAATGACCAGCAGAATCAGCAAGAGACCGACCAGTTGCGTTCCCAGATTCAAGACCGTTTTGAGGGTCTGCTTTTGCCGAGGATCGCGAACCATCTTCTCCAGCGCCAGTTGCAGGATCCAGCCCGCGAGGATCACCAGAAGGCAGATCGCAGTAATCCACGCCAGCGACCGTAAAATCAAATGAACTACGATCTTCCGCTGTATTTCGACCTGCGCTCCCCATCGCCCGTAGAGCGCTACCAGCTGCTGTTGCGCACCCAGGCGGTCGTTGAGGATGCTTAGGATGTTTTGCTGGTCGCTTGTCCGGCGCAACCGTTCAATTCGTTCCGCACTGGATTCGGCAGCGGCTTTGTTGGCATGCGCCGCGGCTTCCGCCTTCATCGCCGCCTGATCGCCGGTCAGCGCGGCCACGTCGGCCCTGGCCAATTGCTCGGCCTGCGCGATCAGCTGGCTGCGCTTGCGGTTGGATCCCCAGGTTGCTATCTGTTGTGCAAGAGTCGTGTATTGTTCGGCGGTCGCGACGGCGGTTTGTCCACCGTCGTTCGAGGCATTGTCCTTGTACTGCTTCACCGCGGCCTGGCGTGCCGCCAGCTCCTGTTGAAGCTTGACCAACTGAGATCCGCTTTCTCGGGAGAGGTCTTCGATGGAATCGGCCAGTTCGTTTTGATCGAGGCCAAGTTGCGCTTTTGCGATCTCCAAATCGCTGGTATTGGAGACTTCGCCCGCAGGTGTCTTGCCTGCTGCCGAGAGCGCTGCGACCCGAGCCTCATCGTTCTTGACGGTCTCCTGAAGCTCCGTGACCCGCTGCTGCAAAGCCAATGCCTTGCCGCTCAGCTTCGGCTTATCGAGACTCGCCTGCCGCAGAGACTGCGAGAATGCCTGGTCAACTTCATGGTCAGCCAGGCGTTCGGCCTCGCGGGCGAGATCTTTCTCTTCCGCCGATTGGGCCAATGCCGCCAGAGTTACCGCGGTCTGCCAGGGCCTTTGGTCCACAATGCCTGGCGCCACATAAGCTCCCGTCCAGTCGCCCTTCCTGGCCTGCAAAAAGGGGAGATCGGCCATCACCCCGCGCGTCAAAAGGGTACCTGCGAGGGTGGCGGCCAACACAATCAGCATGGTCAGGAGAGTCACCATGCGGGTCCGAGTCATGCGCATGCCTTGGTTTACACCTCGAGTTCACTGTATCGCAAATGGAGGATAAATTAGTGATCGGCTGCAGTAAGCGCTCAACCGGCTTCCAGGTGTTGCGGGTGCCGCTGTACTGGCGTGCGATGAACATGGGTCTCTCCTGAGATGGAATATTTGGCCTGCGCCAGGTCGAACGCCACCATTCCATCTTCTAGGACAAGGGCATCGGCAGCGCCCATCAGGAAGTCTTCAAGCGTTTGAGCCTGGGCTTGAGGAGTCATGGGCCCACGGTATTACCAACGATTGCCGCTTGTCTGTGACGAATGAACATCGCGAGAAGTTCGGCGGAGGCGCTATGGGATAATGAATTCACTGCCGGGGAGTCTTTCCCGCGTTTAGGACATCCAATAAAAGTGGACAAAAATCGGTTTTTCTTCGAGCACTACGGCCTCACCGAGCGCGACCTGGAACACTATCTGGCGGCTGCCTTATCGGCCGGCGGCGAGTATGCCGATCTTTATTTTGAGTACCTTTCTTCGACTGCCCTTTCTGTCGACGAGTCGATGGTGAAGTCGGCGTCGCAGGGGATTTCGGTAGGCTGTGGCGTCCGCGTGGTCACCGGAGAGCGCACCGGCTATGCCTACACCGATGACCTTTCTCCGGAGCGCATTCTGCATGCTGCCCGCACCGCAGCGCTGATCGCTACCGGCCCGGCCAAGACGCCTACGATGGGATTTCAGGACAAAGCTGCCCGCAGCCTCTATCCGATTACCTTGCCGTCGGTCGACGCAGAAATCAGCGCTAAGGTAGAACTCGTCATGCGCGCTGACAAAGCCGCCCGCGCTTTCGATTCGCGGATCAAAGAAGTTCGTTCCAGTTATCACGATGAGCTTCGCAACATTCTGGTGATCGGATCGGATGGGACCTTTGCCGAAGACTCTCAGCCCCTGGCGCGCATGAACGTCAGCTGCATTGCCAAGACAGAAACCAACTCCGCGCGGGGCAGTTCCGGCGGTGGCGGTCGCGTAGCGCTGGATTTCTTTTTCGGAGACAAGACGCCAGAGTATTTTGCGAAAGAATCCGCCCGCCAGGCTATTTTGCAACTTGACGCGCGTGAGGCTCCGGCCGGAGAGATGGAAGTTGTTCTCGGTCCAGGATGGCCCGGCGTGCTGTTGCATGAAGCTGTCGGTCACGGTCTGGAAGCTGACTTCAATCGTAAACAGACCTCAGCATTCGCCGGATTGATCGGTAAGAAAGTTGCCAGTGACAAATGCACCGTGGTCGACAACGGAACCATGCCCTGGCGGCGAGGGTCCATCAACGTCGACGACGAAGGCAACCGTACCCAGGAAACCGTGCTGATCGAAAGAGGCACGCTGAAGGGCTACCTGAGCGACAAGCTTTCCGCTCGTCTGATGGGCATGGCCAACACCGGCAACGGACGTCGCGAGAGCTATGAGCACATCCCCATGCCCCGCATGACCAACACCTACATGCTGCCCGGAGACGACGACCCGCAGGACATCATTCGCTCGGTGAAGAACGGCGTCTACGCGGTGAATTTCGGCGGCGGACAAGTCGACATCACCAACGGCAAGTTCGTCTTTTCGGCATCGGAGGCGTATCTGATCGAGAACGGTCAGGTCACCGCTCCGATAAAAGGGGCGACTCTGATCGGTAACGGCCCGGATGTTCTCACCCGGGTCTCCATGGTTGGCAACGATCTGAAATTGGACGAGGGTGTTGGCACCTGCGGCAAGGACGGACAATCTGTCCCAGTGGGCGTCGGCATCCCGACGATAAAAATTGACCGGTTGACCGTCGGCGGCACCGCCCGAAAGGATCCGGGCGGGTTCATGCAATAAAAGCCGCCCACGGGTAGCGCGGAGTCACTCAGCTCTTTTTCTAATCTTGTCATTCCGAAGCGCGGCTGCATCGCGTGCGGAATCTGCTTTTCGCAGCGCCAGACAGCTAAGGACCCATGTCACACACGCAGCTGGAAACTGAAAAAACGAAACTAGCAACTGACCTGAAAGACCTTGCCCAGGACATAGTCCGTCGCGCCGTGGCCGGCGGCGCCACTGCCGCGGAATGCGTGGTGCGCGAAGGCGACGAATTCTCCACCCTCGTCCGCCTCGGCCAGGTGGAAACATTGAAAGAAGCCGGCTCCCGCGCTGTAGGCGTGCGCGTGTTCCGCGGCCAGCGTTCCGCCAGCACCTATTCCAGCGACTTCTCGCGCGAAGGCCTCGACCGCATGCTGAACTCGGCGCTCGAACTGGCCATGATTACCTCCGAAGATCCGTTCTCCGGAATCCCGGAACCGGCGCAGTTGGGTTCACTTTCCGGCGATCTCGATTTGTACTCCGCCGACGTTTACTCACTTCCGGGTGAAGAGCGCATCGACTACGCGCGGCGAGCTGAAAGTGCCGCGCTGACCGTTGATCCCCGCATAAAGAATTCCGACGGCGGATCATTCGACGCCGCCACCGGCCACAAAGTTCTCGCCAATTCGCACGGCTTCGTCGGTGAGTATCGCCGGTCCTACTGTTCGATATCTGCAGTGCCCATTGCCCAGACCGAGGATGGCGGGATGCAACGCGACTATTGGTACTCGGTAGCGCGGAGCATCGGCCGGCTCGAATCTCCCGAGCACGTAGGCAAAGTGGCCGCTGAACGCACGCTACGGCGCCTGGGCGCACGCAAAGTAAAGACGGCGCATGTTCCCATCATCTTCGATCAACAGGTAGCCGCTTCGATCCTGGGCCACATCTTCGAAGGCATCAACGGTGATTCGGTATACCGCGGCGCATCATTTCTGGCGGGAAAGCTTGGGCAAAAAGTTGCCGCTGATCACGTCACCGTCATCGACGACGGCACCCTGGTTGGTGGTTTTGGCACCAGCCCGTTCGATGGGGAAGGCATCCCTACTCGCCGTACCGTGGTCATCGAAAACGGCGTTCTGAAGTCGTACCTGCTGAATACTTACACCGCCAAGAAGTTGGGCCTTCAAACCACATCCAATGCATCCCGTGGCCTTGCGGGTACTCCAGGGATCAGTCCCGGCAATTATTTCCTGGAGCCCGGCGCGAAGACGCCGCAGCAGATTATTTCGGAAATTCCGGAAGGCCTCTACGTCACCGAGTTTCTTGGCCACGGCGCAAACCTGGTGACCGGCGACTATTCGCGTGGTGCATCGGGCCTTTGGATTTCCGGCGGCGAACTGGCATATCCGGTAGAAGAAATCACGGTGGCAGGCAATCTCAAAGAAATGTTCTTCAACATTTCCGAAATCGCCAACGACCTTGAATTCCGTGGCTCCATGGCATCGCCCACAATTCGTATCGATGGCCTGATGGTAGGCGGAGAGTAGTCAGTCGTAGGCCAACGGCCAACCACGAACGACCAACGGCAGTATTCAAGATACAATCTCCCCATGGAAGGGCTAACCGAACAACCATCCCTGGGCGAAACCAACGAGACGCATTGGCGTCCGATTCTGGTTGGTATCGTCCTGGTGGTGATCGTCGTCGGAATCATCGCCTGGCTGTCGCGAAACGAGCCCAAAACCGTTACCGGTCCACCGCCTTACGCGGCAAATATCAAGATCTCCGACGTCAAAATGAGCACCGCCGAGAATTTTGTTGGGGCCTCTGTAACTTACGTGGGAGGCAAGGTAACCAACAGCGGAGATAAAACCGTCACTCACGTGGTGACCCAGGTCACCTTTAAAGACTCCTTAGGACAGGTCGTACAAGCCGAAACCATACCACTCTACGTGATCGACAGCAGCGGCCCCTATCCGAATCCGGTGGATCTAAGCGCATCTCCCTTAGCTCCCAGCCAGTCCAAACCCTTTCGTATCACTTTCGAACACGTCAGCACCGACTGGAGCGGCCAATACCCCACCCTGGACGTAGCCGACGTTTCAGTAAAGTAGTTTGCAGACCCACACGGCGCGGCTTCCCCTCCCAGCCATGTTCCGATTTGGGTCAAATCCCCACAAATCTTATATTTCCCCTCCGATTTCAGTACCATCGGCTAGGCCCCTTCCCGCATCTCTATGTTGGCGACTATTCGTCCGGAGGATTGATATGAAGAAGGTTAGCAACAAGACGCTATTAAACGTGCTGCTCGGCACCGGTCTATATCTGTTGGATCCACTTCGCGACCGATTGGTCGAACGCATCGAGAGCTTTGGCGACCGAGCACGAGATCTGTATGAAACCGGCTCCGACCGCGCCAAAGACGCTTATGAAGTTGGCTCGAAGCGCCGGGACGCTGCCCGCGGTCGGCTTCATGGGGCCGACGCTGTTATGGCTCTCGCGGCACGACCCCGCCTTACTCGCGCGGGTTTATCGGTTTGTCCATCCCAAAGACTACATCCGGCTCAAGATGACTGGCGACGCGGCCACCGACGTCAGCGACGCGGCGGCATCCGGACTGTTTGACGTCGGCGCGCGCCATTGGGCGACGGAGATCATCTCACCGCGCCGGCCTGCCCGAAGAGCGATTTTCCCGCCCGTTCTCGACTCGCCGCAGGTAGCCGGGACGCTTCGCGCCGAGGCCGCCGCCGAGACTGGGCTTGCCAGCGGGCATTACCATCGTCGCTGGCTGCGCCGATCAGCCCGCGCAGGCGGTCGGCAACGGGCTGATCGAGCCGGGACGCGCGGCGGTCACGACGGGCAGCGGCGGGCAGGTGTTCACGCCTTTCCGCATGGATGGCGCGCTCAAGACCGACCCCGACTGCATGTCTTCAATCACGCCGCGCCGGAGATGGGCTACGTGCTGGGCGCCAGGATATCCTCGCCGCCGGACTGAACCTGCGCTGGCTGCGCGGCATTACCGGGCTGGAGGGTCGCGCGACGCCTATCCGACTCTTCAGCGCCGAAGCCGCCGACATCGCCCCTGGCGCAGACGGCCTGATCTACTCTGCCGTATCTGTCTGGCGAGCGGACGCCGCACATGGATCCGCTGGCACGCGGCGCGTTCATTGGCCTGAGCTATCACCACACGCGCGGGCATCTGGCGCGGGCCGATCATGGAAGGCGTATCCTTCGCGCTGCGGCAAGCGCTGGAGCTGAGCTTCGCGCTTGGCGGGAGCGCCGAGACCATATCGTCTCCGGCGGCGGCGTCGAGAGCGGCGTATGGCGGCAGATTCAGGCCGACGTGTTCCAGCCGTCCGCTGGTGCAGTCGGCCCTCAAGGAGCAGGCGAGTGTCGGCGCGGCGCTCACTTGCCGGAGTCGGGCCGAGGCGTCTATGCCAACCTGCAGCGAAGCCTGCGACCGTACCGCGCGGTATGGGGCCGTCACCACGCCCGATCAGACCCGCGTCGAAGGCTACGATGCGCTCTACCAGGAATACACCGCCCTCTATCCCAAACTGCGCGACGACTTCCATTTCCTGGCCCGCTTCTTCTGACGTAACGCCCGGCCAACGCTTTTCGTAGGGGCATGATGCATCATGCCCGCGCCAGGCGACCGACTCTCCCCGAAAATACCGAACGGTCTTCCGTGGCGCGATTGATCGCGCCCGCGCCATCGGTTCTCGTTGCAAAAACGGTCGTTACGTTGTGGGGGTGATTAATCTTGAGGGATGCGCATAAACTTGTGCAGCGCCTTGTGCCGCTCGGCGAAGTCGGGCATGTAATGGCGATCAGTGCTTGAACGGCGCTTGCCGTGACTATGGACCGTCATGTGACACAGCTCGTGGCAGACGACATATTCGGCCAGCCGCGTCCGGCAGGTGGCAGATCGCCGTGTTGAGCGTGACGTTGCCCTTGGTCGAGCACGACCCCACTTGCGGTACATCTCACGAAACTGGACGCGCGCAGGCTTGACGTTCATCGTCACCGCCCAGGTATCGACCATCGCGCGCAGCTCGT
>CAWGQZ010000005.1:0-12921 GCA_963824805.1 uncultured Acidobacteriaceae bacterium | reverse complement strand
ATGTTTGGCGGCGCCTTTCAACCATCGTATTGCTATATCTGCTCCTTGAGCCAGGCCTTGTCATCGGCTGCGAAAGCCCGGAACATCCGGGGATAATGGCCGACGAGTTGGTTAATCTCTTTCTTGATTTCCGGCGGGTGGGTGAATTCGTCGGTGTCGGAATCCGGAGTCAGAAAGCAGCTGACGCTGATGCCGTTGATCTTGCGTGGCGGAAACCCAGGTGGCACGCCGACAATGATCGATCGCTTTCCTTCCTCGGCGAGGTAGTCCCACATGGCAGGAGTTTGAATCGAACGCGAATCAGCGATCCCTAGCCCGCTGTAGGTGTGATTGACGCGATTGCGGAACCCGTAGACGCCCAGCTAGCCGGGGTCCTGGCTGGTGGAGAGGCACATCCACGCTGGCACAGTGATGGGGGGATGATGCTCTCGAGCCGTCCCCAGGTGCCGCTGTCCATCAGGCGGCGAAGGTTTTTGAGACGCTGATCTTCGAAGGCGATTCCGGGGGCGGCGCAGTCGAATCCTAGGATGCAAATCTTCATGGAGTCTAGAAAGTTTATCGCAAGTGAGAATTTCTGATTGGTTGTCCTGAGTGGAGTGGCTGCGTTGCGAAGCGAAACCACTGAAGTTCACAGGCTATTTGGCGCGCTCGCGAATGGACTTCTCGGTCAACACTGCCTGCTCGCGAACATGATCGGAGACATCCGGCAATTCGCGCTCGTAAGGCGTGATGGCCGGCAAATCCTCTATGCTTCCGATCAGGTACAGCGCGCGCAGGGCCTCCCACACCTGTTCGGACGCTGGCGAGACCTCGGCAATACGGTCCCCTGCAGAGACCGTCTGTCCCGTTCTCACGGAAAGATCTCGCACCCGGCCACCGATCGACGACCGCACTTCGCCGCTGTCAAGTTTGGCAACGACACCATTTTGATGGATGGCCATGCCAATGGTGCTGGTGTCGACAACTTTTCCGGCTTGGGGCGCGGTAACAGCGACAGGCCGTAGCAGAGCGACAATCTGCTCACGCCCGCTGGCGTCTCCGTAGCGGACAAGTGATAGCGCGGCGTTGCCCCTAACCATCGGAGAAGAATCAGATAGCATCTTCAGAAGCGACCCGTGAAAACCAGCTCCGCTGGTGTCCTGTCCCATGACCCAAGCGTCGGTATTGCGGACCTCCTCCACTGGATAAGCTGCCAACTGCACCACCTGCGGATACCACTGGACGACGGTAGGATCGTGCTTATCCATACGCTCGCCCAACTGCACCAATGCGTGCTGAATGTGACGCGGCTTCTTGTCGTCGTGAAGATATTCGATCAGCTTCTTGTCGGAAAGTTGGCGGCCGAACCAGGTGTTCCACCAGAACAGGAACGGCATCAGCACGATCAGCCACGCGGTGAGGAAAAACAACAGGCGCTGCTTGGTGGACATGCGATGGTGCGGCTTGGTGGGAACTACGATTTCGGGGGACCCTGACATCGGATGAAAAATATATCAGTCGGCTACGTCGGCGTCGAGAACGCGGTCTTGCTCCAAATAGTGCGAAATGGCGTATTGAGCCAGTAGCGGCGTCTGAAGTTCGACCTCAGCGCCGATCCATTCACCCCTGGCGTGCCGAGTCTCTGGCGCATGTTTGCACTCGCCACTTGATCCAAACTTCGGACCGAAAGAAGCGCTAACGATCTCATCAAACTGCTTCAGGTCGCGAAATGCCTGGTCGCCCACGGTTCGCTGACACATCGATTTTCAAACGGATGGCGGTCATGCGGCGGGCTTGGTGGTGCGACGGTTGACCATCACGAAGGCCAAGCCGAACATGAAAAGCGAGAACAGCAGGAGCGTCGCCATCGCTGAGAAAAGGCTGACCAAGCCAGTGCTGCCAGGGTAGAGCAGCAGCCGCAAAGCCTCGACTCCGTAGGTTAGGGGGTTAGCCAACATAAGCGTGCGTATCCAACCCGAAGCTCCCGTTAGCGGAAACAATGCGCCGGAGAGCAGCCACAGTGGAATCAGAAAAAGATTGATGATGGCGTGAAAGGCTTGATTGGAATCCATCGGCCAAGCGATCGAGAAACCGAGCGCGGTCAGGGCGAACGACACCAGAAAGACGGTGAGCGCGACCAGTAGGAATTGGCCGGCGTTGATGTGGACCCCGACGAACGGAGCAAAGACCAAGAAGATCAAGCCCTGAATAGTGGAGAGCGTTGTGCCGCCCAGTACTTTACCCAGGACTATCGCCGAACGCGAAGCTGGTGCCACCAGCACCGATAGCAAGAACCCTGCCTTACGGTCTTCGATCACCGACATCATGGTGAAGATAGAGGTGAAGAGCACGATCATGATCAGCGCGCCGGGGTAGAAGTAGTCAAGGTAGTGTTGTTGACCTGCCGCATCCCCGGCGCGAAAGGATGTGCCAAAGCCGGAGCCGATCACCAGCCAAAAGATAACCGGCGAAGCAATTACGCCGACGACCCGCGAACGTTGGCGATAGAAGCGAACGATCTCGCGCAGCCAGAGAGTATAAGCGGGCAGCAGCACCCGGCTTGGGTTTCCGCCGGTGTCGATCGGAAGAGTGGTGGTTTGGGTTGCCATTTCGATTTTTTGGCCCTTGCCGCTCCTGCGCGGGCGAAGGTGCCCGCGTCACATCTAGATCTTTTCGGTCCAGAATTTGTGCCCGGTGCGGCGTATGAAGACATCTTCCAGCGCCGGCTTGCTGACAGAAATTGCTTCAATCTCGCCCGGAAATGCTTCCATCACATCAGTGATAAAGCGGTGGCCGTTTTCGCGCTCTAGTCGTACCTGTCCATCCAGCACTTGAGGATGAAGGCGGAAGCGGATGCGAATTTTTTCCGCAAGAGCATCGGCATCCGCAGTGTCGAGCAAGATCACGTCACCGCCAATTTCCTGCTTCAACGTGGCCGGCGTCCCTAGTGCCACCAGCTTGCCTTCATTCAGAATCGCCAGCCGGTCGCAGCGTTCGGCCTCTTCCATCAGGTGCGTAGTCACAATCACCGAAACCCGCTCTTCGTCGCGCAGGCTCTTCAGATACTGCCAGACATCGCGGCGGGCCCCCGGATCGAGGCCCGTGGTCGGCTCGTCGAGCAATAGGATTGACGGATGATGCAGCAGGCCCTTCGCCAGTTCAAGGCGGCGTTGCATCCCGCCGGAAAACAATTCGGCCCTTTCGTTAGCGCGATCGGAGAGGCCCACCCGGGATAGCATCTCGGTGATGCGAGCCGTAAGCGCCGCGCCGCGCAAGCCATAAAGATGGCCTTGATGGCGAAGGTTCTCAGCAGCAGTAAGCTTCACGTCGATGCTTTGCGCCTGAAAAACTACGCCGATCTGACGGCGCAAGGCGTTAGGATCCTTGGCGACGTCGTGTCCGAGGATCGAGGCCCGGCCCGCCGTCGGAACCATCAGGGTAGAAAGGATCCGAAACAGCGTGGTCTTACCGCTGCCATTGGGGCCGAGCAAGCCAAACAGCTCCGCCGGCTGAACATCGAAAGACACGCCATTGAGCGCGGTGCGCTGATCGTAGCGGTGAACTAGCCCTTGAACGGAAATCACGCCGGTAGGCTGGGTGAGGGCGGCTCTGATCCGACTATATCTATCGTGGAGGAGTTGGAAGCCACAGGTCATTCTAACGCAGGTGGGTGGAGTTTAGAGGATTGAGGACAACCAGGTGGGGGCTGTCCAAAAGCATGGTGGGAAATCTCTACGCCGCCACCGGATCTTCCCCGCCACTCGCCACCCGCTCCTCAAAAGCCACCGGCACATGCCGCCAAACCTGAATCGCGAGCACGACGGCGGTTGCCAGGATCAGAGCTCCCATGGCGACGTGGGCGACGGTGGATATCACCATGGGCAATTCCGGCTGAACCGCGTCTTTGCCCCAGGCGACCCGGGTGAGGAATGCCAGGAAGCCGAGGCACAGCTGGGCTATAAGCAGGGAAAGCAGCGTGATGGCGGGTCGCCTGACATCATCGATTTTGGCGTACTGCGACAACGCGCGTATAGCCGTCCAGGAGAGCACGAAGGCCACCACAATCGCATTCAGCCACGTGCGGCCACCAACTCGAGGCCGTGGTGGCGAAACATCGCGCCCAGAATTAACTGCACATAAAGAATGAAGATTGACAGCAGCGTCAGCGTCTGCAGGCTGGGACGGCGCATGTCGAGCTCGACTCGCGGAACTTCCTCTACCCATTGACGCCCAGTGAAGAGCGCGATGCAGACGGCGATGCAGAAAAACGTCTGCGCGACAGCGGCGTGCGCAGACGAAATCGAGGGAGGTAGAAAAATACAGCACAGTTAGGCCGCCCAGCACTCCCTGCGCAATCACGGTTCCGAGAGCGCCAATGCCGAGACACTTCATCCAGCGGCGCCGGTCGGCGCGCCAGGTCCAGATGGCAATCACAATCGTCAACAGGCCGATGAACTCAGCGATCATGCGATGGGTGTGTTCGAAGCGCACGCCGCCGACCATGCGAGGAATCTTATAGAAGGATCCGAACGAGGTCGGCCAGTCAGGGACGGAAAGCCCGGCGTCGTTGCTGGTAACCAGCGCGCCGGCGATGATCAAGAGGAAGGTAGCGCACGCCACACACACAGCAAACCCGTGCAGGGCGCGGTTGTACGGGGTAGAAATGGACTTCAGGGCCGGTGCTCCTTAAGCGCAATGTGGCCGCCTTGACGCCGCGGGGACGGGCTCGAAGACCCGTCCCTACACAGGCTCAATCAGCTATTGTACTGTTGAAGCTGGCGTCCACTGTTTTGCTGTCTTTCGGCGCCAGAGTGACTTTTTGCGTCGGTGCGTCCCCAGTTTCTCCTGGACGAAAGCGAGAGTGTAGTCTCCCGGCGGCAGGCCCTTGATTTCATACTTGCCATCTTCGCCGGTCACAGCAAAGAACGGGCTCTTTACCACGTTGACGTACATCTTCATCCAGGGATGCTGGTTGCACTTCACGGGAAGCATGATTTCTTCGCGGGCGAAGGTCTTCTCAATCGGAGCGGCCTTGGGCGGCTGCGATTCGTTCCACTCGCGGTTGTCTTTCGGCGTGGGGTGAATGTTGTGAGTGGTGGGGTCGTCGTTCTTAATCTCGACATTCTGTCCGGTCATGACGCCCAGGACGTGCGGGTGGTAACGGCAGCCTTCTGGTCGATGACTACAGCATCCTTGGGGACATCGAACGTGCGATCGCCCAGGCCTTCTTTCACGTAGACGAAAACGTTGGCCAAGTTTGCCGCCATCGGCAACTATATTCTCGGACTGGTTCGTGCCCTTGCAGGCCGGCGTCCTGGCTCATGTCAATTTTGGCCGGCTTCGGGGCCGTGCCTTCCAGCTTTACACTGCCGCTTACGCTGGCTGCGGTTGCGGGGTCGATTGGCGCTGAGGCTGGCGCCGGCTTGGCTTCTGAGGTGGGAGAGGAGGTCTGCTCTTCGTTGGTGTTTTCTTTCTTGCTACAGCCTGCGAGCATCCACAGACCAAGAATGCAGAGGCTGAACATTGCTAACCAAGTCTTCATCCGGTTCATGATTTCGACCTTTCGTATTGGTTAAGAGTGATCTAAAAACCCTTTTTTACCCGGCAAACATTTTAGCGCGAACCGCGGCCGCCTGCGGCAATTCCCTGCCCCGCCTGCGCCTGGTGTTGCTTAGCTGGAGTCTTCATGGCGGCGCTGCTTCGTCCCATGGCTGCCGAAACCCGACGCTGCTCTTCCGGCGTGAGCTGCATGATGTAGTCGATCAGCAACTTGCTGTGGTCCTGGTCGTAGCCCTGGAACGACGGCGGCGTCGGTCCAGAAAATACCCAGTGATCGTTCTCGCGCCGGAATAGTCCCGACGGCATCGACGTCCCGGGACTGATTGCCTGGGGGTCAATAATCCAGCGTTCTGCCCAGTCCGGCTTTAGACGCTCTTTAGCCAGCAGGAAGTTGGGTGCGGTAGCGTTTTTATCGTGGTTCGCGTCCCCAGTGGCGTGACACTTCAGGCATGGTGCTGCAGTACTCGAGAACAGGCTTCGCGCCATGTCGTTCTCTTTGGCGGTCAGCGTCGGCACCTGCTCCGGAATATAAGGCAGCGGCTGTTGCGACAATGCCTCGAAGAACCGCACCAGCTTGCGCAGTTCGTTCTCCGAGAAGGAGAAGGTGGGCATGCGGACCTTCAAATAAGGCCGCACGCCATTGCGGTTGGTGTCGCTGGTGCTCAGCGACGGGTTGGAGAGGAAGCGGCGCAACCATTCCGGATCGACCCGCGCACCTTCGGTCAAGAGTTTAGGCGGCAATTGTTCCTGGGCATCCTGGTATTGCTGCATCCCCATCAGAATGGTGCGTTGTCCGGGAATGAACTGGTGGCAGCCCATGCAGTTGTACTTCTTAACCACCCACCAGCCTTCCTGAATATCGCGCCGAGCATCCGGCGGATTGTACTTGTAGGCGGCAGGCAACGAGGTTTCCTCGCTGCCAAGCAGGAACGTGGTCAGCGCCTGAATCTGTTCTTTGTTCAGGTGCAGGTTAGGCATGCGCAGCTTTTCTTCTTCCGCCTTTACCTTGCCGGCGTCGAAAACGTTTGGCTCGGCCAACTTGTGTTCAAAGAATCCCTTATGGTCGTACCAGGCTGTTTTCGCCGGACCCTCGGGCAGACGAACCAGATCCTCGGGATCTTTAATCGGCTCAGCGCCTTTGCCACCGCGCTGCGCGATCTCGGTGAACAGCGCAAAATCGAGGCGCTCGATCGGCTTGCTGCCTTCGACCGTCAGGTCGGTGCCGATGCGGCCCTCGGTCTCGAAGCCGGAGATCTCGTGGCACCCTGCGCAACCGAAGTGACGCACCCACTTCTCGCCTTCGGCCTTTAACTTCGGATCTTCCATGTACGAAGCGTCGGCATACGCGGATGGCTCCTGCTTTTTCTGGCTGATCAGGTAAGAGGCGATGTCCTGCGCGTCTTCGGGACTCAAGCGCAGGCTAGGCATCACCGTCATGTTCTGCACCTGCAATTCGTGACCGTCGTTGGGGCACTGGCTGTGCTGCAGGTCAAATTGGTAAGGCAGGCCCTTCTTGGCGTAGTCCTCCGGGCCGATATCCTTTTTCTCAAGCGGACAGTAAGGCCGCGTGCGCTCGCGGGCATTGTGTACCCAGCGCACGAGGTAGTCGTAGTTGTCTTTCTCTCCAACGCGCGTAAGGTTCGCCGCAAAGGTGCCGCCAAGGGTCTGGCTGCCTTCTCCGATGGAATGACAAGCCAGGCAGCCGCGAGTCTCGAACAGCTCTTTGCCGTGGTCGGCATTCCCTGGATTGCGTTTGGGCAAAGCATCGGTAAATGCCGTCTGCCAGATGTAGGCTGAGATCGACCGAATCTGCTCGTCGTTGAGACGGAAGTTCGGCATCTTGGTCGTCGGACGAAAATCGCTGGGCTTCTTCAGCCATACCGGAATCCAGTTGCGATTGAGCTTCAGTCGGACATCTTTCAGGTTCGGTCCGACCTTCTTCATATCTTCCATCAGGCTGTGGGCCTGGTAGTCGAGTTGCTTGATGCGTCCGTCGAGCTTGCTGTTCTCTACTTTCAGGGCGACCGCTTTTTCGTTCAGGCGATTAGCTTCTTCATTGTTGGAAGCGCTGTCGGCCTGCTTCATCAGGTAGGCGGTCTGCTTGAAGTTATCCTTCTTCTGCGTGTCGAACTGCTTGATCTGCTGGCTGACTGAGTTCATGTCTTCCGGCTCGCGGTCATAGCCTTCGTAGCGGTGACAGCCCATGCAGCCACGCTGCCGGAACAGATCTTTGCCCTCGTTGATAACCTGCCATTGCACGTCACCACTGGCCAAAACCATGTCGGCGGAGTGGCAAGTCTGGCATCCGGCTTCCACATTCTGTTTCGGAAATAGCGGCCACAGCCAGTGTTCGTAGTTGCCGTGGGCCTTGTCCAGGCTGGTGGTGGCGCGGCCGTTGCCCTGGTGGCAGGTGGAGCAGCCAAACTTCTCGGGATCGTGAAGCTTCAGTAGTTCAGGCTCGGGATGGCTGGTAAAGGCGCGGGAGTACTCGTCGGACTTCTTGCCCTTCACCCGCATGGCGGCTTCGCTGATCCGCACCGGCTCGCGCGCGCCCATGTGACAGGATTCGCAGCGGTCGACAATGTTGGCTTCCGGAATATTGATCTGCACAATCGCAGGATCGAGTTCAGAGGTCTTTTTGCGCAGACCTTCAATCTGCTCCGGCTTCAGATCCACCATGTGGTCGGTGAGATAAGCGCTCAGGGCAGTGCTGGCATCGCTGGCCGGCTTCAGTACGTCCCCTAACTCGGCACTGAGCTTGCTACGTTCAGCCTTGAGGTCGTTGTATCTGCCTTCTAGCTGGTGGAAGTCGAGCTTTTCTTTGTGCCTGTCAGGAAATTCAACCGTGGCTTGCCGGGCTTTGTAGTCGTCAATCTTTTTCTGCTTGCTCTTCTTACCCGAAGCGCTGGTATCGGTTTCCAGCTGATAAGTTAGCGCGTTGACGTAGGCGCGGCGGTCGGTAAAAACATTCTGCACCGACAGAATCTGCGCGCTGAGGTTGGTAATCTGTTTCTGAATTTCTTCCCGGCGAGGGCGGGAGACTGCTTCAGCATCCTTTGCCGCCTGCGCGAGCTTTTGGTACTCAGGACTCTGCTCAATTTCCTTTTCGGATTGAGCCGAACTTGACTTCGCAGTCTTGAGGAAAGCGCCGTAGCGGTCCTTCCACTCCTGCTGGAAGGCCTTCCACGGACGCTGCCCCACACCCTCGTCCCACAGCGCCCAGAACAGGGTCGCCATCAACAGGATCATCGAGACGACGTAGTACGTCGCATAAGACTTCGTAACTACGGGGTCTTGATCGGGGATTGGTTGTTCTGGCACCGAATCCTCCTAGGAGTCGTTGGTCGTTCTCTGCAAGTCGTTGGTCATTCGTCGTTGGTAAATTCTTAACCGTGAGGTCTTTGGCCAACGACCAAAGACCAACGGCCGACGACGCCGTCAAACATTGAACCAGGGCGTAATCCACACGTATTTAATGTTGAATGCAAGCCGCAACATCATCTTCAGCGGTAGCGCGATCATGGTGAGCATGAAGATCATCATGGTCGAGTACTGCAGCAAGCTCATGCGCTGGTAGTCTTTTGGATTGTAGCGACGGAATAGCGCATGCACCACAAACCCGCCCAGCAGGTAGTAGCCTCCGACGATAACCGCGCCGAAAATAATCTTCCCGAGGTTGGAGGCAATTCCAAAAATGTCCGGTAAGTCGATGTTGACTTCATAGATCAGCCGGTTGTGGTCCCAGGTCTGGCCCGGCCAGAACCACTGCCAGCCAGGGCCACGGATGAAAGTCCCAATAATGATCATCGCGACCCACAGGATGATGAACCCGAACAGAAATGTTCCGATGGAAAACTTGCGCTGCTTCCAAGTGTAATAGCCGCTGCCCAGCGGGTTGGTGTCGATGTATGGGATCACCATCAGGCCGACGATGATCAGCGTCGGCATCACCACGCCGGCAATCCATGGATCGAAGTAGACGAGCATCTCCTGTAGCCCGAGGAAATACCACGGCGCCTTCGCTGGATTCATGGTCAGGTTGGGATTGGCCGGCTCTTCCATGGGAGCATTCAGCGTGATCGACCAGACCATCAGCACGATAGTGACGATAATTGCGGCCAGGAATTCAATGCGCAGCAGAAACGGCCAAACGTGAATTTCTTTTTGCCAGCCGGGCCGGAACGGCCAGGTCTTGCGGTGATGGGTCTTAGCCATCGCGGGATTGGCTTCGAGCTCGCCGATCAGCTCGTCATTGGCCTTCGCCTGTTTCCATGCCAGGTAGCAGTAGAAAGCGAGCAGCGGAATCAGCCCGACGATAGGGACGTTGTCAGGGGTGGACGCGATATCCCAAAGTTGTCGCCAATCCATAAGTGCTCCGAGGTCTTAGCAGCTGCCTGCCATTGATGCTGGCCGTTGGTCGTTCGTCTTGTTCTGAGGCCAACGAACAAGGGCCAACGACGGTGGTTCTACTCCACTTTCTTGCGCGGCTTATCCGCTTCCTCGGCGAGCATCACCGGCGCAGGGCCCGAGATGCCGCCATCTTTCCGTACTCGCCAGAAATGAACAATCATGAAAATTGACGCCACAATCGGGATACCGATGCAGTGCCAGATGTAAGACCGCAACAATGCATTGGCGTCGACGATCGATCCGCCAAGCAGTCCGAAGCGCACGTCGTTGTATGGCGTCATGCCGAGCATCTTGCCGAATGGGCCTTCATGGCCCAGCAGGGGCGTCGCACGGGCCATATTCGTGCCCACCGTTACCGCCCAGAATCCAAGCTGATCGTCTGGCAGCAGATATCCGGTAAACGAAAGCAGCAGCGTCAAGACAAGTAGGATCACGCCGACGTTCCAGTTAAATTCGCGCGGCTTTTTGTACGAGCCCGTGAGGAACACCCGGAACATGTGCAGCCAGACTGCGATCACCATCAGGTGGGCTGCCCATCGATGCATGTTGCGGAGAATTTTTCCGAAAGGCACGTCGTGCTCGAGATAGAGTACATCGCGAAACGCCTGCACTTTGCTGGGATGGTAATAGAACATCAGCAGCACACCGGTGAAGGTCAGTACCATGAAAAGGTAGAAAGTGATTCCGCCCATGCCCCAGGTGTAGCTGTAGCGGACCGCGTCGCGATTGATCTTGGCCGGATGGAGGTGCAGAAAAACGTTGGATAGCACGCCCAGCGCGCGATTGCGCGGCGTATCGTCGTGCTTATGGCGGAAGATAGAGGTGTAGACCTGGGTCTTGGTCGGATCTTTCAGGCCTTCGATCTGTTCTTTAGCCTTCGCCGGCAGATCGGTCTTAAGTGACTGGACGTCTTCCTTGATGCCAGCCTTTACCTTGACCAGCAGGCTTGCCTGGTTCCCGTTCTTGCCGTTCTTGTTCTCGTCAGCCATTTGCTCCTCGATGCCGCTCGGCGATGCAACTATCGGAAAACGATTTTGGGTGGAGCTGTGCTCAACGAAGCCCCAATCCATTGCTCCACGAACGCAGACTTCAAACCCTAGGTCCTCAAATACGAACCGTCGTCATTGAACTGGCTCGGTTGGCCTTTAGGCCACTGATACAGCTTGGAAACATCGACCAGAATCTGCCCGTCGGGTGAAAGTTCGACCTTAGCGCGGTCCATGGGGCGCGGTGCCGGACCTTCAAAGTTCACGCCTTCGCTGTCGTATCCCGATCCGTGGCACGGACACTTGAATTTGTTTTCGCTCGGCTTCCAGTCGGGGGTGCAGCCCAGGTGGGTACAACGAGCGTAGATCACGAAAATGCGGTCCGGGGTGCGGTCCACCCAGATGCGGTATTTCTGCTGCCATTTAGTGTCGACGCCGAGACCGTAATCTTCGGGATAGCCGATCTTGAAGCTGGTGGCCGGCTCGAACAACGTTCGCGGCAGGAAGAAGCGGAAAAATGCCAGGAACCAGGCCGTCAGGAATGCCCCAACCGCCGCCCAGACAAAACGGCGCCGCTGCTGATTCGCGGGATTGTCATCGGGTCCAGTGGCAGCCACTCCGCCGGCTTTGGCAGCCTTCGATGTTCCAACGGCCGGAGTTCCAACATAGCTGGTCGAAACTCCGCTGCGAGCAACGGAGGTTCCCTGTGACACAGCCACTGCCGGAGCGGCTGGTCGAGGTGCGGCGGCAACGGGCGCGGCCGTGGCCGCGACCGCCGCGGGAGCGGGCGCAGCCGGCGCTGAGCTGTAGGGCTCCCCCAGTAAGGCGCTGGCTTCGGCGTCGTTTAGAATCGGCAGGTGGTTGCGCTTGCGCCGGGCGTTTTCGGCAGCGATGGAGGATTTGCTCCACTTCTTCCCAGCCTCAACCATCTTCTGAACTTCGGGGCTAATGGTTGTGCTGGCGGGAGCGGCCGCTGCGGCAGACGGAGCGGTGGCGGCAACTGCTGCCGGGGGTGCAGCAGCTGCCGGTGCGCTAGTAGAAGCTGCCGCCGGAGGCGGTGTTCCACCCTCCTGCTCCCACCACATGGGCTGGCCGGCTTTCAGGGCTTCGATGTCCGCGTCGGTAAGCAGCGGCAGGTTAGACCGCTTACGATAAGCCTGTTCGGCAGCGATTACAGAGGGATTGAGCGCATTGCGCGGCCAAGCGGGAAGACGGCCTCGGACGCCTTTGGCCGGGTTATTCTCGTCTGCCATCCGTCCTGCTCCTTTAAAGTTGGAGTGCGCTCAATCAGCAGCGACCAAATATTCCGCACTCCGTGGGTCCCGTTGTTCAGCGCCCATCGCGGACAGAACCAGGTCCGCAAGGGCAGCGATAAAAGTTGGTGAGTCATTTAAGCCAGCCGTCATCTCGAACCGATTGATGCCAAGTGCTGCAGCTTCTTCCCTCGCCTCGTGGTCGATCTCCCCCAGGGTTTCGACGTGATCGGAGACAAACGCGATGGGCACAACACAGACTTCCTCGATACGTTCAGCCGCCAGGTCGCGCAACGTGGTGTGAAGCGACGGCCGCAACCACTTGCTGGCCCCTACTTTACTCTGATAGCAGAGGCGATGCCGATTCCGCCATCCGCCGCGCTCCATCACCAGGCGTACCGTGTCCTCGATTTGACGCTGATAAGGGTCTCCCTTTTCGATAACAGAGACCGGAACGCTGTGGGCACTGAAAACCAGCTCGGGCTGTTCAGGGTGCGGAAAGCGGGCCAATCCTTCTTCAATCTTCTCGACCAGCGATTCCAGATAAATATCGTGGCGATAGAAAGCATCAATGGTATGAACCGGAATCCCCCCGTCAAAATGTTTCCGCCACTCGTTCAGGCTGCTGCCCGTCGTAGTCGAGGAATATTGCGGATAAAGCGGAAGTAGCACGACTTGGTCACAATCCGCCGCGCGAAGCTGGCAACCGCCTCAGCGGTAAAAGGATGCCAATA
>CAWGQZ010000004.1:0-10522 GCA_963824805.1 uncultured Acidobacteriaceae bacterium | reverse complement strand
CGCACCGAAGCGCCGATCGCTCAAATTCTGGTCAAGAACGGCAAGGCTACCGGTGTTGTCCTCGGCAACGGCGATGAGATACATGCGGACATCATCTCGTCGAGTGTCGACCCGCGACTAACGTTCACCAAGTTCATCGAGAAAAAGCATTTGCCCAGCGAATTTCTAGAGGATGTGAATCGTTACAAATATCGCGGCTCTTCGGGCAGGTGAATCTTGCATTGGACGGGCTGCCAAACTTTAAATGCCTGCCCGGCGTGGGCGCGCACCTGCGCGGCGCGATGTCGATTTCGCCGAGTGTCGAATACATGGAGCGAGCCTACGATGACGCGAAGTACGGTAATTTCTCGCGCCGCCCCTACATTGACATGGTGATTCCGTCGCTGACCGATCCGTCAGTCGCGCCGCCCGGGAAGCATGTGATGTCCTGCTTCGTGCAGTACGCACCCTACAAATTGCGTCCCGGACTTAACTGGGACGAGCAAAAACAGGCATTGGGCGACAATGTGATCAATACTATTTCCGAATACGCGCCTAACTTAAAAAACATCATTCTGCACAAACAGGTCTTGACGCCGCTCGATATCGAACGGGATTTTGGCCTGAGTGAAGGAAATATTTTTCAGGGCGAGCTTTCTTTAGAACAACTGTTCTTCCTGCGCCCGGTGCCGGGATGGGCGCGCTTCCGCACTCCGATTGACAATCTATATATGTGCGGGTCAGCGACTCATCCGGGCGGCGGGATCATGGGCGCTCCGGGGCGGTTGGCGGCGCTGGAAATTCTTAAAGACAAGGGAACGGCCTAGACGATGCCCGATCAACGCGACGTCGTCATCGTTGGAGGTGGCCACAATGGATTGGTCACAGCCTTCTATCTTGCCAAGGCTGGTTTCAAACCGCTGGTGCTCGAGCGCCGTGGTCAGCCGGGTGGCGCAGCGATCACCGAAGAATTCCACCCCGGATTTCGCAGCTCAATCCTCGCTCATGCCGCCGGGCCTCTCCGCCACGATGTGCAACGCGACATGCAGCTTGAGAAGCATGGTCTGAAACTGATCTCTCCGGAAATTGGCCTAACCGCGCTCTCCCCGGATGGCCGGGCCCTGAGTTTCTACGGCGATACCAATCGCACGGTACAGGAGATCTCGAAGTTCTCCTCCAAAGATGCCGCGAAGTATCCGGAGTTCGCGCAATCCCTCACCAAGCTTGGCAAAGTAATTGGCGAAGCGCTGGCGTTGGCGCCTCCGAACATCGACGACCCGAGCAAAGGCGATCTCTGGGGCATGTTGAAAACCGGGCGCGCGATTCGCAATCTCGGGAAGCGCGACATGTACCGGTTGCTGCGCTGGGGTCCCATGGCGGTTGCAGATTTGGTCGCGGAATATTTCGAGACCGAATTGCTGCGTGCTGCGATCGGGGCGCGCGGAGTATTCGGAACATTTCTCGGTCCGTGGTCGGCAGGCAGCAGTCTGGTGTTGTTGATCCGGGCCGCAGGTGATGCCCACCCCGCGGGAGGAGCAGCATTCGCCGCCGGCGGCATGGGGTCAATCACGCAGGCTATGGCGGCGGCGGCCAAGCAGGCAGGCGCCGAGATCCGCACCGACGCGGAAGTCGCAGAAATCCGCGTCAAGAACGGCGCTGCTGCCGGCGTTGTGCTCTCGAATGGCGAAGAAATCTCTGCGAGGGCGGTGGTTTCGAATGCCGACCCCAAGCGGACGCTGTTGAAACTGGTTGATTCCACCCATCTTTCACCGGACTTCGTCATGAAGCTTCAGCATTACCGCATGCCGGGAACGGTGGCGAAAGTCAATCTAGCGTTGTCAGGTCTTCCGCAGTTCACGGCCTTGTCGGGAAATGACACGGCACTTCAAGGACGGCTCCACATAGGTCCTGAAATTGATTACCTGGAGCGGGCGTTCGACGATTCGAAGTATGGCAACTTCTCCAAGCAGCCCTATCTGGAAGTTGTAATTCCGTCCATGACCGATTCCTCGCTCGCTCCGGAAGGTCAGCATGTGATGTCCATTTACATGCAGTACGCGCCATTCAAATTGAAGAACAGCGATTGGGAAAGCCAGCGGGTGGCGCTGGGCGATACGGTCGTGAAGACGCTTGCCCAGTATGCCCCAAATTTGCCGGAACTGATCCTGCACCATCAGATCATCACTCCGCAGGACTTGGAAGACCTCTGCGGGTTGACTGGCGGGCACATCTTCCATGGAGAACTTTCGCTCGACCAGTTCTTCACCATGCGGCCACTACTAGACTGGGGACGATATAAGACGCCGATCGAAAATCTCTACCTTTGTGGCTCGGGTACCCATCCGGGCGCGGGATTGACCGGGGGTTCCGGCGCGAATGCGGCGAAAGAGATTGTTAAGGCTCTGAAAAAGTAAGTGCCGCGAGGAAGCCTCTGCAACACAGGCCATGAAGAACACCGCCATCCTGCTGATTTGCTGCCCTGACCGCCGTGGACTGGTGGCTAGCATTTCTGATTTCGTCTTCCGGCACAACGGAAATATCCTTCACGCCGACGAACATGGAGACGCAGAATCCGGTATCTTCCTGATGCGGGTGGAGTTCGATCCCTCACAGTTTGATATTCCTCTTGCCGACTTCGCCCAGCACTTCTCGCCTATCGCCGAGAAGTTTGAAATGCAGTGGAGGCTAGCGCAATCGAGCTTCCGGCCGAAGATGGCGGTCCTGGTTTCGAAATACGACCACTGCTTCGCCGACTTGCTTTACCGCCACAAGAGCGGAGAACTGACCTGCGATATCCCGCTGGTGATTTCCAACCATCCTGACAACCAGGCTTTGGCGGACTTCTACCAGATTCCGTTTTTTGTGGTTCCGGTTGGCAAAGACAACAAGCAGCAAGCGGAAGAAAAGATTCTAGGGTTGCTGCGTCAGCATAATCCTGACTTCCTGGTGCTGGCGCGCTACATGCAGGTTCTCTCGGAGAGTTTCGTGGATAAGTACCCGAGCCGGATCATCAATATCCATCATTCATTCTTGCCGGCATTTGTCGGCGCAAAGCCTTACCACCAGGCCTTCGAGCGTGGGGTTAAGCTGATTGGAGCTACCAGCCACTACGTGACCAACGTACTCGATGACGGCCCCATCATTGAGCAGGATGTGGTGCGCATCTCCCATCGCGACACGCTCGAAGACCTGCTGCAAAAGGGCCGCGATCTGGAAAAAGTAGTGCTCTCGCGTGCGGTGCGCTGGCACATTGAAAACCGCGTGCTGCTTTACGGGAACAAGACAGTAGTCTTCACCTAGGGAGTTCACTCTTTCCCGGAACTACCGCCCCGAATCAACTCCTCAGGAAACGCACGCTTTAGCGCCCATTTTCCTTGCAGGCGCTGAAATGCCCGTCAATTCGATCTCCGATTCGCCCGCCTGAAGGCGGGCACTTCCACCGCTCTTGCCAAAGTCACGCAGCGTCAACGCTAGAGCCTTGGCCGTTTTACATTGTTTCGCTTCGCTTCCGCATAAACGCCGGCACGTCCAGATCGTCCGGCTCAAAGGAAGCTACCACAGCTTCCGGAGCCAAATCGCGGCGTGACGTCTCGACGGTGGTTAATCCAGCGCTGCTGCCGGTGAACTGCGACATTACCCGAGTCGGGACCGGATCACGGTCTGGCTCCGGCTCGATAAATTCAGCAGACTCATTTGATACCGTAAAGCTGTCCAGACTCTGCTTGCGGCGATGGAGGCGGTCTGAGTCTTTGAATCCGGTGGCGATCACCGTGATCTTCACTGAGTCCTTCATCTTTTCGTCCAGTACCGCGCCGAAGATGATGTTGGCATCCTCGTCGGCCGCATTCTGAATAATGGAGCAAGCCTCCTGGACCTCGGCCAACTTCAACGAAGCCGAACCGGTAATGTTAATCAGGATGCCGCGCGCGCCGTCAATCGCTCCCGCTTCAAGCAGAGGCGAAGATATTGCCTTCTGGGCCGCCTCAGTGGCGCGCCGGGAGCCGCTGGCCGACGCCGCGCCCATTACGGCGTACCCATACCCGCCATGATGGCCTTCACGTCTGCAAAGTCGCGGTTGATGATTCCAGGAATGGTGATGATGTCCGAAATGCCTTGCACACCTTGGCGAAGAATATCGTCGGCCACCCGGAACGACTCGAAGAAACCGGCATCTTGGGCGACCGCCAGCAGCTTTTCATTGGGGATAACGATCGTGGTGTCAACCGACTCCATCAGTTCGGAGATACCACGTTCCGCCTGCTGCATGCGGCGCTTGCCCTCAAAAGCAAACGGCTTGGTCACGACCGCGACCGTCAGCGCGCCCATTTCACTGGCCAGAGACGCGATGATCGGCGCGGCACCCGTGCCGGTGCCCCCACCGAGGCCGGTGGTGACGAAGACCATATCTGCTCCTTCGAGGGCTTCGATGATCTTGTCGGAATCTTCGAGTGCGGCCTTGCGGCCAACTTCTGGATTGGCGCCTGCACCCAATCCATTGGTGAGCTTGACGCCCAGCTGGATCTTTACCGGCGCGCGCGACATGCGCAACGCCTGCAGGTCGGTGTTGGCAACGACGAACTCGATGCCTTCCATACCGGAGTCAATCATGCGATTGACCGCATTGTTGCCGCCGCCGCCCACCCCAATGACCTTGATCTTGGCATCGTTGCGGGTGTCTTCGATATAGCTGATGCGAACGTCCTCTTTTTTCATGTGCGCCGTCACTCCAAGTGAATTTTTTGTTAGCTGAACCCTCAAGCTCCCTTGCCGACCAATATTGCTTTTAATTTCGAACTCCAACGGCCGTCTTGAAATCCGCGCGCAGTGCGGGATCGGTGGCTATAGGTGGCCATACCCAATACGGCTGCGAACTCTGGCTCTGATAGGGTCGACGGCATTTTGGCCAGCGCCGCCGGCCAGGCAAGCCGCAGCCGTCTTCGTAGAACCGAATCCGCAACATCAAGAATTCCCGGCAGCCGAGATGCACCGCCGGTCAGAACGATTCCGGCCACGCAATGCTCGAGCATTCCGGCGTGGCGAAGGTTGTCGCGCAAAAGCTCAAACAGTTCGCGGGCTCGGGGCTCAAGGATTTCTCCAACCGTTCGTTGAGAAACCAGCCGTGAGGGACGGTCGCCTACAGATGGAACTTCGACCTCATTGCCTTCGGGGATCAGGGTCACCGCTGCGTTGCCATAGTGCCGTTTGATCTTCTCGGCTTCCGCTACGGGGGTACAGAGTCCGACCGACAGATCACTAGTGAAGTGGTCACCGCCGATGGGAATTACTCCGGTGTGTCCAACTGAACCGTCCTGAAATACCGCTAGGCTGCTGGCGCCGGCGCCAAGATCCACGATGCAGACTCCGAGCTCGCGTTCATCAGAGCGCAGGGCGGAATCGGCGCAAGCCAGTGCTTCAAATACCGTATCGTCAACATGAACTCCGGCACGGTTTACCGCGGTGACCACGTTCTGCACCGCACTCGACGCGGCGGTGACCATGTGGACGCGGACTTCCAAACGCGTGGCCATCATGCCAAGCGGATCGCGCACCCCAGCTTCGTCATCGAGAATGAACTCCTGCGGGAGCAGGTGTACGACCTCGCGGTCGGCGGGAAGCGGGACCCCGCGAGCCTTCTCTACAGCCATACGAATTTCCTCGCGGGCGATCTCGCGCGAGCGCGAGCCGAAGTTGATTCCTCCGTGGCTGTTCACGCCTCGAATATGCGGCCCGGAGATGCCAACCAATGCATGCTCCACCGGCACACCGGCACTGTCCTCGGCCGCTTCGACTGCTCTCTGAATGGATGCCGACGCCTTCTCCAGTTCAACGATAACGCCTTTGCGTGTGCCACGACTCTCTGTGACACCATGGCCACGATAGCGAAGGCCGTTGTCCGTGATCTCGGCGACCAATACGCAGGTCTTGGCACTACCTACATCGACCACCGTTAAGAATTGTTCGTACTGGTTGCCCATGGGTCTATTAGTCCTGAGTCTTGGCAATTCCTGGACTTGGTTTCTTCTTCGCCACCACCTTCGGCTTCGCCTGAGTTGGCTTCGCTACCGCCTTCTTCACGGTGGGTTTTGGTTTCGGCTTCGTCACAGCCCTGGCGTGAACCGGCCTGAACACCCTGTGAGCGACTGGTTTCTCTTGCGCTTTAGCGCTCGTTTTTGCCGGCAACGGAACCACGGCCTTGGCCGACTTTGGCAACGGGTCCCGCGTCACCAGAGCTGCCGGCTTGACCCCTGCGGCCATCGCGGCTTTGGCAATCGATGCCGACAAAGGCACGGGTTTCGTAGCGCCTCCCAGGTCGGGGTTGACGATGATCTGCCGGTCGTAGCGTAAGTCGACCGATTCAAGCTTGTCGAACTGCTGCCGCCATTCGCGAATATGGCTGACGTAAATCTTGTAGCGGTCCAGATAGTCCGAAGAGCCCAGGTGGATCAGGACCTCCCCTTCGCTGTTGTCGGCCAGGACTTTTACGTCATCTGGATCCGACAGATCGACTTCGCTCAACTCCTGCGAGTAGTGCCCGCCCCCGGAATCAAGTTGGCCAATAACATCGGCGTAAATCTTCATACGGGCAAGCCGTGTGGATGGTGGCTCGCCCGGATTGGTTCCGACGACTACCGGGAACGAGTATTTACTTTTGCTACTACCCCCAGGCAAATCCATCAAAGCGCCGCTCGGGTCGATCAAGAGAATTTTGGATGCGACACGAGCGAATGCAGTGGGTGTGCGCTCGTGAACTTCAACTTTGAGCCGGTTCGGAACAAACCGCATGACGCTGGCAGCTTCCACCCATGGAATCTGCTCGAGCTGGGTCTGGCGTTGCGCCAGTGGAACAAAAAAAATGTTGCGCCCAATGTCCCCGCCCATGACTTCCATCACCTGAGAGCGAGTCACGTTATTGAAGACCGGCAATCTCAATGTCATCGCTGGATTCAATCCGGAAGCGCCACGAATGTTCGCCGTAGCGGTAGATAAATCCGGCGCCGAGGGCTGCGAGCACAAGCAGAACAGCAGCCACGCCGACCCACGTCAGGCGTCTGGCAGTCTTTTTGGGGATTGAACCACGCCGGGCCGAGACCGCTTCTGCCCGCGAAGGAATGGCGATTCCTCCTCCACATCCAGATCAAGCACGCGGGCGTCGTCAAGATCACGACGCACTGCCTCTTCGGATGGTGGATACAACTCCTCCTGCGAGATGGTAGGACCGCTTTTCCGTGCCATCAATACAGGTCAGTTGTCGTGGGAACCGCGAGCGGTTTTAACTATAACTTCTTTTGCGGAATTGACATAGCAGAAATTTGCTGCAGTTTTGCACAGCAGCACAAAATTCATTCGGAGTCGTCGTCGATCTCAATGCTAGCGGCTTTGCCATCCATTCTCGCCAAAGCGGCCTGAACCCGGGCCGTTGCCTCGCGACGCGCCATCACTTCGGCGGATCGCGCTTGAACCCGAGCCATGACTTCTTGAGCGCGGGCGTTAACACAATTCTGACGGCTAACGGCCACATAGACTGCGCGGTCAACGCGGCTGTCGGCTCGATCAGAGACCCGGCTCAGAATCTCCGAGGTGCGGTTGAATGCGCACGCGACCCAGGCGTTTGGGGTATCGCTGTGACCATAACGAGCGCCGATGCCGAGTGCCAAAACGCCTGCTGCCAACCAGTACATACTCTTATCGGAAGCCATAAATCACTCCTGAATTGCTTACCGAGGTTAGACGGTACACCCCAAAATTCGTCACCAGCCCACCCGTAGTTGTTATGTACGGGGAGTCAGGGAAGCCGGTTCCCGGAATCGGTATAAGTATTTCAACTTAGGCGGTTAGGCCACAGGCTGACGGGTTGAAAGAGCCTGTAGCAGTTGGGGGGCAAGATGGGACACGCTGCCCGCCCCGAGCGTCATAATCATGTCGCCGTCTTGCGCGTCTGCCACCGCTTCGTTTACGGCATCTTCAAACGACGGCGCGTAAATCGCGGGCCGACGATTGTCACGAATCCGGCTAACGACTGCCTCCGCAGTAACACCTTCGATCGGCGGCTCACTGGCAGCGTAAATATCAAGAACAATTATTGAATCGGCATCCTCGAACGAAGTGGCGAATTCCTCCATAAGATCGCGGGTGCGGGTGTAGCGGTGGGGCTGGAAGATAACGTGAATCTTGCGAAATCCGCATTGCTTGGCTGCCGCCAGCGTCGCCCGAATCTCCGTGGGATGATGCCCATAGTCGTCGATCACGCTGACGCCCGCGGCTTTTCCCTTGAGCTGGAACCGGCGATCCACGCCCCGGAAGCCCGCCAAGGCGGCGCGAATCTGGTCGGTGGGCACATCGAGCCCTGTGCCGACGGCAATCGCCGCAGTCGCGTTGAGAATGTTGTGGGTACCGGGCACATGCAACCGAAATTCTCCCAGTTCTTCGCCCCGATATTTCACACGAAAATGACTAGTCGGCTGATTCTGGCTCTGATCAAAGCTCGCTGAACCCAGCTTGATTTCGAAATCGGACCCGCGTCGCGTCCCATAAGTGCAGATTCTGCGCCGAATGACCGACAACATTCGCCGCAGTACTGGATCATCGTTGCAGAGCACCACCATTCCGTAAAACGGAACTCGATCCATGAATTCAAGGAAGGCACGTTTGACGTCATTCATATTGCGATAGCAATCCATGTGCTCGCGATCGATATTGGTCACGACTGAAAGAATGGGCGAGAGCTTAAGGAAGGAACGGTCGCTCTCGTCTGCTTCCGCCACCAGATATTGCGAGTTTCCCAGGCGCGCATTGGAACCCAAGGCATCGACCCGGCCGCCAACTACCACGGTAGGATCAAGTCCCCCGCGGCTAAAACCGCCGCCACCATCGATGTCGTTGTGGTTTTGCCGTGCATCCCGGCGATGGCGATGCCGTATTTCAGCCGCATGAGTTCGGCCAGCATCTCTGCCCGCGGAATCACCGGAATATGAAACTTGTGGGCCTCGGCTACTTCAGGATTTTCCGGAGAGACAGCAGAACTGATAACGACGACTTCTGCGCCGGCAATATGCTCCGGGCGGTGGCCTTCGTACGTGATGGCCGCCAGGCTGGCAAGACGAAGGGTGACGCTGGAAGTTCTTAGATCGGATCCGGAAACCTTAAAGCCAAGATTCAGGAGCACTTCGGCAATACCGCTCATGCCGATGCCCCCGATTCCGACAAAATGCACGCGTTGTATCTTGGCAAACATTCAACTGTCTAATTTCACTCCGGCAAGCTTCGCAGCCATGGCCGCGATGTCGCGTGCTGCCGACGGATGCGCCAGTTTGCGCGCTGAACCTGCCATCTGCTGCAACCGCGCCGGGTCACTGAAAAGAGCGCGTACCGTTTCTACCAGACTTTCGGCCGTGAGTTTCGCTTCTTCCAGCATGACGGCGGCTCCAGCCTGTTCCAGAGCCTCAGCGTTGCGCTTCTGGTGATCATCGGCTGCGTGCGGAAAGGGAACAAAGACAGCTGGTTTCCCCGCAGCGGTTATTTCGGCCACGGTACTGGCGCCCGACCGGCAAAGAACTAAATCTGCGCGAGAAAAGAACGACGGCATGTCGTCGATAAATCGATACACCTCGACAGCTGGCCCCAATGTGGAATAAGCCGCCTGGGCTCCCGGAAAATCTCTTTCTCCAGTCTGGTGGACAATATGAATCGCAGGTACCCGCTTCAATAGTTCCGGCAACGCCTGGATCACCGCCTGATTGATCGCCCTTGCGCCTTGGCTTCCACCAAAAACCAGGAGATCCCTGCCCTCCGTGGATTTCGTCTGAGTCTCGAAAAACGCGTTTCGAACCGGGACCCCTGTGACTTGCGCCCGAGGGAAGAATTTTCCGGTCTCTTCGAAGTGCACCGCGGCGGCGGAAACCCAGCGGGCAACTATGCGGTTGGCGAAACCAGGGACCACGTTGGGTTCAAAAGCCACTGTAGGAACTCTTCCCAGTACCGCAGCCAGCATGGCAGGACCGGAGGCGTACCCGCCGACGCCGATCACGACTTGTGCGCCGAAATCCTCAAGAATTCGGCGCGCCTGGAAAACGGCCATCGGCAGGGCGAACAGCGTTTTGAGACGGGTTTTCAGACCAACTTTGTTAAGAGCTCCGACCTCAACCAGGCGGAGGGGAAATCCAGCCGCCGGCACCAGACGGTTTTCGATTCCACGCGCCGTGCCCACGAAAAGAACCTCAGCCCCGTATCGCGCTTTTAGTTCCTGGGCGATTGCCAGAGCAGGGATAACGTGTCCGCCAGTGCCTCCACCTGCCAGAATTGCCCGCATGAAATGACTATACCGTGAAGCTCAGTCGGCCTGTTTGCTCACGTTTAGAAGGACTCCGACGCAGGCCAGTGTGATGAACAAGGACGATCCGCCGTAGGAGACAAACGGGTAGTGGGATACCTTTGGTCGGCATCATGCCCAGAACCACGCTGATGTTGATGAAGGCTTGCACCACCACCATGGAAGTAATTCCGACCACCAGAAAGCGGCCGAATAAATCCTGGGTCTTGAGCGCAG
>CAWGQZ010000003.1:0-88366 GCA_963824805.1 uncultured Acidobacteriaceae bacterium | reverse complement strand
GTCACATTGTCTAATTTCCCATACGCACTGCCCCGGCCCACCTGCTCCGCGCAGACGGCTAGCAACGTATGATTACGTGGACACCGCCTCAGTCGCTCAGCGCCGCCCTGCCCGTCAGCCTGCGCCTCGACATCAGCGCGGCCGGCAAACGCGTGGGAGCCGCCAACGAGGGCTACTGGGGCGTTCCCGTCAGGCCCCGGGATGAGTACCGGGCCTCGTTCTATGCCCGGGCCGCGCCGGGCTTTTCCCGGGGGCCCGCTCACACTCTCGATCGAGAGCACTCGTATCCCGCACCGTCTACGCCCGCGCCCAGGTGGCGCGGGTCACCGGGCACGGAAGCAGTACACGGCGACGCTGACCACGGGCCAGGCGGCGCCGACGGCGGACGCGCGCTTCGTGATCGCCGCCGACCGCCCCGGCACGGGTCCGGCCTGCCGGCAACCTGGCGCCGCCGTTCCCGCCGACGTATAAAAACCGGCTCAACGGCTTCCGGCCGGCAATCCTGCTGATGGAGAAAATGGGCGAAATGAAGCCCGCTTTCCTCCGGTTGCCGGGCGGCAACTATCTGGAGGGCAACACCATCGCGGAGCGGTTCGACTGGAAGAAGACCCTCGGTCCCACCGAGTGGCCGGGGCACCAGTCCCGTGGGGCTACCGGTCCACCGACGGCATGGGGCTGCTGGAATTCCTGACATGGTGCGAGGACCTGAAGATGGAGCCGGTCCTTGCTGTCTTCGCGGGCTACGCGCTCCAGGGCGGGCCACATCCCCGCGGGTCCTGGCCTCCAGCCCTTCGTGCAGGACGCGCTCGACGAAATCGAATACGTTACCGGCGATCCGAACACGACATGGGGAGCGGTGCGCGCCAGGAACGGCCACCCTGAAGCCGTTTCAGCTGCATTATGTCGAGATTGGGAACGAGGACTGGTCCGACAAGTCCGGCAGCTACGACGGCCGGTTCGCGCAGTTCGACGACGCGATCAAGGCGAAGTACCCGAAGCTTCAGCTCGTGGCAAGCTCCGGCGGAAAGGACTGGCTCGGCCGGCAGCAGAAGGTGACGCTGCGCACGCCGGATTCTTGTCCACGAACATTATTATCAATCGGCGGAGCAGATGGAGCGCGACGCCCATCGTTACGCATCCCATGACTGCACGGGGCCGAAGGTCTTCGTTGGGACGGGTCGTCTTCGACACGCGCGCTCCCTGGGAGATGCCCCCCAACTCACTGCCGACTCCGCTGCTCCGGGCCGGCCCTGGGCGACGCCGTGTGGCTGACGGGCCTGGGCAGCCAACTCGGACGTCGTCATTATGGAGTGCTATGCCCCTGCTCTTTGTCAACGTCAACCCCGGCGCGCGCCAGTGGACCATCGATCTGATCGGCTACGATGCCCTGTCCAGCCACCAGCCCGTTGTTCTACGTCCAGACACTGTTCGGACAGCATCACGGCTATGTCGTCGTGCCGGCGGCCCGCAACGGGCGACCACGTCTACGAGAGCGTGACGCGCGAACACGAAGACCGGACGAGTTTATGTCAAGCTCGTCAACACCGCCGCCACGGCGCAGCCCGTCCGCATTGCTCTGAACGGGCGCGCGGGAGTTTCCCACCGGAACGGCCTGGACCCTCAGCGGCGGGGATGGCCGCAGCGTGAGGACTCCCGCCTCCGTTCTTGCGGAATAGTCATCCGACGATTGCGCCACCCGCACCACTGAAAGCAGGTGCTTTCGTGTCAGGTGCGAAGGGATGTCGTCCACGGCAAACAATGCCATGGGCCCACGCATCAATGCCACGTTGTTGGGATTCTGATCGTCCACGGCTTCCAAACGCATCGACATTTCAAATTCCAGCTCTATGCGGTCACCATCTTTCCAGGTTCGCTGCAATGCCAGAAACTTTCCCGGTGTGACATCGCTATCAACCTTCTTTCCATTCACCGAAACCCTTGTTCCCGGGCCTATCCAGGCGGGAATGCGCACGTAGGCGGTGAAGGTTTCAGGCCGAGCCAGAGCGAAGTCCATTTGGCTGGTGTTCGCACTAGGGTACTGGGTGTTCTGGGTGAGCGTGACTTTCGTATTGTTCTGTAACCAGGAAATTCGTGACGGCAGGAACAAATTGATGTAAATACCGTCCTGGCTTTGATAGTACGAACTAATTCCATAGTCCGCGGTCAGTTGAGGAAACGTGCCGGAACAGCAGGGCCACTTGTCGCGGTGGTGAACTTTTTTGGCGGTGTTGTTGTAGTCGGAATAGTAGAAGCTGGTTCCGTCAGCAAGGATCGGCGTGGCTCCGGCGATAGTGTTGTAGAGAATGCGCTCCATGCTATCGCCGTATCGCGAGTCACGGGTTACGCGCAGGAGATAGCGCGTGATCTTGAAATGGCCATAGACACCACACGGTGTTTCAAAACTGGCGTGAGTGGTGTTGAGACTCGAGTCTAAACCGCCGGTTCCGGGAACGACGAAGGCTTCGTCAGGTCCCCAGCCTCCGGTAGCGTAACTCTGTTCCTGCACCATGCGGAAGCCATTCTTTGCCGCGCGCAGATGTTTTTCGTCACCCAGCACCAAGTAGGCCTGCATCGCGGAGTTGAAGGCATTGACGTGGCTGTAAGCATGCTCACCGGGAAGCACGTTCTGCCCTTCCGCGAGCGGATCAAAATAATCGCCTTCAATGAACCGGACCGCGAGGTCCCGGTACCTTGAATTGCCGCTGCGCTGGTAAGCCAGAAACAGATTTTCCGGCAAGGTGTAGGTTTCATCCCAGGTATAAGCAACTTCTTTGTGAGGGCGCGCGCGCTGTGCGGCCGGCTTAGCGCTTTCTCGGAAGGTGTGGCATGGCGGATTCGGTTGCGCGCCAATGGACATCGAGTGCATCGGGATCGGCGGCAAATTCGTGCGCGTCGATCAACCCGCAGCTGGTTTTGTCATAGGTGTAGGCGGGCAACCGGTAATCGACATAGAACTTTCCCTCTTTATCAACCGTCTGCGCAAATCCGCGCACCAGGCGATGGACTTTTTCCTGGGTCGGCTTGTGGCCGGTTACCGCATAGGCGCGCGCAAGGCCAGAAAGATACTGTCCAAAGCTGTGGCCGGGGATGAAAGCGTGGAAATTATCTGGCGTGCTGAAGTCGTCGGCATCGTCATACCATCCGCCCATGTCCGGGCCGGGAGCCGGCATACCCATGCGATGGCGAAAAGGTTTCAACAAAGCGTCTTCGTTCAGGTGCAAGTACAGGTTGTGATTGTTGTCGAACTGCTGACGAAACAAACTATCGAGCAACTCTACCTGCGAGTAGTTGAAGACAGAAAGTGGTGGAACCACTGCCAATGAAACCTGTTGAGTGGCGGGCCAGGCGCGCAGATTTCTTGCGGCAAAAGCGGCACCGGCAGCGGCGCCCGTGACCTTCAAAAATTGGCGGCGGGAGGTCTTGTTCATAGTTTCACTGATTCTCGGGACTGATGGGAAGTTACGACAATCTTGACGGGGGCGCATAGTACATTTGTCCCATACCGCTTCGAGTGGAAGAACGCTCTTAGTTCGACAACGTGATGATCCCCTGCTTTATGGCGACCGACGCTGCCTCGGTTCGGTCGCAAACATCCAGCTTCTGATTAATGCTGTTGATGTGATTTCGCACTGTATACCGGCTGATGCCGAAAGCTCTTCCGATTTCTTTATTAGTAAATCCTCTCGATAACAACTCCAAAATTTCTAACTCGCGCGGGCTCAAGGTTGAGCGGTGAGTCCGGTCGGCAAGCCGGTTGGCAATTGCAGGCGGAAAATATTGCCTGCCCGCATGGACGGCAACAATCGCGGCCACGATATTGTCGCGTGATGTCTCTTTCAGCATATATCCACGGGCGCCTGCTTGGACTGCGCGATAGATCTCCTCCTCGAATTCGAAGCTGGAAAGAATGACTACCCGTGGTGGGGACACAAGCCTGCGGATGGCATGGAGAGCATCGATCCCGCTCATCTTTGGCATCCGCAGATCCATTAACACCACATCGGTTGGCGTGTGCTCGAGCACCGCCAATGCTTCTTCAGCACTAGCCGCCGACCCCACGAGTTTCAGACCAGCCTGTTTACCGAGCATGCTGCTCAGGCCAGCCCGCACTACCGGATGGTCATCGACGATAAGCAGGCGAATGGGCGCTTTTGGTTGTCGCTTGTCCATTGAATCGACGCTCCCAGAACAATCCCCAGAAATAAGTTGGCCAAAAAATGCGGATGAGCCTACCCGGCATTGGCGCAATGACACGTACTGCCGTGCCTTGATCCGGCGCACTTCGAATCTGTAGTTCGCCCGAAATGGTGTCGGCGCGCTTCCTCATTCCACGAATGCCGAATCCGGATGAATCCGCATCTACAACAAAACCTTTGCCATTGTCTTCTACGAGCAGTTGCAGCGCCGCCTCGCCGTAAATCAGCGATATAAGTAGGGTGGTCGGGTTGGCATGGCGAACTGCGTTGGCGAGAGCCTCCTGGCCGATGCGGAACAGTGTATCGGAGATTCGCACCGGTATGCTGTGCACCTCGCCGGAAGAGAACGCTGTCACTCGAATTGATCCGCCCGCAACCATATTCTTTGCTCCCTGCTCCAGGGCTTGCAGCAAACCGACGGATTCCAAAAGTTCGGGCCGAAGCGCTGCGATGCTGCGCTTGGCTTCTTCATGACTGCGGCGGACTAAACTAGACGCCAGATCAAGCTCCCGGTCGATGGCAGTCCGGTCGTCGATCTCGTCGCGAATCGCTTGCAATTGGAAACCTATTCCGGCAAAGCTCTGCGCAAGCGTGTCGTGCATCTCGTGCGCCAACCGTTGGCGCTCGTCCAACACCGCCATCAGCCTCCATCTTTCGATGTAGCTGTGGAGGGTTTGTGCCGCGAGCACCAACAGGAGCAGTGCGATGATGGTTATGACAATATGCTCAGTGCTCCACCAGGGAGGCCCCTCCAGCACTTCGACTGCATTGAGCGAGGGCAGAAGAATCGCGAACGGTGTCAGGTCACGGGTGTAGGCCGAATCAACCACGCAAATTCCTCGCAAGCGAAGGCGGCTTTTGTTTTTGAGCCGTAGAAAACTGGCCGTTCCGCTGGTCCCACTTGCGATTGCTCTAAATGATTGATGGTCTTCGGCCAGATCCAAAACCATGGTGTGATTGGGACCTTCTTCCTTATTTTCAAGATGGCCTTCAATTTCGATGTACTGGGCATCGAAGGAACCTGTGGCAGCCTGCGATGCAGTGACGCCCATGGAATGAATCGGCGCGTGCGACCAGAGGATGTGCACATCCGCATTTTTCATAACAGAACTGAAGTCACCTAGTTCAACGTCACCTTTGGCTTCGACCTGATCGCCAATCTGCGGCGGAGTTTTGGCTTGGAAATTCTGGATGGCAAGCCCCCCGCTTGAATCCTGGACGAACAGCGTTGGAAAAGTGAGCGTAACCACGCCGTGCACCGTAACGTGCGACGAAACATCGGGGGCCTGGGCGCGCAGATTGGCGATGGGCTGGCCTTCGGGATCGACGTGGTGTTCGCGCATGTCGAGATACAGAGGCTCCAGGTACTGGTCCGTGGCATCCGTAGCGGAACGCGATGGATCCCAATCTGTCCGCGGTTTTCCTGTCGGTCCAACCACCAGGTCGGGATCCGCGAGCGGGATCGTCGTGTTTCCAACCATGCTTAGCAGGTCTTGCCGGCTGGCTTCGCGGACCTGCACATTTCGCCAGAGCCCGCCAGTTTGATAAGACTTCAGGCCGAAGCGCCCGGATCGGATGCAGTCCGGCTGCTGGATAGCATCCAGAGTCACTTGACCAGATGGCGAGGTCGCGGTGGCAACGATATTGCATTCGTAAGCCAGCACCTTGAGGTGGTACCACTGTTGCGCGAAAACCCGGGGAGTGACCCGTCGAGCCTGATACTCGATCCAGCCATAACCGGCACGGCCCAGGATGAGAGTGTTGTCCAGATCGCGCAAACCTGCATAGTAGCCATCGTAAGCGTCCACGCCTTCTTCTTCATGGCTGGCGCGAATGATGAGGCCTGCATCTCCGTATTGCCCCAGAAGCTGTACATCCGCTTCGATCACATAGTCGCGTAAATTGACGTTCCCATTCATCAGCTTCGCGCCACGTTCGTCGGAGTTGTTCCGCATGGCTCCATCCACGATCTCCCAAGCCCCACCGAAAGGCCGCCAGTCATCCTGCTTTTCAAGCCGGAATGAATCGTGATAGAGCGATGGGCTCGAAGCTGATGGGGGGCGCCATCGCACGATCCAAGCTGCGACAAGAGTTAGAGAAACGGCCAGCCCTATTACCAGCACCGTCTTCCAGCGAGCCAGGCGAATCATCGCGCCGCCCACCAATCCGCCATCAATTGCGCGCGGATCTCGGGCGAATCGATGTTCTCTCGCGTCATGAGTATGGGCGGGACGACGTTGATCCCTTGAACCGTTCGCCCGTGGACGAGTCCGTCCATGATTTCCATCGCGATATGCCCTATGTCGTATGTCCGTTCCATGACCACGGAATCAATCCCACCGGTTCGGATGGGCGGCATCAAATCCTGATCAAAACCCACCAGTTTGATGGATCGCGCCTTGTCGAACTCGACCAGGGCGTAAAAAGCACCACGCGTCGAGATGTGAGAAAGTGCCACAATGGCATCGATCGCCTCCCCTCGAGTAAGAATGTCCTCAGCAACCTGCTGCTCCTGGGGCACGCTGTAGTAGCCGAGTTTGCGCACTGCGACGCGAATGTCGGGATATTCCTGCTTCAGGGTTTGCTCAAGACTCCGATCTCTCGCGGTGATGCCTGTCAGTTGAGGGTTAATTCCAAGAATTGCGATCGCCCCCTTTCCATGCAGAATCTTCCCGATGCGCCGCGCCGCTATCTGGCCGCCGGCGATATCGTCGTTCAAAACGTAGGAAAGTTTCTCGGAAGGCGCGACACCCAGGTTGGTTCCGACGACGACCATGGGAACGCCCCGGGAAACAATGCGGCGGACAGGCGAGCGCAATGGCAGAGTCTGATCTGGAGTGAGGATGATTCCCGCATAGCCACGGGCGACAACCTTCTCAAGAAAATCAATCTGTCCTGCCACGTCATCTTCGCGAGGAGAGGCATTCCAATAGACGTTGAAACCTTTGCGGCGGGCGACGTGCGTGGCCCCGGCATGCTCCGGCTCCCAGAGCGCAGTTCCGCAAGCGCGCGGAATGATAGCGATGGTATTGGAAGATCGATTGCAGGCGGGGAACACGGCAAGTAACAGGAGGGCCGCCGCAAAATTTGCCGTGAGTCGAGGCCGGAATCGAATCACAACCAATCGTATGCCATCCATATTCCCTGCACCTACTCCGACCGCGACACGGCGGCCCGTCACAGTGTGCTGAAGTTACTCGCCGTACTCTTGCTGTGGGTTGTAACAACGGGCTCTCAAGAGAGCGCATAGTACAGATGTACTATGCGCACAAATATGGAGTCCGCTATGCTCACCGTGCTTTCAAATCAGCAAATGCGTGTCGAGACATTAAATACCTCTCGCGTGCATCGGCTCCCTGTCGAGCTCCGGTCGTGGCACGAAACAGGGTAGTCGGGGTAAACGTTTGCTGGCAAGCAATTCTTTTTTGCGCCCGAAAAGGTGAACCCTATGTACTCGCATCTTCCCATTGCTGCGCGTAGCGGCTTCGTGCTGCTTGCCGCCCTTCTCTGTTCGAGCCTGTGTCTTGCCCAGTTCACTGGCAGCGTACAAGGCTCCGTGCAAGACCCCAGCGCGGCTGGAGTTCCCAAAGCGTCAGTCCGGCTGCAAAATACCGACACCCAGGTCACTGTGGTCACAACCACTGATGCAGAAGGAAATTTTAACTTCCAGAGTCTTGCACCCGGAAGATACAAGGTCACGGTCGAGGTCGCAGGTTTCACCGAAGGCGGAGGCGAACTTCACCTTGCTGACGGAACAACGGCTGAATTTGCCCATCACCATGAAGGTTGGCTCGGTGAGCGAATCGGTCATAGTCTCTACCGAGGCCCCGGTGGTTGACACGGCCGACAGCCGGACTCAGATGACGCTTGAGAACCAGGCCGTGGCGCAACTGCCAATCATCGGCCGCAACCTGGTCACGCTTGTGACCCTGGCCCCCGGAGTGTCAGGCTTGGGGACGAGCGCCGGTGGGAGCCCTGCATCGGGCGTGGACAACTTCTCCACCGAAGAACAGGTTGACGCGAGCGCCAACGGACAAGGTCAGAACAATAACCAATACGTCGTTGACGGCCTGGATGTCACCAGCGGAATTCGGCAGGGCGTCTTAAATCTCACGCCGCAGCCGGAAGCCATTCAGGAAACCAGCGTTCAGGTCAACACCTTCAGCAGCGAATACAGCCGGGCTGCTGGGCTGCAAACCATGTTTACGACAAAGTCCGGCACCGACAAGTTTCATGGTTCGGCCTCTGACTACTTCAACTACCAGAAGATGTACGCCAACCAGCACTTCGTAAGCTCCGGAACCTCGCCCTACAAGCCATTCCACTCCAACAACATGGATTTCACTCTGGGGTGGTCCAATCATTCCGCACCACAATAGCTTCTTCTTCTTTGCGGTGGAGCCTCTGCGGCAGTCATCCAGCGCCGGTGGTGGAGTGACTTTCGCGGCGCCTGAGTTCATTGCTTTCTCGCAGGCGAATTACCCCAACACGGTGGGAACGCACATCCTGAATACCTACCAGCCTGTCGGAGTGGGAGACGTTACAGTTTCACAAACAGCGCAGGACGTTTTCGGCAATGACGCAGATGGCAATCCGATTTGCGGAACCGGTCCAACACAAAACGGCGTTCCTTGCGGTTTGCCCGTGATTGACCAAGGCTCGTTTGGCGCAACCTCTATACGCAATGGCACGCAATATTTCGCCCGCATCGACCAGGGCTTCAAGAATGACCGCATCTACGTCAGCCTTTTTCGCACCCTGCTTTTTACAGGAGCACCGTCGGCGATGCCACAGTTTTCTGCTTTGAACAATACCTGGCAGGTGGCGGGACAGGTTGCCTGGACGCATACCTTTTCACCCTACTGGCTGAATGAATTTACCGCGGGGCAGAGCAGGGTGGAGGGTGTGCTAGGCAGCGGAGCAAAAGACTACACCGTGCCATCGATATCCGTGAATGGGATCAATGTGGATTCAGGACAGGCTTACGGTGTGGGATTTGCCCAAGGCGATTTCATTCAACATAACTATCACTGGCGTGACGTCCTGACCCATGTAAAAGGTACGCATACTCTGAAGTTCGGTTATGAAGGCTGGTACGGAGACGACGTCGAGCCCTTCCAGGGGCCGTGGTCGCAGCCGAAGTTCGTCTTCGACAACCTGCTGAAGCTGGCGCAAGACACACCCAACAACATGAACGGGGTCATGTATAACCCTGCGACCGGTCAGCAGCAGTTATGGAATTGGGACGCAGCCTCCAGGACCTTCGGACTATTCGTGGAAGATACCTGGAAGGCCAAGAAATAACCTGACCTTGACCCTCGGACTACGCTATGACGACAGCGGCAACCCTTGGTCCAAGAGCGATTCGACGGTCTTCGGAAACTTTTACCTGGGAACCGGCACCACGCAACAGGAGCAGATCGCCAACGGGTACGCTAAGGCCACCCACAATGCCCTCTTGCACTCGGTCAACAACCTCTTCAGCCCGCGGGTCGGCGTCGCTTGGGATCCCACCAGCAAGGGCGACTGGGTGGTACGCGGCGGATTTGGCATTTACAACAACTGGCTAACGCAGGCTAACGTGCAGGAAGAATTCCGCGGCAGCCCCCCGGGACTGGTTTTGCCTACGTTTTTCGGCAATGATGCTAAGTCGGCATTCGTCCTCGGCACCGGCGATAAGCCTCCATTCGGATTTACATTCCCGACTTTCCCTGGCGGGCTTAACGCGCAGGGTGGCGTCGTCGGTACCAATTTCTCCATCGGTGGCATCAATCCGCTTCTGAAGTCACCCAAGGCGAATATTTGGGCAGTAACGCTGGAGCGAAAACTCGGCAACAACTTCGCGGCCAGCGTCGGCTACAACGGATCTCACTCCTACGATATCGTCGCCAATGGCAACTCGATCGGCAACGTATCTTATGGCGTCGACATAAATGTGCTGCCCGGTGATCTGATCGCCAACGACAGCACCGCCCCTTCACGACTCAATCACAGCTTCGGAGCGATCACCTACGCCGACAACGACCGCTATGGCAACTACCAGGCTGTGTTCTTTGGCGTCAAAGGCCACTTTTCGCGCGGATTTGTTGACGCTTCCTATACACGCTCAAGTTCGAAAGATGACGGGCTTGCCTACCCCACGCCCTTCGATCCTGCTCGTTATTACGGACCATCCATTTTCGATGTGCCTAACCGCTTCTCTCTCAGCTTTAACTATTCATTCAAGGGATTAAATGGCGGATCGGGATTTGTGGGCAGGGCAACCGGCGGGTGGGGCCTTAGCGGGACCAGCATCTTCCAATCTGGTTATCCGTTAACCGCCTCCAATTTCAACGGCTATCATCCGGTATGCACCGATCCCGCAGCCCCGTGTCCGTCTCCGACGAACCACGCGGTGGGGTACGCGGCCGGCAGCGGCGACTACAACGCGGACGGGAACAATCTCGATTACCCGGATGCGAGCAGTTATAGCCAGTTAACCGACAACAAGGCCTGGCTCACCGGGGCGATCCCCAAGAGCAACTTTGCGGTGCCTGCTTTTGGCCAGGGAGGCAATGAAAAGCCGATGCAGTTCCGCGGTCCGAACTTTATTGAAACCAGCATCAACGTTTATAAGGACACGCGCATTACGGAACGGGTCAATTTCCAGATCCGGTTTGAAATCTTCAACCTCTTTAACCGGGCAAACTACGTGGATCTCGGCAACATCGGCATCGATATGAATTTCCCCGATGGGAATTTCGGCCAGGCCAGAGCTTCGCACGAGCCGCGATTCTGGCAACTGGGAGGCAAGATTTCTTTCTAGTTCTCTCTCTTTTTCACACCAACTAAATGGCCCCGCTGCAAGTCAGCGGGGCTTCTTTCGTTTAGTATGTGGTTGCCGCCGCCATGACGTGCACAGTTTCCCGAAGGCTTCTTTCCATTGCAGTTTTAATGCTGCTCCTCTGGTCCTCTGGATTCTCCCAGAGTGCGGATAATGTAGTCGCCCAAATTCAGGCGGAACTCCAGAGCCACGATTCCACCAGGGCACTAGAGTTGGTCCACGCCGCCTTGCAGAAATCTCCGGGTGATCCGCGTTTGTGGACGTTGCAAGGCGCCATCTACTCCGCCCAGGGCAACAAGAAGAATGCCCTGGATTCCTTTCATCACGCACTCAAGATCGCACCGAACGCCATTCCCGCTTTGCATGGCGCAGCCCAAATCGAATATGAGGCGAGCAGCGTCGCGGCAATCCCACTGCTGCAGCACCTGCTGCGGTTACAACCGCAAGACGCAACCAGTCACGGCATGCTGGCAATCGTTGCGTACCAGCGAGGAGACTGTCAGCTTGCTACAGCTCACTTCGAGAAGGCGGGAGCGTTATTCGATTCCCAACTCGAAGGACTTCATGCCTACGCAACCTGCCTGATGCGGCTAAAAGAATTCGATCGCGCGGCGCAAGCGCTGCAGCGGGCATTGTTGCTAAGCCCGAATGACTCCCGGGAACGCCAGGTATTGGCGGCTGTCCAGCTAAGGGGTGGCCAGCCACAGCAGGCACTCTCGACGTTAGGACCTCTACTGCAAGCCAAACCGGATTCGCAGACCCTGGAGTTGGCGGCGACGGCCCAGGAAGACGCACGTAATACTCCGGAAGCCGTCAAGCTGTTACAGCAGGCGATCTTGCTGGATCCGCACAATGTAAATCTGTACGTGGACTTTGCGTTGATGTCGGCGGCCCACCAATCCAATGACGTCGGCATCAATGTCGTGAGTGACGGCATCACACAAGAACCCAACGCATCGGCGCTCTATCTGGCGCGAGGAGTTTTGTACGCACAACTCGACCAGTATGACAAAGCGCAGGCTGACTTCGAAAAAGCCAACGATCTGGATCCCAGCCAATCATTGAGTACCGCTGCGCAAGGATTGGCGGCGATGCAGAAAAACGATTTGGACCAGGCGCTGGCATCGGTTCAGGAACGATTAGCAAGAAGGCCGAACGACCCCGCGTTGCTCTATCTGCAAGGAGACATTCTTGCCCAGAAGGGATTTGGGCCACCCTCTCCGGAATTTGCAACCGCGATGCGTTCCGCCAAGAAGGCCGTTTCGTTACAACCCACCCTTGGCCCGGCCCATGATGTGCTTGCCAAACTCTATTTACGGTCCGGAGACTACAGAGCAGCCGCGCAAGAATGCAGATTGGCACTGAAGATCGACTCCACTGACCAGAGCGCCGTTTACCGACTGATTCAAGCTCTGCGGAAGGAGGGTGACAATCAGGAAACCTCCGAGTTGGTGAAGCGGCTGGCCAAGCTTCGGCGGGAGAGCGCCCGCGAAGAAAGTGAACGCAACCGCTTCCGCCTGGCCGATGATAGCCAGCCTTAGAGAAACGATTAAATTCTGATAGCCTTTGGCTTTTCTTGCGTCTAAACGTTTATATAGGTCTTTAAGGAAGCATCTATGTTCCTTCCCGGTTCAGCCCCGGTCTTCGCAGCCGCAGCTCTTGGCCTGGCATTCAGCGCAACCTTCTCTGCGGGAATGACTAGCGATATCCCGCAAAATTGCGCGGTCACTCTGCCTTCCGAATCAATTTCCGATCCCATTCCTGCCAACCGCATGGGAATTGCGTCCGATGGCAAGGTTAGGGCCTATGGCACGAAAAAGCTCTGGACTCTGTTGCCGGTCGACGGCGTTTGGCGCGGACTGAAGCCCCGCCAACCGGGCGACTTCGCTTACAGCAACAAGCTTCCCTGGGGTGGATATTTCAGGGATGACGACGGGCCACTGACCGTGACCGGGAAAAGGCTGGACGGCCCGGCGCCTGCTTTCGTCAACATCGAGGAGATTGGCGGATTCCCCGACGGCGACGAGCACGCCGCGATCATGGGCGGCATCGACATTCCGTTGTTCGGATGTTGGCAGATCACCGGACACTACACCGATCAGGATCTCACATTCACAGTTTGGGTGATGCCGCTTCCCGAAGAGGAAGCTTCGCTTCTCCCGGTTGCGGAGGAACAACCTTCTGCGTGGAACATGCCGCCGCGGCGCATTCATGTAGATGGTGCGGAAGAAGCAAAGTCATTGGTTTATAGAGTGATCCGGAAATTCCTCACGAAGCTCAGGTTGCGAATATTTCGGGCACCGTGGTGCTTCACGGAGTGATCGGTACAGACGGAAGGGCGCACGAATTAAAGTACGTGTCCGGACCGCAACTGCTGGCGCAGGCCGCGATCGAGGCGGTTACGTGGTGGGAATACAGAATTAGCGGGGCACCACCGGTAGAAATCGAGACGACCATTGAGGTTGCGTTCCCACCTGTGGAGTAAGAGGGTTTGGGCATGAATAGGCAGACTCACCCGGTGAGGCTGGCAACAGCGTTTTCTTCTACTGGCAGCCCTCCACATATTGAATTGACTGAAACTTGCCCGCGTAGAAGCGTTCGACCTTTCCTTTTTCGGTTTCGAACCTAATTCCGTACCGGCCTGAAGGCGACTTGATGGTCAAGTAGTGACCGTCCGTGTAATGGTGCGGTCCAATCTGAAGGGCGCTACCGTAAATTTGCTTCACCTGTTCCTCAGAGTCACCGACATGCACCCCTTTGGAAGTCGCGGGACCGGCAGCGTTCACATCGACCCGCGCAAGCTGTCCATCTTCGATCATGAACAACACGTGCGGATGCCCTTTGGATTTGACGTAGAAACATCCCTGGTCGCCTTTGTTTTTCGGCATCCTGAACTTTTCATGGAGAACAGTATTCAGCTTCGCCAGGCTCATACCAATCTTGACCGGTCCGACCCCGTCTTGACGGACAATCCAAGCGTCACGAGTAAAAGAACTGCTGATGCTAAAAATCACCAGAAATCCCGACATCACTAGCTTGCGTGAGATCATCGACAGCATTCTATCTAGCTCGCAATCTCTACTTCGACTGCGGCTCGGATTGCTGAGCATCCGGCTCATACAATCGGTAGCGGCTCTCCGAAGCTTCTTTTTGTTTGGATTGCTCGCGGGCGGCGGCGAGACGTTTAGTGAGAGCTGGAAGTTCACCCTTGGGATCTTTGGTGCGGCGCAATCCTTGCATCAGGTGGTACAGCGCGACCTCGTCGGACGGGTCGTAGCGGATCGCTTCCCGGCTTTGTTCGATGGCCTTATCGACCTGGCCTGATTTGAGGTAGAGACTCCCCATAACGTTGCGCGCCAAGGTGAAGTCGGGTTTCAACTGCACCGCGCGCGACGCTGATGCCACGGCAGCCTTAAATGCTTCGGAACCCGCGGGTGCTCCATTTCGCGAAATAATTTCGGCTTTCAGGTAATGCAGGAAGGAATCGTTGGGATGCTGAGCTAGCTGCGCTTCCACCGTCTTCAGGGCCTGGTCAAGCTTGCTCTCCTGCATCTGCGCCAATCCCTGGGCAAGAGATGCCGAGGCTTGCGAAGGGTCCAGCTTGTGGGCAGCCTCAAAGTCAGCTCCGCCCTTGTCGTACTGCCCGAGTTGTATGTACAGGATTCCCCGGGCGACGTATAACTCTGCCGATTTTGGAAGTTCCTTGAGCCCGGCGTCGATGACGTCAATGCCGACCTGGTAAGAATTGTGATTGTAGGACAACGTGGCAAAATCCAGGTAATACTTTGCATTGGCCGGATTCGCCAGTATTGCCTGCCGTAGCGTTTCCACGGCGTGAGGAGTATCGCCCACCTTCTCGTAAGCTTCAGAGGCCAGAGCGAGGACGTCGGCATCCGGTGAATCATGCGCCATCAAAGGCTGCAGCGTTGCCAAAGCGTTTTGGCTTTGGTTTGCCTCCAACTGAGCAACCGCAAGGTTGTAGGGTGCGTGCGGGTCGTTGGGGGTAATTGAAGCTAGCTTTTCGAAGATGGAAACTGCTTCCCCGGCGCGTCGCAGGCGCATCAGGCAAGCGCCGTAGCCTCGTAACGCTGCTGGCTGCGCCGTGACCGCCGACTCACTCTCATGGAAGTGCTTTACCGCGGTCGCACAATCATGCGCCTGGTATGCCATTGCCGCCAACATGGCGTGGCTGGTTTCATTTTTCGGATCTATCGCCAGGATTCGATTTAGCAGCGCTATCGCTCGTTTGCTCTTGGCCTCATATTCCAATTGAGCCGCACCTTCCAGCGCGGCCAGATTGTTGGGGGAGAGTGTCAGTGCGGCGTTGTAGGCGTCAAGCGCCTCCTTTTGCTTACCTGTTTGTGATAAGGCGAGGCCTTCCAGCGTCAGAAGTTTGGCATCTTTAGGAGATTGCTGAAGGGCGGCGTGAATGAGTTCGATTGCCTGCTCGAACTGGCCGCTACGCAGTGCAGACTCGATGCCGGCAGAGTTAGAAACCTGCGCGAGTGTCCCAGCGGGAAACAGAAAGACCACAATACCGACAAGTAGAAATAGGAACACGGGGCGGAAATCGCTCATCATGCGTTGACTTGTACTCACTGGGGCAAATGATTCTAGAATTTAACTTCCACCGGACCTCCATCAAACTCCACGGTTTGAAATTTTTCCTGCAGTCTTATTTCAAGCTTGCGGCGGAGTGACGGTAGCATTCGCGATCCCGGCTCCAATTGCATTGTCAGTGTCCGGCTCTCGTCATTCCATTTCATCTTCGTGCCTGTCCACTCACCTCTTCTGTAGTTGAATGACTTGCCATCGTCTTCATACAACAGGAACGACGCGTCGGAACCGGGATAGATCGAGATCGAAACCGGCTGGTCAATTTTCTCGTCGACATATTGTTTCACGGGCCCCAGTGGCAGAATTGCTCCTGCCCTCACAAAGAGCGGCATGGTTTCCAAATCGACAGCGCGGCTGAGGTCGCGGCCACCTGTAATCCGTTCACCGCTCCAAAAGTCAAACCAATCTCCTTGCGGTAGATAAACTTTTCGCGAAGTTACGTCCTTCTCAACCACCGGCGCCACCAGGATATTTTCTCCCCAAAGATACTGGTTGTCGCAGGCCACAGCCTTCGGATCTTCCGGATAGTGGAGCCACAGCGCGCGAAGTATGGGCATACCGGTAGTGGCGCATTGATGTACGGCGCTATAGAGGTAAGGGAGAAGCCGGTAGCGCAGTTCGAGATATTTGCGGCAGATCGGCTCGACCTCAGGATTATGCAGTTGGTTCGCCTCTGGAATCGCGCCTTGCTTGTAGCTGCTGATCTCGACCGGACCGGGATCGCCGGTGTTCCATCCCCAGGGCAGCCGCAGTTTCCAAGTGCGTCCGTGGCAAGCGAAAGAGTGGACAGAACGCGCCGAACTGAAACCAGCGCAAATAGAGTTCGGCAGTGAATTCATCAGTCGGAACAAAGCCCCCAATATCCGTACCCCAGAACGGAATACCGGTCAACGCGGAATTAATGGCGATCGGCACCTGCGTCTTCAGGGTCTCCCATCGCGAGTCCACGTCGCCCGACCATAAGAATGATCCGTAACGCTGCATACCGGCATAGCCATTGCGATGAAGAGCAAAAGGGCGTTCATTGGGGCGGTCGATCTGCGGGCCGTCCCAGTACATCCGGTTCCTCACCAGACGCGAAGGAATGTCCAAGGGATCGCCTTCGTCCGGCCACCAGCCATCGACGCCCATAGAGAAATCTTTGCGATGCATATCCCAATGGCAACTGGCGCTCTGCTCGTCGAATCGAGAAAGGTCGCATGGTTCGTGGACGGTGCCGCGGAGTTTGTCGGAGAGGATTACCGCGTGCAACGCAACGCGGAAATTGTCTTCGTGGAGTTGCTCGATGATTCCTTTCGGATCGGGAACACACGCGAGTTCCAGGCGAACGATCCATTTTCAGTATTCCATCCCGACGGGCAAAATCCCGTGCCCAGATAGATCATGGTGTCGCAAGGGAGTTTTTTCTCACGGAATGTTCTGGCCTCTTCTAGAACTTCTTCCCGGCTGGCCAAGGTACGGTGCGATTGCTGATATCCGAAGCTCCATAGGGGAGGCTTTTCCGCGAATCCGGTGAGCCGCGCATACTCAGCCATAATGATTTTCGGGTCCCTAGCGGCAACCACGAGAATATCGAGTGGCAATGGATCGCCGAAGGGCCGGAATTTGCTTTCTGTGCCGGAGAAATCGAAACTGCCGTACGGCTGATGAAAGAAAAGCGCCCATCCTGACGTACCGATGATCCAAGGAACCGGCACCCGGCCGCCATGGGTTGCCAGGCGATAGCCGCCTTGTCCGCTACGCATGGCGTCAATCGAACCTCGGCGATCGAATTGAGGGCCGCCTTCTCCCAATCCGAGCAAGGGTGTGTTACCGGTGGTAAATGAAACGGTTCCCTTCTGTTCATCGACCAGGATTCGCTGGATGATTTCTCCTTTGGAAGTACTTACCGCGAAGACCAGCGGATCGCGAGAGACGCTGACCAAAAGTTCTCCAGCTCGAACGGATTCGGAAGAGCGCGTTACGTATCTTGGTGGCTGGGGACCCCCCATGAACTTCTGGTCAGCGATCCATCGTTGGGAATGGTTCCGACCTTTCCATGATCGATCGGAAGCACGCTCAACCGCACGGTATGGGCGCTCACGGAACTGACCTGGATCTCAATTCCCTTGGCGTCGAATCCCAACGCACTCACATTCTGGGACACAAGCAGGCCTGCGGACGCCGCGCTCATGGTGCGCAACATCTGCCGGCGGCTGTATGACTTTTTCATGGCAATGTCCTTGGTGACCGATTAGTTCCCTGTGAGATCAGTGCCCTCGCGGATTTTCACGATTCGGTTCCCTGTCACATTGGGAAGATGTTGCACCAAACCACTGGGCCAGCGAATTTCAATGTCATCGGCTTTAGCGGCAGGCCCGAGGCCAAAGTGCAGACGCAAATCGCTTTGCGAGTCGTACCCGCCGCCGCTGCGCACTTCCTCGGTCTGCTGATGTTTGCCGGTTCGTACGGTCACACGCGCCCCGATGGCGTCGCGATTCGACTTGGTGCCTTGCAGATCGAGCAATATCCAGTTGCTGTGATCGCCGTTGTTTTTGAGAAGGCTGGGGCGATCATGGCTGTTGTTCACCAGGATCTCGACGTTGCCGTCATTGTCGAAGTCCGCCGCAGCCACACCATGGCTGTTAAAAGGAATGCTGATGCCAGGCCCCGAAGTCATGGAGATATCGCGAAACTTGCCGTCATGCTCGTTCCAGTAGAGCAGCTTGCGCTCGCGAAAAGTATTGTTCAGACCCTTGGTGTCGACTTCTGGATAAACGTGCCCGTTGGCCATGAATATGTCAGGCCATCCATCGTTGTCGATGTCCACAAACACCGTTCCCCAGCCCAGGAACTGACTATTTTTCCCCAGTCCAGCTTCAAGAGTCACGTCAGAAAAGGATCCATCGCGGTTGTTGTGATAGAGCGTGGGAGTGTCGTCAGAGAAATTTGTCTTAATGATGTCCAGCCATCCATCGCCATCGTAGTCGACCGCATGAGCGCCCATACCAGCTTGTTCACGGCCATCATCGTTGAAGGCAACGCCCGAGAGCACGCCGGTTTCCGTGAAAGTGCCGTCGTGATTATTGTGGAAGAACAGACTCGGGGTGGAATCGCAGGCTACAAAAACATCCGGCCAGCCATCGTTATCGAAATCTCCGGTCAGCACGGTGAAGCAATAGTAGGCGGCGGTTTTGGCCACGCCTGATTTCTCCGTTACGTCGGTAAAAGTCCCGTCGCCGTTGTTGTGGTAGAGCTGGCTGTAGGTTCCCTTCAACCCGCGAGGACCGCACATCACCGGCATACCTTTCCATTGGCAAAAGGTGCCACTCCCTGGCGTTGGCGTCCGTTCCAGATCGAGGTCGACGTAGTGGGAAATGAATAGGTCGAGGCGGCCGTCGCGGTCGTAGTCAACAAACGCACATCCCGTTGACCACTTCACTCCGTCTTCCCGGAGACCGGTTTTCTTGGTGACGTCAAGAAAGGTTCCATCGCCGTTATTTCGTAGAAGGATATTGTGTCCCCAAAAGGTCACGAATAAGTCGCGCGAGCCATCGTTGTCGTAGTCGCCTGCACAGACCCCCTGGCCCCAGCCTTTAAGTCCGGCGCCGGATTTGTTGGTGACATCAGTGAATGTGCCATCGTGATTATTGTGGTAGAGATGGCTGGTTGGCTCTTGACCCTCTGGAAAGCCTTCCAAACGAGTGCCATTCACCAGAAATGCGTCAGGCCATCCGTCGTTGTCGAGGTCAACGAAAGCCGCGCCGCTTCCGGTGGTCTCAATAATGTATTTCTTACTCTTGTCGCCGCCGTCTTCGGTTTTGGCAGTAAGTCCGGCAGATTCAGCCAAGTCGACGAAGTTAACCTTTGGCGCCAAAACCGTGGCAGGCGCTGGCTTTGCCTTGGGTGCACCCTGCTGGGCGATCAGGTTTGCGGTGACCATTAAGAAAACAGAAAATGTGCGGAAGCCCATATGCGCTGAATGCGAGTGGTCAACTTTTTCAAGCGAGGCCCGGTAGAGACCGCGTCGAAAAGCGATCGGTTAACATTTTCCCGAATGCTCCTCAACCCCAGTGAAAGAAGGATTTTCCTCCCGCCCTGGCAGCCAGAAAAAATCTTATAAAACCCTCGAAATTGATGCGATCTTTGCATACTATATCGAGGTTGCGAGGAAGACTAGCCTTTTGAGCAAGCGTTTACCGCACATTTCCCGCCCTTCAGAAGGGACCACAAAATGAGCTCGACCAACGACGTTTCCCGCCGGCAATTCATTTCTACCGTAGCCTCAACAGCAGCCATGTCATATATCGCCCGGCCCGAGCTGTCTTTTGGGGCGTTTCAAGGCTCTGACTCGGTTGGCAACCTTCCGTGGAAAGACCAGGGCGTTCTGAATTTAGTCAATTCGCCCTTTGCCAAATTGCATAGCGTGCCGGTACGGGCGGTGACAATCGAAGAGGGCTTCTGGTCGCAACGGCGCAAGACAAATGTGAATAGCAGCATTCCTTCGATGCGCAAGGAATTGGAAGAGCATGGCCGCATGGACAACTATCGGCGGCTGGTGGGGAAAAGTTCCGAGCCGCAGAAGGGTCCTTACTATTCAGACTCGGATATTTACAAGTGGATCGATGCCGTGGGATGGGAGCTGCAATCCGGTGACCGGCCGGAGTTGCGCAGTGTAACTGATTCCATGATCCGTGAGGTCGTCGCTATCCAGGAGCCCAGCGGGTATCTCAATACCTACTTTGTTGAGGACAAAAAGTCGCAGCGCATGGAGCCACACATTCAGGAAGTGGGCCACGAGCTTTACTGCCTGGGACACATGATTCAGGGAGCTGTCGCGTATTACCGCGCAACAGGCGATTCCACTCTACTCGATGCCGGAGCAAAATTTGTCGACGGATTCGTTATTCCAAATTATGGTCCCGATGCGAACAAGAAGCCGATCATTTCAGGTCATCCTGAAATCGAAATGGCGCTGATCGAACTCTATCGAACCACCGGAAAGCGTCAATACGTTGAACTGGCGGGATACATTCTTCATGGCGATGAGCGGGCGACGATTAAGCCGCGCGCCATTGTTTACATGAATTGCGGCATCCCGTTTACGACCCGAACCAAGCTCGAAGGCCATGCCGTACGTGCAATGTACGCCTGTTGCGGCGCAACCGATTACTATCTCGAAACCGGCGATCCCGCATATTGGAAGGCACTCAACACTCTTTGGGACGATCTCTCAAGACGGCAGATGTATGTCACCGGCGGCGTAGGTGCGCGGAGTGAAGGGGAGGCTTTCGGTGAGCCTTACGAGCTGCCCAACGCGGAAGCATATGGCGAAAGCTGCGCCGCCATCGGAAATATGATGTGGAACTGGCGCATGCTGGCCGCCAGCGGAGAAGCACGCTTCACCGATGTGATCGAGCGCGCGCTTTATAACGGCATCAACTCGGGCATGTCGCTGGACGGAATCACGTATTGCTACCGCAATCCCCTGGCGTTCAATGCGTCGGCTGAAGACAAAATTCGCAACCCCTGGTATGACACAACCTGCTGCCCGCCCAATCTGGAGCGCACATTCTCCTCTCTACCCGGATACTTCTACAGCACCAACAAAGACGGGATTTATGTTCACTTGTATGACAATTCAACTCTGGATTGGCATCTCGAGGACCAGACTCCCCTGAAGATCGAGCAGAAGACAAAATATCCCTGGGATGGAGATGTACGCCTCGCGGTGTCGCTCGCCGGGGCTAAAGAGTTCACCCTCTATTTGAGAATACCGGGATGGGCCCGGACCGCGAAGGTGGCGGTGAACGGGAAGAGCGTCAGCGGCGCACAACCTGGGCAGTATTTGCCTATCCGTCGCGAGTGGAAATCTGGGGACAGCGTTACCCTCAGCATGCCGCTCACCACTGAACTGCTGGCCGCGAACCCTAGAGTGGCGGAAAACACTGGACGCGTGGCCATCCAGCGCGGACCCATCGTGTATTGCATGGAGGAGTTAGATCAGGCGAGCGGGACCGAAGCCGCCGACGTTTCCATTGCGCTGGGCGGAAAACAGAAGGACTTCGAAGTGGAACACATGCCCGAAATGCTCGCCGGAGTCACCGTCCTTCGTCACGAGGCGGCGATCGCCGAGGTCCCGTCAGCCGAGAGAGCGCTCTATGCGCCCGCCGACCCGACGGCAGCGAAGACGCGGCCCGGAAACCTAACCCTAATCCCTTACTACGCCTGGGCAAATCGTAAGCCCACGCCCATGCAGGTCTGGATTCCAGTGCGCAGCTGATTTCCGGGGTGACACCAGTGGGCCTACAGGCCACCGAGCGGCCGCGAACCGTGGAAATCGTTTGCCAGTTTGTTACTTGGACAACTGAATTGGTCCCGCGCTAGCATTTTTCGCCGGGAGCTGTGCTCATCGGCTCGATTTCCTTAAATCTTGGCTTACGGCTCTCAGGATAAGGAGCCGGGATCCTTCTTCTGGAGCAATGAAGTTGGATCATGGTGGTGACGATTCTCGCTAAAGGAACATTTCCACGCCATTCATTTTATTTCTATAACTTATTGTAAGCAAATAGACTTACGACGTATCCTGTATTTTGAACGGCACACTCTCAGATATTTTGGGTTCCTGGAACCCAACGTTGGCCAAGGCTGGCGAACCAGAGCGTTGCTCCATCGGCTCTAAACATCTCCGCCTTTGGCTTGAGCTGCGTCAATAATACAAAACTACTAGATTCTCCTTGACAAGGCTTCTAGAACTGAGTTATTTTCGCGGCCATTCATGGGGAAGCGTTTACTCAACTGATTTGGTCCGGGCGGAAATCCAGGGTTGGGTCAATTGAGAAGCTTATCGGAGGCGTTACGATGAGATCCTACCGTGTCGTGGGCCCAGTTGTTGTATTTTGCGTTCTTTGTCTAACCGGCCTTCTTCAGGCGCAGCGATCTGACCGCGGAATCATAACTGGCATCATCACTGACCCCAGCGGATCTGCCGTCCAAGGTGCGACAGTCAAGGTTCGCAACGAAGGAACCGCCGTTGACACCGTCCTCACCACCAACGACGCCGGCGCATATACAACGCCGCCTCTGGTGCTGGGAACCTATTCGGTGATCGTCGATCACGAGGGCTTCAAGACCACGGTAAATTCCGGAATTCTCTTGCAGGGCGCGGAAACTCTCCGCCAGGACATTTCACTCAAGGTCGGTTCGGTTAGTGAATCGGTGGAGGTAAAGTCCGAGGCCGAACAGCTTAACGTCTCTACTCCCGACGTCAGCCATACTGTCGACCAGAAATACTACAAAGACATCCCCATTATCACCGCCTCCGACGTCCGCCTCGCCGAGTCCATGTTGCAGATCCAGCCCGGCTATCTGCCGATGAAGCCGAACGGCGATCCCATGTTCCGCGGCAGCCAGTTCAACTCGCGCATCAACGGCGGGCAAACCATGGCGACGGAGAATTTCTTCGATGGTGCTGCCTTTGGTTATGCCGTAGGTCACCAGCAGAGCCATGAAAGTTCGGCGCCCGCCGAGAGCATTCAGGAGATGAAGGTCATCACTACGACCTACTCGGCGCAATACGGACACACCAGCGGCGGATTTATCGAATACACCTCCAAATCAGGCACTAACCAGCTCCACGGCAGCGCTTACGAATATCTCGCCAATGACGCGATGAATGCGCGGGGCTTCTTCGCTCCGGAGCCGTTCCCAAAGACTCCGGTAAAGAACAATAGTTTTGGTTTCACCGCAGGCGGGCCAGTCGTCATTCCCCACGTTTACAACGGGCACAACAAAACCTTCTTCTTCGTGAATTTTGACTGGACCCGATTCCGTTCTGGCGTGTTGCCGGGTTTCGGAAATACGACTCCAACCGACGCATTCAAGGCAGGGGATTTCAGTTCGTTACTGGATACCAACACGGTGATTGGCAATGATGCTCTGGGAAGGCCGATCTACAAAGGCGAGATTTTCGATCCTGCCACCACTCCGACAGATCCCAATGCCCCTGCCGTGCGGACGGGCTTCGGATTTGACCCAACAACCGGGCTTCCAATTCCCGGGCAGGCGAACATCATTCCTGCAGACCGAATCAGCACCGTAGCATCAAGAGTTGCTGCTCTCATGGTTCACCCGGATCGGGCGGGTAATGCTTTCAACGTGGCAGGAAATCCCTCCGGAGATCAGAACTGGCTTCTGAATGCTCGAACTATTTTGTTCCGTGTGGATCACGCTTTCAATCCGAATTTCCGGATGAGTGAAAGCTTCTACTGGGGCCATCGGCCCTCTATCCGCAACTGCGGCGAAGTGGGCGGATGCGTAACCAAATTCGACGGTGAAACTGAACCAGAAAAAAACACTGACTACTACGGCAACGGTTTCTACCAGCGCATCGCTACGCACCACGCCCATACCCAATTTGAATGGATCATTAAGCCCAACCTGCTGAACCACACCACGATTGCCTGGGACCGCTGGTTTATGGGTGGAAATCCATTGTCAGCCGGGGCAGGTTGGCCAAATATCCTGTGGACCGGCACCAATGGCGCGAACAATTCGCTGGGCGAGGGCGGACTGCTCGACCAGACTGCGGGTCCGCCACAACTCGACTTCCAGGGCAACATACCCTACAACACGCTGGGGACTTACGGATGGGGAAAGTTTGGCTTCCTGACCAATAACCGGTGGCAGTTCTCTGACGACCTGTCCTGGGTGAAAGGCAAACACACTATCAAAGTGGGCTTTGAGTACCGATGGCACCAATTCCCATTCTCGGGATGGGCGACGGGCGCGCAAGGCGGCGACTTTGTATTCAACAACCAGGAGACGGCAGGATACGATGCCGCGGGTAATAATCTTCCTGGCCAAACGGGTGAGTCGTTCGCCTCGTTCCTGCTAGGACAAGTACACCAATCCACGCAAACAATTCCGTTCCACCCAACCTTCTACGAAGGCTACCTGTCGCCCTGGATCAACGACGAATATAAAGCAACCAGCCGTCTTACTTTGACGTTCGGCCTGCGCTTTGACTATCAGCGAGCGCGGTCGGAAATGCACAACCAAATGTCGACGTTCGATCCCAATACTCCCAACCCCGGAGCTGGGAACATACCCGGCGCCATGATCTTCGCGGGTCGCGACGGGAATGGCCGCACCTTTGAAGATCCTGTCCACGATGCCTGGGGGCCGCGTGTGGGCTTTGCCTATCGTCTTACGGACAAGAGCGCCATCCGGGGCGGGTACGGCATCTATTACTCGGGTATTTCCTTTGACCAATTCATTGGTCAACCAACGATCGGTTTCCAGTCGAATCCGACGGCTCCGAACATATCTAACGGACGGTATCCGGCATTCCTTTTGGATAATGGCTTCCCCGGCACTGACACCGACCCAAATACGCATACGACTTGCGGTGGTAATTGTGTGAAGGTGCCGCCGTTCATCGATCCCACCGTGGCGAACAACACGTCGCCCATTGCCGTGGCAAAGAACGGCTTAACGCTGCCGCGATACCAGAACTATTCTCTGACGTTTGAGCAACAATTGACCGGCAACATGCGGTTGGACGTGTCCTACATCGCCAACCGCGGAAGCCGCCTGACCAATAACTGGCAGTCTATGGGCATCGATGCCAACATGCTTGATCCCAGCGTCTTGTCACTAGGTTCAACTTTGGGTGCAGCCTGTAACAGCACGGTCGCGCCGAGCGGCACCTGCCCGGGCGGAGTTGCACTGCCCTATTCCACTTTCAACGGAACCGTTGCTCAGGCACTGCGGAAATATCCGCAGTATCAGAACATCCTTTGGCGTGATGTGCCCACTGGTTCGAGTATTTACAACGCCCTGGAAGTTGTTCTCGAGCAACGGCTGTCTCACGGACTGCAGTTCCGGTTCGGATACACCTACTCCCGTCTCAATAACGACGGAGCCGAGAGCGCCCAGGGCGGGAACGGTGTAAATGCAGTAGTGCAGAATCCTGCCTGCCCACACGTCTGCGAATGGGGACTCAGCCAGGACGACACGCCCAACGTCTTCCTGGTTGGCTACACATGGGAGATACCCGGAGCCAAGCATTTCAAGGGAGCGGCCGGTGCCATCCTTGGGGGCTGGAATGTTTCCGGCGCTCTGCGCTATGAAAGCGGACGGCCGTACAACATCTTCATGAACAACGACCTAGGCGGCCTGATATTTAGCGGACAGAAGCGTCCCAACCGCGCCCAGGGCACAAATGCAATTGCTACTCACGACGGATTCTTCAACCCCAATACGATGAACTACTTCAATAAAGATGCCTGGGTCGATCCGGGTCCAAACCAGTTCGGCGACGCCCCGCGTGCCGATGGAACCGTCCGCGGCTTCCCGACTTACAACGAAGATGCCAGCTTGTTCAAGAACTTTAAGTTGCACGAGCAGCTCAACATGCGCTTCGCTGCTGAGTTCGGCAATCTTTTCAACCGGGTGGATTTCTGCGATCCAGACCGAAATTTTAGCAATGGATCGTTCGGAACAGTAAACACGCAGTGCAACCAGCCGCGGTCGATTCAGTTTGCCTTGAGGCTTGATTTCTAAAAGCACTGAAAAGATTTCGGCAGCAGGATTAAACTTAGAGGGCGCGGCGTCAGCCGCGCCCTTTTGGTGTCAGCCGGTTAAAAAGGATGAACGCTTTCCTTAGGTGCGGGAGTAGGGATGATAGTTTGCAGTGACCAGGCCCTGAGATATTGCCAGAACTTCTGGTCTGGTTTACTGTTCGGTGTCCTTTCATTGGGTTCGGTTGCTCTTGCGGTAGATGCCCGCGGCGCCCTGCAAAAGGCCGCCGAACTGGTACAGCAGGGGCGTCTGCAGGAAGCGGACCAACAGGCCCATCTCGCTCTCTCCGATCCAGCTACTCGGGCGGTTGCCTATTCTGTGCTGGGAACCATCCGCTTCCAGCAGAAACGTCTTCCAGAAAGCGTTAATTTTCTTCAGCAGGCCATTCGGCTCGAGCCCAATCTCCTGGGCGCTCGACTCAGTTTGGCGGAGGTTTACTCTCTCCAGAATAAGCCGGCGCTGGCTCTGGATCTCTATCAAAAAATTATTGAGGTTGATCCCTCAAACGCCGTCGCGCGCTTCGCCTTGGCCCGTTCAGAGCATGAGAAGGGGCACTATCAGCGGTCACTCGACTTAGCGCAGCCAATACTTCCAACTCTGACGCAGTCTCCCGATGGGCTGTTACTGCTGGCAGGAGATTATCTCCATACCGGCGACCGCGCCTCCGCAGCGAGCCTGGCAGGCAACTGGATGCGGCTGGCGAATCCTCCCCCCGAGTGGTCCATGAAGTTCGCCCTGCTGCTGGCCAAAGGAGGCGTGGTCCCGGAAGCAATCGAGATACTCGAACAGGCGCGGCAAGCGGGTCATATCTCCTACGAGTTGGCATTCAACCTCGCCGGGATATATCTGCTTAACAAAGACCCGTCGCGGTCGCTTGAAAACTATGATTTGGCTTTAACCCTGCGTGGTGACTCGGTTCCGGCGCTGCGCCAGGCAGCCGAGATCTCGGAACAAAACGGGGAACTTGAACGCTCTCTGTCTTATTGGATACGGCTCAAAAAGATCAATCCAAACGATCCGGACACCCTGCTCGGTTTTGGGCGTGTCTGCTTGAAGATGGATCTTCTGGATGACGCGGTTCCCGCGCTGACTGAAGCGTCAAATTTGCGGAAGGACCCGACCGCTCGATATACGCTGGCCGCAGCGAAAGTGGGAAAGCGGCAGTTTCAGGAAGCGCAAAGCTTGTTCGAGGAAATGTTAAAGGCAAATCAGGCGTGATCCGCAGCTGCAATATGCATTGGGCTCGGTTTTCTATTTGGAAGGAAACCTGAATGACGCGGCGACCCATCTCCGCGAAAGCATTCGCTTACAGCCTGACCAACTCGATCCCTACTATTACCTTGCATTGGTAATGCGTGATCAGGGAAACGAGCCTGAGGCGCTACGCACCCTCGAGGATGTGCTCAAGCATTACCCGGACCACGGCCCTTCCTGCGAAGCTCTGGGCGGCCTGCTCATGAGCGCGCACCGTTATCCGGAAGCGGAGGCCAGCCTCGAAAAGGCGATTCGGTTGAATCCGAAATCGGTAAAGGCCAACTATCAGCTTGGTTTATTGCTGGCGCGCATGGGGAAAAAAGACGAAGCTGATAAACAACTGGAAGTCGCAAAATCATTGCGCAAAGAAGATGAGGAAAGTTCGCGACTGCAACTTCGGCTTTTGGATCCCGCTCGATGATCCTCTCTATGAATTTTCTCCGGCATTGGGCGCTAGTCGCTGTTTGCCTGGGCGGAAATGCAATCGCCCAGCAGCAGAATGCGAAAGCTCCCTCGCTTGCCCAATTGCAAGCGGCGGTCAAGCGCGAGCCCGCGAATCCCAAACTGCACGTCGCGCTGGGCTTGTCCTACTGGGAGAAGAACGACTTCGCCCACGCCTACGAGTCATTTCAGCAAGCCGTTAGGGTTGGGCCAAAATCGGCCGAAGCGCACAACTGGCTGGGAGTGGCTATCCTCGAAAAGGCGGACCTGCCCGGCGCAATTTCAGAGTTTCGAAAAGCGGTTGCGCTCGACTCGAAGTATGCCCGAGCCTATACCAACCTGGGTTCAGCGCTCGCCAAGAGCGGCGAACTCGCCGAAGCGGTCGAAGTGTTCCAGAAAGCTTTGGCGCTGGAGCCAAACAATCTTGCGGGGCATATGAACCTAGGAGTCGCTCTGCGCGAGAAAGGTGACGCTGAGGGCGCTCTGGTACATCTGCGTAAAGTTGCGGCCGCCGATCCCACCAATCCTGGAGTTCAGTACGAATTGGGCCAGACGCTGCGCCAGAGTGGCGATCTTGCCGGGGCTGTAACCGCCTTTCAATCTGCGCTGCGAATCAACCCGGAACTGCGGGAAGCCTATTACGGTCTCGGATTGGTCCTGAAACAGCAGGGCATGCTTGCGAACAAGCCGCGTCCGGCCTCGCAGAGCGCGGCAGAAGATCTGTACAAGCAAGGACAGGAAGCTGCAGCCCGCGGAGATCTGGACACCGCACGCGAAAAGCTGACCGAGGCGGTGGGGGTTGATGACACCAACATGCAGGCTCACAACCTGCTCGGTTTTGTGCTGGGACAGCAAGGGGATATGACCTCCGCTCTGGTTCACCTGGAGAGGGCCGTTGCACTTCAACCGGACTCCGCCGAAGCTCACTACAATCTCGGCGTTGCCCTTTGGTATAGCGCCTCGAAGGAGAAGGCAGTTTCCGAGTTGCGGAAGAGCGTGCGGCTCGATCCGGCAGCGGGCGCCAGCTATGCGTTCTTGGGCACCTCCCTACGGGAAGCTGGTGAGCTGGACGAAGCCCAGAAGAATCTGCAATGTGCAATTGCACTTCTGCCGCCCATGCCGGCGACCTACGTCGATCTCGGAATTGTTTTTCTCCGCAAGGGCGATCTGGATAAGGCGCTGGGCCAGATCGAAGCCGGCCTCAATGCTTCCTCGGCTTCCCTTCCCGCACCGGATTGGGACAATGCGATCGCCGGACTTCGCGAGTTGCTGGCCAAGGATTCCAAGCGGGCGGACGCGCATAACGTTCTCGGCCTGCTGCTTGGGCGCAAAGGCTCGCCCAGCAGCGAGGTAGTCACCGAATTCCGCGAAGCAGTGCGTCTGCGGGCGGATTTCGCCGAAGCCTACGACAACCTTGGGCTGGTGCTGACCCAATCCGGCAACGACCCAGAGGCCATCGCTGCGTTTCGGGAGGCAATCCGGATCCGGCCTGATTACGCAGATGCTCACGCCAACCTAGGTGCCGTGCTTACGCCTACTGATAGCGAAGAAGCGATTCGTGAACTTGAGAAGGCAATCGCGCTGGCGCCAGATTTGGTCAAAGCACAGTTCAATCTGGCCGAGGCCTACGGGGCGAATCCAAAGCACGGTGCGGCAAAGCAGATTGAACTGTTACGTAAGGTAATCGCCGCCGCACCGACATTTGCTCGAGGGCACCAGGCCTTAGGGAAGGCGCTTCTTCAGGACGGAAAAATGAACGAAGCGATTGCCGAACTGCAGGAAGCAGTGCGTCTGGATTCGCAAAGCGGCGAATCCCATTACCAACTGGGACTGGCGCTGGCCCGCGCCGGGCGCAAGGATGAGGGCACAACAGAAGTCCAGAAAGGGCGCGAACTTTCCGCCGCCGACGATCGCAATCAAAACGCGAACCTCGACATCAATGAAGGCCGGACCGCCCTCGACCAGGGTGAACTGGAACAGGCGGCGGCAAAGTTTCAGCATGCAATCAAACTTCAACCGGATTCCTCCGATGCCCAGCGCTATTTGGGTGTAGTGCTAGAAAAGCAAGGAGACGGGCGGGGTGCGTCGGAGGCATATCGCAAAGCGCTGGAACTGAACCAGGGTGACGTTTCCGCCAGGCAGCACCTCGAAATGTTGACCAAGGGCGCGCCGGTCGATGATCCCGAGCGCGTCACGGAATTCGAAGGCTACATAAAGGAGAGCCGTTTTAAAGAAGTCGAACCCCTGCTTGCGACCTACGTTGAGCAGCGTCCGAAATCCTCGTGGGGTTGGTACGCTTTAGGCTACAGCCGCTTCGCCCAACAAAAGATCGGAACCTCCATCCAGGCGCTGGCGACCGCTCTCCAACTGGACGTGAAGAACGCCGAGGCGCATAAGATCCTCGGCCGCGACCTGATGTTAATCGGCCGGTTTGATGCCGCCCAGATTGAGTTCGAACAAGGGATCAAGTACAGCCCGGAGTCGGCGGAGATGCATTACAACCTGGGCAAACTATTTTCAATGCAGGACAATTGGGCTCCGGCGCGAAAGCAATTCGAAGAGGCGAAGCAGATCGACCCCAACTACGTGGAGAATCTGGACGCGCTTGGAATGGCGCTCGAGGCCTTGGGAAATGACGCTGCCGCTGTAGAGAACTATCAAAAAGCAATCGCCCTCACCGAGGCGCAAAACGGCAGCTTCGCTTCCGCCCATATAAACATGAGCGCCTACTACAACCGGACGGGCAGTCCTGAAAAAGCCTTGGCCTTCGCTCAAAAGGCACTCGAACTGGATCCCAAATCCGATCGCGCCTGGTTCCAAAAGGCCAAGGCTGACGAGGGCCAGGGACGATTGAACGACGCGGTAGACTCCTTGAATCGCGCTATCAGTTTCAATCCTCGAGCGTCTTCTTATTATTATGTCCTCTCTGGTTTTTATCGCCGGCTGGGGAAAAAGGAAGAGAGCCAAAAGGCGCTGGATGCCTTTATGCGCCTGGATCAGGAAACCAAAGAACTCGAGAAGATGCGGCGAACCCCGGAGAACCCGCCAGCAGCTACCGTTCCCAGAGGGCAGCATGACTAGCGGCCACCGCCGCCCTCAATCTCGTCGCGAATTTCTGCAGTTGTTGGGCCGAACCGGAACACTCCTTTCTATTGGCTCGGGAGCCCAGAGTTTGTTCGCGGTTGATTCGACCGGTCCGGTTATCTTCGCCGACATTACGGCGCGGGCTGGCCTGTCGGGCGCAATCAATATTTCGGGGAGCGCCAATAACAAACAGTTCCTGCTGGAGGAGATGGGCGGTGGCGTCGCGCTCCTTGATTATGACAACGACGGCTGGCTCGACATTTTCCTTGTGAACGGAACTAGCTTTGACCCCGCGGTTCGGGACAGAAACCCTACCAGTTTCTTATTTCACAATAACCGCGATGGCACCTTCACCGATGTTACCGTCAAAGCCGGCCTTACCCGCTCGGGCTGGGGACAAGGTTGTTGCGTCGGCGATTACGACAACGACGGTTTCGATGATTTGTTCGTCTCCTATTTCGGCCGCAACGTTCTCTACCACAACAATGGAGATGGCACCTTCACCGATGTGTCAGAGAAGGCCGGCGTGGGCGGTTCTGGCCGATGGGGCGCCGGTTGCTGCTTTCTCGATTACGACCGCGATGGCTATCTCGATCTCTTCGTAGCCAATTACGTTAATTTCGACCCGGAGAAAGCGCCGCGGCCGGGGCAAGCCGTCTATTGCAATTACAACGACATTCCGGTTCCTTGCGGACCGCAGGGCTTCGCTGGCGGAACCAACCTGCTGTACCGCAACCGGGGTGATGGCACATTTGTTGACGTCTCCGAAGAATCGGGTATCGCTAATCCGCGAGGACCTTCTTCGATGGTCTTCGTGGGGCGTAATTGGCGCGCCACTGGTTCCTACGGCATGGGCGCTGTAGCCGCCGACTTTGACAACGATGGCTGGCCGGATATTTATGTTGCTTGCGATAGCGCGCCCAGTCTTCTTTATCGCAACAACCATGATCGGACGTTCCGGGAAGTCGCGGTTCCGGCTGGGTGTGCTCTCGACGAAAATGGAGTTGCCCTGTCGGGGATGGGTGCCGCGGTAGCCGACTATGATGGCAACGGATGGCTCGACATTGTGCGGACTAACTTCTCCGAGCAGGTGACCACGCTTTACCGTAACTTTGGCAACGGCATGTTTGAGGACTCTGGTATCAGGGCAGGCCTCGGAGTCAACCGAAAGTATCTTGGCTTCGGCGTGGGGTTCTTTGATTTTGACAATGACGGATGGAAAGATCTCTTCCTGGCGAACGGTCACGTTTACGCTCAGATTGCCAGCCGGAAGCTGCATGTCTCCTACCGGGAGCCGAAAGTCCTATACCGCAATTTGGGGACGGGGCGCTTCGAAGATGTGTCCGCCAAGGCGGGGCCTGCCATTGGCGCCGAGAACGTCGCACGTGGGTGTGCCTTCGGAGATTTCGACAATGACGGCGATGTAGATGTGATAGTCAACAACCTGGATGGTCCTCCTACACTGTTGCGCAACGATGGCGGGAACAAGAATAATTCGATCATGATCAAGTGCATCGGCACACGTTCCAATCGTTCTGCCATCGGGACGCGGGTGAAAGTTACCACTCGGGAAAGGCGACAGATCGATGAGGTGATGAGCGGTTCAAGTTACTATTCACAAAATGACTTCCGCCTGCATTTCGGACTCGGTCGCGCTACCCAGGCAGACAGCATCGAACTAACATGGCCTTCTGGTCTTAAGGAAAGCTTTCGCGACCTGCCGGCTAATCACCTCTTCATCCTGCAAGAAACTAAGGGAATCTTAGAAACCAGGAAATTTCGGTAAGAGCGAACATGGGGAAAGGACGACAGGTGGGAGGGCGGATTCTCGCAATCTGGCTTTTATTGAGTCTGATGGGTGCAGCACCGCCTCCCAGCGTACAGTTCACCGATGTCACGTCCGTTGTCCACCTAGATTTCAAGCATGAGAGTTCCGCAACTTCGAACAAATATCTGATCGAGACCATGGGGGGTGGCGTCGCACTGCTTGACTACGACAATGATGGCCGCCTTGACATCTTCTTCACCAATGGGGCTAAGGTCGACGATCCAATGCCGGACGGCAAGGCTGCCGACAAATCAGACTCCAAGTTTTGGAACCGGCTCTATCACCAGAATCCCGATGGAACGTTCACCGACGTTACGGAAAAGGCGGGTTTAACCGGAATACCCCAGAACCACTACGACATGGGCGTTGCAGTTGGAGACTATGACAATGACGGCTTCGAAGATATTTATATAACCGGATTCGGCGGCAACACGCTCTACCACAACAATGGGAATGGCACTTTCACCGATGTCACGAAAGCTGCCGGAGTGGCAGGCGGTGAATGGAGCGCCAGCGCTGGGTTTTTCGACTACGACAACGATGGCAAGCTCGATTTGTTGGTTACCCGCTATATCGATTGGACCTACAAGACCAACCGCTACTGCGGAGAACGAAAGCCCGGGTACCGCGCCTACTGCCACCCAGACAACTACGACGGCGTGACCGACATTCTCTATCACAACAATGGAGATGGTACTTTCACAGACGTCTCGAAGAAGGCCGGTGTCGCCAATCCGAATGGCAAAGGACTGGGAGTCTCTTTCGCGGACTACGACGGCGATGGTTTCACCGACATCTTCGTAGCCAACGATTCGGTTCAGTGTTTCCTCTATCACAACAACGGTAACGGCACATTCAGCGAAGTTGGGCTGCTGGCAGGCGTGGGTTTCAACGAGGATGGCAAGACCTTCGCGGGCATGGGCGCGGATTTCGCAGACTTCAATAATGACGGCTTTCCCGACATCGTGGTCACAGACCTTTCCAACGAGCGCTACATGCTCTTTCGCAATAACGGCGACGGCACCTTTCGGGACGCCACCAACCTCTCGGGCGTAGGTGCTGCAACGATGGCCTTTTCAGGATGGAGCACTCACCTGTTCGACTACGACAACGATGGATGGAAGGACCTCTTCGTGGCACAGGCGCACGTGATGGATACGATCCAGCAGACCTCTCCTAATTTGACCTACATGCAACCGCCGCTTCTGTTGCGGAACGAGTCGGGACACTTCACCCGGGTGATTGCAGGCGACGCCTTTCAGAAGGATTGGGCCGGCCGGGGCGCGGCATTTGGGGATATCGACAACGACGGAGACATCGACGTAGTCGTGAGCAACCTGGGACAGAATGCCTACATGTTGCGCAATGACGGCGGAAACCGTCAAAACTGGATTGCCATTGAGACCGTCGGCAAAAAATCAAACCGTGATGGAATCGGCTCGCGCGTGAAGGTTGTATCGGCCTCCGGGACAGCCCAATATTTTACGGTGAACACGGCGATTGGATATCTCTCTGCCAGCGACAAGCGGCTGATAGTTGGGCTGGGCGCGGACTCTGCGGCGAAGTTGGTGGAGATTCGCTGGCCTTCCGGGGTTGTCCAGAAATTCGAAAACGTCAAGTCCGGCGAAAAGTTAAAAGCGGTCGAACCGGCGGAATAACCTCAAGACTTCATTGCGGCGCCAGGTCAGCAATCTGAACATCGTAGGGCTGCAGGATATTTCCAGTCGCGTGATCAACTGCCGCCAGCGCTATCTGGTAGTTAATTCTTGCTCGTAATAGATCCGACTCAGCGAGTGCAAGCTTCGACTGCGCGTCGAGTGTGAAGAAGATTGGCTGCGCCCCAAGCTCATATTTACGCTGCTCCGCCGCAAGCGTCTTTTGGGCCAGATCAAGCGCAGTTTTTCCGGCAGCCAAGGTAAGGCTGGCCTGTTCCAGTTGATGAACCGCGTTGGTGATGTCCAGTGTCACCTGCTCACGAATCTGCTGGCTCGAATAAAGGTCGCGGTGGCGCGATACCAGTGCATTTCCCATGTCAGCCTGAGCGTCGCGATTCTTGATGGGAAAGTCCAGAGTCAGGCGAGCCGCATAGGCAGGATAGGAAAAGTTAAAGAGCTGCTCGAAGGACGACCCAAAGCCCCCTCGTGAAATCAGTGCGCCAGTGTCTATGTCAAACTGATTCCCTCCCAACCCGTTACTTATATATAGCCCGCCGAGTGATAGGTCGGGCTTCATCTTGTTCCGTGCCAACCGAATGCTGGTTTCGTCGTTCTCCAAAGCATAACGTGCCGCCTCAAGTTCCGGTCGCTGGGCGAGCGCCTGTTGCAATGCGGTCCCCGCATCAATGTTCCGCAATTCATTATCGCTTCCGGGCTGTTCGGTGAGGTCCAAGTCGAGCGCCTGAAAATAAGGATCCTGAAAGGCGCCAATGGTAAAGCGAAGCGCATCCTCCGCCTGCTTTGCCGTGTATTCAGCCTGGATCATTTGCACCCGGCGCGAAGCTACTTCGGACTCTGAGCGGTAAATATCCAAAGGAGGAAGTGCTCCAAGCTCAAGCGCACGTTTGTCGCGTTGATAGGTCACATCTGCCGCCTCAAGCGATTTTCGCTGTACTTCCACATCACCACGGGCTTCCACCACCTGCCAATACTGGCTTACGGCCTGAAAAATTGCGTTGCTCACTTGTACTTTGAAACCCGCTCGGGACATCTGGACCGTCCGGCGGGCAATCATGATTGGGGCCAGATTGACGAACCTTCCCCGGTTGCGAAGCAACGGCTGCACAACACGAAGAGTAAGCGCCGAATTAACGTAGGGATTGAAGAAGAAAAACGCATTGTTGCTGGACGATTTAATGGCATTCACGCCAACCAGGATTTGCGTTCCCGGCGAAAATGTCTGGTTGTAGTCAACTTCTCCCTGTTGCGTCAGGGTCTTTGCCACAAAGTTGGGGTCCGAAACTACCCCTTGCAGTTCGCTAAAGCCCTGGGAGGCAGAACGGTTGATATCGAGAAAAGCGGTGAACTTCGGATCGAAAACCGCATGCGTGCGCAGTAGCGCGAACTTATCCGCTTCTATATCCGATTCCTGCACGTGCACCAAACTATTGTTCTCTAGTGTAAGCAGGATTGCATCGTGCAGGCTAAGCCGAAGCTTTCCATCTGCAACATAGTCCTTAAGGTGCTGTGGCCCTGGCAGTTTGTTGGATAACACCTGGGCAGTTGCCAGCCCGCTGTAGGTCTCGTGGTTTTGCGCGTACATCGGAAGCGCCATTAGCCCAGGCAATAACCAACACATCGCAATCCGAACCAGTTTCATGCCAACCTCCGGGAGGTATTTTATTCGTAACGAATTGCTTCCACGGGATCGAGCCCTGCCGCCTTGACGGCCGGATAAATTCCGAAGATCAAGCCGACACTTATGGAGACGATCGACGCCAGCAGAATCGAACTCACGGTGACAATCGTCGACCACCCTGCCAGCCAGGCGATCATGCGCGACATGAGGAAGCCAAAGAGAATCCCGAAAGTGCCGCCCACAAAGGAAATCATGGTGGCCTCAATCACGAACTGACGAACGATGTCAGACCTTCGTGCTCCGACAGCCCGGCGCACCCCAATCTCGCGGGTTCGCTCCAGAATGCTGGCCAGCATGATGTTCATAATGCCGATGCCTCCTACCAGCAGCGAGATCGACGCTATGGCGACCATGACAATGGTGAACAGCCGCTCGGTTCGGCGTTGTTCGGCAAGAAGCTCGGCGGGAACAATAACGCTGTAATCACTGGCGCCGTGGTGGGAAGAGTCCAAAATGGCGCGCACGATTTGGGCCACTCCAGACATGTCTGCGCGGTCGCGCAAGTTCAGATAAATTCCGTCGATCTCGTCACGAAATTGGCTGTAACTATTTTCAAGGCGCAGGATGGCTGCATTGAGCGGCACATAGATGATGTTGTTGAGGTCCTGCGGCGCGACGCCTGCAATTTCGGTTTGGGAGCTTAGTTGAGCGCCCACAACCCCGATTACCCGAAACCATTCCTCGTCGACTTTGACGTACTGCTCGATGGGGTTTGCGCCGCCGAACAGATTGGCTTTCGCGCCGGCTCCTAGCACGCACAGGGGTGCACCCTGACTCTCTTCACCAGGGGTGAAAAACCGTCCCTGCAAAATCTGGAGGCCGGCAATCTGGGTGTAGATGGGTTTCACACCGTAGACGACGGGTATATCCTGCTGTGACTTCGGAATCGTCTTGGTGGGAGTGAAACGTTTTCGCGGAGTTGCGGCCGCAATGTCATCGATGTCGGCTCGCATGACCCGGTAGTCCTGCAAACTGAGGCCGGGCGAGATCTTGCGGATCTTTTGATTAGCTTGCCATTCCGTGGTTTCCTTGGCTTCGATAATGAGGTTGTGCACTCCCATTTGCTCGATCAAAGCCATTACTTTTTGCCGTGCGCCGGCACCAATCGACAACATCGATACTACTGCCGCCACACCAAAAATCATGCCGAGCATAGTCAGCAGCGTTCGCAGCCGATGTAGGAGAAGATTTTGAAATCCAAGATGGAGGTCAGGAAGCCACAACTGGAATCCGGAAAACGCGCGACTCCGGAAGTTGGAAACCGCCACGGACATCAGGGTTTCCCTCCGAGACTTGAGCTTTCCCCCACACTGTCGGTTTTTCGGGGAGCAGTCGGGTCGAGCAGGGCCACCCGATCTCCGGCTTCCAGTCCTTCGATAGCAGCATGGCTTTCGTTCTCGCACAGCACTTTGGTCTCCCGCTGTTCGAAGCCCGTAGCTTTTTTTACATAGACCACCCGCTTGCCGTCCTTCATCAGCAATGCCTGACTTGGAAGGGTGAGGACGTTGGTTTTCTTATCGCCGATGATGACGATTTGGGCGGTGAGACCGGGGCGCAAAGTCGGATCTTCGTCGAGGAGTTGAACGGCAATATCGAATCGTCCACCGGAGCCGACCTCCCAGAACTGTGTTACCGACATGCCGCCCACAGTCTTTAACGCACCATGGAAAGTTCGGCCAGGATAGGCAACGAACTCAACTTCGACTGGCTGTCCGACTCGAATATTGGTGCGATCGCGCTCGCCTATCTTCCCCACCACTTCCATCTTGTGCGGATCAATTACTTGCGCCACCGGACTGCCCGGCTCCACCTTGTCACCGGCCCGGTAGTCAGGCAGAGTCATACCATCAAAAAATATTTCGCTCCCGCCGCGGTTTTTCTCGATGGATATCAATCCGTCCATTGGGGCGGTGACCCGCATCTTCTCAATATTGTCGGTGGCGGTATCCATGGCCAGCTTTGCTTTGTGCCTCTTCTCCTTTGCTAGCAGAATTGACGCTTGCCCGGACGCGGTGTGAGACTCGATATCCTTTTCCAGTTTTGCCAAAGCGCCTTTGGCCTGATCGAGGGCAAGTTGATTCTTTTTGCCCTCGATGGCGCTTACGAGTTCATTTTTCTGGACGTCCAATTCCGCGCGGCGCACCGCAAACCGGGCTTTCAATAGCGCCACTTTGTCTTGCGCACTTTGAACCGCTGCATCGGCATCGGCTTTGTTGATCTCGTGGTCCGCTTGCTCCAACTCGGAGTGGCTCTGTTCCAATTTGTAACGCTGCTCGGCAGGATCGAACTCGAAAACCACGTCCCCCTTCTTCACTGCGGAACCGGCATGTAGCAGCATATTGAGCTGCAGTGCACCTCCGGCTACCGGCGGCGCGGTAAGCACCATAGTGTTCGTCGCGTGCAGTTCACCGTCGGTGGTTACCTCGAGTTCCAGATCTCCCTTTCGCACTTCGGAGATAGGAACCTCACCATCGGTGGTTTGCGGGTTGTGCCCGGACGCCATAACGGCAATCACAGCGGCCAGCACGATAACGATTCCTGCGGCGATCACAAGTGTCCGCTTCATTTACGGTTGACCGCCTCCGGGTGATGGATCCTTCAACGCGACGCGTTCTTCTGCTTTCAATCCCTTCACTACCAGAACCCGGTCTCCGCTTCGGCGGCCGATTTCGATGGTTCGCTCCTGGAACTTCGAACCATCCCAGACGTAGGCCACCGTTTGCCCGGACTTTTGAAACGACGCCTGGGCCGGAAGGGTGATTGCATTTGGAATACGGTCTACCACCACGGTCAGCTTTGCAGTCATTCCAGGCTTCAATCTGGTGTCGGTCTGATCAAGTGTGATTCGGAGATCAAAGTTACGGGGAAAGGGCCATCCCCCGCTAAAATCTGAAGTGGCAATGGTGCTTATATTCTCTATCTTGCCGCTGAACTGGCGATCGGCGATAGCATCCATATGTATCGACACTCCCTGTTGCAATGCCAGCCTTCCACGTTCCGTCTCCTCCACCCGCGCGGAAACCTTCAACGTTGAAACATCGGGCAATTCTGCAATGGGAGCTCCTGCCCAGGTGCGGTCGCCGGGCTTGAAGGCTGATTCGCCCTCGGGGCGCCAGGTACGGATGAGGCTGACCATTCCTGTTATTGGAGCAACCAGAGCCATCCTAGTTAAGGCGCGCTCGGTACGCTGCACGTCATAAGCGGCTTTGTGGCTGGCATCGATCTTGCTCTGGATGGTTGCCTTGCTTGCGGTCCGGTCGGAGGCCAGTTTCTGTTCAGCCTCGTGGAGCTTCTGTTCAGCATCGGATACTTTGAGCTGGGCTTCGGCGCCCTCGATCCTGGAGACGATTTCCTTCTTGCTGGCATCCAGCTTGGCAACCTCAACGTCGTAGCGAGCTTTTATGACGGCGGTTGAGTCTTCCTCTTCTGTCAAGCGTGACTGCGCCCGGGCCTGATCGATTTCGGCCTCGGCGGATTTGTATCCAGAACGAAATTCCGCCAGTTCCTGCTGCGGTTTGGTCTTATCAAACTCGACAATCGCGTCGCCTTTCTTTACCTGGGCACCGTCGGCGGCAATTTTCAGAATTTGCAATTCTCCGGCTTCGGCGGGCGCATTAATTCCGATGGATTTGAGCGCCTTGATTTCTCCACGGAACTCAACTGAATCAACGAATTCTCCACGCTGAATGATGAGCGTCGGGACCGAAGGAGAATGCCCAATCAGCCGGACGGCCCCCAGCACCACGCCGCTGGTCACCAGCACGACAATCACCACGGCTGCTTTGCGTTGACTCCAAAGACGGTGGAGACGATCGATCATGGCTAGCCACCTCCCTGCTTGTCTTCCGACAGCTCCACGTCCACTGCAGCGGAAAGGTCGGGCATCAGCTTGGCATCGTGGCCGGAAACCGAAAAAACAACGGGAAAGAAACGCAGTTTGGAAGAGAAGTCCCCACTGCGGGCGATTGGCGCCATCTCGTCCAGCTTTCCAGAAAACACCAGTTCTGGGTAGGCATCCAGATGGATTTGTGCGCGTTGACCAACGTGCAAGTGGATAAAGTCTTGCTGGTTAGCAGAAACGCTGACCTCCATCAACGAGGGATCGACGACCTGCATAAAAGCCATTCCAGGGCGCAGTTGGTCGCCCTCCTGAACTTCGCCCATCCGGCCCTGTTTCCAGATCGTGTTAAGTACCGCCACCCCATCAAGTGGTGACCGGATTTGCAGAAGGTCGGCATCGGCTTGGGCGTGCTCCATAATTTGGCGGGTGCGGTCGCGTTGAATTTCCAAAATTCGGATTGCTGCCTGTGCAGCCTTTCGCTTCAGGTCAAAAGTTTCGCGGAGCTGCTGGAGGGTAGCCTTGGCCTCCTCCAGCGTCTCGCGCGCCTTTTCGGCATCGATTCGAGAGAGCACCTCCAGCTTCTGCATCTCGAGTTCGGCTTTACTTAATCCGCTTTCCGCTTCCTTGATTTCGGTCTCATCTTTGGCGCGGGCCGCACTCTCCTTGGACTGTTCCTGTATTACCTGGTTCTGAAATTTGGTGTAATCAGCTTGCCTGTCGATAAACTCGCGCATCTGTGACTGCCGGTCGAACTCCACCAGCAGGTCGCCTTTCTTCACCTGACTGCCCGAAGGAACCAATTGAGTTATGGTTAGCGTGGCCACGAATTGGCCGGATAAGGTGGGGGCGAGAATGCCGCGCATCCGCACCGCTTGAGTAGTGCCTTTGAGGCGCAGCGTTCGAGATGGGGTTGCGTTAGAGCGAGGCAATAATGGAATACGAGCCGATGGTGATCGACGCAAGAATGGAAAGCTGATAGCTCCGAAAAGTAACAGACCCGCGAGCGCTAACGCGACCCGCAGTTTCGTCCGGTTTTTATCAGGAGGGGGTTGGCATGAGATATCATCTTTCTGGCGGGAAATGGCGGGTTGAACCTCTAGTTCGCTAGTCGGCGGATTCATGAAAAGCAGGTCTGTTGCAAGCGTCTCCCTGCGGCGAAGGCCGCCTTGTGGTTCGCCTTTTCTGGCGTTGTCAATCCTGCCAACGCCATCCTAGTCAGTCGGACTAATAAGGTTGTTACTCGGAACGCAATTCCCAACCAATCTTGCACGCAAAGTTTGCAAATTTCAATCTTCCCAACATAACCGGGTTTGATCCCGAGTACTCCCATTTGGTTACTTTGTGAATAGGTTTCCGCCTCAACGCGGTCGCAAGTGTTCTTAGCTACAGAATTGATTCCCACGCGCGGCGGCCTCCTGCCCTCATTACTAGCCCCTAAGAATCACATAGATGCTGGCATTGTTGAATTTATACCGGTAATTACGGGGTAATTTTCCAGGAGAGAATATAACAAGCCTCAGTTGGTGAGTCGGATCGAGGTTTGTCCGGATCTGGGGGTGCCACTGGCAACAGACGCAACTCCTACCTTACCGAGTGGGGTAGCCCTTAGTGCCGAAGCGCCTCGGCAACTGGCTTCCCTGCCTTGGGCACGTTGGCGTGGTAGTCCTGGCCAAGAAATCCCGCCAATGTAGCAGCAATCTGGCTCTGGGTTACGGCCGGAGTCTGTGAGCGTGCTCCAAGGGAAGGTGTGTCGGGCCCCAAGAAGGCCATCCAGATGTATTTGGAGTTAGGTACTTCAGTGCCGTGGTCCGTCCACTTGGCCCCATCCCCGCGGCCATGGTCGGGAGAAAAGATCAGAGTGGTCTTATCCTTGTACTCCGGCATCGATTGCACAGTTTCCCACAACACGCGTATGTACTGGTCGACGCGGTGAGCGGCAGTCAGGTAATTGACATAGTCCCCGCCATGCGCCCACTCGTCGGTTTCACCCAGCGAAAGGTATAGAACTCGCGGTTTGCGCTCTTTCAGAAATTCGAGTGCCGTATAAAAAGGAACTACGTCAAAGGGTTCCTCGTCCCAGACCTGCGGCGTTTCGAGTTTCAGACGATTGAGTAGATCCACTCGCGGATTGCCGGGCAAGGTTGTCAGCGGATCCAGCCCCGCCACCACCGGGACGCCGGAACGGTCGGCGTTGATAATGGCGGAGATCCTAGCCCATGCACCAAATCCGGCAATCTTTCCCTGAAACTCAGATTTCTTGCTTAGCCATTCCAGGACGGTGACATTCGGATTCGGAAAGTTGTCATTGCTGTTCACACGCGGATCAGGAAATCCACATAAAGTCTCGCTGTAGCCGGGATACGAAAAGAAGAATGAGTTGGTAACGTAGGCGTCGGACCCCTTATCGCGATTACCGTAAATTTGTCCTTGCTTGGCGACCGTACCCCACAGGAACGGCATGAGGGCTTCACGCCGTGCCTCGGGGGTTTCCCGCCAATAGGTCTTCTTGAAGGCGGATCCGTCTTTCACCTTGAAGGCCTTCGTCATCAGTGAAGCTTCCGCGCCACGAAATACTTCCTGCCAGCGCAATCCGTCAGTCATGACCATGATCACATTTTGGGTCACGCGCTGGTTTGCAGTTTGCGCCCAAGAAGCCAGGGCGAAGAAGAACAACACCAATAGAACAGAGCTTCGATAAGGAGTCCGGGTCATTAGTTCTCCGCGATCATTTTCATCTATCCGCGTGGCACAACAAAACGTACTTTCTTTATTTTCCTTCCAACCTGAAGAGTGACTTGACCGCTGGCGGGGATGGATGTTGTCGGATCGCTTACAACTTCGCCGTTAACCCTTACCGACTTCTGCTTCAGCTTGCGGACGGCATCGCTACCCGACTCGGCCAGCTTTGCCTTCACCAGAAGCTTGTCCAGCTTGATGGAGCCGGCTGCTTCCACTTCCACTTCTTCCACCTCGTCTGGCACACCACCCTTTTGGAATTGTTTGGCCCAGTCTTCGGCAGCTTTGCCGGCGGCTTCGGCGGAATGAAAGTCGCTAATGACGCGACGGGCCAGATCCTTTTTCGACTCCATTGGATGGCTTTCCAGCTTCAGCTTCTCAATTTCAGCCACCTGCACATCGGTCAGCAGTTCGTAGTAGCGCCACATCATCTCATCGGAAATCGACATCAGTTTTCCGTACATTTCGAGTGGCGCTTCCTGAATACCGATTGCATTGCCCAGGGACTTCGACATTTTGTGCACGCCGTCAAGGCCTTCGATGATCGGAGTGGTCAAGACCACCTGCGACTCCTGTCCGAATGACCGTTGCAGTTCACGGCCCATTAGCAAATTGAACTTCTGGTCGGTGCCGCCAAGTTCAACATCCGCCTTCAACGCAACCGAGTCGTATCCCTGCGCCAACGGATACAGCAGTTCGTGCATGGCGATCGGTTTCTCTTCCTGAAAGCGCTTGTGGAAATCTTCGCGTTCCAGCATCTGTGACACCGTAAATTTCGCAGCCAGGCGAATCCAGTCTGCCGACTTCATTTTGTCGAACCACTCGCTGTTGAAACGAACCTCGGTGGTTTTCGAAGACAAAATCTTGTAGACCTGCGCCATATAGGTCTTGGCGTTACGCATGATTTCCTCGGGGCTAAGCGGAGGACGGGTCGCCGAGCGTCCGCTGGGATCGCCAATCATGCCGGTGAAATCACCGACGAGGAAAATGACGGTGTGGCCCAGGTCCTGAAAATGCTTCAGCTTGCGCAACAGCACGGTGTGACCGAGATGGAGATCGGGCGCCGTGGGATCGAATCCTGCCTTAACCCGCAAGGGCGTGCCAGAGGCGAGCGACTTCTCCAGTTTGGCGCGCAACTCGGCCTCGCGAATGATTTCCGCCGAGCCCTTCTGGATGTAGGTAAGTTGTTCCTCTACCGGAGCGAAATTAGCCATGAGGGAAGATTATAGAGAAAATCCAGCCTCTTCACTCTCCTCCACTCCAGTGTCATCATGAGCGAAGTGAATGATCCCTATCCAACCGTTTGTCAGTCGCAGCCCGGCTTTGTCGCGTGAGGAACCTGCTTCATCGGACCGCAACTCTGCTCTCATTTTCGAACCAGTTTCCTGCCGACCACTTCGAACTTCCCTTCCAATACCAGATTGATGGCTTCGCCATAGGACTGATGCTCCTGCTCGAGTATGCGAGCCGCGAAAGAATGCTCGTCGTCGGTGTCAACCACAGGGATCGCCCTCTGCACGACGATCGGCCCGTGGTCGAGTTCCTCATCGACAAAATGTACCGTGCACCCGGCAACTTTCACCCCGTAGGCAAACGCCTGCTGCTGCGCTTCCAATCCGGGGAATGCGGGCAAAAGCGATGGGTGAATGTTGAGGATCCTCTGCGGAAACTGCCTGACAAACCATGGGGACAGTAAGCGCATGTATCCGGCGAGGCAAACCAGCTCAACCCGGTACTCTCGCAAAGCCACCACAACTTCGCGATCATGCTCCTCCCGCTGGCGGCCCTTTGAGGGAATGACCCGTGTGGCCAGCCCGAGTTGCTTGGCAGTTTCAATCCCCGCCGCATCCGGTTTGTTGGAGATCACCACCGCAATGCGAGCATCACGAATTTGTCCGGAGGCGACATTGCGAGCGATGGCTTCGAAGTTGCTGCCTCTTCCGGAGAGAAGAATGCCGAGGTTCCTCATGATTATGGGTAAGGCTTTCCATTATTTATCACTCAACGACAACCGGCAAATCCCGTGTGATGCCAGTCACTGAATAACTCGCCCGACAAGGTTAATCTGGCCAAGGAGCAAAAACCTTCGAGGTGCCGTCATGAAAGAGAAATTTCTGCGTGGGTTGTTTGCGGCGCTGGGCCTTGTCATCATTTTCAACCTCGTCTACTTTGCCGCCCTTCGGCCGTGGCACCTTCGTTGGGGCGCCACCGGCTCCGAACTGTCCGCCACCCTCCCGGGAGATGAACTCTTCCTCGGCCCGCAAGCTCCCGTCACCCATGCCATTACTATCAGCGCGCCGCCACAAGATGTCTGGCCCTGGATCCGCCAGATCGGCCAGGACCGCAGCGGTTTCTACAGCTATACCAATCTCGAAAACCTGGTTGGATGCCAAATGCCAAGGGTGCACCAAGTCGATCCCTCGTGGAGAGAGAGGGCGATTGGCGAACCTGTCTGGTTCGCCACCCCTAAGCACTATCGCGGTCAGGCGAAGATGATCGCAGCCGTGGTTCAGCCCGAACACGCCTTCGCTATGGTCACTCCACGCGACTGGGAGAGACTTCATTCCGGAGGCCGAGCGCAAGAAACGCTTTGGGCCTTTACCCTTAAGCCGATGGCGTCGGGCAAACCCGACTGATCGCCCGTCTGCGAGGTGCGGAGCCTACAAATGTTTCCCAACGCCTAATTTCGGATCTCTTCTGGGAACCGGCGCACTTTGTGATGGAACGCAAAATGTTGATCACCATCAAGAAACTGGCCGAACATCAAGCCTCAGCTAAATCAGGGCGAAATCCGCAAACTTGATAGAACTTTGTTATGCACTTGTCGGTCATCAGGCGCCGCAGATTTGCTAGCAATTGCCCAGCTAAGGTAACTTTGTAGAGACATGTACCGCGACTTCCATGCCATCGACCGCTGGACCAAACGTGAGGTCCACTGCATCTATCAGGCGCTGATTGTGGCCATCGCCACCCGCCACGCCGACGCCGTCGACATCAAATTTCTAGTAGATGGACGGCCGGTTTGGGTCGCCCTGCCGCTGCCTGCCTGGGTGGAGTATAAGAAACGCACCGGCAAGACCATCACTGATCCGCTGGCGATAGAAATTGCCGGACACTATTTGAAAGTAGCGCTTGAGACCGGCGAAGGCGTAGGCCGTGAGATGTATTCGCTCACCATAAACGAATCTATCCGCCATGTAGAAGCCCTGGTCAACGAGGCTCCGGAGCCGGTTGCCGCCGACTAAGCTCGCTTCAGCAGTCGTACTAAAGCAACAACCAGTACGGCGCCAAAAATTGCCACCAAAATGCTAGCGAGCAGGCCGCCACTGGGAAAAATTCCCAACATCAAAAGAATCCGGCTGCCAACAAATGCCCCAACGATTCCGAGCAGGATATCAACCAGGATCCCGTAGCCCGAGCCTTTCATCAACTTGCCCGTCGCCCAGCCCGCGATTAGTCCTACGACCAGAATGTAGATCATGCTCCTCCTCAGAATTAGTAGCCCGCCTTAGATGCGATCCGGAGACATGGTGACAGAATTCCGACCTTAGGAACTGCTCTAACGCACGAGTACACAACGTTCGCCGAGGCATTGTTTCGAGGCCCTTAGTGTCCTTCGTGGTTAGTGCTTCTCCCCGCCGGTTTGGCCAATCCCCCCGACTGTTCTAGAATCGTTAGTTTTCCCTTGGTCATCAGTGTATAGAGAAGGAGCTATCTTGCCTGACCCTACTTACGACGTCGCCATCCTAGGAAGTGGTCCTGCCGGGTATACGGCAGCCATTCGCGCCGGCCAATACGGCCTCAAGACCGCCCTCATCGAAAAAGATGGCTTTCTGGGCGGTACCTGCCTGCACGTGGGCTGCATTCCGACCAAGGCCCTGCTGTTCAACGCGGAGCTGTGGGACCACCTGAAAGACGCCAAAGAGTTCGGGATCGAGGGGATCGACGCACGCAAGCTCAATTGGGCCGCGATTCAGGAGCGCAAGTCCAAGATCGTCGCCAAGCACGCCAAGGGACTCGAATTCCTGATGAAAAAGAACAAGGTCGAAACCATCAAGGGATACGGTGAACTGACCGGCCCGGCGAAAGACGGTGTCTTCACCATCGACATTAAAGGCGACAAGCCAAGCCTGCTAAGAGCCAAGAATGTGATCCTCGCCACTGGCTCAGAAGCCCGCATGATTCCTGGTCTCGAGGCAGGAGACAAAGTCCTTACCAATATCGAAATTCTTTCCCTGAAGGAAATGCCGAAGTCCCTGATTGTGGTGGGCGCAGGTGCAGTGGGAGTGGAATTTGCCTCGATCTTCCGTTCGTTCGATACCGAGGTAACGATCATCGAAATGCTGCCTCGCCTTGTCCCGGTCGAAGATGAAGAGGTCTCGAAGGAGCTGGCACGGGTCTACCGTAAGCGCGGGATCAATTTCTTTACCGGCGCGAAGATGGAGAAGACGGAGATCACCAAGACCGGAGTTACGGTAACAATTTCGGTCGATGGTAAACAGCAAAAGCTGGAAGCAGAAAAGATCCTCATTGCGGTCGGCCGAAAGCCCCGCACCGAAAACATTGGGCTTGAAAAGACGAAAATCAAGGCAGATCGTGGCTTCGTCAAGACCAACCAATGGATGCAGACCGAGGAACCGGGCATCTACGCCATCGGCGACATCGTCCTCGGCACACCGCAGCTGGCGCACGTAGGCGGGATGGAAGGAATCGTGGCGGTCGCCAAAATTGCCGGAAAAGAAGACAAGCCCATCGACCTGCTGAAGATTCCGAATGCAACCTACTGCCATCCCGAGATCGGAAGCGTCGGCCTTACTGAAGCCAAAGCCCGGGAAAAGGGCTACAAGGTGAAGGTCGGCAAATTCCCTTTCACCGCCAATTCGCGAGCTTCTATCGTGGGCCAACACGAAGGCTTCATCAAGATCGTCTCCGACAGCATCTATGGCGAAATTCTTGGCGTCCACATTATCGGTCCCCAGGCTACTGAGCTGATCGCCGAGGCAGTCACCGCCATGGAACTGGAAGGCACGGTGGAAGACCTGATGTGGACCATCCACGCCCATCCCACCCTGGCAGAGGCGATGCTGGATGCCTCGAACAGCGTGTACGGGCTAGCAATCAATATGTGAGGCACTGACCATCTGGTGCCAGGGAACGACGATCTCGCTTGGATGGGACCCCGCTCACAATTTCCCTACACCCCCGTCTAACCTCCAGCCGGAGGAAACCATGAGACCTAAATCTCGTCTTTTTTGGGCCCTAGCCTGCGCCGTCGCTTTTTCGCTCACCGCCGCAGCCGCCGAGCACAACAAAGTCACCGCCGAATTCCACCAGACCTATCCCCTGTCCGCCACAGGCCGCCTTGACCTGGAAAATTTGAATGGCGCAGTTCACATCACCGCCTGGGACCGCAATGAAATAAAGGTCGATGCGATCAAGACCGCCTTCACTCAGGCACGCCTTGACGACGCGAAAATCGAGGTTAACGCGTCGAAAGACAGCGTTTCCATCCGCACAAAATATCCCGATCACAACGGAGGCTGGGGCGACGAAGAGCGCCCCGCCAACGTGGAATACACGCTAAGCGTACCGCGTTCGGTTCGCATTGACGAGATCAAGCTGGTGAACGGAGGCCTCGACATAACCGGCGTAAGCGGAGAGGTTCGCGCTTCTTTGGTCAATGGCAATCTGACCGCCCACGGCTTGACCGGTCCAGTAAAGTTTTCCACTGTCAACGGCAGGACTGATGTAACCCTGGACCGCCTGGCGGAATCGCCAGTCGAAGTTTCTTCGGTCAACGGACACCTGATGCTGACCCTGCCTTCCAATGCTAAAGCCGAACTCGAAGCCTCGACCGTGAACGGCGGTATCAGCAACGATTTCGGATTGCGCGTGCACAAGCACCGCTATGTCGGCAGCGACATGCGCGGCCAACTGGCAGGTGGAGGCACCCGGGTCAAGCTGAGCGACGTCAATGGAAGAATCGAAGTTCGGCACGCCAACGACAACCAGACGCTAAGCCCCGCCAAGGACCTGAACTCATCAGAAGACGAGGACTCCGACACCATTTAGCGGGTCCAAATTTGCGTCATCCCTCGGGCCTCAGGCAACTCTGAGGCCCCGCTTGCGTTCCTACTCACCTGTAATGCAGAAATTGACACCCAGTTCCAAGCTGCCCGGTTGGCGCTAATCCCGTCCCGCATTTAGAATGGAAAATTCTTCCAGGATTACCAATTGAAACGATGGATGTTATCTCCGGAGTGTCGATGACCGCATTGCGTGCGGCCAAACTGGCAGCGCTCTCAGCACTAGCTCTCGTCTGTATCAGCTGCGGCGATACCTTTCGCCCGGTGGCCATCCCCGTCACCCCGAATCCGCCTGACCCTGCGAGCTTCCATTTCGCTCTGGTCATTAGCCAAAACCCGGCGGCGACCACCAACAATCCCGGAGCCATCACCCGCATCGATGTTTCCGGCGACACCAATGTCGCCGTGGCCAAGATGGGAATCGGCCCGGTCCACGGCAGCCTTTCCCCCGATGCCACTCGGGTTTACGTAGCCAACAGTCTGGACGACACCGTTTCCGCTTTTTCCACGTCCGACTCTACTAACATCACGACTATCAGTTTGCCCTCGGGTTCGCATCCCAATTTTGTGGTAACAACGCAGTCGGATACGGTTTACGTGGCGAACCTGGGGGATACCACGTTGACTCCTCCAGTGCCGCCGTACGTTGCCGCAATTACCACCGGCACCAACATCGTCAGCCACACCATTCCCGTGGAAACAAATCCTATTGCCATGGCGGAAACGCCCGACGGCAAAAAACTCTACGTAGTGAATCAGGGGAGCGGAACCGTCACGCCCGTAAATACCGTCGACAAGAGCGTGAATCTACCGATCGTAGTCGGGTCCAGCCCGGTTTCGGTGGTGGCCCGGGCAGACAGCCATAGGGTGTATGCGCTCGATCAGCTGAGCGGGAATATCTCCGCCATCGATACCTTTTCCGACGCAGTTGTGGGAACTGCGACCGCTGGCGCCGGCGCAAACTATTTGTATTACGATCAGCCCAGAAATCGCATTTACATCGCCAATCCAGCGACCCATCAAATTGCGCTCTTCGACGCCTCGGTAGATCCGGCACCAGCCCCCCCGGCCACACCCTTACCCGCCATCGACCTGAGCGCCACCTGCGGAACGGGCTGCACGATTGCCGGAATTACCGTTCTACCCGACGGAAGTCGCGCCTATGTGTTGACTTACAACGAGGTAGCCTGTGCCAATGCAGGGGATGTGGCACCGTGCCTGGCAACCAGAGTTACAGTCATCCAGGCAGTAGGTGACAGCATTGGAAAAACTTTCTCGGTGGATCCCGGAACTGCGGGGCAAGTCCCGACCGTTGCAGTTTGTACTTCCGCCCGTTTTCGTCGGTTCATTGCCGCCTCTGCCGACAGTTCTCACGTATACGTTTCAAACTGCGACGCCGGCAGTACGGCGTCGATTCGAACCTCGGACGATACCAAGGTCCTCGACCTGAAAGCTCCATTCGGCACGCCAACTTCGGGCAACGGGAATGCGCCTCCACCCCAGAATCCGGTGTTCATCATCGCCGGCCGCTAAACGGACAACCAGGTGGAGCGTTCGTTGGCAGACGGGACCGCGAGCTCGATTACTCTCCATGTCCCACCTGTTTACCTTGCAGGCTGCAAAGCACTACACTCCAGTTTCCGCGTCCCCATTGCCATTCCCTTGTGGCCAAGGACCTACGGGGAGCTCTGAGTGGAAATTCTCGACCTGAGGCACTTCTCTTCCTCCGACTTGCGCCCCCTTCTGGAGGACGAAATCCAAGTCTGGTCGAACTTGCTCTCCTGGGACTACAGCGGCTCGGCATCCATGATCCTGCGCTACGTGGACACCAAAATCCTGCCCGGATATGCCGCCCTGGAGCGGGGCCGGGTCGCGGGCTATGCCTTCTTCGTCTATGAGAGCAGTAAGGGTGTGATCGGAGATCTTTTCGTTGCTGACGGAGGCCGCCTGCAAGATCCGCAGGCCGTCGAAGAGAAGCTGATGACCCATGTCATCGAAACCCTGCAACAATCGCCAGGGGTAAATCGTATTGAGGCCCAATTGCTCCTGCACGAATCTGGAGTCCTGGCGAGCCCATTTCTTTCGCAGGGCTTCCATAAACACCGCCGCCTCTTCATGTTACGACCCATAACGCCAGGGAACCGTTGCGCTGGCCACGCTGCCCCCGAGATCGAGTTGCGGCCTTGGAGTGAATCGGACTATCAGGCTGCAGCAGCGGTCATCACAACCTCCTACAGAGGCCACGTAGACGCCGAGATCAACGATCAATACCGGACGCTCACCGGCTCGCTACGCTTCCTGAACAACATCGTGCGCTTCCCCGGCTGCGGCACCTTTGATGGTGAGGGATCCTACGTAGCGGTGCATAAGCAATCGAAGACGCTGGTGGGACTGATCCTGTGTTCGCGCGTCCGCAACGATGTGGGCCATATTACCCAGGTCTGCGTGCTGCCGGAATATCGGCATCACCACGTCGGTGAGGCGCTGATTGCCTGCACAACAGCCAACTTGCGCAAACGCAATTTCTCCATGCTTTCGTTGACAGTCACCGAGGCAAATACCCGCGCGGTGGAGCTTTATGTGCGTTTAGGGTTTGAGAAGAAGAGGGTGTTTGATGCTTTCGTCTGGGAAGGATAGTGAAACACCTAGCGCCAAGTGGCCAGCTATCAAAACTTCCGTCTGCAAATTTTGGCGTGGATCGCCTGTTTTACGGCCCAGCAGGTGATGCCCGACACGCCAGAAAATTTACCGGCGCAAGAACCACATCACCCAGCCCGCGACAATCACGCCTCCAACAAACATGGCAAAGCAATAGAGACCGTAACGGACCTGCTCGCGCTTCCCGCTACGTTGCGTAATGCCAAACACAACCGAGGCAAACACGGCAAAGAGAACCGCCGACGTGAAATGCGAAAGGGACAGGGTCATTGCTTCTTCCCAATCGCAATGTGGTAAGCATCGGCTACGCTGATGAAGTTCAGCAGCCCGGCAACAATCAGGAACTTGGTACCGTAATCGGCGGTGGCGTGTTCGATGGCCCCGTGGCCCCAATCGAGGGCCTGGCTAAGAATATAGAGTGCCCCGGCACCCACGTCGCCGACGAAGCCAAGCATATCGAGGATGTCGCCGCCATTGGGATGATAGATGTGGCCTTCCATGGCCAATCCGATCAAAAACATCGCGACGATGGAGACCAGCAGCAGCCCGCCCCGAATCCAGCGCTTAAGAATGAGGTGTCCGGCACCCGGGATCAACCATCCGATCGCGGGCACGATCACTTGCATTGCTTTCGACGCCGGCACGCCCCGGGCTCTCGTTTCCTGAAGCTGTCTTTTCTTCCGCGGTATTGGCCATTCAGATGATTACGATCTCACTTTGGATTTTACCAGTAACTTCGGCCGATCCGGGACGAACCAGAACATCCACCTCAAGCCGCACACCAAATTCTGGCAAATAAATGCCAGGTTCAACCGAAAAACACGAATTAGGCTGGATCAGGCGCTCGTCATGAATTTCAAGATCATCCATGTTAGCGCCGTTAGAATGGATATCGGTGCCGATCGAATGTCCCGTGCGATGAATGAAGTAATCTCCGTAGCCCGCCTTCTGAATGGTTGAGCGCGCAGCGCAGTCCACTTCCCACCCGGCCAACGTCTTGCCGGAGCCGATGGCATCGGTGACCGTTTTCACTCCGCTATCCCGCGCCTGCCGCACCACCTCAAACACCTCTCGCATTCGTTTCGACGGCGCCGCTCCCACAAACCCCACCCAGGTGATGTCGTAGTAGACAGCCTCTGGAGTGTTCATCTTAGCGAATACATCAAGCAGTACGAAATCGCCCTCGCGGATCGCCGCCGATCCCACGGCGTGAGGTTCGTAGTGGGGATTGCCGCTGTTGGCATTCACCGCCACGATCGGCGGATCGTGCGTTACCAGGCCCCCACGCGTGAAAGCCTCCATGAACCATTGCTGGATTTCGTACTCCGTAGTCCCGCCATTACGGACCCGCCTGCCAATTTCCTTAAATGCGTCGACCGTAATGGCATCGACCGCCTTCGCCGCGGCGAAATGCGTCTTAATCTGTTCGTTCGTCCAGGTCGATTCGAAGCGTGCGACCAAGTCACCGGAGCTCACCACAGTCTTGCCAAAACTGCGAATCAGATCGATCGTGCCCGCATCGACCAGGGAAATAGTAAAAACCAGATTGTTCGGCGAGTACTGCATGGCGATGGTCTTACAGCCGTCGAGTACCGTCTTCAGCTTGTCGAACAGGTCCTGCCAGCCCGCATATTGCAACTTCCGCCCGGGAAGCGAGTCGAGGTGCCCGGACTCAATCTTGTGCACCAGCTTAATAGGCTCACCCTTGGCCGGAATCAGGTAATACCAGCGGCGTGTGACCATCTGATTCTCAGGCAAGCCCAATACGCGGTAGGCGATGGGATCGCGGTGATGGTGATCATAGAAAAACCAGCCGTCAACATTACTCTCGCGCAACGCGGCTTGTATGGCAGGAAGATCCATGGGCGAAGCGACTATTCTAAACAAGGGCAACGGCTGTGGCGAATGGACCGCGGGCCGAAAAAAGGTGGAATCCTGGCGGTTCCGCGCCACGATTAAAGACGAACTCCAGGGATTTAGTCCCTGCAATCGCTGACCGCTACTGTACAGTCAACTGCACCGTGCTGCTGCGCGATGCAGTACCCGACGTGGCGTTCACCGTGATCGTGTAGGTGCCCGCGGGGGTGCCAGTAGTGGTAGTGGTTGATTTAGCGCTGGAGCTGCAACCAAACTGCAAAGCCAGACCTGCAAGAAACAATCCCAGCAGCAACGACATCACCATCTTCCTTCGCCGGGAAAACGCTACGCCGCCAAATCCCAGGAAAGCCAACCCGGAAAACGGTAACCAGGTAGCGAAAAACGGCCTCTGTCCCGGCCGGACTTGTGTAGTGGTCGTAAGCCTGGCCGTGGTGTTAAGGGTCAGCACTCGGCTCTGAGCCCCGGTAGTGAGGTTGGTGATCGGGTTATTGATGAATTCGCAGGATCCTCCCGTGGGGAGGCCCGCGCCACATGCCAGCGAGACGCTGTCCGGGAAGCTGGTGCCGCCACTAGGGGTAACCGTGATGCTGTAGGTCACGGCGCTTCCAGCGGGCGTGGTGCGCGTCGGAGGATTCACCCCGATTGTGAAATCAGTCACAGTGGCGGAAGCGGTAGCCGAGGTGGTGAAACCGGTGCCGGCGACGCTAAGGGTGGCGCTGTTCCCGAATGAACCAACCGCGGTCGGCGTCATGACCACGGTGACGGTTGCAGTGGCACCCGCGTTGAGAGCCCCAATTGCGCAACTCAAAACTGAGGGGGTCCCACTTGGCGTTCCGCAGCTCCCGGGCGTTGCCGTGGCCGAGCCAAACGTGCCTGAAACGCTGTTGAGTTGTTCCGTAAAGTTGACGCCGGTCACCAGATCGCCATTGTTCTTGATGGTATAGGTGAAGGTGACCTGGTTTCCGATTCCTGCAATGTTAGGAAGCGCTGGGTTGGCCACCGCTGTCATCGCCAAATTTGCCACTGGGCCAAGTTTTGAAACGAAAGCATCACTCCCGCCGTGCAGGATACTGGTGGTACCAACCACGGGGAAAGAACCGTTCGTATCGCCAGTGACATATGCAGCGCCGCGCGCGTCAACCGCTATTCCAGTACCCTCGTCATCACCGCCCCCTCCCAGATACGTTAGATAGTGCCCCGGTGCCGTGGCCGTCGTAGCGGTGGTATCAATGCGGGCAATGAAGGCGTCTTTGCCTCCCCCGTAAGTGTTAATGAAGTTCTTTAGAGGGAGGTTATTAGACGAGGTCGAGCCAGTAACCCGTGCCCCCTGTCCGGAATCGACAGCAACCGCAAGTCCCTGGTCAGCGGAGGATCCCCCGATGTAGGAGAAGTACAGCTCGGTGACCGTAGTCGTGGTTGTGGAAGTTGTCGATGGAGTAAAGCTGCTGAGTTTCGCCAGGAAGGCGTCTCCACCGGTAGCATTCGCCGATTGAAAGGGCCCAGTACCGGCTGCCGGCATGTCAGTTGAATCGGTACTGCCCAGTGATGTAAGCATTGGCGCTGCTGTCGAGCGCAATCCCATTAGCCACATCGTTTCCAGTACCACCGAGATAAGTCGAGTACTGCAGCTGGTCACCGACAGCGGCGGTGGGATTCAATTTGGCAACGAATGCGTCTGTCTGGGTCGATCCAATTGTGCAGGTTGCAGGCTTGCTAGGAGCATTCAAACAATTCTCGAAGCCATTCAAGATTGGAAAGTCCGTCGCCGCACTGGTGCCAGTGTTTACAAAGTTCGTGCCGCCCGTGATGTAGACGTTGCTGTTGGCGTCCACGGCGATGCCCCCACCGGTGACGGTGCCGTTGTTAGGATTGCCGCCGCCAAAATATGTGAGGTACGGAACACTCGCGGCGCCGGTCGCTAGGGGATCTATCATGGCTACGAAAAACTGGTTCGTCGATAGCGAGGATTTTTGAAAAGCTTCGTCGGTAGTGGGCAGATCGGTGGAGGTGGTAGTTCCTATGACGTATGCCTTGTTCTTGACGTCGACCGCAAGCCCCTGTGCGATGTCAGTTCCGCTGCCGCGTATGTAGGTCGAGTACACAAGGGCGTTACCGGCCGGATTTAAGGAAGTCACAAAAGCATGCTGCGTTCCGGCGGAGGCCGGACCCGACTGGGCGCCATTCAACGTAGGAAAATCGGAAGAGCTGGTGGTTCCGGATACCACGATGTTGAAACCTGAATCGACCGCGATACCCGCGACCGTATCAAGAGCGGCGCCGCCGAGGTAAGTCTGGAATGCTTGGATACCGCCAGAGTCGATCTTCGTGATCAGAACGTCGCCAGCTCCCTTCGGATTCGCCTGGAAAGCGCCGCCGCTAGCAGCATCTGTCGAAGTGCTGGAAACGGCAATGTACATGTTCGACGATGAATCCACCGCGATCCGCGCATTACTCTCCGCATTGTTTCCGCCGAGATAAGTGGAGAAGACGAGAACGGGATCGATCACGAGGGTACGGGCACGGTCGTACGCCCCAATCTCAAAACCTACTTCACGGTTATTCCGGATTACGAAGCGCCCTTGCACCGGAAGCCGTTTGTTGCCGATAGTCTGGTAAAGCTCGGGCGCTTGAAACCCAAAACCACTGCCGTCCTTGGAAAGAAGCAACTCACCACCGGGCCCGAGAGACAAATCGTCTGCGCCCTCGAAGCGAAGCGCGACTTTTGAAGGGTCCGCGGAGGGAGCGACTTCAAAGTCGTACTCCAAGCGCCCTTGTTTGCCGTAGTAGACGAGGTCAATCCCAGGATAAACGCCGGTATAGCGAACCCGGGCGAATTGCGGGACATTCTGATGCCACTTTGAAGGATCGTTTCCGATTAAATAATTGGTCCTGCCCGGCAGCGGCTCGGCGCCGGTTACGGCGGGCCCTGAGTTGGCATTTGCCAGCATCATCCGGATCGATGAGCGTTCCGTGCCACGATGGAGATCGAGTACGGCGTCATGGGAAGAGAGCAAAAGCCCGAAGCCGCCGCCGCGAGCGAGAAACTTCACATCAGCGGCAGCCTGCCCCTTATTGGCTTCGAAGATGAACGGAAGACTGCTTAAAACCGACTGGAGGGGAGTCGAGGTGGTCGACAATGCAGCAGAACCAGCGGCAGCATGCGTGCGCAGATTACGCGAACCCAGGGACAAAAGAGCCATCCCGAGGACAAGAAGCACACAGGTTGCAAAGAGGGCGTAACTGCGGCTGGACCTGGCAGTTATCCCACGGCGATTCAATATCACAAGCTCCTCCGAATTCCCGGGTTCATGGAGAGGAAAGAAGAAAACGGCACGCGAACAGCATTCAGGCTGGCGGGCCGGCGAAGCGGCATGCGAATTCGTCATTAAATAGCGATGAAAAATTAAATAACTACTTAAACATCTGACGGATAGCCTGTCAAGCCACGCCAACCGCGGTCCACGAAAAGTTCGCAAAACTTAGTCCAACGTTGTTCCGAAAACTGCCAAACTCCACCAAATCATCATGGGCACCAGGCCCCAAGATTTAGGAACTGGTCTGGATGACTTGAGTATCTTTAAAGAAACCGACTCGGATCGATCCCAACCCTGCCTTTGTCAGATGCCACGCGCGCATGCGAAAGATGCCGATCCAAGCCAGAAAAGTGATTGCGCCAACCAGCAAGAAGTTTACCGAGTCAATTCCTCGCAGGGTTTTAGGCTTGCAAACGATTGGAAACTAAGTGACTCTGGCCATAATTGCTATGGATTGGCCCTGGACTGGAGGGTTAGCAGCGCGCCACTGCTTCCAGATTGCAAATGCATTTAGGGAAGAAGCCACTATGCAGCAGTCCGAACATGAGCGCCGTACTATGCGCCGCTTTGATATGCGCCTGCCCGCTGCAGTGCGCCTGGACGATCTCGCCACTCTGAATCTTCAAACGGAAACCCAAAATGTAAGCGCGCGGGGAGTGTTTTTCTACCTGGATCGTCTAGTGGAGGAAGGGACGAGACTGGAAATGACTCTCACCTTTCCTCCGCATGTGACCCTGACCGACTCGGTTCGAGTGCGTTTCACTGCAAAAGTGGTTCGGGTTGAGACACCTTTGCCTGCCTCGCGGATTGGAGTCGCAGCCGTAATCGAGGAATACGAGTTTCTTCGTGCTGGGTTGCGATCGGAATTCGCGGAAGCCCAGGAAACCCGCAACTAGACTCGAGGGTGCTCCTTCAAGCTCCGCTTGGGCGGAGCTTTTGTTATTGGAGAGCGCCGCACCCAACCGTTAAGACCCCTGAGCCAATTCATACCTAATTTCCGCGTATACAGGTGAGGATTTCTATTCCAAAGACGCGAGGTGAGCGCCATTGAATACCCGTAGTTCACAGTCTCCCAAAGGAATCCATTCCGTAGCTGGAGTTTTGCTTTCGTTTCTGATGTTTGCAACCTTCGGTTGCGGCTCCAGTTCAGCCGAGAGTCCGGCAAAGCCGGCTGCCAAATCGGCGTCGGCCCGCACTACATTTGCCTTTACCGAAGCGGACCTCGAGGCCTACGAAACAGGTCTAGCTCAGGAGACTGCGCTGGTGCGGGCCGCCAAAGTTCGCGGCGATAATGCCAAGACACCAGCAGAACGGGGCAAAGCAGCGCAGGATGAATGGGAAGACCAAACCATCCCCGCTGGTGCGCAAGCGGCTGGATTGCCAGTGGAACGCTACCGGAATGTTCGTAAGGCGGTGAACCGGGTGCTCGAAACTTTGGATTTCCAGGGAAAGATCAACGGCCCGCTGGAGATCGACGTTGAACACGCCACTCCGGAAATGAAGCAGCGGCTGAGCTCTGACCCATTCCGAGAGCTATCTCCAGCCTCCGCGGCTGCCCTGCACGCCCGCCTGAGCAAGCTAGTTCCTTTGTGGGTGCAATACATGCAACTGACTGCAGTAAACGGGTAAGTAGCCGCCGAAAATGAAACCCGGAGGGCGCCCGGTTCAAGCTCCGCTTGGGCGTGGCATTGGCATCGCTTGATTTTCCTGAAAGATCCAAAGGACGAGACACAGCGTTAAGAATGCTTTACAGCTCTCTTGCGGATGCGCTGTGCGCAATAGACCAGCAACCCGATTAGAGCGAATACGAAGACGAAGTGCATAGTCGCGATCAGCGCTATTTCGGGAGGATGGTGCTCAACCCATTCCCTCCAGGTAAGCACAATCGACGCAGCCAGAGCAACCAGCAGTTTCCGCAAAGCCCACAAAGCGCCAAGAAAGCCTTGGCGCGGGTTGTCGCCAGCGTCCCCCAACATGTGGCTGAACGTCCAAGAGGTAATGGTTCAACCCATGGGCATTTTCTGGAGCCTCGCGTTGCCGCACTTTGGAGATGGCAGAACGCCGGTTTCAAATCTCGACTAGCACATCTCCATTCTCAATCTTTAAGGGGTAGACCGCGACTTTTGCGTTGGCGTTATGTCCGGCTTGTCCCGTCTTAGGATCCCATTGCCAGCCGTGCCACGGGCACACTACCTTGCCCCCATCGACCAATCCCTGTCCGAGCGGGCCGCCACGATGGAGGCAGAGGTTATCCATCGCACTTAAATCACCGTCCACATTTGCAACGCAAATCACCTTGGCGCCGCAGGGAAATTCCTTGGCTTCGCCGGCAACAGGGAGGTCTGATTGGGTAGCAATCTTGGTGAAGCTCGGCATTAGGAGAGTCCAGCAGCAAGCCTATTTTGGTTGCAGAGTCTGCGCGATCATTACCTGGCGCTTGAAGTTCTCTGCCATGTTCGAATCGAGCCGGACCTCGGTAGGCCGTTTGGCCAGCGACATCTGATCGATCTTGTCCTGCAGCTTGAGCAACGCGTAGAAGAGATTTTCCGGACGAGGTGGGCATCCTATGACGTAAACATCCGTCGGCACAATCTTGTCGACACCCTGCAGAACGGCGTAGGTATTGAAAGGACCGCCCACCGAGGAGCACGCGCCCATCGAAATCACCCATTTCGGATCAGGCATCTGCTCGTAAATACGTTTTACCACCGGAGCCATCTTTAGGGTGACCGTACCAGCGACGATCATCAGATCGCTCTGCCGCGGGCTGGGACGGAAGACTTCCGAACCGAACCGTGCGATATCAAAGCGGGCAGTGGAGGAGGCAATCATCTCGATGGCGCAGCAGGCCAATCCAAACGTCATCGGCCATACCGCGGACTTACGCGCCCAATTGAAAACGTAGTCGACCGTCGTGATCAGAAAGTTCTTTTCAAACTTGTTCTGCAACCAGGCCATGGAGTCCCTCGAGCTTCGTCACCGGTGCGGGCCATGATGGGGAAGGCCCGATTGGCATCCAGTCTAGGTGTGGGCGCGATAGGTGTCAATCGCGCCCATTCCCAGCTTGCTCAGAACGAATAAAGGATGTCGAATTGCATTCGGCGGAGGTAGGGCTCTATCTCGCCCGCCGTCAGACCCGGCGCCAGAAGCGAGTGCTGTAATGCACTGTTGAGGGTTCGGCCTATCCAGAAGTTGTAACTGAATATCGTATTAGGCCGCAGCTTGTAGTTGACGTAGATGCGATTTTCCAGAATGTTGGTCGGCGCCCGTTGTTCGCTCTCGGCGAAGGAAGCGAGGATAGAGTCCTGCTCTTGCCGCCACCACCCATATCCCAGCTGAAGCCGTCCGGGAGCAGTTCGGTCAGTAAGCAGGTTGGGCCCAAGGCTGAAGTCAAATGCATAAGCGTGCGATTGTCTTCCCAAGTTGGTAAGCACAACTCCTTGATTATTTACTGGATGGTCCGCGGCATTGAGGTTGTTCTCATACTCGAGGGTAAGATTCAGTGGCAAACGCTCCCACGGAGTCTTGATGCGGTTGTTCAGGATGAAATCTGCATAAAGGAACTGCGAGAGGAAATGAACTTTTCCCGCCGTATCGGTGAAAGTAGCGTTGGTAAATCCCTGGGGGGAAAAAACGCAGGGGGAAACCGTCGGCAAGCCCGAACCGGCAGCGCATCCCGGCCCCTCCCCGGGCACGGGTAGGCCGCCGGTTGTGGTCGTCGCTTGCACCGCGAATGCCGAGGCATTCAGCAGCGCATCGACTCCGCGCCAGTTCAAAAGCGTGAACGAGGGAGTCGAGGTCATGAATCCGAAGTCGAGTTTGCTCGACACCTGGCCGCCGACAGCGAAGGAATCATCGCCCCGCGTGGTTTCGTTGTAGAGCAGTTGAATAGCCTGCACGGTAAGGTTCTTTATTACCGGAGTGGACATGTCGAACGAGAATCGTTGGCTGAAGCCTTCCGGGTTCAAATCCGAATCGAACGTTAGGGGGCTGCGCTGCCAGGTATACGCAAACTTTCCGCCGGTAAGGGACATCCACTTGAGCGCTGTCGGATGATAACTGACGTAGGCGCGGTCGATACCGATACTTTTGCGAGTGAAGAAGTTGGTAAGGGTTTCGTTGGTCGAGTTGGAATCTCCCAGCGACCCTGAGGTCAGCAAGACGCCCCCGGTGAAGTCGTCGCTGATCTTTCCATCTAAGCCGAAGCGTACGCGGACCCGCGCCCGATTACGGTCGGAAAATCCAGAAGCGTCCTGCATGAAATTTTCTCCGCGGACCCGCACGTCACCTGTAAAACGGAAGCGCCCGGCAAGGGTTTCGAGGGCCATCAATTTTTTACCCTCTTCTTTGTCTTTGGTCTCAACCACGGCGAGAGCAGACCGAGTGTCGCTGGCTTGCGATGAGGCTTTCGCTGCCATCTCCTGAGCGGTTGTGGCTGACTCCTGGGCCCTGGTGGCAACGCTCTGTGCCTGCTCCGTGCTGGTCTGGACCTGTTGCACTGAAGCCATACTCTGCGCGTTCGACTGCAACAATTGCTGCAACTGAGACTTGAGTTGCTCCATCTCTTCGTGCTGCTGGGCCATCTGCAGTTGCTGGGCGGCCAGAGCATCGCGCAGGGCTTGGACCTCGGAAGCGCTTACAGCGTGGGCGGCGGGGCGTTTTGTTTTCGGTTGGGTGGCTTGGGCAAATAGAGATATAGAGATGCAAAGGGTCACCAATGCACCAAATGGCTGCTTTCACTTTCTTCACCTCGCAGGTCGATGGGCTTTTTGTGGAGGGCTACTGGTTTTCAGGAACCGTGAAGCCATAGGTCTTCAACAAACTGACAATCTCCGGCTTTTTCAGGAATGCCAGAAACTGCCGCGCCATTTCTTTTTGCTGGGACGATTTCAAAATGACGGCCGCCTGACGAATCGGGGGATACTCATCGTCGGGGATCGCGACGTAGTTTCCTTTCTCCTTCATAGAAGGAGCGAGGGCGAGTGATAAGGCCACAATTCCCACGTCGGCGCTGCCGGAGATGACAAAGGTCGCGGTCTGAGAGATGTTCTCTCCCAAAACGAATTTCGGCGAAGCCTGGCCATAGAGCTTTTCGTGTTGCAGTGCTGCGACCGCGGCGCGCCCGTAGGGCGCATGCTCCGGATTGGCTATCGCGATCTTTTTTACTGTCGGATCGAGCAAAACGGGCAAGCCACGCTTAAGGTCTAGGGCTGAGGTTTTTGGAGCCAACAGCACAATCTTGCCGGTAGCGTATTCATAGAGCGTTCCCGGTTCCGTTAAAGCCGCAGTTTCGAGTTTCTGCGGATAGCCGATATCGGCGGAAAAAAATATGTCGAAGGGAGCGCCGTTCTGTATCTGAGCGAAAAAATTGCCGGAGGAGCCGAATATCAGCTTGACGCTGTGTCCGGTGTCTTTCTGGAAACGCGCCGCGACATCTTGAAAAGCAAACTGCAGATCGGCGGCAGCGGCGACGGTTATTTCCTGCGCCGGGCAAAACACTGAAACTAGAAGCAGGAGACCAAGAGTGCGGGCTAAGGTTTTCAATCTCATATCTGTGATAGGACGGTTTAAAGCAGTTCGATACGAGCTGTCAAATCGACTTAATTCGTATCCGAACGAGCTGGAAAGATGTGGTTACGCCGGGAAGAAATCAGCTGCGAAGAATCATTACTTCGGTAGCCTTGATGAGGGCGGCCGCGGTTTGGCCTTTTTCCAGACGCATCTCGCGGGCAGCATCGGATGTGATAATTGCTGTGATGTGCTGGCCCCCGATAGAGAGCGTTACCTGTGCCAGCAATCCTTCTATCTTGAGATCGATAATTCGACCCACGAGTTGATTTCGTCCGCTGATATGGCGGAACTGGGCCCGACGTTCTGCCGCCATGTTTTTGCGGGTGGCGCGGTACAAGTGGCGATCAAGTTCGCTTTCAGGGATGCGATGGTGTCCGCCCCGGGTCTTTACCGAGCGCAGCTGTTTGGTGTGAATCCATCGCTTCAACGTGGAATAACTTATGCCCAGAATTTTCGCGGCCTCGCGCGGCCGAATCAGTCTTGCACTGGGCTCTGGCACTTGGAAATTCCTTGGCGAGGATAATATCCGATAACCCTCATCAAGTATGCAGGCGGTTCAACTCTGAGGGTTGCGCTGCTCGCGAAGTTTTTTCTCGCGGTGTTCCAGTATTTGATTTATTTTGTCGGCCAACTCGACCAGCTTCTCGTGGTCGGTTTCGTCGCAGCGCGTTCGCACAGTTCCCGCCATTCTCGCTCGTCGTTTGCCATGGGGATGCTAAAGCAATGGCACGGCCACTATGTCTTTTGGAAGACGATCGGTAAGCGACTGATCGGTATGGGTTTTCGAGCCTACCTTAGAAGATTGGCGAAAATCTTGTAGAAAAAATTTACACGAAAAGAAGGGTGCGGCCGGGTAATTCCGCATTCGTATTCGTTGCTTGCCCGGCCGCACTAAACGAAGAATCGTTATTGCGAGGTCAATGTCATTTTTTCGAATTGCACCACTGAACCACTCTTCCCCTTCACCAGGATTGCGTAGGTGTTTGCCGGTGCATGTGTCGTGAGGGTGGCGCCGGCGGTAATTGTCCCACTGCTCAAGGTAACCGAGGTAGGAGCGACTGCGCAGGAAACCTGTACGTTGCCTGAAGCCGAAGCGCAGGAAAGCGTGATAGTACCGGTGAATCCAGTCGTAGAACTAACATTCAAGCTTGCTACCGCGGGCTGATTGGCAGCCGCAGATACGTCCGCCGGCGACGCTACGATGGTGAACGACGGCGCCACTGGAACTCCCAGCCAGTGGGTTACAAGGGCGTGGGCGTCAATCGAGCCCAGGCCGGTCGCCAAGTCGTATCCGGCGGTAGCACTGTAGCCGATCGAGACACCAGTTTCCGGCGTCGGTGGCGGTGTACTGGGAGTGGTGGGAGCTACTGCTGCCTCCGCACCCGATGCCTATAGCCAGCAAGGCAACGAGCAGGGGCCCTGAAACCGCAAGCCAGCGGCGACGGCGCGTGGGAACACAGATGGCGACAAAGGATACCAGCATCAGGCCCCCTGCGGCACCAAACCAGCCCATGCGGCTTGCCGCCACTAGATGAGAATTAGCGCTGGTGCAACCGGTCGAGCCTGCGGTGCAGGGGACTTTGTTGTCGCCGGTGGTGATGTCATGAAAGGCCGCAGGCGTCGCAGCCGCCAAGGGATAGAGTTGCGTATTCACATTCCCCTGACCGTTGGTTTGAGCGGCCTGGTTGAGCAGGCCAAGCACGCCGGCGAAGACCGGAGCCCCGACGGATGTTCCACCCACCAGCAAGATGGTGTTGTCGGTGTCGACAAATCCATTCTTGCAATTTCCCTGAGAGCAAACCAGGTATCCGTCATGATGCGCGGAAGCGTTGAGTGCAATATCAGGTACATCGCGCTTGCCATCGTTGGGGACGCCAGTACCAGTTTGCCAGACGGGTTTGTCGAAAAAAGCGCTGACACCTCCGCCACCGGCCGAGAAACCATCTCCGCTGGCAATGGTCTGCGTAGAGTCATTCCAGGCCGATTCCGGTATGTAGGCAATGGCGGAAGCATTGTTCGCGGTATTCGCTCCTGCCCAGTAAGTCGAGGTGTTGCTGACGTCGCCGCTGAACTCGCTGCCACCAACCCCGGTGACTTCCGGAATGGCGGACGGCAGGTCAACCGCCAATCCGTGGGTTGCCGAGTTCGCGGTCGAATCCTCACAATCGGCGGCCCCTTCGTCTCCGGTGGCGGAACTGATGGTTTGGCCATTCATGACGGCTTCGCTGACCAAGGTCTGAAGGAAGGTACGCCCATCTGAACCGGCATCGGCTTCGCACAATCCGTAACTTATGCTGATGACCGGAGCCAGATTGTTGTCGATTACGTACTTAAATGCATCAATCACGTTGTATGCAGAATGGGTATTGGGATTGGTGCCATTTCCAGTGTAGACATAGAGAATAGCGGCGTTTTTCGCCACGGCCCCAGACCATTCCACATCCAGGTCGGCCTCTAGGACGTCCGCGTCCGAGACGGTCGAGGCCCCGGTATTAGGCATGAGAACCGCTTGAAAAGGATTAGCGGGCAGTCCGGCTGCGTTGCGGAATGCTGCTATGTCGGATTGGGCGATTTCGGTTTGCCCGACTACGGCGACCGCCTGAGCTCCGGTGATACCGGCGTCGTACAGTGGCTTCATGTTGTAGATAACGGCAAGATCGTCAGGTGAAATGAAATGACTCCCGTTGCCGCTGTTGAAATGTGGTTGTGCGGCAGGAACCCTGCGCACGTGCATCTTTCGGGGCTTCGGCCGGAAGTCATTTAGATTTCGAACCGCCAGCACCGATCCGGCAAGAGCAGCCGGCAGCGCGGGCTCGGTGACGTTGGCGAAGTGCATTTCATTTTCTTGAGCGAATTGATGTAACTGGGTGCGCAGCGCGGTTTGAATTTGTGCGACCGTCCCACTGAAATAGATCTGGGTTCGACTATTGGAAATGCTGTCGACACGCAGCCCTTGGGAGCGCAACCAACTCACGACTTTGTCGATGTCGGCCGGACTCATCCCGAAGCGATCGGCATATTGCTGCGGCGTAATCCATTTATGAAAGTTGGGCGACTTGGGATCGTGAAGCTCGGCCATAAACCTGGCGGCGTCTGCCTGCTGGGCTGGGGTCCGATTGAACACAATGGAAGCCCCGCGGATTCTGGTTGCGGGACTGATTGGTCCACGGTCGAACTCAGGCCTCGCCCAGTGAGAAATACCACCATGTAGCACCGTCGTCTGATTGCTATCAATGGCTTGCCGTATGCGCTGCGGGGTGGCCTGGGCGAGTGTGGCGAGGGTCAGAAAAACAACAAAAGGCCAAGACTTACGACAAAAAACCATGCAGGCGCTCCCGTGCGGCTACGAATCGAATGACGGTGCATTCAGGGTATACAGAATGGATTCAGCCTAGCCTACCCGGAGATGTATGCCTAGGTAGCTTTTTGGACTCACTAATGACTCTAGTCACATTGTACGAATGGACAGGGTGGTTGCTGATACGAGGCGCGGGCCACCAAAAGTCACGTTAAAAGATTCATTCGGCCGCCATGTGGCGACCCTCACCGATTTTCTACTGCGCAAAATGAATAGTCATGGCATCTTCGAACATCTTCTTACGAAAGGACGCCCACATTTGGCGCACTACGCAACCAAACTGAACAGCGGGCAGCTTCGGCCAATCCTATGCCGTGGTTGCTTTAGGGCGTCTTCCGATCGCGCTAACTAGATCCGGGCGCCCTTAACGCAAATCCCAAGTATAGCTACGGGCCGTGGTTCGCCTGCTCCGAACCATGTGCCCGTGTACCGCCCTGCCTGCGTATGAGGCGTAGCTCTTGCTACCTCCTCCGAGGGCTGCACGACGTTGCTACGCAACGTCCCTTACCGCCGAGATCCGGCTGGAAACGAAAGCGATGTTGCACTTACTGAAAACTCTATTCACCGGGCCAAACCAGTTTGCGTCAGGCGGCTTAGTGCTGATGATCATCGGCGGTCTGAGTCTCTACCTGCGCGCGGTACCGGAGACGATCTGGTCCTGGCTGGTGGAACAAACCACCATGATGATCACAGTAAAAGACGACGTTCCCGTCTAGCTATCGATGCCGTGAAACAGGTCGGTTTCCATGACGGAAGGGCCAGGTTCTGCGCGTGCGGCGAGGTGAAATTGTTCTACCGGCTCGCGTTTGCGAACGTTCTCTTCGAAGATCGGCCATAAGGGGGCCTGACTGGTGTGCGACTTGAATGCCTGGATTTTGGCCTCCACATACTTACCGACTTCAATCGTCGCCGTTACGGGAGGAAAGGTAATTGGTTGACGGCCGGAAAGTTCGAACGTCTGCGAGGTGTAATACAGCTTCTTCGTACGATGCGGCTGCAGTCCATCCTTTAGCTGATCGGGATAGCGATTGTTACGGCCGGCCCACTGAAAGGCCAGCGATCCCGCCACACCTGCCAGGGAATGATCGGTATGGCCCGTGACTCCGCCTTCCGTTCCGAAGGTGATGATGACATCTGGGCGTAATTCGCGTACGAAACGAGTCAGGTCGCAGACGGCATTGTAAAGATCGATGCGATGCAACTTGCCGTCGGGATAATCGAGCACTAGTCCGCGGTTCACTTTTAAAATTTCGCAGGAGGCTGCAAACTCTTTTTTTCTCATCGCAGCCAGTTCTTGATCGTTGGCCGCGCCGCCGCGATGGGTGGCGGCCTGACCGGGGGTCAGGCAGACGAGAAAGGTTTCTGCTCCGCGTTCGCGGTAGAGAAGCAGCGAGCCGGCGAAGGTGCCTTCGTCGTCGGGGTGAGCGATGATGCCCATCAGGCGCATGGTTGGATTGTAACGGGTGGACAGGCTATGAAGCGGCTCGGGAAACGACCGGCGCACTCTTGTCATCCTGAGGAGCATTTTTGCGGCGAAGGATCTCTATCGCAGGAACTGCAGGCGGGAGTGGGGATCTTCGCCCCGCACAGAATGATAGCGACTACATTTATGAGGCCGCTTCTTCCAAGAGTACGTCAGCTACTTCTTCCGTAACTTCGCCATTCTGCTCCAGCATGAAAGCCAATGCTTCCTGCGGAACCGGTGCATTCCACACAGGAGCGAATGACTGGCGGTGCAATGGCGATGGGCCGTGCTCGCGCAGAGCCTTTAAGTGACGAGGAGTACTGTATCCCTTGTTGGACGCCAATCCGTAAAGAGGAAATACTGGATCCCATTCGCGGACCAAGCGGTCACGCCAGACCTTAGCGATAATCGACGCCGCCGCAATCGAAGCAGAGAGCGCATCACCATGAATGATCTTCTGTTGTTGTAAATCACAATCGATGCGCATGGCATCCACCAGGAGATGGTCGGCAGCAGGTTGCAGCGACATTACGGCTTCACGCATGGCCAAACGCGAGGCGTGGTAGATGTTGATCTGATCGATGCGTGCGGCGTCCACGGCGGCGACCGACCAAGCGATGCAATGTTCGCGAATTCTTTCCGCCAGAACTTCCCGGCGGTCGGCGAGCAGGAGCTTGGAATCCCGCAGCCCGCGGATACGGTATTCGGGACGCAGAATTACCGCGGCAGCGACCACGGGACCGAACAGGGAGCCGCGTCCGACTTCGTCGACTCCCGCTACCATCCTGGCACCCATGGACCATGCGCGCTTTTCGAATTTCAGCGTGCAGCGCAGACGCTTGAGGAGGCGAAGCTTGACGGCCGACGGAGAAAGCGATTTTGCTTTGGTGGGCACAGCGGTTAATTGAATATTGGCTTAGTGTGCCGGGATTCGCAAGTGTGGAAAAGTGAGGAGTTTCGGCTGGCTGTTGGTTTTGGTTGGCGACGCTTGTCCCCATTTCCAGTTACTTCGGTAAATTGACCCCTTGGTAACGTCCTCTTAACGTTTCAACAGGAGTCGTGTGTGAAAAAGAGTCCTCCCAAGGCCCCGGAACGGGTGCAAAAACGCTACCAGGTGGCCCTTCCAGTCCGCATCACATACTGGGATAAAGATAAGAAGCCGGTCCTTGAGATGGCTTGCACTTACGACATTTCACCCCGCGGGGCCCGCATTACCAGTGTCAAAGCTATCAAGCAAACGGGAGAGATCGTTGTGCTTGAGCGCGGCGAGAGCAAGGCATTTTGCCGGGTGGTGTGGGTCGGCGATTCGGCGTCAGCTTTGAAGGACCAAATTGGGTTGGAGACAATTGAGGCCAACCAGACCATGTGGCCGGCTGAACTGAAGGCCATGCAGGATGTTTTCGACTCGCTGACCTGGGAAGAACCAGAAAAGATCAAGGAAAAAGGCGCCGACAAGCGCCGACAGCACAGATTTTCGGTCACCGGTATTGCCGACGTTGAATTGCCGGGCAAGGGGAAGTTGTCGCAGAAGGCGGCTGTAAAAGACCTGTCAGAAATGGGGTGCCTGCTTCAGACGAAAGAGGCTCTGAAGCCCGGTGCATCCATCAAACTCACTTTGAAGATCGGCGACTGCGAGCTGACCCTGAAGGGATTAGTGCGGCGGTCGCTCGATGCCGGCTTCGGAATTGAATTCTCGGAAATCCGCAAAGGCGACCGCCAGATGCTCAAACACGCGCTGCAAAAACTGGCGGAGCAACAACTGAACGAGAACATCGAACTGGAAATGCAGCGCTAGCTGTTCCCGGCAGTTTTCTACTTCCTATGCCTGTTCTGCTGCGGCCTTGGCCGGAGTGTGATCGCGCTCTACATCCTTCAAGCGGGCCGCTTTGCCGCGAAGGGCACGCAGATAGTACAACTTGGAGCGACGAACCTTCGATGACCGCACCAGGTCAATCTTTTCGATCACTCGCGCATTGAAGGGGAAGATGCGCTCTACGCCGTGGCCAAAGCTAATTTTGCGCACGGTGAAGCTGGCTTGCGGTCCGCGGCTACGTGAGATGACCACGCCCTCAAAGGCCTGAAGACGTTCTTTTTCGCCTTCCTTAATCTTGACTTGCACGCGAACGGTATCGCCGGGGACGAACGCGGGAATATCCGTGCGTTTCGCTTTGGCCAGCAGCTTTTCAATAATCAGGTTCGACATTTCAGTGTTCCCTTCCCTCTCGGTTGTCTTCTTCGGCGCGTTCCATCTGCGCCATAAATTTCTTGTCTTCCAAATTCAAATCCACTCCGTCCAGCAGATCAGGACGGTTTCGTAAAGTTTTTTCGAGCGCCGTTCGCCGCCGCCAGCACCGGATCTCTTCGTGGTTCCCGGAGAACAGCACCTCGGGAACCGGCATTCCGCGAAAATCCGCAGGACGCGTGTAGTGCGGGTAATCCAATAATCCACCCGACACGCAGGTGGAACTGTTCCCTTCCGTCGCCTTGCCCAGCGTAAACGATTCCTGCTGAGTAGAAGCCTGGTTACCGACGGCGCCCGGAATCAGCCGCGTGACCGTATCTACGATCACCGCGGCGCCCAACTCGCCGCCGCTCAGCACATAGTCGCCAATCGAAAGCTCACGGTCGGCAAGATATTGTCCGACACGTTCATCCACGCCTTCGTACCGGCCGCAAATGAGAACAATTCGGTCGAGGCCGGATAAATCCGCGGCTTCCGCCTGATTAAACTTTTTACCCTGGGCGGAAAGCAGAATCACGCTCTGTTTGGCCGCCCTCCGGTCTTCGCGGGGAGCAACCTTCAGCGTCTCAATGCATTCAAAGATCGGTTCCGGCTTGAGCACCATGCCCTCGCCGCCGCCGAAGGGGCGGTCATCCACAGTTCGATGACGATCGTGAGCAAAAGCTCGCAAATCGTGGATGTTCACTTCCGCCAGACCAGCTTCCTTGGCCCGGCGGATGATGCCGTAGTCAAGCGGTCCGCGAAAAAAATCGGGAAAGATCGTAAGAATATCGACCTTCATCTCGGACCTTTTACTGCTTGTTCTGCTGCGCCTTCTCTTCCGGCGTCAGAGGCCCATTCACTTCCAGCAGCCCATCGGGCAAAAGCATATCGATCCGCTTGCCCTTCAAGTCAACACTTTTCAGATAGGCTTCCGCAAAGGGAATTTCATAACTGCTTGCACCCGACTTCACGACCAACAACGGCGCTTCTCCGGCGCCGAACTCCACATCTGCAACTTTGCCAACTTCGAGGGCGCCATCAAATACAGTGCACCCTTCCAGATCGCTGACGTAATTCCATCCCGACTTCAAGCTGTGCCCGCTCAACCGCCGGAATCTGAAGTTCGCTTCCTATCAGCCTTTCGGCATCGGAAATGGAATCAATGCCCTGAAACTTCATTACCAGGAATTCTTTGTGCGGCCAAAACTCTTCGAGCTTCACCTCGCGCCGCACGCCATCTTTCGCAAGCGCCGAAAACTGCATTCCGGAAGTGAAACGGTCCGGCACATCGCTATGGGTCTCAGCCGCCACTTCGCCGTGACGGCCCTGGGTTTTGCGGACCAGGGCAAGGGTGATGAACTCGCCAGTTATTCCAGAATCTCCAGATCGTAGCGCTTGTTGCTGCGGATCCCGGTTGCGCTCAACAAATTCCGCATGGCTTTCGCCGTGCGTCCGTGACGGCCGATGATCTTGCCGAGGTCGCTCTCTGCCACTTCAAGTTCGACCACGGTCTCACCGCCATCCTCATACTGATCAACCACCACCTGATCGGGCGAGTCTACCAGCGACTTGGCAATCTGCTCGATGAGCAGACGAACATCGTTCACCTGCTGAGTTGGGGCTTGCTCAGTCATCGAAAGCTCCATGGGGCAATACGAGATTTAGGCTACGGGCTCGGCAGCGGCAGGCGCGGCAGGTCTTGCAACCAGCTTTCCTACGCGGTCCGATAACTGGGCTCCTTTCGAAACCCAATAGTCGATACGCTCACGCTTCAGATCCAGGCTCATCGGGTTGGTGCGGGGATTATAGGTACCCACGACCTCGACCGGACGGCCATTGCGTGCTTGCGCTTTCTCAATGACTACTACGCGATAATACGGTTGTTTACGCGCACCCATGCGCGCCAGACGAATTGTTAGCACAGACTATTTATCCTTAAAGGTCCGGGAACTCCCGGCGGGATCGAGACAAACCATTATTTTTGCAGAATTTAGCTGGAATGGCAAGGCATTGGAGGCGCGGCCTTTTCGGAGTCCTAAGGATCATCCTAAATGGTGAGAATCAGCCATCGAACTTGTTCCTGTAACCAATGAGTTAGATATTCACCAGGGGCGTTGAGTACGAAGACAACTGGAGAGATCCCATGAAAAGAGTATTGCGCACAGTTTTGCCCGTTCTGATGTTCGTTGCCATCCTAACCCCGGCTGCGCCCGCTAATGAACCACATCCCCACATTCGGGCAGCGCTCGAGTCTCTTCGAGCCGCGAAGCGCCATCTTGAAGAAGGAGCCCACGACTTCCATGGCCACCGCGTGGCGGCGCTGAAACATGTCGATGAGGCAATCGCCGAAGCGGAAATCTGCATGCGCGAGCAGTAGTTAGGCAGACAAGGGCATAAGCCACGAAGGACGCTAAGGTGTACGAAGGAGATCCATGGTTTTCTCTTCGTACATCTTATCCTTCGTTGGCGTTCGGTTTAGCCCGTGTTGTGCAGACCAGCGGCAATGCCATTGATGGTAGCTCCCAGGGCATAGTTCAGCGAATCACTGTCGCCGCCGGAGCGCTTGCGCCGAAGCAGGTCCACCTGGATCAGGCTCATGGGATCCACATAAGGGTTACGCAAGCGGATGGAACGCGACAGCACGGGATTATTCCCCAATAGATCTTTCTGTCCCGTGATATCGAGGATGACTTGCCGGGTGCGATCGAACTCCTGCTCCAGCATCTTCCACACGCGTGCGCGCAATTTGGCATCGCTGACTAGAGACGCGTAGAGCTTGGCAATGGCCAGATCGGCCTTCGACATGGCCAACTCAACATTGCGAATGATGTCCGAGAACAGAGTAAAGTCGCACATTATCTCTCGCAGGAGTTGGCGATTGCCGCGGCTTTTGGCAGCGAATCGTTCCAATGCATACCCGACGCCAAACCATGCGGGGAGAGCGAGGCGGCTCTGCATCCAGCCGAAAACCCAGGGAATGGCACGTAAATCTTCAAGCTTGCGGCTTTCGCTGCGGCGGGCTGGACGCGATCCAATCCGTGCGAACTCCAACTGGTTCACCGGAGTAGCTTCTTCGAAATATTGCAGGACGTCAGGATTTTCGGCGATCTGCTTGCGATAGAAGTTGAAGGCGTCCTGAGATATTTCTTCCATGGCCGACGCCCAGCGCTTGGCGGAGTCTGATTCGCCGTCAGCCGGCCGAACCAGGGCTTCCAGGCAAGCCGCGATCATGATCTCAAGATTCCATTCCGCAAGAACCGGGTCGGCGTACTTCCAATTCAGAACTTCGCCCTGCTCCGTAATGCGGATTTCACCGGAAAAATCGCCAGCAGGCTGGGCCAGAATGGCGCGGTGGGTGGGGCCGCCGCCTCGTCCGACTGTACCACCCCGTCCGTGAAAGAGACGGAGTTTAACCTTATTTTCGCGGGCGACCCGATGCAGTTCCCGATGGGCTTTGTAAAGCTCCCAGATGCTGGTGATCATGCCTCCATCTTTGTTGGAGTCGGAGTAGCCCAGCATGACCTCCTGCCAACGCCCCCAAGAGTCAAGCAGCGGAACATAGTCAGGATGGTTCCAGACACGGTCCATGATTGCCGGCGATTCACGCAGGGACTCGATCGATTCGAACAGTGGAACCGGCATGACACCGGGATCGTCGCCCGAACATTCCATTTGCAGCTGGGACATGTTGGCCAAACGGAGGACGTCGAGGATATGTTCCTCGCTCTCGGCCCCGCTAATGACGTAAGAGCGGATTGCTCGCGGCGGATAAGTCCGCTTCAGTTCTGAGATATTTCTGAAAGTGGCCAGCACATCCGCGGTGCGATCGGAAATCTTTCTCGTCGACCCTTTGGTTTCGGTTAGCGCCTGCGCATGAATGCGCGCGTGCTGGCGAATATCGAGCGTCGCAAGGTGAAAACCAAAGGTACGAAGTTTCCGAAGGAGCGGATCGATCAATAGTTCTGCTAGGCGCTGGCCGCGGCCAGCATTGAGGCTATCGCGAAGCAATGAGAGATCGATTTCGAATTCGGACGCCGATTTATAGGCCTTTTTGTCTTTCCCTTCGCTTCGGCTATTACGCAGCCTGATCAGCACCAGGTTGATAAAGCGGCGATAAAGCTCGGTGCGGGAAATTCGGGCCAGGCGCGCAGGCTCGTCGCCGATGGCGGCAGTGTATTGATCGAGCCGGGCTTGCAATTCAACCGAAATCGGCGCCTGTTGTGAGGAGGCGCTCAACTGATCGGCGGCCCGCGTCAGCTCCGCGATGTAGTGGTCGAGGATAGTGTTGCGTGCTCGGTCGAGCGCTTCGCGCGTGGAATCGGGAGTGACGAAGGGATTACCGTCACGATCGCCACCGATCCAAGAACCGAAAGAAATCAGCTTCGGCAAATCCAATTCGTCGATCGCGATGCCATAGACCGCGTGGAAAGCTTCGGCAATTTCCTGGTAAACACGCGGCAAGCTGGCGAATAGAGACATCGGGTAGACATCCAGCCCCATGCGGATCTCGTCGGTGACCAGCGGGCTTTCGACGCGAACTTCATCGGTCTGCCATAGGGCCGTGATCTCCGAAGCGATCGCGAATTCCTGTTCCTGGGCATCCGGTGAGGAAAGCGGAAGATGGTCGAGATTTTCCAGAAATCGAGCGATACGGCGGCGTTTGAGCAGCACCGTCCGGCGCGCGACCTCGGTTGGGTGCGCCGTGATTACCGGAATCACGCGGGTCTTTTGCAATGCGGCCAGTGCATCTTTCGCGTTTAATCCGGCGGCCTGCAGCCGGCGAAGCGTCCCGCGGAACGAACCCGCGAGCGAAGGCTGATCTGAATGCAGCTTGCCGGCACGGCGGCGGCGCTTGCGATGGTTGGTTTCGGCAAGATTTGTAAGTTCGAAATAAATGGCGAAGGCTTTGGTAACGCGGTGGGCATCTTCAACATCCAGCGCTTTGACGATCTTGATGGCCTTCGCCATCTGACCTCCATCGGAAGAATCGCTTTCCCACTGCTCCCGATGTTTGATGAGCAATCGCCGCAGTTCCTCCACCACTTCAAGAAGATGTTCTCCTTCCTGCTCCACTAGCACGCGACCCAGCAGCTTGCCCAAAGAACGGACGTCGCGCCGCAGCGGCAACTCCTTTGCGGCGTCGCTGGTGCTAGCAGTGAGCTCCGCCAAACGGCCGGTCTGGTCGTGAGTGCTCCACAGGGGATGAACCATACCCGCTTATCTTACGGGAGGATTTTGTCCAGCCTGATGGGAAAAAGAAGTGAGGGCTTGCAGAATTTCCGCTGGCTCGGGACGATCGGTATAGTCCGGGTTAGCCGAGACGTATAAGACAGAGCCGTCGCGATCGATTATGAAGGTGGCGGGAATAGGTAGCTCCCAGCTGTCGTCCCCATTTGCAAGCGGCAGATTGACGAAGGCACGCTTGTAGATGGCCTGCTCATATTCGGGAACCCGATAGACCAAGCCGAATTGACGCGCGACCTGATTTCCGGGGTCGCTCAACAACGGAAAGCGCAGTTTGTGCTGATCGTGCATGAAAAACGACTGCTGCACGGTCTGCGGAGAGATAGCAACTAGCGACGCGTTGAGATTCTCCATCTCATCCGCAATCAGATTCATGGCCTCTATCTGTCCAACGCAGAAGGGACACCAGCGTCCACGGATGAAGCAGGTAACAAGCCGCCCTTTACTCAGTAGTACTTGGGAGGAAACCACCTTATTGTTATGATCTTGGAGTTCAAAGTCGGGAATGCGGGCACCCCGAAGCAACGGGGTTAGGGGCAGTTCCTTCAATTCCCCCACAACACGAGCATGGATTCCGCGAACCTCGTTCCGGAACATATCGATCAATAAGTACCTTGCGCTCAGCATAGATTTCTCGCAAAGACCGGAGGTCGGTGTTCTCGGCTGATTCTTCCAGGGAACGCCATTTCATAATGTGATCGTCGGCTCTGAGAGATTAGCCTTCCGGAACAAAAGGCTACATTCCCGGCAGCTTCATCCCAGCCATTCGCCGCATGAAGCTTCCCTTCCCGATCTGCTTGAACATCTTTCTCATCTGCGCATATTGCCGCAGCAGATTGTTGACCTCCTGCACGCTGGTTCCGGAGCCGCGCGCAATGCGCTTTCGGCGGCTGCCGTTGATGACATCGTGGTGCAGGCGCTCGTGGACGGTCATAGAATTGATAATCGCCTCCACGCGGTTGATCTGCTTCTCGTCGACTTTGTCGGCGGCCTTTTGCAGGCCGGAGAATGGGCCCATGCTGGGTAACATCCCCATCAGGCTCTGGATCGATCCCATCTTCTTGACTTGCCGCAACTGATCGCGAAAGTCTTCCAGCGAAAAACCGTCGCCGGTAAGCGCCCGGCTGGCCATTTCCTGCGCCTTCTTTTTGTCGACGGACTGTTCTGCCTTCTCGATCAGCGAAAGGATGTCGCCCATGCCGAGGATGCGGGAGACAATGCGATCAGGATGGAAGGGTTCGAGAGCGTCGTACTTTTCTCCGATACCGATGAACTTGATGGGCTGTCCTGTTACCTGGCGAATGGAAAGCGCCGCGCCACCACGAGCATCACCATCCATTTTGGTTAGGACGACGCCGGTGAGCGAGAGCTTCTTATGGAATTCGTCGGCTGAGCGGACAGCGTCTTGCCCCGTCATCGCGTCGGCGACAAACAGAATTTCCTGGGGATTGAGCAGCTGCTTCAGCAGCTGCATTTCATTCATCAGTTGATCGTCGATGTGCAGACGGCCGGCGGTGTCGACGATGAGGACATCACTGCCGGAAATGACCGCTTCGCGGCGGGCTTCCTTGGCCAGGCGCTCGACGGTTGCAGTATTGGCTTCGCCCACCTGCCCCTCATAAATATTGGCCTTGATTGCTTGGGCAACGACTTTCAACTGCTCACGGGCGGCAGGGCGATAGACGTCGACCGAAACCAGCAGAGGACGATGGCCTCCGTTCTTCAGCCAATTCGCCAGTTTGCCTGAGGTTGTAGTCTTACCGGAACCTTGCAGGCCGGCCATCAGAACCACAGTGGGTGGTTGCGAGGCGAACTTCAGTTTGGCGGTGTCGCGACCGAGCACTTCCACCAGTTCATCGCGAAGAATCTTGATCACCTGTTCCCCGGGGGACAGGGCGGTCATCACCTGCTGTCCGACGGCCTTAGCCTGAATGTGGTCGATTAATTCTTTGACCACCTTAAAGTTGACGTCGGCCTCCAGCAGCGCCAGACGGATTTCACGCAGGGCTTCGCCGATGTTTTCCTCGGAGAGCGTGGCCTGTCCACGCAGGGTCTTGAATGCACGCTGAAGTTTTTCCTGAAGATTCTCAAACATAGGATTGAGTCATTTTATCAGCCTGGGATGAGGGAGGCGTTGCACCGGGCTCCATCGGAGCAAGATCAATGGGCGATGCCTGGTTTAAGCAAACCCCAACCACTCTCCGTCTGCCGGTATTGCGACACGTTCCTTGACGCGTTCGGCTTCCAACTGAAACGCAAGGTCCTCTCTGGTCAGCAAACAATGATTGATCGCATCCATATGTACGGCAACTATCTTCGCCTTTGGAGCCCGCCGGCAAACCGTGATCACGTCGTGTGTGGACATGGTGATTGGGTTGCCTTCCAGAAATCTTGCGGCGCCGGCATTGAGCACGATGACATCCGGTTCGTGTACGTCGAGCGCGTCCTGAACTGCCCCGCACCAGATAGTGTCTCCGGCAATGTAAAGCGCGGGCTCGTCGTCAGCCCTCAGAACAAATCCTGAGACTGGCGCCATTTTCTTAGCTATTTCGCCAGTACCGTGCTGGCCTGCAGTGCGTGAAATTTGGATGCCATTCCACCCGAGTGACTTATCAATCGCCCGGACAGCGGTAAATCCGCGTGGCTAGGAATTTGGATTGCGTCCTGCAGCTGCCCGAAAAGTGGAAGACTCTTCGGCAGCAATTTTTCCGCAGTCGAATCCCAATGATCGCTGTGCGTGTGAGTAACAAGAACTGCGTCTACCTTGGTCAGTACCACCTCAGCTTTCATCGCCAGTGGGACTAAAGGATTATTGCGGGGATTGGGCGAATTCTGTATCGGGGGCCTGGCGCCCACATCGTCAAGCATGGGGTCGATCAGTAGAGTATGTCCCGCAAACTCAACCAACAGGGTGGCGTGGCGGATCAATTGGAGACGCATATTGGAATGCTAAACCACGCGGGCAAGCAATGCGTAAGCGCGGGTGTTCCATCTGCGGAGTGATTTTCAGGTTCTGGATCTTGTTGGATTGGACAGGTAGTGATACCTGCCGCTAAGTGTTTCCCAGCAGGCCTACATTCCCAGCTTTTTTACTTCTTCCTGATAGTACTTGCGGTAGAGGATGTCCCACTCCTGGCTGCCTTCGAGGATGGTGCGTTTTTGGCTTTCAATTTTTTGCCGGGCAGCCTGGTCGATTCGTTCTTCCTGATTGAGCAGGTCTTCAAGAATCTTCCTTACTTCCAGACGAATGGTGTTACGGTCTTCCACAAAATCCACACTGTCGATCTCGGCCAGGGCGTCGCTGACCACGTGTGCAACTTTATTCACTTTGTCCCGGCTAATCCTCACAGCACCGCCTTGTACTTGCGAACCAGTTCACTCTTCACTTTTCGAAACATCTCCTGGTAGTTGGCGCCGGAACGGCGCATCTCCTCGGAATAAGCCTCAAGAATGACTCGCACCTCATCATTAATGCGGTCTTCCAGGCCGAATTCCTCGAGCATGGCGGCATTGAGCTTCTCGGTTAGCGCGGGGACACTCTTGGTCTCGATGAATTCCCCGGCGATCAATTTTTTGCTGACTTCGCGGGCAAGATAGCCCACATATTCTTTCGACAGGAGCATTTTGAGGGTTCGCGGTGTCTTCGTGAAACAGTTAGTGTAGCACAGCGGAATCGGCGAACAACGGCTTGCGGGGAAGGCGAAATCGTCTGCTCCTCGAGACTTTTGTAAAGGATTGGACCACCCGAAAAGCCTGAATCACCCACCACTTCCCGCAAGGACAAACCGGTCACGACCGGAATACAATCTACCAAAGCATGTCTCCGGCGCCCGATAATCTCGCCACCTTGAAAGACGACATGGTCGCCTTCACTCAAGGCCACGGTCTGCGCCTTTTTCAGGGCTATGTTGACCAGGAAGAAGTCCAAAGTGTGCAGTGGAAGCCGGGGGACAATCCCGATGGATGGAAAGATTTCGTTGAACTTGCCAAAGCCGCCGGAGCACCTTTTTTGACCATGGATTCCTGGACCATGGAGCGTCAGGATCTGGATGACCTGCTGCAAACGGTTTCACAGGGCGAATTCACCGATGATGAAGATGTCGAAGAGGCACGTTGGCTCCGCACCTACTTGGGCAAGACCGGTTTTGTTCAGTTGGGGTTCGCTCATCAGGGCATCATGATGGTCTATGAGGCGGCAACCGAGTGGTATGGCCGCTACCAGCGCTTGATTGAAATGTCGGACGATTTCGGCGGCATCCCGATCGATGGTTCCGACCAGGAAGACGAAAGCTGAAGATCGTTTGCACTGCAAAGGTACCAGCCTACCTTTTGTATTTCTCACAATTTCATGAAATGGATTCTGAAAACTGCTGATCGTGAGCAGATCGATCGGCTGACACCAGTCTTGCGGGCGGAATGTCGGGCCGATGCAGCCTCGGCTGCGACGCTGGCTCGATTGCTGGTGATGCGCGGCATTTGCGATGGGGAAAGTGCGTCGCGGTTTCTTAACCCTTCGGTATCGCAATTGCATTCTCCGTATCTGATGAAAGGGATGGCGCAGGCGGTGGAGCGACTGGAGGCCGCGATCGAGCGCAAGGAAACCATTCTGATTTATGGTGATTACGATGTTGACGGTACCACTGCCATTGTCATTTTGAAAACCGCGATCGAGCTCTGCGGAGGGTCGGCAGACTTTCATGTTCCGCATCGTATTCGCGATGGCTACGACATGCGCGACGATGTAATCGAGCGCGCCGCAGAAGAAGGTATCCGGCTGATTGTTAGCGTCGATATGGGAATTCGCGCCTTCGCCCCGGCCGCGACCGCTCAGCGGCGGGGCGTGGACCTGATCGTGACCGATCACCATCTGCCCGGACCCGACGGCGTTCCGGCAGCACTGGCCGTGCTGAATCCAAATCAGGGGGGATGTAAATATCCATGCAAAGCGCTGTGCGGGGCCGGGGTGGCCTTCAAGTTAGCTCAGGGTTTGATCGAACGGCGACGTCCCAGCGATGCTGCTCGACTTCTGCTTTCCTTCATGAAAGTCGCTGCCATTGCGACCGTTGCCGACGCTGTACCTCTGACTGGAGAGAATAGGGTGTTCGCCAGGTTAGGACTAGATGGACTAAGAAGGGCCATCAACCCGGGCCTTAAGGCATTGCTCGGAGTGGCAAAATTGAGCGGCCGCCCATTGACCGCCAGTGAAGTGGGATTTCGTATTGGACCTCGCATCAACGCTGCCGGCCGTATGGATGTGGCCAGCGACGTCATCGAATTGTTCAGTGTGAAGGATGAAGCCCGGGCGGGCGAATTGGCACACAAACTCGACCAGCTCAATACCGAACGGCAGGAAGAAGAAAGGCGCATTCTGGAAGCGATTCACACCCGCATAGAAAGTGAACCTGCGCTGCGCGATGCCTTCTGCATGGTGGTTGACGGCGATGGCTGGCACCGTGGCGTCATAGGCATCACTGCAACCCGCATCGTGGAACGATACGGGCGACCGGTTCTGGTGGTATCGCGCGACGGAGAGACTGCCCATGGTTCCGGCAGATCGATTGCGCCCTTCCATCTGTTGAATGCACTTGAATCATGCAGCACGCTTTTCAGCCGCTTCGGCGGGCATTCGCACGCGGTTGGATTCTCGCTACCGTCTTCAAACGTAACTGAACTGCGCAATCGACTCGACGCTTACGCCCGTACTAAGCTTTCCCTTCCCGACTTCGAGCCTTCGCTGCGATACGATGCCGATCTGGACCTGCAACAGGTCACTCCAGAATTCTTCCAGCTTCTAAAGCAACTCGAGCCCTTCGGAGTTGGCAACCCCGAGCCAGTCTTTGCCGCCCACGATGTGCTTCTTACGGCCCCGCCTCGTATTGTGAAAGACAAACACGTTCGCTTCCGGGTTGCGGCAGGAAATGCCAATACTTCCGACCTTTCGGATGCCGCCATTGCCACGGACCCTCGATGTGATCCGGATTCGAGCGGACTTCGTCGCGAAGACCGGACGAGAAGCAAATACCGGGTGGAGAAAGTCAATTTCGTTTAACGCCATGGGCTGGCGCATGGCCGAACGCTTACAGCCCCAGCCACTGATCGCCGGCGACAGTCTCGATATCGCGTTCACCCTTGATCAGAACGAGCATCCTGAATTTGGAGGCCTGGAGTTGTCTCTGCGAGATTTCAAGAGCCGGGTGGCAGCCGCGGCGGTCTGATCTTTTTTCAGAGGTAACTCAACCAGTTCCAATCGGGATGCCGCTTTTTAAACTCCATAAACCGACGGCACGGTAAATAAAGCACGAGCACTGCGAGAATCCACATGGCATAGACAAAGGGCAGATCGTGACCATAACCGCGGGGTGTACTTGAGAAAAAGAAACCGCCGCGCCACAGCCACGCCACAGGCTGATGCACCATTTCGGCGACCAGAATCGCCATAAGGTGAATCAAGTAAATGTGGAGCACGTAATAGAACATCGGTACGCGGCCAAACACCAGAAGCACGCGCCCAATTCCTCTCTCGGTATTGAGACCATCGAATAGGGCCAGCGCAATGAGTGCCGGACCAAGGGTCATCAATAAAAAGTCCAGCGACGGCGGATATTTCAAGGTGTTTACAAACGATGCCACCGTCAAGGTGAACCTTCCCTGTACGCTCCATGGTCCCACGCCAATGGGCATCCCGAAGGGCAGTCCGGCAATGCCATTCCCATAGTGGTTGATCCCGCGCAGCATGAAAAACACAGTAGTGATGGCGATCCCAATTCCGATCAGCAACTTCTTTCGGTCTGGTCTCAGAAAAATCGAACCCAGACTGTACCCGGCTGCCATCACGCCGATCCACGGAATGACAGGATACAAAACCAGCACTCCGAAATTAGGGTTCACCGGATAAAAGCCGGGGGAGTGCAGCAGCATCCACAGCCAGGAGAATTTTCCGAACCACGCAGGATTGACCCGGTCAAGCAGGTTGTGGCACGCGATCATGGTCAGTCCGATGCCCGCTATCCAGCGAATCGGAAGGCGCACGAAGACAGACAGCGCAACCATCGACCATCCCAGAGCCCAAAGTATTGATGCAGCGCTGAACGGCAGCACAAACGTCCAACCGAACCCAACGATGGTGAGTTCGAGAAACATCAACCACAGGCCCCGGGTCCACAGGAAGTGGGAGATCTGGTGGATCGACTTGCCCCGCGCGGTGGCAAGAAACGCTCCCGTACCGGCGAGTAGGAAGAACACCGGCGCACAATAATGGGTGATGAATCGGGTGAAGAACAAAATAGCAGACGTTCGCGTGAGGTCTTCGGGCGGAAACGGCACGTTGCTGAAATAGTCGCGCGTATGGTCAAGGGCCATGATGACCATGACCAGCCCGCGCAGCATGTCGACCGAAACTATTCGTTGGAGTGTAATTGCGGCAGACTGGCCGCCGGAGGCGGTACTTGCGACCGAAAAATTGGAGGTTACGGCCATCTAACCGTCCCCAGGCGGAAAAGATTTCGGCAGTTTAGCATAGCGTGTACACCATCTCGACGAACTTTAAGGCAATCTTTCGTTGAAGGAAATCACATATCTTGAAATCACAAAATGTGATCTCATGACTGCCTCCAAAACTGTGGGCACCGTCGAAAATTGCCCCCCGCTACGGCGGCCGAATTCGTGTACGAGCCATGGTTTCAAGCCGAAACCGATTCCGGGTCTGATAATCTTCTGATAGTGCCCCCTCTGGGACCAATCATTGTGAATACGCGCGGATAGAAGTCGGGAGGGATATGGTTTTTGAAGCTTTCGCCCGAATGTCCAACTTTTTGAAATCGATGCAGTCGCGCGAACAGCGCCTGGCGTGGCTGGTTGCCGTTGTCGCGGACGCCATTCAGATCGGCGCTTTACCGCTATTTGCCGCCGGAGGTTTGTCTCCCGCAGACGTGTTGTTGGATGTCGCGGTGGGCGCTATTTTGATCCGGCTGCTGGGATGGCATTGGGCCTTCCTGCCATCGTTGGTCGCGGAGTTAGTACCAGGCTTCGATTTATTTCCCACCTGGACCGCTTCCGTTTTTTATGTTACCCGACACCAGGTTCATTCCATGGATCCGGAAATTCTTCCTCCCGGTCCAGCTCCGGCCCCTCGCCCCTGAGCTTTAGCTGGTCAGTCAGCAAAGGAAGCAAACTGCCGGCCGTCTTCAACCGATTTAGGGCGTCGGATCCCTCATCGCTTATAATCCCTCAACTTGATGATTGGCACTTCAGTTTCTCACTATCTCATTCTGGAAAAGCTCGGCGGCGGTGGGATGGGTGTCGTCTACAAGGCTGAAGACAGCCGCCTGGGGCGCTTCGTTGCGCTCAAGTTCCTACCCGACGGTCTGGGTTTTGATTCGCAGGCGCTAGAACGCTTTCGTCGCGAAGCCCGCTCTGCCTCCGCTCTGAATCATCCCAATATCTGCACCATCTACGACATTGGCACCGACGGCGACAAGACTTTCATCGCCATGGAGTATCTGGAAGGACGCACGTTGAAGCACGCCATCAACGGGCGTCCGACTGATATTTCGTTGCTGGTGGATTTCGGGATCCAGATCGCCGACGCGCTCCAGGCAGCGCACAGCAAGGGGATCATCCACCGCGATATCAAACCGGCAAATATTTTCATCACTAGCGCGGGCCGCGTGAAGCTGTTGGATTTTGGGCTGGCCAAGACGGATATACAAGCCAATCGGCACGAAACTTCCGCAACCATAGGGACGGAAGACGACTTGACCAGTCCGGGTAGCGCAGTGGGCACGATTGCCTACATGTCGCCTGAGCAGGCGCGAGGCCAGGAACTCGATACCCGCACGGATTTATTTTCCTTCGGTGGAGTGCTCTATGAGATGGCCAGTGGCCGCCAGGCATTCGATGGCAATACCTCAGCGGTGGTTTTTGAAAGCATTCTGAATCGGACCCCGGTTCCCGCGGCGCAACTGAATCCTAATTTGCCCTCAGAGATAAGCCGGATTCTGGATCTCGCTTTGGAAAAAGACCGAGAACTTCGTTACCAGACCGCCGGTGAGATGCGCTCCGAATTGAAGCGCTTCAAGCGGGCCCTGGACTCGAACCGGGTCTCTACCCAGCCAGCATCGGGGGTTTCGACGACTACGCCAGCGGTGTCGCAGGCGAAAAGAATTCATCGGTCGTGGCTGCCGTGGCTGGTGTCCCTTGCCACCCTGCTGATCGGAAGCAGCGCGGGATGGTATCTGAGCGCGTCGCGAAGCAGCAACTCACAGGCGGTCTATCATCAGCTCACTTTCCGTCGCGGCACGATTCGGTCGGCGCGATTTACACCAAATGGGCAATCGGTAGTGTATGGCGCTTCATGGGAGGGCAAACCCACCGAGTTGTTTATTACCAGTCCGGAGAGCCCGCAGTCACGCTCCCTGGGCCGCACTGGAGACGAGATCATGAGCATTTCGCCCAGTGGCGAAATTGCTCTGCTCGTCGGCGCTCGTCCGACGGGCACCTACACCCAGGTCGGCACCCTCGCTCGCATGCCTATAAACGGTGGGGAGCCGCGCGAAATCGTGGAAGGTGTGCAGTGGGCCGACTGGTCGGTCGATAGCAAGAACCTGGTGGTCGTCCACGACGTCGATGGAAAGAATCGGCTCGAGTATCCCATCGGTAAAGTTCTTCACGCCACGCCGGGGTGGATAAGCCATCCTCGAATTTCTCCCCAGGGAGATCTGATTGCATTTTTAGAGCATCCGCAGCCCGGAGATGACGGTGGAAGCGTTCACGTAGTTGACCTCAATGGGAAAGACACAAAGCTGAATCCGTCCTTCCTGACCATCGAAGGACTCGCCTGGGGTGCGAGTGGAGACGAAGTCTGGTTTACCGGCAGCAGGACTGGCAGTGCCAGAACCATTATGGCAGTCACGCTGAAGGGACGGGAGCGTGTGATCGCAACCGTACCCGCAACCTTGTCCATTCAGGACGTGTGGAGAGACGGTCGGGTCCTTCTGGCGCGGGAAAGCTGGCGCCGCGAACTGAGTGGCACGATTCCCGGAGACAACAAGGAACACGACCTTTCCTGGTTTGATTATTCCTTTCCCGCTGAGCTTTCGCCCGACGGCAACGTATTGCTTTTTGACGAAGAGGGCGAGGGCGGCGGGCTGAACTACTCGGTCTATCTCAGGAAGACGGCAGAATCCTCCGCCGTGCGCCTGGGCGACGGCACCTCCATGAGCCTTTCTCCCGATGGCAAGTGGGTGCTGTCACTGACTACCAGCACTCCGGCGCAGATCGTGCTGCTTCCAACCGGGGCCGGCGATGCCAGACAGCTCAGCCATGACAAGATCTACCATAGCTGGGCGCGGTGGCTGCCCAACAGCAAAGGATTCGTTTTTACCGGCACAGAAGAGGGGCATGGCGCCCGCATCTACGTGCAAGACACCTTGGACGGCCAGCCACGAGCCATCTCCGGGGAGGGCATGGCGCCCCTTGTTCTGGTGCCTTCTCCTGACGGCACGGAAGTTGCCGCTGTTGGAAGCGACGAAAAGGCCTACATCTACCCTCTCGGCGGAGGTACACCGCGCACGGTCCCCGGCTTTCAGGTTGGCGAACAGCCACTACAGTGGGGACGCGATGGGAAATCCATCTATACCTATCATCCCGGGGAGCTACCCACTAAGATATACCGCCTCGATTTGGTGACTGGTCAGCGGGTCATGTGGAAGGAACTTATTCCTTCCGACCCGGCGGGCGTAAGCCAGATCGGCCCGGTTATCGTGACGCCAACAGCCAACGCCTATGTGTACGGCTATCACCGCACACTCTCCGATCTGTATTTGGTCGACGGCTTGAAATAAACACCCTTCATATTTACTTAGGCGTTAGAGCAGCCTGCCCGAGATGCGAAGACAAATGGTTGGTTCGGCTCAGCAAAATCGCAAACCGATTGCGCAGCGGCTCTTTGGCGAAGTCTTCATCCGATACGGCCGCATGTTTTTGCAGCCAGTCGGCAACACCCAGCGTCGCAAATCCTTCCGACAGTTTGCGGTTCACTTCGTCCCAGGCTTGTTTCAACTTCTCGACTGAAGGTAGGTTGGCCACGGCTTTGTCAGGATTAGAAATGAAGATGGCATCGTATTCCGGGTATAGACGTTGACCGAAATAAAGCAACGGCAACATGCCATCGTGGACCGCGATGAGGTGTCCCCACAAATAGATGAGCCGGTTCTTTCCCGGCGAGATTTCCCTGCTCAATTGTTCTGCGGTCAACTTGGAAAATAGTCCGTCGGCTCGTTCAATATACGCATCCCAGGCCTTCAGTGCTCCTGAAACAAATCGCTCCTCATTTGCCATGAAATGTTCTCCAGTGCTTCTAACAGACGACCGGCTTCCCGTTTGCGATGTATTTAATTGTGGCCCCCGGGAACGCACTCCAAATCTTGCCGAATCTCACAAGCGGAAGCAGAGGGTACAACTCCAAACCGGACTCCCGAATCTCCTAGTTCGTTATAGGAGATCAGGATTCTCCCGCTGCCGAGCACCATGCTCGTATTGCTTCTACAATGGTTTCCTCATGCGTCTTCGCCTGGTCGTTTTAATCGCGGTCCCGTTACTTTTGCTGGGCTTATTGATATGGCGCCTGCATTTAAGGACGACCGGCCTGACTTCCACTGATTCTGCGATTCCCGCCGCTGTTGAAGCCAGCGTGCCCTCCACTCCAGAGACTGCTCCGACCTCGATCTATGCCCACAATCTGATGCTCCGCAAAGGGCCCGACTTCCGGGTCTACGTTCGCTGGCTCCGCGGGCAGATGGTAAGAACCCGGCACGGCGTGAATCCGACGTTTGACGATCCTGAGTCTTTCAACCTTGAGATCAAGACCGGCGTCGTCCGGGCCAATATTGGAGACATCGGAAACTTCCTGAACGCCGGGGGGGTGGCGAACTCTCCGTTGAAGAACATCACGCTCTTAGCCGACGGCGATCAGATCAAGCTTAAGGGAACACTGCACAAGCTGATTTCATTCCCGGTGGAAGTGAAGGGCACCATCGCGGCTGCATCCGACAACCGAATTCAGATGCACGTCACCAAGATTAATGTGCTGAAAATCCCCTTTAAGGGCTTGCTCGGCGGACTGCATATTGAGGTTTCCGACCTGGTAAACGCCAAAGGGATTCCGGGTATTCAAATCTCGGGCAACGATATTTTCTTCGACACCCTTAAGCTTCTTCCGCCGCCCCATATTCACGGAGAATTGACCGCCGCGCGCGTCGTAAGCCCCGATATCGAAGAAGTTTTTGGTAACGCGGAAGGGGCCGTAACCCGAGTCGAGCAATGGCGTAATTTCTTAAAGTTGAGCGATGGGACCATCGACTTTGGAAAGCTCACCATGCATCACGTCGACCTGATCATGGTCGATCTTTCGGACGATGCGTGGTTCGATCTCGACCTCAATAATTATCAGAACCAGTTGGTGAACGGGTACACCCGCATGACCCCCACTGCCGGGCTTCAGATTTTCATGCCCGATCTCGATAACTTGCCCAAAGGCAACAAGACCAACCAGAACATCAGCATGGAATGGCTGAAAAATCGGAAGCTGCCGCCACCACCGGATGTCGTCTCCAAGTAAGCTGCAGGGACACAGCGAACGTATCCTGTCGGACCGACCTCTTAGATTTGTACTCACAAGCCCGTTCCCCGCGTCATTTCGGTTGACAGTGATTTCACGGTAGAAGAAGATTTACCCGCCTGTTCCATCGCCTAGAAGGTTATCCATTCCCTTTAAAGAGGTCGCTCAATGATGTCGATGTTCATCGAACCGTCATTCCTCGCTCGTAAATCCAGTCCAATCGCCACGGTCATGCTTGCGGCCTTAATGATATGTGCCACTTTGGTAGTTCCCGGTTCAGCGCAGGACGTGGCCGACTCCAAGGATCCGGCCGGGATGAAGCGATATGAAGGCAGCGAACTAATTGGCTATCGTGGCCCAAAATTTGATGAGTACCTGCTGCCCCTGGGGCCACCGACCGAGATGGAGCCTCCGGCTTATCAAAAGAGCAAAAAAGTGGAAGGACAGGTGAGCTACTACACTTACCTGGCTCCTGTGGGTCGAACCCCGGCGGAACTGTTTCGTAACTACAAGCAAGAATTTCAACGCCTTGGAATTGAGACTCTGTACGAGAAGGGCGCTGGCCAGCGCGGATGGTTTGGCCCCACCTTCAACAAAATCGCTACTGACAGCGATGTTTCGCAGATACTTGCCTACAACGAAGACGAAGAGCGGATTTTGGTGGGCAAAAGTCACGATGCCAGCCCCAACTACTACGTGGCTTTCGTCACTGCGTACAAAGATGGAGTCATTCCTGAGCGTCTCGAGAGCAAAGTTCAAAAAGGCCAATCACTGGCCCAGATAGTCGTGGTGATGGCCGATGTAATGGAAAAAAAGATGGCGTTCGTGAACGCGGACGACATGAAACAGTCGATTCACGACTCCGGAAAGGTGGCGCTTTATGGTCTGTACTTTGATACAGACAAAGATGTTGTCAAAGCCGAATCGGAACCCACACTGGCCGAAATTGCAAAGCTCATGAAGGGCGAACCCAACCTACGCCTGCGTGTGGTGGGCCATACCGACAACCAAGGCAAGTCCGACTACAACGTCGCCCTAAGCAAGCGCCGCGCCGCGAGCGTGGTGACAGAACTCACCGGCAAATACGGAATCGCCGCCACCCGACTGGATACCTTCGGATGCGGCATGTATTCCCCGGTGGCTTCGAATGCCGCAGAAGACGGGCGGGCCAAGAACCGCCGGGTCGAGTTGGTGGAGTGGTAATTACGTCTTTTT
>CAWGQZ010000002.1:0-77307 GCA_963824805.1 uncultured Acidobacteriaceae bacterium | reverse complement strand
GACCAGGCCTTGCCGAAAGAGCTGAAAAATCCTATCCACCTCAAGACCAGCGGGTTGGTCTTCAACCAGAAAACCGGAAACGCCTACACCAAAGAACGGATTGAGTTTCGTATTCCGCAAGCGGAAGGGTCGGCGGTGGGAGCCAGCTACGATGCAAAGACCAGGGTCCTAACCCTGCAGTCGGAGGTGGCGGCGAGTATTCAGGGAAACAATCCGGCAAAGATCAGCGCGGCCCGGGCATCGGTGACCAAGCGGCCCGGGCTGGTGATCCTGGAACAACCGAGGGCGCGGAGCGGGACGGAGAAGTTTGAGGCGGATGAAATCAAGTTCTTCCTGCGGCCAGACAACACGCTCGATCGCACCCTCGCGACCGGGCGGGTATTTCTGGAGTCAAGAGGACCGCAACCGGTGCAAGTCAGGGCACAACAGTTGGAAGTAGCTATGTCGCCAGCATCGGACAAAGCGGCCAGCGTGAATAACGCGAAGTTTTCAGGCGATGTGCATTGGGAGACGCCGGGAGAGCAACCGTTGAGAGGCCATGCCGGAGTGATGCTGCTGGAATTTGCGGGACAAAATTCGCCGCGCCTAGTGCGCAGCCAACAGGGGGTTGAGTTGAGGCAGCGTCAGGAGTCGGGAAGCGATTTTAATCTCAGCGCTGCCAACATGGATTTTTTCATTGTCGGGAATCATCTGGAACGCGCGGAGACTGCCGGGCCGGGAAAGATTGTGATTGCCGAAAATTCCGCCCAAGAGACGAGGGTGAGTGCGGGAAAGTTCGAAGCCAAGTTCAACAACCAAGGACGGCTGTCTGCCCTGCATGGCACTCCCGATGCGCGAATTGAAAGCGTCACGCCGGGGCAGCCTGACCGGGTCAGCACCAGCAAATCCTTCGACGTGACCTTCGGTGAGAAGGGCGGGGTGCAGTCGCTCACTCAAGAGGGAGAGGTTGTCTATACAGATGGGAGTTTGAAAGCAACCGCAAGAACTGCTGTTTATGCCGCCAACGACCAGATGCTTTCGCTGACCGGTTCACCGCGGGTAGTGCTGGGCGGCATGACCAGCACGGCTGATGCCATGCGTCTGAATCGAAGAACCGGAGATTTCTCCGCAGAAGGCAGCGTGAAAACCACCTACAGCGATTTGAAGCCACAGCCGGGAGGGGCACTTTTGGCCTCGGGTGATCCCATTCACGTGACGGCGCGCAGCGTCGCGGCGCATCGAAACCCGGCGGTCGCTACCTACTCCGGAGGGGCCCGCCTCTGGCAGCAGGCAAATGTAGTTGAGGCGCTCACAATCGAATTCGATCGCGATCACCGGTCCGTTGTCGCGCATGGAGCCGAGGGCAGGAAAGTTTCAACCACTCTGGTTCAGGCCGGAGCCAAGGGACAATCCATGCCGCTGACGATTGTATCGGGATCGCTCGCCTACGCTGACCGCGACAACAAAGTGCACTTTGGCGACGGCGTGATTGGCAGCGTAGCTGACAATGTTATGAGTGCCGACCAGATGGACGCCTACCGCCAGGGCGGCGGGGAGGCAGGAAACAAGGCAGAGGGAATCCCGAAAATTGACCGCATCGTGGCCCAAGGCCACGTTGTGATCACGCAACCGGGGCGAAAAGCCAGCGGAGAACAGCTTGTTTACACTTCCTCGGAGGACAAGTTCGTGATGACAGGCGGAATCCCTAGCATTTTTGATGCCGAACATGGCAAGATTACCGGGGTTTCGTTGACTTTCTTTAGACGCGATGCTAGGGTGCTGGTGGAAGGTAACAGTGGGTCTCCGGCGGTAACGCAGACACGAGTGGCACGATAAATGCGTACTCTGGCCACCGACGACATCGGCAAATCATACCGGGGGCGTCGGGTCGTTAATGGTGTAAGCCTTCGAGTTGGGCAGGGCGAAGTAGTTGGGTTGTTGGGCCCGAACGGGGCCGGCAAGACCACCACGTTCTATACCATCGTCGGCCTGATCCCTCCCGACACCGGCCGTGTGTTACTCGACGATGAAGATATCACTAGCGTTCCCATGTACTTACGGGCGCGCCAATATGGAATTAGCTATCTCCCACAGGAAGCTTCGGTCTTCCGAAAACTGACGGTAGAGGAAAACGTCCTGGCTGTGCTTGAGGCCCAGCCCATCTCCTGGCACGAACGCCGGGAAAAAATGGAGACGTTGATAGATCAGCTGGGGTTGGAGCATATCCGCTTGAATCGTGGGTATGCCCTTTCCGGAGGCGAGCGCCGGCGTGTGGAAATCGCGCGCGCATTGTGCATAAGTCCGGCTTTTATTCTGCTGGACGAGCCGTTCTCCGGGATTGATCCGATTGCCGTGCTCGATCTGCAGAAGATCATCAACGATCTCAAGGCGAGCGGGATTGGGGTCCTGATCACGGACCACAATGTCAGGGAAACGCTTTCGGTCACCGACCGGGCGTACATCATCAACGAAGGCCGGATATTCCGCCAAGGCAGCCCGGAGCAGTTGGGCAACGATCCTGAAGTCCGGCGAGTGTATTTGGGAGAGAGTTTTACGCTGGTGTAGAAGGTCGTCGTTGGCTTTTGGTCGTTCGTCTTTGGCCCCAGCTCTTAGTTCTTGCCAACGACCCACGATTAACTGCCAGCGATTTTAAGGAAAGGCCAAACGACGTTTTATGGTTCTTCTTCAACCCAGGCTGCATTTGAAGGTCTCGCAGCGGCAGATTCTTACGCCGGGACTGGTGCAGATGGTCAGTGTGCTTGCGCTCAACAAGCTTGAGCTCAAGGACATGATTAATTCGGAGATGGTGGAAAATCCCGTCCTTGAGGAGCTGGAAGACTCGGTCCCTTTGATCGACGACGTGAACCGGCGCGAGGAAGAGCGGGACCGCCAGCTGCCGCCGCAACCGTCGGACGAGGCTCCTGTCTCCGCGGAAGAGAAGAAGGATCCGTTTGAAGAGATCGATTTTGGCTCGTTCTTTCAGGAATATCTTGATCCGGGCTATCGCAGCCCCAGCGAGATGGAAGACTTCGAGCGTCCGTCGTTTGAGAATTTCCTCTCTAAGCCGACCAATCTCACCGATCACCTGATGTGGCAGGTTGGGGCGCTTTCGCTCACCCCGGAGGTGCGGCAGGCGGTCGAGCTGATTATCGGCAACCTGAATGAAGACGGATATCTGATTGCCAGCGATGATGAATTAATGGGGGTAGCGCCGCCTTCGTCGCCCGAGGCCGACGCGGTCATCGTAGAAAAGGTATTCAAGGATGCGGCTGCACTGGGCATCGACGCGTCGCTACCGGACAGCGAACTGGCAGCCGACGATTTACAAAGTAGTGAGGTGACGGAATTTCCCGGGCAGCGAACCCGGTTGGGGACGCGGAAGCGGCGCTTCTTGCCGCAATTGATGCCCCCGCCCCCGTGGTTGCGCCCCTGAGCCTCTGGCACCGGAAAAGAAGAAATCTACCGCGCCCGCTTTCCAGCCCAGCTTTAATCGCGCGCAGTTGCAGGAGGCGTTGGAGGCTGTCCGGCAGATGGATCCTCCGGGAGTCGGTTGCCGCGATTTGCGGGAATGCCTTCTGGCTCAATTGCGTTTCCAGCAGCAGCAACTGGAGTCGGTCAAATACCAAGGGACGAACGGCAATGGAAACGGTTCGGTTGTCCTGAATAGCGAGGCCACCGCCCAGATTCTGTTGGACGCTATCGCGGTAGTCGATCATCACCTCAAAGCGGTGCAGCTTAAGCAGCATAAAGAAATCGCCAAGGCGATTAACCGTCCGATCGAAGCGGTGCAGGCAGTTCTGGAATATTTGCGGACTCTCGATCCGCGCCCCGGACAGCGTTACAACAAGACGCAAGCCCGGCTCATTGAGCCCGACGTAGCTTTTGTGAAGCATGGTGACGAGTGGCTGGTGATGATGAACGAAGACGATATTCCCCAGCTGCGATTGAACCCTGCTTACAAGAAATTGATGACGCGTGAGACCAACGACAAGGACACGCGCAATTACGTCAAAGAGCGCTATAAGAGCGCCATCCAACTCATCAAGAACATTGAGCAGCGCAAGCAGACCATCACCAAAGTGTGTTATTCGATCCTCGCCCGCCAGCAGGATTTCCTTGAACTTGGCATCGACCAGCTCAAGCCGATGATGATCAAGGAAGTAGCGGAAGAAATCGGTGTGCACCCTTCGACGGTAAGCCGCGCGGTCGCCAGCAAGTATGTGCACACGCCACAGGGAGTTTTTGAACTCCGCTATTTCTTCAGCGAGAGCGTGAATGGGCCCGAAGGCGGCAATACGTCACTGCTGATTCTTAAGCGCCGGGTGAAGAAGCTGATCGAAGAAGAAGATCCATCGCGTCCGCTGACCGATGAACAGATCACCCGCATTCTGCAGTCACAGGGCATTCAGGTCACGCGCCGGACGGTGGCAAAGTATCGCGAGGATATGCGCATTCCCAGCACCCACCAGCGCAGGGTTAAGAAGTAGCTACAAATGCCGATGTGAGCGGAGAGCTTTGATTTGTCATTCTGAGCGGAGATAAGAATCTCTCCCTGCGAAGGCGATCCCGGGATTGAGGAATCCTTGGTTGCAAAAGTATCGCTCCTCATGGATGACAGGTTGGTAAGTGTAGGATGAGGTAGAAGCTCTTCCACTTTTCAGTTCGAGGTGTTCATGAACGTGGAATATACCGGGAGGCATTACGAAATCACTCCCGCCATTCGCAAAGAAGTAGAAACCGGGCTGGCTAAAATCCGGAAAATCCTCTCCGATAAATTTGAAACCAAAGTAATCCTGGTGGTCGAAAAGCGGCGACATAAGGCCGAGATCACCATCAGTCCGCGCAATGGACCGCTGGTGGCCCTGGCGCAGGCTGGCGACATGTCAGCTGCGATTGGGCAGGCGATCGAACATTTGGAAAAGCAAGCCATCAAATACAAAACCAAGTGGCGCACCAAAAAACGCAAGCCGCAAGATAAATGGAATGGTGCAGCCGAGCCTTCGGAGACAGTGAAGCCGGTTAATGGGAAGCGTCCCACCCCTGTCGCGCCGATTCTGGTGCATAAATATCCGGCGGTCGCCAAGTCAACCGAAGTTCATCTGGCGCCCGCATCGGATTCTGTGGCCATGCGTCCCATGACGGTGGAAGAGGCTATTAAGGAAGCACACTTTCGCGATCGGGATGTTTTCGTTTTCCGCGATCTTAAGGGCAAGGTGATGGTGCTTCACCGGACGCGGGATGGCAAGATGGAGTTGATCGAAGCGCCGTAACCCACAAAGTTTGTCGTCCCCGGCCGCCGGTGTGCGGGATATCCGGCGAGCGCTGCCGGTTCTGCCGACCGCTGAGAGCAGATTCCCTGCGCGATAAAGGCGCGCTGCGGAATGACAAACGGTTTGAATCAGTCTGGTTCTACGTGGTTGCCAGCTTCTTCTGCATCTCCTCCAGGGAAGCGCCTTTAGTTTCCGGATAGATAAACAACACTACAAAGAACTGCAGCACCATCATCACGGCGAAGAACACGAACGGGTAGGCGCCGGAAGACGCAGCCATCAGCGGGAAGATACCGGAAATCAGCGCATTCATCAGCCAGTGCGAGAAGCTGCCCAAGCTTTGCCCCTTGGCCCGCACTGCGTTGGGGAATACCTCGGCGAGATATACCCAGATGACGGCGCCTTGCGAAAATGCAAAAAACGCGATGTAGCCGACCAGCAACCAGACCAGTAATTCCTGATGGCGCTGGGTGAAGAAGATGATGGAGACTCCGGCGAGGCATGCCGCGGTGCCGACCGATCCAACCAGAAGCAGGGTCTTGCGGCCAATTTTGTCGATTACCGACATGGCAATCATGGTGAACAGGAGGTTCGTGGCGCCGATTGCGACCGCCTGCAAGTTACCTGAAACCTTGCTGTACCCGGCGTGGGCGAAAATGTCATTCAGGTAATAGAGGATCGCGTTGATCCCAGAGAGCTGGTTGAACATGCCGATGCTTACCGCGAGAAAAATCGGCAATGTGTGTTTCTTGGAAAAGAGAGTTTCCCGGGTCTGCGCCTTTTCTTCCTCGATCGACTCCTTAATGTTTTTCAACTGCTGCTCGTAATTTTCTTCGCCGCTCATGCGAAGAACCGAGCGCGCTTCATCCATAAACCCCTTGGCCGCCAGCCAGCGTGGGCTGCGCGGAATCACAAACAGCAAAATGAAGAAGAGGATTGCCGGAATCGCGGTTACACCCAGCTCCCAGCGCCATTCCACGCTGCCGAAGCCGGCCAGGCTGATCAGGTAGTTGGAGAAATATGCCAGCAAAATGCCGAAGACAACGTTGAACTGAAAAAATCCCACCAACCTGCCGCGCCATTTTGCAGGTGCAATTTCGGCGATGTACATGGGGCCCAGGACCGAAGATCCGCCAATGCCCAGCCCGCCGATGAAGCGGAAAACCACCAGTGCGGGCCAATTCCAAGCGAAGGCGCAACCCAGGGCAGAAATCACGTATAGGACTGCCATCCCGCGCAAGCTATCGCGCCGCCCATATTTTTCGCCGGGGAATCCGGCAAGCATGGCGCCGATTACTGTGCCCCAAAGGGCGCTGGCGACCGTCATTCCCAACAGTTCGGGGGAAAGGTTGTAGGTGACGCGCAGGCTGCTGGTGGTGCCGGCGATGACGGCGGTATCGAACCCGAAAAGCAAACCGCCCAAGGCGGCGACCACCGTACTCTTTGCTAAGTAGGAATTCACGGTCATGCAGACTCCTGTTGTTGTGACTGGCGGTTGAGAGCTTCGACTTCTGCCAGAGTCCATTGGGGAATTGCACCGTGGCGGCTGGCGATCAATGCACCAACCCGATTGGCGAAATCGGCGACCTGGGCCGGGGGCCAGTGGTTACTGAATCCGTGAACAAAGCCGGCGGCAAAGGCGTCGCCCGCGCCCACTGCGTCTGCAACCTTGATTGCATACCCTGGCATTTCTACGAACTGCCCGCCGATCGAGCAGCGAACATCCCTTGGAGCCGCGGGTGACGCAGACTGCTTCCCAGCCGAATTTCTGTGCGTAGTCTCGGCAAAACTTCTCTAGAGACTCGTAAGCGTAGTCGAACAGCTTAGCGATGGTCACAACCTCCTCGTCATTCATCTTCATGATGGAAGCACGTGCCATCAGTTCGCGGATCAGACCAGCATCATAGGAGTTCTGCCGCAGATTCAAATCGTAGAATTTGTGCGCCGCGCCGGAGGAATCCAGAAGACGCGAAGTCAGGTTTTTGGCGGCGGGGCTCATCTGATGGAGGGTGCCGAAGTAAATCCAATCCACCGCTTCCGCGAAGAGGTGTCTGAAATCTGCTTCTGACAGTTGCGCAAAGTCGTAGGCCGAGGGGCGATGAATTGTGAACTGGGGCTGTCCCGCAGCATTTATTTTTACAGTGGCCGTGCCGGTCGCGTGCGCCGGATCGCGATGTAGATAGCGAGTGGAGAGTCCGATCTCGCGCATCCGGTCCCATACCCGCTGGCCGAGTATATCGTTCCCGATGGCGCTGACGAATTCGACCTGGTGACCGAGTTTCTTGAGATGAGCGGCGAAATTGAACGGAGCTCCACCCAGGTGTTCCTGGTCGCCGAAGACGTCCCACAGAACTTCGCCAATGCAAATCGCTCGCAATAGGGTCCCGGAACTGGCGGTGACAGGTGCGCCGAAGTTCGCGCCACAGTATACGCGAGGTTGGACGAAACAGGGCAAGTCATGCAGAATCTCTATTTGAGGTGAAAATGACAGACGGCAAGGCGATTTCCCCAAGGATTGAAGCCGTAATTTTCGATTACGGCGAAGTATTGTGTTACCCCCCGCGAATAGAGGAAATCGCTGCTATGGCTGCTATCTTCGGTCTGGAACCGGAGTTGTTTCCGCCGCTTTGGGAGAAGAATCGCCCGGCCTACGATCGCGGCGACCTGACGCCGGAGGTCTATTGGTCGATGCTCAGCGACGACGCGCAGGATAAAAATCACCCCCGACCAGTTAACGGAACTCAACAAACTGGACGCGGACATGTGGGGCAGGGAGAATCCCAGGATGGTGGAGTGGCTGAGAAAGATTGCCGCCGCTGGAATCAAGACGGCGCTGTTATCCAACATGCACCCGGAAATGATTCGCTACGTTCGCGATAAGTTTGACTGGGTTGCTTGTTTCAACCCGGCAGTGTTTTCGGCTGAGGTCCGAATGGTAAAGCCCGATCCGGAGATTTATCACCACACCCTGCAACGGCTGGGTGTCGCGGCCGAGAATGTGATGTTCATTGATGACCGCGAAGGCAATATCAAAGCGGCCCGCGCTCTAGGCATTCATGCCATTCAGCTGAAATCGTTTTCGCAGCTGCGGAGTCAAGTGGAAGCTTTGGGATTTCCGGTATTGCCGCCATTTACCGCTGCCGATGACCTTGGCGTGGTCGCTATCAAGATGTAGATGTCCGGGTCCCGTTCAGGGCACGTCCATTCAAGATCTGCCCTTCGACTTCGCTCGGGGCAGGCACTCTCGTGAACTCGGACGATGACGGGGCACCCTCGCTCTGAGGTAAGCTAGTCTCCCCTGCAGATGAACCGACTTCCGCGAATACTGGTCGCCGCCGTCACCCTGTTGCTGGTGGGTCTGACAATTCTGCGGATATTCGAATCCTGGCCCAATGACTCCCATCTGGATCACGTTTCTGGAGCATGGGTGGCCCTGGCCAGTGACCTGCACAGTGGGCTCTTCTATCGCGCCCCGTACGGCGCGGATGGCTATGGAGGGACGCGCTTCTTCCCGCTATTTTTCTGCCTGCATGCGGCCGGACTCGCTCTAAGCGGTGGCTGGCGCTTTTCCGGATACGTTCTTTCTGCGGCCGGCGTGGTGTTTCTGCTGGCTGGTTGTCTATTGCCTGCTGCGGAAATCAGGTGTCGACCGCTGGCTGGCTGTAGCCGGGTGCGCGGCCGTACTTGCCGGGTCAAGCGTGCAGGATGCTTTTCTCACAATCCGGGAAGATGGGCTGGCTGCGGCCTTGAATGTGTGGGGCGTTGCCCTATGTGCCGGCGAATATTCGCGTCGTCGTCTGTATATCTCCGCGGTATTGTTTGCACTTGCATTTGCCACCAAAGAAACCTCGGTGTTTGGTGCGGCTGGCCTCATTCTTGCCTTGCTGGTGAGCAGGAAAGTTGGCGATGGGGTGCGACTGGGGATTGCGACTGCCATTGGATACGCGGCGGTAATTGTAACCATGTACGCCGCGAGTGGAGGAAGGGCGTTCGAGGGGCTACGCCTCACGCTGGCTACGGGTAGTGGATTTTACAGTTTGCTTAACAGCCCCATCACCATGGCTGAGGCCATGAATGGCTACCGGGAAGAGATGATTCTGCTCGCCTTAGCCCTCACGGCATTCGCGTTGACGCGAGCTCGACTGCGTCTCCCTGGGTTGTGGTTTCTGTGTACGCTCGCGGTGACACTCGTGATATTCAGTTCCGAGGGGACTGCGGGGAACCATCTTATCGATTTGTTGGTGGCTTCGGTCGCCGTGTTCACAGTCTGGATTTCCGATCTTTCGTCGCCTGATCTGGGCATGTCCTTGCTGGCTAGCGCAGCACTGGTTGCATGGCTGGGGTTGATGGTGCAGCATCGCTACGACGATTTGGTCCCGGTTCACAGCCAACTGCGGGAGATCGTGCGTGCGACCGGGAATTCGGGAAGGCCGATCCTGTCGGACAATCCCCTCGTTCCCCTGGAGGCAGGGCAGCGTCCCTATGTTCTCGACGCATTCATGTTCCGCGTGCTGCAGGAACGGGTACCCAACTTCGGCGACCGATGTGGCAGATGCTTAAGCAGCGCCGTTTCGCAGCGGTGGTCTTGGTTGATAATCCGGATAGCGAAGAAGGCAAGGACACCTATTCCAACTATCACTTCGGCGACGCCTTCATGGAAGTCTTGCGGCAGAACTACGAACCGGCGGGAAGCGCCGGAACGGAATACATTTTTGTACCGCGCAACAATCCCGCCGGAGTTCACTAAGCTACCTCCTTGAAGGCCCTTGCATCGAAGTTACAGGCGCAAACCAGCAGCGCGAATTCCATGCAATTTTAGGAAACAAAAATGGTTAGAAAGCCGAGAGCTGATAATGAAGCGCGGCCTGACGAACTGGGAAATGATCCAGGGCAGGTTGGGACTGATAGTGCCGGTCAATCCGGTGATGCGCAGCGTCTTTCTGATATCGAAGACGCATCGGAGGAAAGCGTGGAGGAACTGGCTGAGACCGACCAGGCTTGGGAAGCAGCCGAGGTTGAAGGGGTAGAGGACGCAGCCGACCATCCGGAGCGTCCGGTACACACCCACCTGGAATATGGACGTCCCGACGATGTTCCGCCCAAACGAGGGTCCAGATAGCTACTGACTGATCGCGTGGTTGATTTGCTCGAGTAGCTTTGTATTGACCACGAGTGCTCTCTGTAAAATCTCCCCTTGTTGCCGCAGCGGTGGTCCAGTCGCCTTTCTCGACTGCTTCGGTCAAACCGGGCAGTTCGAGATGGGCGTAGGTGAAGCGCGCGCCGTAAAGAATGTGTTTAAACCAGGGCCTGCCTGGAATACCGTCCGGATTGAGCCAGTTGCGCTCGACCAGCAGCATGCCTTCATTGACCTTCTGCACTGCGCTGGCATCTAGTTTCCCCGACGCCAGAGCTTTGCTGACCGATTGATCAAGATTCTTGCCGGCGGCTTCGAACTGTGCAATTCCATTCAGAACTGGTTTTAGATCGAGCTGGCTCATGTCCTTGCCGCGTGCAAGGTCGTCGACGAAGTCCCGGACATTTTGGGCGTAGCTGGCGAAATCAAATGGCAGCACGTCAGCATTCGCCAGGCGCAACGCGAGCACCCCCCAGAGTTGCGACATTAATGTGTGGTAGCGATAACCGGGATCACCAAAGTGATTCATCCAGTAAAAATCGTCGTACATGGAATGGTAGACGCCATAGGGGCCGTCGAAGCCTAAACCGATTACAGGCATACCCACGAAATTAAGGAAGACGGTGTGGTCTGAGCCGCTGCCGATTCGGGTGTCGGCGAGTTGGTCGTCGCTTTTGTTTTTGCTGGATTGCTTCCAGGCCTGATAAAGCGATTTGCCGGACGGATCTTGTAAGGCCTGTGTGGTCTGCACCAGCATGGGGGCGAGTGAAGCCACGGCGCTTCCATCCAGGTTTGGACCCGAGGTCGAAGAGTCGACGTTGAGGTAGGCAACTGCCTTCTTCTTCAACTCGTCTGCGAATTGCTCTCCCCATTCGGTTGATCCGGTAAGTCCAACCTCCTCGCCGTCCCAACTGCACACAACCAACGTTCGTTTCGGACGCATGCCATTCTTTAATAACTGTCCGAAGGCGCGAGTCATTTCCATCATGGATGCGGTGCCGCTACTGGGATCTACGCCGCCAAATACCCACGCGTCACGATGGTTCCCGAGAACCACCCACTCGTCCGGAACTTCGCTGCCCCGAATCCGTGCCTCGACTACGTAGTAGGGCTTGGTCGAGTTATCCATCTCGATCTTCAAATGAACCACGGCCCGCGCTCCGCCCAGGCGATACTTGATCGGCAAACCGCCTTGCCAGGCTCTTGGCGCATCGGGCCCGTCCATGTTTTCGAGAAGTGGCTTTGCATCTGCCCAGGAGAGAGGCAATGCCATGATTTTCGGTAAAGACTTCGCTTCACTGACCGGGATGCGCTTTGCGCCATCGACTGACGCCCACCCCGGGGTTAAAGGGTCACCGGGAACGATGAAGTCATAGGTGATCGCGCCGCGTTGAATGTGGCTTTCCGGGCCCCATGGTCCGTCGGGAACAACCTTGCCGTGTTTGTATCCGTCTTCTGCCGGATCGCTGTAGACCAGCATGGCTACCGCGCCTTCGCGCTCGGCGGTGAGGGCTTTGAATCCGCGATAGCTATAGGGGTTCGAATAGCGAACCAGCACGATCTTGCCTCTTACGTCGATACCGGCATTCTTCAGCACTGCGTAGTCTTCGGGATTGCCGCTGTGCGCGTAGACGACGGGCGCAGTAACTTCGCCGGAGATCGACATTCCGCTCCAGGCCGGGGTGACATTCGGATTTTTCGTGTCGGGGTCGACCTCATAGGCCTGCTCGCGCAAGCTGGCTTTGAATTGGACGGGAGCTACCAACTCGAGCGACGTGCTTTTGGGAAATGTGGCGTAGACATCGTAGCGATGTATTACGACCTCTTCCAGTCCCTGTTTCTTCCACTCTTCAGCGATGTACCGCGCCAGTTCGTTGTTGCGCTCCGATCCAGCGATGTGCGGTTCCTGAGTGAAGATGCGATGCTGGCGCTTTTCCTCCTCCGGTGAGGGGATGGACTTGAATTTTTGTTCGACACTCTTTTGCCGCTCTGCCGAGGCTGGAGTGAACCCGAGGATACTGTCTTGCGCCACGACCCAGGGGTTCACGCAGAAGATGATCGCCAATGCAGTCAGTCGGAGGGGCAGTTTGGTTTCTCCTGGAAAATGTTAGCGGCAAAGCGCGAAATTATATTCAGTGGGCCAACCTTCTTTGAACAGGCCGCTGTTCGTCGCGGGAGAAGCCGATTTCGTATGCGATGGAGCCGCGCTGCGGAATGACAACGAGGTGGGGTGTAGAGCCAAACCGAACCTGCATTGGTACACTATCCCTTCCGCCTATGCCTATCATCGTCGAAATTTGCATTGATTCGGTCGACTCCGCGGTAGCCGCTGAAAAAGGGGGCGCGCAGCGGGTTGAACTGTGTAGCGATCTGGTCGAAGGAGGTATCACACCCAGTGCTGGCCTCATCGCCACCGTGCGTCAGAAGATCCAGATTGGCTTGCAAGTGATGATCCGCCCCCGCGGCGGAGATTTTCATTATTCTGCCGAAGAGTTTGACATCATGCGCCGTGACATTCGCATGGCCAAGCAACTGGGCGCCAACGGCGTGGTCTTCGGCCTTCTGGATATCGATGGCAAGGTGGAAGTCGAACGAACCCGTGAATTGGTGGAGCTGGCGCGGCCGCTTAACGTGACCTACCATCGTGCCTTCGACATGGCCCGCGACCTGGATGGGTCTCTCGAAGACGTCATCCGCACGGGTGCTGACCGCATTCTTACATCGGGAGCCGAGGTTGCAGCGCCCGATGCAGTACCTGCTCTGAAACGCCTGATCACAGCGGGCGGGGATCGGATCATCATCCTTGTGGGCGGCGGCATGAAGCCGCACAATGCGCCAAAGGTGATTGCCGAGACCGGGCGCGAAGGAAATCCACGCCGGGCTTCGCACTACGAAAGAAGGCCCGATGCGCTATCGCAATGAGAAGCTGGTCATGGGGACCATCCCCGGCCTGGAGTACAACCGGACGGTTGTTCTCGAAAAAGACGTTGCGGCACTGGTGAAGGCTGTCAACCCGTAGGCCAAACTCTCAAATCCGGAGACATCGCGATGGCAGAGAGGTTTTCGGAGCCTGCGCGGCATCTTGCCGGATTCTTTTCCTAATCCAGCATCGGCAGATGCAAACACGGTTTTACCAGGAAGTCGAGTTTTGCGATCTGCTGCATCGCATTTTCAACCAGCGAAGCTTTGCATGGTTCAAGTGTGATCACAAAAGGTAGATGCGTTTTGTCGTAGCCTGGTTTCTGCAAGACCGAGTCCAGGTTGATGCCGCATCCTGCGAAGATGGCCGCGAGCGAAGCGATGATGCCGGGACGATCTTTGACCGTGAAGCGGACATAGTGCCTGCTGGTGAAGTCCGCATTCACATTCGGAGTGAGCTTGGCGTCCTCGGCCAGGGCAGCGGGCATGCCGGATCTGGCACGGGAGATAGCAACCAAGTCCGACACCACGGCGACCGCAGTCGGGTGTCCGCCGGCACCGTGCCCGGCAAATACGGTTTCACCGCCAAATTTGCCAGTCGACATCACCAGGTTCTGGCTGCCCGCCACGCGAGCCAGCGGAGAGGCGAATCCAACCAGCGACGGTTGTACTGCGGCCATCAACGAGTCGCCCTGCAATTGGGCCCATGAAACCTGGCGGATGGTGCACTGCAACTGTTTGGCATGGTCGAAATCTACCGCTTCGATTGGAGAAATCGAACGGGCCACGATCTTTGTGGGATGCACATCGCAACGCAGCCCAACGCGGGCCAGAATCGCCAGCTTGGCTCGCGCGTCGTATCCATCGACGTCGTCAGTTGGATCAGCCTCAGCGAAGCCAAGCTTCTGGGCTTCGGAAAGAGCGACATCAAAGGAAATGCCACGGGTTTCGATCTGGCTGAGAATGTAGTTGCAGGTCCCATTGAGAATTCCGTAGAGCTTGAACAATTCATCCCCAGCCAGTCCTTCCTGCAAACCGGAGATTACTGGCACACCGCCCGCCACCGAAGCTCCAAAGGCGAGGTGAACATCATTCTTATGCGCAAGTTCGAAGAGCTCTGGGCCGTGATTCGCGATCAGTTGCTTGTTCGCAGTTACCACCGACTTCCCGGATCGTAGTGCCCCCCGGACAAATTCGCCGGCCAGGGAAATTCCACCCATCACTTCGACTACGACATCGACATCCGACTTCAAAATATCGTCGATGAAAATCTCGGTCCATTTCACGTCGGGGGGAATCCAGTCGACCTTCTTGCGTTCTACATTGCGGTTGTAAATGGTGGAAAGGCGTAGACCGGCCGGAGGGTGCTCGGTTAGAATGCGCGCCACCGAACTCCCTACAGTTCCGAAACCAACGATGCCCACGTTCAGGAGTTGTTTGCCGCTTGACTTGGCGGGAAGGTCGTCCAGCGAAGTTGTAAGCTTCATAAGGATTGCGCCGCCCCCTTCCTCAGTTTCGCGGAACTCTTTCCGTTGGATTTTGCGTTCCCATTGACGCGTTCGCGCTTTGAGGACGCTGCAATTCCTGTATCCCCAGTGTTGCTGGTGAAGAACTTGCGATGCAGAAAGCGTACTGCCTGCGGCACATCGGCCTCTTTCACTACGAAGCTGATATTAATTTCCGAAGCGCCTTGCGAAATCATACGAATATTCACTCCCGCCTCGGCCACGGTATTGAACACACTGGCGGCAATGCCGGGCCGTCCGTGGATGTCTTCACCCACCAGACAGACGATTGCCTGATTGTCGTCTCGAGTCACGTCGGCGATTTTTTCCAGGTCGGTCAGGAGAGCCTTGGGTAGCCGCTTGGTCTCCATAGTGAAAGACAGGCTAACCTCGGAGATCGCAACCAGGTCGACGGATGCTCCGTAGTGGTCGAGAGCCTCGAATACGGAGCGCAGGAATCCGTGTACGCCCACACCGCGGGAAGCGACCACGTTCACGATGCTGGTTCCAGTTTTCGCTGTGATCGCCCGGAACATGTCATTGCCGGGAGGCGCGTGTTCGGTGATCTCCGTGCCTTTGCTCTTCACATTGCGCGAGTTGAGCACATACACGGGAATATTTTTCTGGATCGCGGGGAGCAATGTCAGCGGGGTGCAAGACCTTGGCACCAAAGTAGGCAAGTTCGGCCGCCTCGTTAAAGCTGATGCGGCGAATGGTGCGCGCATCAGGGCAGATTCTGGGATCGGTCGTCATCATTCCTTCGACGTCGGTCCAGATTTCAATTCGTTTGGCATCGAGTGCAGGCACCCACGATGGCGGCGGAGAAATCGGAACCGCCCCGGCCGAGCGTCGTGGGGACGCCTTCGCGAGTGGCTGCGATAAATCCGCCCATGACCGGTACTCCATTCTTGGCAAGAATCGAGTTGACCGCGGCTTGGGCCTTCTTGCGGGTACTCTTCCATCTGGGGAGCCGCATGAGTGTGGGTTGCGTCGGTGACGACGCATTTGCGCGAATCCACCCAAACACTGTCGATTGCGCAACGCTTAAAGGCGGCGGCCACTATCTCGCTCGAAATCAGCTCGCCGAAGGAAAGCAGAAAGTCGCTGCTTCGTGGAGAAAGTTCGCGCACAGCCGCCACGCCGTGGAGGAAATCTTCCAATTGGTGGAAGCTGTTATCGATTTTCGTTGCGATCTGGGAAATGTCGTCTTCCAGCAATTGTCGTGCGGTCTCGAGATGCCTCTGACGCAGGGCCTGCAGCAGGGGAGCGAAAGAATCTGCATCGCCGCTCGCGGCCTTTTGACCCATGAGTACAAGTTGATCGGTGACCTTAGCCAGAGCACTAACCACCACAATTCGCCGATGCCGCCGACGGCTCTGCACGATCGCGACTACGCGGCGGATGGCTTGCGCATCCTCGACCGAGGTGCCTCCAAATTTCATCACCACTAACGAGGTGGCGTCTTTTTTCCGAGTACGTTGCATTTTTGTCCCTAAAAACGAAAAGCCCACTCGCCATTCATTTTCTGGCGGTGGGTTTCTTTGAGCCTCAATTTGAATTAGCTCAACTGCCCCGGTGCCAGAAAACCATAATTCGTGTGCCCGACGTGCTTGTCGAGCTCACTGTAATACCCGTCATCTGGCTCATGGGTGTCATATCGCCCAATACTATAAACACCGCAAACGCTCCGCGGTATTGGAGTTTCCGATGTGACCAATCGAAAAAACTAGGAAGCCAGAATCGCCTTATGGCAGTGATTCATCTTACCCCGCTTTGCCCTCGCACAAAATGAATATCGGCTACTTATGCGGTTCCTATCACTTGGCGGGACTGCCGCCCGAAATATCCATCGCGATTATCGAAATTCTGAATTTTACTTTGAGGCCTTGGAAGCATTACCAAGGATATATAGAAAATTGATTCTGGGGCCGATCTGTTGCTTGTCGCTGGCAAAACGATGCGGCAGGGAGCCAGAGCGCCCTTATTGTCGCTACAGGAGAGAGATGATGCAATGTCCGCCCCCTCATGGCTTGCCTCCGGCGCAGGGTCTATATGATCCAGCGTTCGAGCACGATGCATGCGGTATGGGATTCGTGGCCAGCATCCGCGGCCACAAGAGCCACGACATCATCAAGCAGGGAATTCAGGTTCTCATTAACCTCACCCACCGCGGGGCCTGCGGTTGCGATCCCGAGACCGGCGACGGTGCCGGCATTCTGATTCAGATTCCACACAAGTTTTTTGTCAAAGAAGCCGAAATTCTTGGATTTGAATTGCCCGGGCCCGGTGAGTACGCCGTGGGCATGACGTTCCTTCCGGTCGAGAAGCACCAGCGTTTGCAGTGCGAAGGAATTCTTGAACGCATTGCGGTGGAAGAGGGCCTGAGTGTTCTTGGTTGGCGTGACACGCCGGTGGACGGCGACGCCATCGGACGTGTTGCTCGCCAGTCGCAGCCCTACATTGAGCAGGTTTTTGTGGCGCGCGGCGAAGGCATGGACGAGGATACCTTCGAACGCAAGCTCTATATCGTGCGCAAACGCGCGGAAGTGGAAGTCCGCGAGTCGGATGTCGAAGACCGAGAAATGTTTTACATCCCGTCGCTTTCGGCCCGCACCATCGTCTACAAGGGACTGTTGCTGGCGCCGCAGATTGCCAACTTCTACGGAGAGCTTTCCGATCCCGACGTCACCAGTGCATTGTGTTTAGTCCATCAACGGTTCTCGACTAATACCTTTCCCAGTTGGCAGCTGGCCCATCCTTATCGCTACATTGCGCATAACGGTGAGATCAACACGCTGAAAGGTAACGTTGCCTGGATGCATGCGCGGCAGTCGATTCTGGCTTCGCCGTTGTTTGGCGACGACATCAAGAAAATTTTCCCGATTATTGCTCCGGGCGGCAGTGATTCCGCCAGCTTTGACAATGCAGTGGAATTGTTGTTTCAGGCCGGAAGGTCCTTGCCACACGTGATGGCGATGCTCATCCCCGAAGCCTGGGCAGGAAATCCACACATCAAGCCGGAGAAGAAGGCCTTTTACGAATACCACTCGTCATTGATGGAACCATGGGATGGCCCTGCGGCCATTGCATTCACCGATGGCCGTTTGATTGGCGCGACTCTCGACCGCAACGGGCTCCGTCCCGGACGCTATGTCGTTACCCATGATGATCTGGTGGTGCTGGCGTCAGAGGCAGGTGTTCTGGAGATTGATCCGAAAAACATCAAGACCAAGGGGCGCTTGCAGCCGGGAAAAATGTTTCTCGTAGATACCGTTGGCGGCCGGATTATTTCCGACAAAGAGATGAAGAAGCGATTGTCGGAGCGGCAGCCGTACCAGCAATGGCTGCAAGAGAAGCAGATCACACTCGATCAGCTTCCGGAGCCGTCGCGGGTTCACAGCATCGATCACGGTACGATTCTCTGCCGCCAGCGGGCGTTTGGATATACCGACGAAGATTTGCGCATGATTCTCGAGCCGATGGCGGCTTCTGGACAGGAGCCGATTGGTTCGATGGGAACCGATACGCCGCTGGCGTGCCTCTCGGACCGGCCGCAACCGTTGTTCAATTACTTCAAGCAGCTTTTTGCCCAGGTCACCAACCCGCCGATTGATCCCATCCGCGAAGAGATGGTGATGTCGCTGATCAGTTTTATCGGCACGGAACGCAACATCCTGGAAGAGACCGCCGACAACTGTCACACGCTCAAGTTGCCGCATCCGATCCTTACCAATCGGGATTTGGAAAAGCTGCGCCGCATCGCTACCGGGGACCTGCTGGCGATTACCTTGCCTGCGCTATTCCGGGCAGCGGATGGCGAGGCAGGGCTCCACCGCGCGATCGCGGAGCTTTGCCGCCAGGCTTCGTTGGCGGTGAAGTCGGGATACACACTGCTGATTCTTTCCGATCGCGGCGTCGACAAAGACTATGCCCCAATCCCCAGCCTGCTCGCGCTTGCCGCCGTACACAATCTGCTGGTGCGGGAAGAAACTCGTACCCAGGTGGCATTGATCATCGAGTCTGGAGAGCCGCGTGAAGTGATGCACTTTGCGCTGCTGATCGGTTATGGGGCTAGTGCTATTAATCCCTATCTCGCGATTGAAACCTTGGAAGACCTCTCGGCGCGCGGGTATTTGCCCGACGGCATTAACGGGGAAATGGCGGCCTCGAAATTTATTAAAGGCATAAACAAGGGATTGCTGAAAACTTTCTCGAAGATGGGCATCTCGACTCTGCAGAGCTATCGCGGTGCACAGGTCTTTGAAGCCATCGGCCTCAACAAGGATTTGGTTGACGCCTACTTTGCCGGGACGGTTTCCCGCGTGGAAGGCGTCGGTCTGGACGTGCTCGCTCGTGAAGCGCAGATGAAGCATCAGTATGCTTACCAGCCGATCACGGAATTCGATACCGAACTAGCGGTCGGAGGCTCGTATCATTTCCGCCTCAATGGTGAATATCATTTGCTGAATCCTGACTCGATCAGCAAGCTCCAGCATTCCGTGCGCAATGGCAGCCCCCAGACTTTCAAGGAATATACCGACCTGATCGACACCCAAAGCCGCAACTTGGCGACGCTGCGCAGCCTGATGGTGATCAAGAAAGCCAAGAAGCCGGTTCCTCTCGATCAAGTCGAGCCCGCCAAAGAGATCGTAAAACGCTTTGCAACCGGCGCCATGTCTTTTGGATCGATCAGCAAAGAAGCTCACGAGACGCTGGCGATTGCCATGAACCGCATCGGCGGCAAGTCGAATACCGGCGAAGGCGGAGAGGACGAAGCCCGCTACATCCGTGACGACAACGGAGACTCCCGCCGCAGTGCGGTAAAGCAAGTGGCCTCAGCCCGCTTCGGCGTGACCGCAAACTATCTGATCAATGCCGATGAGTTGCAGATAAAAATGGCGCAGGGCGCGAAGCCGGGCGAGGGCGGGCAGCTTCCCGGCCACAAGGTTGATGACGTGATCGCTCGCATCCGGCACTCGATCCCCGGCGTGGGGCTCATTTCGCCACCGCCCCATCATGATATTTATTCCATCGAAGATCTCGCGCAGCTCATTTTTGATTTGAAGAATGTCAATCCGCAGGCTCGCATTTCGGTGAAGCTGGTTTCCGAAGTTGGTGTGGGCACGGTAGCGGCGGGGGTCGCCAAGGCTCACGCCGACGTAGTGCTGATCAGCGGTGATACTGGTGGTACGGGAGCATCTCCACTCAGTTCGATCAAACACGCGGGCGTGCCTTGGGAGCTTGGTCTGGCCGAGACCCAGCAAGTCCTATTACTCAACGATCTGCGCAGCCGCATTCGCGTACAGACTGACGGAAAGTTGCAAACTGGGCGTGACGTTGTCATAGCTGCGCTTCTAGGCGCGGAAGAGTTTGGGTTCGCTACCACTCCGCTGATCGCCATGGGCTGCATCATGCTGCGCAAATGTCACCTGAACACTTGTTCGGTCGGGATCGCGACCCAGGACCCCGATCTGCGCAGGAAGTTTGACGGGAGAGCCTGAGCACGTCATCAATTTCTTTTTCTTTGTGGCGGAACAGGTCCGGCAATACATGTCGGAGCTGGGTTTCCGAAAACTCGATGACATGGTAGGCCGCGTAGACAAGCTCGATGTACAGCCCGCCGTCGATCACTGGAAGGCGCGTGGCATCGACCTTTCGGCGATTCTTTACAACCCGCCCATGCCGGGCCGGGTGGCGCGTCACTGTGTGAAAGCGCAGGACCACGGCCTGAGCAGTGTGATGGATCTTCAACTCATTAAACAATCTCAGCCGCGCCCTGGAAACACGCACGCCGGTTGAGATCGAAATGCCGATTCATAACGTGGACCGCACGGTGGGCGCCATGTTGAGTGGGGAAATCGCTCGCCGCTTCGGATCGCAGGGCCTGCCAGATGACACCATTCGCGTGAATTTCAAAGGCTCCGCTGGGCAGAGTTTCGGTGCATTTCTGGCCAACGGCGTGACCCTCAGCCTCGAAGGCGACGCCAACGATTACGTCGGCAAAGGCCTTTCTGGTGGACGCGTCGTCGTCCGCGCGCCACGCGAAGCAGGTTTCGTGGCGGAAGAAAACATGATCGTGGGAAACGTGGTGCTGTACGGCGCCACCAGTGGAGAAGCGTTCTTCAACGGCGTCGCCGGCGAGCGGTTCGCGGTGCGGAACTCTGGCGCAACCGCCGTCGTGGAAGGTGTCGGTGATCACGGGTGCGAATACATGACCAAGGGCCTCGTGGTTGTTCTCGGCCCTTGCGGACGTAACTTTGCCGCCGGCATGAGCGGCGGCATGGCCTATGTTCTCGACGAAAAACGCGAATTTACCAACGAGCGCTGTAACCAGGTATCGGTAGATCTCGAACCGGTGGTCGAACCAGAGGATGTCCGCATCATTCGCGACCTGGTCACGCGTCACCATGAGTTAACGGGAAGTAAGCGTGCCAAGATGATTCTGGATAACTGGACGGAAATGCTGCCGCAGTTCATCAAAGTGTTCCCACACGAGTTTAAGCGGGTGTTGCACGTCAGCCGCAGCCGCTATCACTACATTCCAGGACAGCCCTTGCCGGTGGTCGCGGAACTCGCGGAGGTGACCCATGGGTAAGAGCACCGGATTTATCGAATCACGACGCGAAATGCCGCAGCGCCGGCCGGTAACGGAGCGGGTCAACGACTGGTTCGAGATCTATCAGGATTTTCCGGAAGAGAAGTTGCGTGCACAGGGCGGGCGTTGCATGGATTGCGGGGTACCTTTCTGTCACACCGGATGTCCGGTCAACAACATCATTCCGGATTGGAACGATCTGGTTTATCGCGGGCGCTGGAAAGAAGCAGTTCGCCAGTTGCATGCGACCAATAATTTTCCGGAGTTTACCGGACGCATATGTCCTGCGCCTTGCGAGGCTTCGTGTGTGTTGGGCATCAATGAGCCTCCAGTTACGATCAAGAATATCGAGAAGAACATAGTGGAGCGCGGATTTGCGGAAGGCTGGATCAAGCCTGAGCCACCCAAATTCCGTACGGGAAGAAAAGTTGCGATCGTGGGCTCGGGTCCTTCGGGGCTGGCCGCAGCTCAGCAGCTTAACCGCTGCGGCCATTGGGTCACGGTGTACGAAAAGGCCGACCGCATCGGTGGACTGCTGCGCTACGGCATCCCGGAATTCAAACTGGAAAAGAAGGTCATCGACCGCCGCCTTGAGCTGATGGAGAAAGAGGGGATTCGCTTTGTCACCGATGCGCACGTAGGAAAATCGCTGCCGGTCGAGGATTTGCAGCGCGAGTTCGATGCCATCGTTTTGGCGGGCGGCGCTGAGCAGCCACGCGATCTGCCTGTGCCCGGACGAGAACTCAAAGGGATTCACTACGCCATGGAATTCCTTCCTCAGCAGAATAAGCGTTGCCATGGTGACACGCTCGTGATCGAGCTTGACATTCTGGCCGCGGGTAAGCGGGTGGTGATCATCGGGGGTGGTGACACGGGCGCCGATTGCCTGGGAACGACCCACCGGCAGAAACCGATCTCCGTGCATCAGTTTGAAATAATGCCCATGCCGCCGGAGCAACGATCGCCATCAACGCCGTGGCCGCTATGGCCCATGCAACTGCGTATCGAAGGTGCGCATGAGGAGGGCGGTGTTCGCGGATGGAGTATAGCGACCTCTAAATTTACCGGCGACAAGCACGGAAACGTAAAGCAGCTTCACGGTGTTCAAGTTGGCCCTCCGCCTAAGTTTGAACCCATCGCGGGAAGCGAGTTCACTATGGATGTCGATCTCGTGCTATTGGCGATGGGCTTTCTGGGTCCGGTGCGCAAGGGCATGCTCGAGCAGTTCAAGATCGCGCTCGACGCGCGCGGCAACGTCGCGACCAATGCTGACTACATGACATCGGTGCCGGGAATCTTTGCGGCCGGCGACATGCGGCGCGGGCAATCGCTCGTGGTGTGGGCGATCTCGGAAGGGCGCAAAGCTGCGGTTGGCGTCGATAAATATTTGTGCGAACTGGCTAAGACGGAAACGATTCCGGCGACGATTTCTTCGGCGAATCTTTTCCGGTCGAGGGTTTCTCAGCCGGCTTAACAGCCTGGTCCCGTGCGAAAGTGCAAGTTTTCATTTGCACGCTGAAAGCCCCGCCCAAGACGAGATTGAACAGCGCACCTTCGAATATCCTGAAATCTTCACGGGAAGTGCCGGGAATCGGTGGGGTTGTGGCACTATAGTTCTTCGCATCCATCCCATGGTCACACTTTCAGATGTACAAGCCGCCGCGAAGCGCATCAACGGATCTATCTATCTCTCGCCCTGCGCCAAATCAGAGACTTTTTCTCAATCCACTGGGAATTCCGTCTATCTAAAGCTCGACAATTTGCAGCGGACTGGTGCCTACAAGGAACGTGGCGCTCTCAACCGTTTGCTGACGCTCGCCGACAAAGAACGCGCCTGTGGGGTGATTGCGGCCTCGGCCGGAAACCATGCGCAGGGATTGGCCTACCACGCAGGACGTCACGGCATCCGCGCGCAGATCGTGATGCCGCTAACCACGCCGCTGACCAAGGTTTCGGCAACCAAAAATTTCGGCGCCGATGTTGTGCTATATGGCGCCAATTACGACGAGGCCTGTGAAGAAGCTGCGCGCCGCAGCCAGCGCGATCATCTGACTTTTATCCATGCCTTCGACGATGATGCGGTCATTGCAGGGCAGGGAACTGTCGGTTTGGAGATACTAGCGCAGCATCCCGAGATCGAAGCAATCATCGCGCCGATCGGCGGCGGTGGACTGATTGGGGGTATCTCGGTTGCGGTGAAAGAGACTAATCCGAAAATTAAGATTCTCGGAGTGCAGCCGGCACGCTTGCCGTCGATGAAGGTAGCGATCGCTGAGGGCAAGGCGGTTACTTTGAGTCCGGCAGCCACGATCGCTGACGGCATCGCAGTACGCCGAGCTGGAGAACGGACGCTGCCCCTGGTCCAAAAATACGTCGACGAAATTGTCACGGTGGATGAAGAAGAGATCGCAAACGCCATCTTGCTCTTGCTGGAACGCGAGAAGACCCTGGCCGAAGGTGCCGGAGCGGCGGCGATTGCGGCCGTCCTAAACCATAAGTTCCCGTTGGCCGGGAAGAAGGTTGCGGTGATAGTTTCAGGCGGCAACATCGATGTCACGTTGCTTTCGCGCATCATCGAGCGTGGCTTGGTGGAAGACGGCAGGCGGTACGAGTTACGGGTGCACCTTTCTGATTATCCAGGCGCGCTCAATCAATTGACAGCGATTTTGGCCCAGCACCGCGCCAACATCGTCGAGACGTCCTACGATCGCGCCTATTACGGGGTGAACCTGGGGGACACGGCGATCGACATCACCATGGAAACCCGCGGGCCCGATCACATTGTGGAATTGTTGTCGGCCCTGGGCGGCTGGGTACGCTCACGAACGGGTTTCGTAAGGACTCATCCTTCGCGGATCTTCGCTCTGCACGACAAGATCGTCTTAAGATCTGGGTGCTGTTGATTCGCGTATTACGAACTCGGGGTCCACTTCGATTTCGGTGGGATACTCCCCTTCGTTCTCAATCTTTTGTAAGAGTGTCTTGGTCGCCAGCTCACCCATCAGCCGCATGGGCTGTCGAACCGTGGTTAAGCTCGGGTGGTTGTAGGCTGCCGCCATAATGTCGTCGAATCCCACGACCGAAATATCATTCGGCACCCGTGCTCCGGCTTCGCGAAACGCGCGAATGGCACCAATCGCAGATACATCGTTAAAGGCGAATAGGGCCGTGAAAGGAATCTTTTGCGCCATCAGCCGCTTTCCCAGTGGGTAGCCAAGCTCAGGCGACGAATCCATGCCTTCGATGTGCAGGGTCAACTCCGGCCGGATAGTTAAGCCCAACTCGGGCGCAACTTCGCGAATTGCATTCCAGCGCGCCTCGGAATCAGAACTGGTCGGATGACCCACCAGGAAAGCGATGTCGCGGTGGCCAAGTTCTACCAGATGTCGTAGGGCCATCTCGACAGCGCGGCGGTGGTTCAAGACAATGTTGGTCACGCCCTCGTGCTGGCCGTGACCGGAAACCGCTACTGTTGGCAGCGGAATTGGAGCGGGAGTGTTCAGCCCAGCAGTGATCAGTCCTTCTACACCACGACGCAAAAGCAGGCGCGAACAGGTTTCCAGCAAGTCGGGGTTTTGACCATGGACTCCCAAAATGAAGGAATAATCCCGCTCTCTGGCGTACTTTTCAATCCCGGCAACGACCAGCGCGGCGTAGGCATCGGCGAAGTCGGCGACAATTACGCCCAAGGTATAGGTTCGCTGTTTGCGCAGTGACCTGGCGAAAAAGTTAGGACGATAATTAAGCTCGCGCGCTGCGGCCACAATTCGGTTGCGAGTATGTTGCGGGATGTGGCGGGCTGATGGAGCGTTGTTGAGTACGGATGACACCGTTCCCGGCGAGAGTCCAACGTGGTTGGCTACGGCTTTTAACGTCACTGCGGTGTTCGTGCCGTTCCCCTCGTTGCCCGGCTTGGACATTGACCCTACTTTCTGACCCAGAGGCCCGCGACCAGTGAGGATATACAAACTTTCACAAATCCGCCTCAACTATATTGCCCAACTTCAGAAATTTGTAAATGTAGAGTTTATGTAAAGTCTTGTATTAGATCGGTCGGTTGCTTGACAAAGCGCGGGCCGCTGCCGCCTAATGACAACAATATTGTCCACCTGTCGTAGCAAATTGGGCTTAACAAAATCGTTATTCTATTGGGGCAGGAAGGCTGAATTTATTCTCATGGGTGTCCAGAAGTTTGTCTTTCTATTCGCTCTCCTTTTCAGTTTACCGCTAGCTGCACAAAAGACCTCAGGCACCATTCGAGGTACAGTGACTGACCCGTCCGGCGCAGTCGTTGCCGGAGCCCAGGTGACGGTCACCAACGTCAACACCGCCGCGACGCGCGTTGCCACCACGGGGTCAGAAGGGCTGTACGCATTTACCGACCTTCAGCCTGGCGTTTATGACGTCAAAATCAGCCATCCCAAATTTCGCGAGTCGGTCACCAAAAATCTGGAGCTCAATGTTTCTTCGGAAGCGGTGGTGAATGCCAGCCTTCAACTCGGCTCGGTAACCGAACAGGTGACGGTAGAGGCAAATGCGGTTCAGGTAGAAACCAATAGCGGAACGGTCGGCAACGTTGTGGAAGGGAACCAGGTCCGCGAGTTGCCGATGAATGGCCGCAGTTTCGCCCAGTTGACTCAGCTTCAGCCCGGCGTATCGGCGCAGAACAATTTCAGTTCCAAGAACAAGGGACTGATGGCGGGGGTTGACTTTTCGGTCAACGGCAACCAGACCACTTCGAACTTGTTTCTGGTCGATGGCGTCAATGACAACGACATCGGGTCGAATCGCACCATTCTCATTTACCCCTCGCTCGATGCCATTCAGGAATTCAAGATGCTGCGCAACAGCTACGGCCCGGAATACGGCCAGGCTTCGGGCGCGATCATCAACATCGTGACCCGCGGCGGCACCAACGAGTTTCACGGCGGCGCCTATTATTTCGGCCGCAACGACAAACTGAATGCCACCGATTTCTTCAACCACCTGAATGGCGTTCCCAAAGACGTTCTTCGCCGCAACGATTGGGGCTACAACATCGGCGGGCCCATCAAGAAGGACAAGTTATTCTTCTTCTGGTCGGAAGAGTGGAATCACGAATTGCGCGGCAAGGTGCGCAGCGCCAATGTGCCAACGATCGCGGAAAAGGCTGGGGACTTTTCTAACCTGCGCCGCGACCAGAGTGGCAATCTGTGCGAAGCAGTGCCCACCGTTCCCGGGGGCACGACCGCCATGCCGACAGCCGTGCCGGCAACCTCTCCGGCGGGTGCGCTGTTGATGGAATTGCTGCCGGATCCAAACGTCAGCAATGTGGCTTCCAGTTGCAACAACTGGTCGCAGTCCCTGACGGCTCCAATTTACTGGCGGCAGGAAAGTGGACGCGTCGATTACAGACTGGGCTCGACGTGGACATTAATGGGCCGCTACACCCATGATGCCTGGTCACAGCCATTCCCCAGCACGCTGGGATTCTGGGGAGATGACGTTTATCCCTCAGTGGAAAGCAGCTGGATTCAGCCTGGCGCCCAAGCCACCATCAAGCTGAGCAAACTGTTTGGCAGCACAGCGGTGAATGACTTCCAGGTTTCCTACGCCATGAATCGCATCAATGCCGATCTGGCGGGGACGAATCCGGGGTTGATGGCCGATATCGCAGCCGCTATCCCCAACGAGTTTCCTGATTCTGTTAAGACGGCCGGCGCCAACGTCGGCATGCCGCTATTCAACGGCGGATTGGGTAACGGTGCCAGCGCTACCATCTGGACCCAGGCGCCCTGGCACAACAACGAACAACTCTTTACGCTAAAGGACGATTTCTCCAAAGTTTCCGGCAAGCATACGTTCAAAGTCGGATTCCTTATCAGCAATAACCAGAAGAATGAATTGCTGGGCGGATCATATTCAGAAGCTGTCAACTTCAGCGGAGTCAAAGCCCCAGCCGGAGATCCAAATGCTGGGACTCTGAATAGCACCGGCAGCACTGGCAACGGCACCTATGACGCACTCTGGGCCGGCCGGACCTGGGACGCAAGCGAGTCCCAGTTGAATCCCTTCTCTCAGCAACGCTGGCATGACGTGGAGTTTTACTTCGGCGATAGCTGGAAATTCCGCCGCACGATCACTCTCGAACTGGGAGCACGATACTCGATGTTGCGCAGCCCCTTCAGCGCCACCGACGCGATTTCCTCTTTCCAGGCCGGCGCCTATGATCCAGTTCTTGGAGCCGATCCTTGTAATGGAATCGTCCTCGTGCCGGGCACGGACTTTTGCCATCAGGCTGGATTTCGCCGGCGGAGTGGCAGGAGCCAGCCGCGCCTTGAAAGCCAACAACAATTATGCCATCGCGCCCCGCGTTGGCGTTGCATGGGATCCGTTCGGCAATGGCAAGACCGCAATCCGCGCCGGCGTAGGGCAGTTCTACCAGCGCGAGCGGTTGAACAACACCCTTACCATGGCAGGGAACTCACCGTTCTCGCTTTCCGTGGGTGGAGGCGGAACACTGCTTCGCACCCTCGACACGGCAGTCCCTTTGACCGGTGGCGCTTCCGGCTTTCCCAATTTTGGTGAGAGCCTTAACGACAACATCCCGTACACGTGGCAGTACAACCTGACCTTGGAGCGAGAAATTTTCCGCGATACCAAACTCGAAGTTGGGTACGTCGGCAATCGAGGCTACGACGCTTTGCAATATATCGATGTGAATGGAGTGCCGGCCGCCAACCGCCTGTCGTATTCACTCAGTCCGGCAAATTCGTTGCGCCCTTTTAGCAGCTTTGGGCGAATCAACTACGCCCAATGGACCGGCAGCTCGAACTACAACTCGCTGCAGGCATTGGTGCGTTCGCGATTCAAATCTCTGGATGCCCAGTTCGCCTATACCTATTCCAAATCACTTTCGGATACCGATCTTTCAAACAGCGGCGGTGCCGGGCAGACCACGCTGCTGCTGGATCCCAGCAATCCTCACCTGAACTACGGGCCCAGCTTCATCGATCGCCCGCAGATCTTCGTGGGAAACGTTGTCTATCATTTGCCGGAATTGGCGACTACCGGTTCGGTTGCCCGTTATGCTTTGGGCGGTTGGGAATTGGCCTCCATTCTCAGTTACTCCAGCGGAACCCCGCTGAATGTTTACGCGACGGGGTCGATCATCAACGCCAATGGGGGGCTTTCCGGCAGCGGTTACGCGGACCAGAATGACCGTCCGAATGTGGTTTCCGGCCAGCCTTGCCGGGCTCCTGGTTCGTCCATTCAGTGGCTTAATCCCAATCGCTGGACGCTTAACGGCTACCAGCTTGGGACTATTGGTGACGCCTCAGTCGGCGATTGCTACGGGCCGGGTGTGGCCAATACCGACTTCTCCGTATACAAAAATTTTAGGATTCGCGAGAAGGTCAACCTGCAGTTCCGCATCGAGCTGTACAACGCGTTCAACAAGACGCAGTTTATTGGCAACTCGCAATCTGGCAATGGGGTCAATATCACTCTGAACAATGGAAATGCTGTGGCTTGCACGGCGGCAAATCCTTGCAACGGAGTGGCCAACAACACTGTGCTCTACGACCCAGCCACGGACCTCGCAACTGGTTTCGGTCAGGTAACCTCAGACCGCGGCCCGCGTGAAATCCAATACTCGTTGAAGGTAAGCTTCTAGCGCTTTTACGTAGTTCGCGATGATTCCCTCCGGTTGGAACTTGACGCGAATCAGGTTCCACCCGCTATTCTTTTTGTGATGTTCTTCACTCCTATCCGCCTAGCGTCTTGCCTGCTGTTGGCGGCTTCGATGAATGCCTCCCCTCAGGACGATCTGCTGCAGCACTATAAAATCGCTGAGACTTTTTCCGAAAAAGGCGACCAAGCTCTCGCTGTCGCCGAATATAGGTTATTTCTCTCTCAGGCACTGCGGCGGCTGGGCAACGCCCAGGGCCAACTGCGGGATTTCAAAGCCGCGCATGAGTCATTCGAAGAGGCTGCAGGTTTTGCGCCCGATGACCCGGCATTCGCCCTTGATCGCGCCTTGGCCTGCTTGCAAGCAGGGGATCTCAGCGCTGCAAAAGTGCTCGCGGAGAAATCCCTGGCAGCTGATCCCAACAATGCGCGGGCAGCAATGGGCTCTCGGCCGAGTCCTCTTTCAACAGGGAGACTATGCCGGGGCCAAGCCCCTTCTCGAAGCAACGGTAGTGGCGGCTCCCGGACTTGATGTTGGCTACACCCTGGGCGTGACCTATCTGAGGCTGAAAGATGAGCAGCACGCGCGCATGCTTTTTGCCGACATGTTGAAAGGTCTGGGCGACACGCCAGAAATGCACATTCTGATCAGCCGCGCCTACGAAGAAGTGGGTGCATGGCCGGAAGCGATTCAGCAACTCACCACCGGGATCGCCCGGCATCCCAAAGCTCCACAGCTCCACTATTTTCTTGGACTCGCTTACGCCACTCGCGATGAAGCCCTAGACTCTGCGCGTGCAATTCAACAATTCCGTGCCGAGCTGGAAATCAATTCGCGAGATGCCCGTAGCCACTACATGCTCGGCTATGAATTGCTGAAGCGGCATGAACTCGCCAGCTCCGAAAGCGAACTGCGGCGCGCGACTTCTCTCGAACCGGACAGCCCGGATGCGTTTATCGATCTGGCCCAGCTCTACGTGGAAACCCATCGCCTGACTGAGGCGGAAGCCGCTGCGCGCAAAGCGATAGCACTTACCGGGGATCAATCCCGTAATGAGTTTCAGATTCATCGCGCCTACTACCTGTTGGGGCGCATTCTTAAGCAAACTGGGCGTAATGAAGAAGCGCGGGAGCAAATGGAGATTTCCCAGCGGCTTCGTACCCAGCGCCTGGAGCGGCAGCGGGCGCGACAGGACGGAACGCTTGCCGCCAATGATTTCGCAAGCCCCTCGGCTCCTGTCAAAATGGAAGGTCGTGCAAAGCTTGCACGATTGATTGACCAACTGAAACCCGCGCTAGCCAATGCCTACAACAATCTGGGAGTAGCAGCTGCCGCGCAGCAAGACTTCCTAGAAGCCTCCAAATATTTTCAAAAAGCTGCCGCCTGGAATCCTGTCGCTTGAAACCGTGGACCGCAACTGGGGAATGGCGGAATTTTACGGAAAGCGATATTCCGCTGCCATCCTTGCACTGGAACGCCATCTGGCGGCTCATCCCGATGACACCCGGGCGCGAGCCGCGCTGGGGCTGAGTTATTTCACTGTCGAAAACTATGCGAAGACTCTGTCAACGCTCCAGCCCATCGAAGACACCGCGCAATCGGACCCCGGACTGGCGTCGGCATATGGCACGTCACTGATCAAGGCCGGACAATTCGATCGCGGCATGAGCCTGCTCAAAAGAGTTGCGGAGGAAAATCCCAACTCGGCGGAAATCCACGGTCTGCTGGGCGGGGCCTACGCCGACCAGGGAATCTATGCGCCCGCACTTGAGGAGTATCACAAATCCCTCGCCCTCGATCCTGCGCAAGCCCATGTGCACTTTCTTTTAGGATTGGCGCTCATCCGCCAAGGCAAGCCGGCGGACGCGATTCCAGAGCTGCGGACTGCGTTGCAATCGAGTCCATCGGATACTCCGGCTAAATATCACCTGGCGTTCGCCTTACTGCAGATGCAGAAGAAATCAGAAGCGCGAGGGTTGCTACAGGAAGTGATCAAGCAAGATCCGAAATATTTCGACGCTTACTACCAGCTCGGAAAGCTGCAACTGGAGCAGGGAGAAACCAAAGCCGCCATCGGAAATCTGGAAGCCGGAAGTCAGTTGAGTCCGAACAGCGATTACATCCACTACCAACTGGCGATGGCATACCGCCGGGATGCACAATCAGGAGCTGCGGCCCGGGAGATGCAGACTTACCAGGAGCTGAAGGGACACCGTCAAGGTGGCCCGAGTCCACAGAAATGATGAAGGGATTCGGCGCGGACGGCGAGTGCGCCCGTCGCCAAACGTATCTACCCGCTGCCCTGCCTTAGTGCTGACAGATCAATTCCCACCTGTTCGGCCTTCTTGTACAAGTGGCTGCGTTCCAGGCCCAGCGCTTTTGCCGTGTTTGTAATGTGATTGCCATTGCGCTTCAGTTCAGCCAGAATCACATCGCGCTCGAAGCCTTGCACCCGATCGGCCAGAGACCCCGAGGCTGCCTGAACTGCAGACTGTTCCGGGATAGCCAACTGGACCGTCTTTAAATCTACTTCTCCTGACATTGCGAGCAGCATCACCCGCTCTACAACATTCCGTAACTCGCGAACATTTCCCGGCCAGGAATAGGCCTGCAGGGCTCCAAGGGCTTCGGAGGAGAAGGGAACCGGCTTCCATCCGTTTTGCGAACATACCTGCCGCGCAAAGCTCTCGACCAGTCGGGGAATATCCTCACGGCGCTCCCGCAACGGAGGCAGCGCCAGGGGAAATACATAAACGCGATGGAACAAGTCCTGCCTAAATTTGCCTTCCTTTACGAGCGTTTCCAGATTGCGGTGAGTAGCCACGATCACCCGTGCGTCCACCCGAATGGGCTTTTCACCTCCGATGCGTTCCACTTCGCTCTCCTCCAACACGCGCAGCAACTTGGCCTGCATGGCCAATGGCATGTCGCCGATCTCATCGAGGAAGATGGTGCCGCCGCCGGCTTGTTCGAATTTCCCAAGGTGGCGCCCAGCGGCGCCGGTGAAGGATCCTTTCTCGTGCCCGAACAGTTCTGATTCAATCAACTCCGCCGGAACCGCCGCGCAATTCAAAGTCACAAACGGACCGCCCGCCCGGGGACTCTTCTCATGCAGCGTGCGCGCCACGAGCTCCTTGCCCGTTCCGGTCTCGCCCAGAATACAAACGCGTGTCTCGCTCGCGGCGACGCGCTCCACCTGCGCCATCACCTTCTTCATGGTTTCGCCCGACCATACCAGTTCGTGCTTACCCAGTCGCTGCAAGAGTTGTCGATTTTCCGATTGCAGCCGCTGCAGCTTCATCGCATTTTCCACGGTCAGCAGCAGCTTATCGGTGGAGATTGGTTTCTCCAGGAAGTCCAGTGCTCCCAGCCGCGTTGCTTTTACTGCCATATCGATGTGCGCCTGACCCGACATCATCACCACCGGCGTCGAAACTCCCTGCGATTTCAATTCCTCCAGGAGCGAGAGCCCGTCCTTACCCGGCATTACGACGTCAGAAAAGATCAGATCAAAGGTCTGCGCCTTTGCGATTTCGAGAGCTTTGGCTGCGTTATCGCACACGGTAGCTTCATGTCCCGCAAGGCGGAAGGCACGGGAGAGCGATGCCAGCGTATTGGCCTCGTCGTCGACGATCAATAAATGCGCTTTGCTTGCCACGTTCAGGAGAATCCTTTCCAGTGGGAAATTGTTTGAGCCTGCTGCCCCGTTCGTGGCAACTCGATCACAAAGGTTGATCCCGCGCCCGGCTTGCTGGTCACGCTGACCCGTCCATGATGGTCGTTAATTACCGATTGCACAATTGCAAGGCCTAGCCCTGTGCCGTGCATTTTGCTGGTGTAGTACGGGGTAAAAAGTTGTGCGCACTCTTCTTCTGTCATTCCCACGCCGGTATCCGAGACCGAGAGGACTACCTGCTTGTGGTCCTTTCGGGTGGCGACGGTGAGAGTTCCACCTTGCGGCATCGCGTCCATGGCATTTAACAACAGGTTTGACAGAGCCCTATGCAGCAGTTCAGGATCGCCCTCGATCTGTCCAAGCGCTTCATCCAGATCGAGCTTGCATTCAATCGCACCATGACTCGGGGATTGAAACTGAGCCTGGAACAGACGGGTTGCGTTGCGGACGAGTTCATTCAGATCCAGCGACTGCAGTTGCGGTTGCGGCATCCGGGCGAAATCACTGAAGCGTGCTACCACCGCCTTCAGGTTCGCAATCTCCGCCAGCAGCGTCGCAGAGCTTTCCTGAAAGATCTCTTCGAACTGCTCCGGGCTTTGTTGCCGCGCCCGCAGCAGATTCTCTACCGTCAGCTGTAGCGGGAACAGCGGATTCTTCAACTCATGCGCCAACCGCCTCGCTAACTCACGCCACGCCGCGATTCGCTCGGTCTTAACCAATCGTTCGCGTTGTTCTGCCAGATCGCGAGTCATGCGATTAAACGCTTCAGACAGCTCTCCCAATTCATCTGAGGACGTAACCTCAGCTTGGGCATACCAGTTCCCGGCAGCGACCTCACGTGCGGCCTCCGCCAATCGCACAACGGGACGCGTCACCCGTGCTCCCACCCAACTGCTGAATAGAGTTGCAAACACCAGTCCCGCGGCTGCCGCCAGAAGCGCCCCTGACCGAATGCGCCGCAATAACTCTACATAGGGCCGCCGGGAGGTTCCGGCCAACAGAATGCCCAAAACATGATTGTCATCACCACTGAGAGGGATGGCGTGCACCGTCTCATCTTCTGCGGCGTCTCCAGACCAGTGGACGATCTCTGCGACGTCTTGTTTCTGCTCCCTTGCATGATTGATCAGGCTCGTCAGTTTCGCGGGATCTTGCAGGCTGCCGGAAGGATCAAGCAGGAGCTTCGAAGAGAGTTGGCTTTCCAGATTTTGATAAAACATCACTCTCATACCGGCGGGCAATTCGAGCGATGCCAAAAAATCTTTATCGAGGCGTTGCCCGCCAATGACGAAAATCGGGCTACTTCCATTGGCAACCTGGTCGGTGGCGCACAGTCCCAGCACCGTTCCTTCCGGAGCCTCCTGCTTACGTAGAACGGTTTCCCTGGTGATGCTGGTGAAAAATTGCTTTCCTTATAGCCAAACTTCGCCGGCCACTGGGCAGAAGAAAGGATGGTTCCGTCGCCGTCGACAAATTCCAGAAAGTCAAGCTGTTGCTCCCCGGCGATTGTTTTGGCATCGTTTACGAAGGCTCCGTAGTCACGCGGCGAATTTGCCGCTGCTGCCGCCATTCGAGTGGCAGTCTCTCCTCCCGCTATGTTGTGCACTCGGCGGGTCACTTCCTGGCCGCGGCGCGCGAATTCATGGCGAAACTGCGCCACTAGTGCCGCACTACGCTCGTTATCCGCTTGTTCGAAAGCACGGCGCGTTACTACCGATGCGATCCAGGCTACTGTGATCACCGAAAGCACCACCGTGAGCGCGAACGCGAGCAGCAACTTGCGGCGAAAGCTCACGGCTTCTCGACTCCCAGCCACACATCTACGAGGTGCCAGTCGCCGCTTCGGCTGTTGCTCCAACCATTCACCACGCCCGCGACCGCTACCGCGGCTTTCACATGAACTAGTGGGATAACCTGCTGGGTCTGGAGGAGCACCCGTTCGGCGGCGTATAACTCCTCGCTTGAACCGCCGGCAAATTTCGGAGGTACCAAGCCGATGCTGGCCGCCCAACTCTCCATGGCGATATGGGGATCAAGCGATGCCAGACTCAGCCTCACCAGGCGCACATCCGAATCCGCGCGAGGCGTCGGTAATAGCCTGATACCGGCGTCGCTGGCGTTCAGTGCGATTCTTTCTGACACTAATCGTGCCAGAGGATCGTTGGCATCGTATCCCAGGCTCCAGGCAGGCTTCTGTTTAGTTTCGGCAACTGCCTGGCGAGCCGAGGCTAGATTTGTGTCTGTAGAAAACAGAAAATCGTAGCCGGTCAGCCATCCCGGCAGCAGCCCGCGCGCCGGTTCTGCACCGCCCTGCAAAATAACTTCCGCAATCACCTTGCGGTCAATGCTTGATGACAGCGCACCTCGTAGCCGTCCTTCCATGGCAGAAGCCGGAATGCGCGCGAACACCAAGGCCAAGAGTTCCGAAGAAGCAGAAACGCGGCTGTCAGCAACGCGACGCGCTTGTTCCGGCGTGATCTCCACCACCTGATGTCTACCAAAATCGACCGACTGCGAATTGCCACCGAGATCGATGTCAATCGAGCTCAGAAAAGCACGTCCATTCCAATAATCGTCTCGCGCTGTGAGTGCCAGCCTTTTGCCCGGCAGCCACTCGCTCACGGTAAAAGGTCCGGTACCGGCTAACTTCCCGCCTTCACGCCGCACAATGGAGTTGCGCACCAGAGCCAGCACGGCGGGCAAATCTACGTTCCGAGGATCGACTTGAATTGCAATGCTGTCGCTACCCGCCGCCACGTGCCACGCCGGGTTTATCGTCCGCAATGAAGCGGAGACACTTTCGGGAGTTAGCGGGGAACCGTCCGCGAACCTAACCCCAGGCCGCAAAGAGAACTGCCAGTTGCGATTTTCCGCGATCCGACTGCCACGAAGTGGCTAACCCAGGCTGTGTAATTCCGCGGTCATCTATTGTCGTCAGGGTGTCGAAAAGCAATCGCGCAATGTTTCGTCCCCCCACTGTTCCCGAAAGTTCAACCGGATCCAAACTCCCTGACGCGGACATTATTACGCGCAGATTGCCGCCATAGTGCGGGCGGGTCGCGGCCGCAGCATTCCCCAGCAACAGGCTACTGGCCACAAGTAATCGTAAGGCGATAAACCTCATAGGTTCCCGTCTCCCGGCTGTGTAAAACGGCAATGGCGCTGGTGGGGTCGAATGCCGTCCACAATGCACTGACACTGCCACCCAGCGCGAGAGGTTGCGTTGCCGGCACTGCTTCGCGATCACGGATTTCAAATGCCCGCACTGCATCGTCCGCACCATTGGGCGAACTTGCCAGCACCTGCCAACCTGATCCGCAACCGCTGTGAATACTGGCGATGTCGCTGCCCCATCTCAAAATTGCGGATTGGTCTGTTGTGCCATCCAGCAAATGCACATTGCCATCCACCGCTGCGAACAACCAAAGAGGAGCCGGAGTGCGCGGAATGACTGCCGCCGAATAGAACGCCGGCAAGGAACGTTGCGCTCCAATTCCCGGCGAAAGCGCTCCGGTGAAATAATTCTTGGCCGGAGTGAAGAATCCGCTCAGGGGAAATTGCTCGCCTGCCAGTGGCCACGGATCATCGCTCTGCCGGCAAGTTACTCCAAGGGGCAGGCCGCTTGTACTCTGACAGAAAGCGCCCGGCAGGTAGGCATCGAAGAGGCGATCTTTGCGCGGCGCGAGCCTCCCTCGCAAGTCCCTTGGCCATGGCTGAGAATGGGCCACGGAACGGACTGTTCAGCCTGCCATTTCCCCCCCTGTGACTGATAGAGGGTGATCTGCTCGGGATACAAAACCACTGCACGGGCAGGATTGCCGGCGATCTCGGCCACATCAAGAATCTGGTCTTGTGAAGACCACACCAGCGTTTTGCGGATGACCAGCGATCCGCCTTCCAGCGGAGAAACATTCAGCTTCAATCGCGGCATCGAAATCATGGCAACCGAAGGTTCACCGGCTCCCTGTTTGATCTCCGCGATCCAGACGTAATTTTTCAAATCTTCCGACAGAGAGATTCGAACCGCAGCAGCTGCCGGATCGCCGTTGACGACTCGTCCACCAAAGCTTGCCAGGCTCGTTATCAACCCTCGCTGCACGGCTTCCACTTCCGCTTGATTCAGGGAAGAATGGTTCGCCACCTCAAGGGACAGCAGCCCCGGTCCGGTGACAGAAATGATCTTTTCCGCGAATTTGTCTTCCAGGGGAGCTAAGTCTTCGCTGTTTGCGGGGATTCCGTGGCACATCACCAGAACTCCCAGCAAAACCCGGGCTGCAAAATGAAAGGACAGGATGCGCGAATTATAAACTGCGCTGCGGCCACGCCTCAGTTTGGTCCTCGTCATCCCCGTTACCGTTCCCGATAGTGCCGACTGCACGCGGCCCGCTAGTGCAGCTGCGCGTCCGCGACTACCAAAATTCCAGCACCCAATAGAATTGGACCCCATGCCAGCATTGTCAGCGCCAAGCCGGTGGGCCATCTGGGCGCTTGCGATCGGGCGCGCCACGATTCGAAAGCCAAAATCGATGCGGCGATCCCGATCATCATCCCTCCACCCACCAGACAAAAATATTCACCGAACAACATAGAGCCCCCTGATTCTTGTTTGTCGATCTTATTGGCGTTCGGATCTAATCCGAACCGCCATCGCGGGCGCGAAGAGAAGTGGGAATACCTTGCCGAAGATCAATTCTTCAACCAACAGGGAGATTCCCAGAGAAAACACCATTCCAGCGATCACGGATAGAGTCGTCATGATGAGTTGCATAGATCCTCCTGTAGCCTGCCGCCCCTTTTGCTTGGCCGCCGGCACTCCAGATAGGAAGCATGTTGTTCCCCAGACGTAGGGTGATGAAAAGAGGAGGCTTATTGGGGTTTTTAGGGGCTAATTCGTGCCACTCCGGCCACGATGTGTCAGGCCTGACACACCAGTAGTGGCGTCATCCCTGCCCCAGTGACGCCCTGGAGCTCAACATCTGGGAGGTCACAGCTTGTGCAACAACGGGCTTGTCCCGCTGCAGCGGCGCGGTTGGTTGCGTCGCGATAGAAGTGAGCCGTGCGGAATTGCACTAGTGAGTTCCAACCGGGAAGAGCTTACCCGGCTGCAAACGACGAAACAGATTCGAACACGACGAGTTGGCACACCTGTGACCGAATCTTTGGACTTCCGGGCGGGGAGTAAGATTTGTCTAATCAACCCTTTCCAGCTAATCCTCGAACGCCTAGATCCGGCAGACGAACATGCCATGAACTACGGGTAAAATATCTGGTCGCCCACCTAAAGGAGACCTATGACAGACGAACTTCAAGAATTACAGGAACACGCCGAGAACGCACGTCACAATCCCGATCTCGCGCCGGTGTCTCTGACCATGGCGATCCTGGCAGTCCTGGTTGCAACGGTGTCATTGCTCGGACACCGCGCTCACACCGAAGAGGTTGTTCTGCAGAATAAGGTCAGCGATCAATGGGCTTACTTCCAGGCCAAAAATATCCGACGCCACAGCGACGAGCAGTTCGCCGACATGATTTCTCTGATGAACTCCAAGGAGGCAGCGCAGGCGGACAGGCTTCGCGAAAAATACGCTTCGGAAGCCGAGCGCTACCGCGACGAACAGAAAGAACTCGACGCCGAAGCCCGGAGGCTGGAAGAGGAAGTCGAACACGAACGCAGGCGTGCCAACCGCTTCGATTTGGGAGAGGTATTTCTGGAAATTGCCTTGGTCATTACTTCCATAACGCTGCTCTCAGGTCGCCGGACGTTTTGGCTCCTCGGCATCGTGACCGGAGGCATCGGACTGGTGATCGCGGCCACCGGGGTGCTTCTGTTCTGAAAGGCTACTCCCCCATCACCTTGACGATGAGCCGCTTATCCCGCTGACCGTCGAACTCTGCGTAGAAAATTCGTTGCCATGGCCCCAGGTCAAGTCGCCCGGCGGTGACGGGAACAATTACCTCATGGTGAATGATGAGCGATTTCAGGTGGGAGTCCCCATTGTCCTCCCCGGTATCGTGATGTTTGTAGTCTTTGCGGAAGGGTGCCAGGGCCTCCAGCCATTGATCGATATCCTCGATCAATCCTGATTCATTGTCGTTCACGTAGACGCCGGCGGTGATATGCATTGCCGAAACCAGCACCATACCTTCTTTGATCCCACTCTTCTTCAGGATGGTGTCAACCTGCGGGGTTAGGTGAATGTACTCGCGATGTTTCCTGGTGTGAAAGGTCAGATATTCCGTGTGGAACTTCATGGATATATCTTAACGGCGTCGGGGCGGCAGGGGATGGGTGGAAGCGCGTCCCGGTGAATTGGTGAGGTGTAGCCGGCGCGTGATCCAACGGCAGCGTGCACCTCATGCCGTTTCGCTTCACTGGGCAGAGGTTAAGAAGCGCTTCCACGATGGTTTGTAGTCGTTCCATTTGAATATCCAGTCATGGTCATCGGTCTGTCGAGGTATTCACGGTTCGTTTCTCGTGCTACTCGTGGATCAAGCTAACCTGGACCGAATGGCCTTTCTCGAAATTCTGTTCTTTGGCTTTGTAGAGCTCTAACCCGGAATAGCTTTCCCTAAGCCAAACCTCAGCCAGCGTGTACTTGCCGTTCGAGGGATAGAACTTGAGTTTCGTTCCATCCGCGGGCCGGAAAGACTCGACGAACTGGGTGGGGACTTCTGCGAGACTATTTCCTTCGGAACCGCGCAAAACCAGGAAATGTTCCGATGGTTGCACCAAGGCGTAGTTGCCGGCAGGGAAGGTCTTGTCACCAAAGCTAAATTCAAAGGGAATCGAGACTTTGATGGTGGAGATTGTTTGCGCTGGCGCCGCCATCGCCATTCCCATGACCACGAACAACATCGGAGCGAAAATGCGGACAATAAAGCTTTTCATGGATCCTCCTAAAGGTTGAGTTGCGGGGACTCATTCCCGTCCTTGGTACCCGGTGGGTTTCCGAGCGCCATCGACTGTTGGTCTCTACTTGGGATATCGAAAAACAGAAGGAAAAGACGACAGGCAGAGTTGGAAAAGGTGGGGCTAGGTTGTGGAGCGTGCCAGTTGTTGAGCCTGGCGACTGTCGGGATGATCAGGGCCCACGGTAACCCTGAGATGCTCGGCTGCGGACCCGAATGCGGTGCTCGCTTCCCTTACCTTGCCCTGAGCTCTCAGCGCGCGCCCCAACGCCAGATAGGCGGCGCCCTGGATGCTGGAAAATGTTCCCGGCTTGCTGCCGGCTTGCAACAAAGTCAAGGCCCGGGATGCGTCTTCTACGGCCAAATGCGGACGCCTGGCTTCGAGTTCAACCGTTGCGCGGTTGATCAGAAGGGTGGGCATGTAATAGCTGCCTTCGCCACCTGCCGTGATGGCCGCCTCGTCGATGGCAACCGACTGATCTGCAAGTTTTAGTGCAGCTGAGACATCACCCTGGGCCAACGCGTTGAGCGCCTGCGCCGAAGCCAATGAGGCAAAACCATAATGGCCAGGGGGCAGGCTGTTTTCCAATCTCGGCTTGACCTCGGCAAACATGGCGGCTGCGCGCCGGGATTTCCCTTGAGAGGTATAGATTTTCGCCCGCGCCAACAAAGAATAATTGACTGCTATCTCAAGGCCAACCTGTTGTGCTTTCTCGTATGCACGTTCCGCATAATCGGCCGCCTCGTCGAGGCGGCCCAGATCCCTTAGACACCTGGCGTAGTTGCACAGTACCATCGGAGACACAGCGTCTTCCGAATGGCCCGCACTGCTGATATCAATGGCCCGCCGGTACATTTTTTGCGCTTCCAGCGGATGTCCGATCTGGTCCAGTTCAAGCGCCCAGTTATTGAACAGCGAAACAGCGGTCCCGGTGTCATCCCGTCCCAGGGAGGTGAGCAATGCGCCGGCACGTTCGAATGCCGAGACGGCTTCAGCATCCTGTCCCGCCGAACTGTAGGATTTTGCCAGATCCGTCCAGCGATTGAGTTCCAGGGTGTCAGATCTGAAGGGCGACCTCTCGAGAACGCGTTGCGCCGACAGTGATCGCGTGATTCCCTCCCGAATAGCTCCAGTCTCTTGGGCAATCTCGCTTCCACTTTGAAGGCAATCGATTCGCGCCAGCGCGAATTGCGGATCCTCCGGTAGTTCCCGAAGCCCTTCCTGGTAAAGCTGCTCGGCTCGCTGTAGTTGTTCGTCTCGAGCCAGCTGCGCTGCCAGCGTACAAGAGGCCTGCGCCCTTATCGACCGATCAGAGACCGATCGGGACAGGATGTAAGCAAGCTCGAGTACGCGGCGGGCGCTGGCGCCCTCATCTTGTGCCAGGTATTGACGACCAATCGAAGTCATTAACATGACCCGAGTCGGATCGTCGTCCGCATGCTGTCGTTCCACAATGTGCTCTGCGCGGGCCAGAAGATCATTGACGGTGAACGGCTTCCCTGATGGCGCGGCATCGGAAAGAAGAAATTCGTGGAAATCTTTAAGCGCTTCGCTCCGTTCCACCTGGCGCAGTGCGAAGTCACGTTGCGCTCTCGCGGTTCGAGTTTGAACCAACGTTCCAGTCACGCCCCCTACGGTCGCCGCAACTGCCAGAGTGGCGAGTGCCACCGCCGTACGATTTCTGCGGACGAACTTGGCTCCGCGATAGGCGAGAGTCTCCGGTCGGGCGCTGATGGGCTCGTTCTTCAGAAACCGTCGCAGATCGTCTGCCAGCGCGGTGACTGAGGCGTAGCGTTCACCGGGCGCATTCTTCAACGCCTTTGTGACAATCGTATCGAGGTCTCCAAGCAACAAGCGATGAAGCCGGTCGGGAGTGCTGCCGCGCTTCGCGGCATGCGCACTGGCTGCCTCTTCGCCTGCCCTCTCGCGAGTGACGATGTCAGAGGGACGAACCGGCTCACGCTCTACGACTGCCTTTATGAGGTCTGCGGCGGTGTGCGGACCGGGCCCAGCCGGGTGTTGTCCGGTCAGCAGCAAGTAGAGCAGCACTCCGAGAGCATAGACATCGGTGGCCGTGGTTACGGGCTCCCCCTTCAATTGTTCCGGGGCCGCGTATTCGGGGGTCATCGCCCGTCCACCTTCCATCGTCAGTCGGGTCGGCGGCGCAGGCTTGCTTTCGCCTTCGAGCAGCTTGGCAATTCCAAAGTCGAGCAGCTTAACTTTGCTGTCGTTTCCCACCAAAACGTTTGACGGCTTCAGATCGCGATGCACGATCAGGTTGGCATGGGCATGCGATACCGCTCCCAGCACCTCAAGAAATATGCGCAGCCGTGCTCCCACGCTAAGCCTGCGTTGATCGCAATAGCGATCGATGTGGTCACCCTCGATGTATTCGAGAATGAGGTAAGGCTGCCCGGCCTGCGAGATTCCTGCGTCGAGCAGCTCGGCGATGTGTGGATCCGCCAGCCGGCTGAGTATATTGCCCTCACGTTTGAAGCGATGTTCTCCCGCCTTGCCTATGAGCGCAAGGTTAAGAAACTTGATTGCCACGCGGCGGTCAAATCTCCCGTCGTTGCGCTCCGCCAGCCAGACGCTTCCCATTCCGCCCTGGCCGATCTGCGATATCAGGGTGTAGACACCAACGGTTTGCCCCGCCAGGGTCGGTCTGCCTACGCTGCCGTTCTCCAGGAAACCCCGCTTGCGCCAGCGTGACATGTTCGCGCAATAGCGTCTCCAGTTGGTGCGCCAACTCCGGATTCTCCGCTCGCAGAGACGCCACCCAGCGCGAGCGCTGTTCGGAGGGCATTTCGAGCGCCTCGTCCAGATATGGACTGAGTACCTGCCACGAAATGGAGCTTATCGCCCGCATGTTCTCAGATTGAAACTTCCGCGCGGATGGCGCGACGGAGATAGATGCGCGCTTTTTCCCACTTTCTCTGGACGGTGCGCTCCGAGAGATTTTGCAGCGCGGCTATTTCAGCGAACGAAAATCCGCAGAAGAACTTCAAATCGACCAACTCGGCCAGGTTGGCCTCAACCTCCGCAAGCTTGTCCAGCGCGTCGCTGATTTGCGAGAGTTCTCTCGCGTCTGCCGGATTCTCAACGTCATGGTCCCCCAGGGAAGTGATCTCAAATTGGCCGCCGCGCTTATTGGCATCGCGGCTTCGGGCATTGTCAATGATCAGCCCGCGCATCACCCGGGCGGCATACCCCATGAAGCGTGCCTCATCCGGAAAAATGGCACCGTCGCGAGATGACATATCCAGATACGCCTCGTGCAACAGCGTAGTAACACTCGGGTTCCCGGGTCCCCACTGCCGTGCGAGTTGCCGTTTCGCCAGGCGGTGCAGCTCAAAGTACAAGGTGCTGAACAGGGAATTGGTCGGTGTGGTGGGGCCGTTTTCAGGCGTGCTGGTGATATGAAAACATGCGGATATCAAGCATTCACCTCCTAATAAGTACCCACAATCCAGTTTGGCGATGTGTTCTAAACGATTTGAATCTTGCCAAATAGATGCGGCCAGGATTGTTTCGAACCAATATATTTTGTTTAGAAAATCGATTTGTCACCCCGTTGTATCCAAGACGTAATCTGTTTGCCAACTTGTCGAGTGGGAAATTGGGAGGAAAAGACTAAGACAGTATGGGAAGCGGTACTACGGTCGCGTGGCCAACTGCGCCCGCCGCAGGTTCAGTCTTCGATCGCTCTCAGTTTGAATCTCTCGTATCGTGTCAGCCACCAAAGTGGAATACAGGGCCTGTACCCATCGGGGGTTCTTCCACTCCGGCTGTTCTGAGACTGCTGAGTCGAACTCGGCAACTGCGGAGTCTTTTTGGGCGGAAAGCCAGAATGCCACGGCCCGAGCCATTCTCCGGTCAGGGCTGGTCCTTCCGGAGGCGTACCCTGCATCGAGACTCTTAAACGCGTCTTCCAGCTTGTTGTCTTGGATCTGTACCCAGGCCCGGCCTGTCAGCCACTGTGTGGTACCCGGCCGTTGCTGCACCGCATCTTCCAACAGGGGTAGCGCCTGCGAGTAATTTCCAGCCCGGTAATACCACCAGCCCAGCTCTCCAAACTCTTCGGGAGGAGTGGAATATTTCTCCCGGCTTCAGCTGTTCTGACAGATTGGCCGCTGGGGCCGGATTATCCGCCAGTAGGTAGAGGCCCGGGAGGTGTAGCGCGTAGGCCGCTCGGTTCGGCTGAGACGCTCTTGGCCCACGATTCAAACTCTTTGGCCGCAGTTTTTCTATCCGCGGCTGCCAACGCCATAGCGTAGTCCTTTGCGAATTCGGCTCGGCTATCCAGCTGCAAAATCTTGCGATAAGTTGCGGCCGCATCGGCGAAGCTGGCCTGCGAAAAATATGCCTTGGCTAAAACTTCCATTGCATCCTGGCGATCGGGCTGCATTTTTAGCGAACGCAGCGCGGCTGCTTGCGCCTCGGCATACTTGTGTTCCGCAAAGAGGTCCTCCGCCCGTGCTGCCCAGAAAATATAAGCAATTTCCAAATCCCGTTCTGCACCTACCGGCCAGGCTTCACTGGCAATCAACTTCTGCACCAGCGCGATGCGCTCTGAGGGCAACGGATGCGACCGGAAGTAGCCTTCGAGGGTTTGCCGGGCCACCTCGTTTGCTTCTTCGCCCGGATTTCTGGCTTTCCGGCGCGCGGTTTCTTCTGCGCGCTGGAACGCCTCAAACATCCGAATCGCGCCATTGGCGGAATACCCGGCCGCGACGGTCATGCGAGTACCTTCACTGTCTGCCTCCAGTTCCTGGTTCTTGCTATAGCCCGCCTCAAACACTTGAAGCGGAAGAGACGCCAATCCGCCAAGCGGGATCTTTCGCAGCGCCATTTCCAACTGCGCCCGCTCCGCACAATGGTAGTGGTCGACATGCTCGATCTCGTGCCCGATTACCGACGCGAGTTCGTCTTCGCTGTCCATCAGCGCGAGTAACCCCTGGCCGACGTATATATGTCCACCGGGAAGAGCGAAGGCATTGACGAAGTATTTGTCAGGAATGTAATGAACTTTGTACGGCAGCTTCCGCTTAGCATGGGCTGACAGCCGCGAGCCCACCTGGGTGAGGTATCTCTGCACGGTTTGGACAGAGGCGACCTTTTCCTGTTCCTGCTGAAGGGTGTAGCCGGCGGCGATGCCATTGCCAATTTCAATCTCTTTCGCATCGCTCATACGGGTGAATCGCACCGGCATGCGAGTCAATTCCTGCTCCGTGTCTGCGACCAGGTAGAGGATGGCGTCCGGTCCGGCCGGCACATCTACCTTTCGCCGCTCGCTGAACGCGATGACGCCGATGCCAAACCAAACAATTGCCGTGAGCGAAATCCAGTGCTTCATAGATATTGCCGTATGGTCTCGCGGTAGCGGGTGTACAGGAATGACACCGACAACAGCACCGCACCCAGCACAATCAAGGTCAGATAGCGATCGCTGGGATTCAGTCTCCATACATCCAGAACCAGGATCTTGGCGGCGCTTAGCAACAGCAATCCCAACCCCGCGAGGCGGAAGCTACGTTCTCCCACCCAAAGCGCGAACACAAATACCGCCATCGCCTCCACTCCCCACGAGAGTGTCACCATGCCGCGCCGCATTTCAATCGCGAACAGACTTGTAAGCAATCCCAGCACGATGAAAAAGAACACCTGCTCCGGGCGGCGCTCGAAAAACTCGAAGACTCGCCGGAAACCGCTTTTGCGGCTTGGCATGTTCTTCTCGCGCAACTGGAACAGGAATGGCAACGCTGCCAGCAATAGCAGCAATGCAGTCCCCACCGTGGTCCATCGGGTTGTGATCCACGATGGAGCGGGGAAGTAGCTGCGCTGGTAGAAATTGTGCAGGATGATACGGAACAAAACACCCATGGAGAGCAGCAACGCCTGGTGGGAGAAAACTCGTTGCTGGCTCCTCCAGGCTACAACGGTAAGCCCGAAGGCCAGGGCGGCCCATCCCGCGGCTACCCAATCGGCTTCCAGTTCAAAGCGCACCAGGCCTGCGATGGTGATGGTCCCCATCCAGCAACAGGCATTTACCAGAAGCCTTGCCTCCGTCCTCCTGAGGGCCTGGCGATTCTCAAAGAGTTGCCAGTAGCTATAGAAAAACGCAAAGGCTACAGGCAGGATGGTGTAAAAGCGCGGGCTTATCTCACCCGGGGACCCGCTGGCGTTCAGGTTGACGAAGAATATTCTCAGGAATGCCGCGAACAGAGCCGCGTACGCCTGAAGCCGTGTCGACAGCAACTTTCGGTTTAAGCCAACTTCCAGGAGTAACAATCCGCCAATGGCCCACGCCACCGCCACGCCGATGGGGCGCAACTCATACCAGGCCAGCAGTCCCAGTAATAACGACGCTGACCAGGTGTAGATGCCCTTGTGCAATAGCCACAGCACCCGCGGGTCAAGACCAGGCGCTGATTCGGAAGCATCGCCGCTCCAACGCGACGTCACGTAGAGCAGGATTGCGACCAATGAGACCGTCAAGGCTCGTTGACTGACTCCGTGATAAGTGGTGGTGCTTTCGAGATTGATAGACAGTGCTCGCAGTATCGAGGCCACGGCCAGGAAGTTTGCCTGGTATCGTAATTGTTCGGCACCAAGCCTTCTGCCGGTCAAGATCAGTGCCAGTCCCAGCGCAGACCAGGCGACCGCCGTCCATGCTTCCGGAAACGCCATCCACAACGGCGATCGCCGCCGTCAGCGCACCTACATAAGAAAGACGCTGCATCACGCGCCGATCAATCTCATGGGTGAATAAGTCAGACCAGCGTGGGAATATCCAGTGAGCATTGGCGTAGAAAACGCAGGTGGCAACCAGGAAGAAAACCGATAGCGGCCACTGCGGCCGGACGTCGGCGCCGTCCATGCGCATGCCGGCTACCCGAGCCGCATCCATGCTGACCATCCGCCCGGCTAAGAGCAGCGATGTGGCACCACCGAGTCGTCGGAAGACGACTTCGCCCGTCCACACGCCGATCAGCAACAGCGCTTCGGCCTCCATCAGCCAGAACACCGATAGCTCCATTCCTGATGAGCGGAACGGGAAGGCCGCAATCAAAAGAATCACCCCGAGCGTGCTGAGCACAACCACGGCGGTGCGGCGACGGCGTGCTATTGGAAGCTGGCCGAGTGTGGTTTCGATTCCTCCAATGGCGAGCAGTGCCCAGAAAGCCCATTCCGGATGTGTGGACTGATACTTGAACAGCAGCAACACCAAAACCGTGTTGCATACTGCCGCGATTGTGGAAGTGCGCTCCTGTTTCTGATTGTCTGGGCTGCGCAATAGATAGGATGCACGAAAGACCGCCCAGTACAGGAGCAGCAGACCTGCACTGGCAGGGAACTCTGGGAAGGGATGCCGGTGGTGCTTCATCGGCTCGATAATCGGACGCAGCCAAAGGTAGTGATTCAGATAGCTGGCCTGCATGCCGAACAGTTCCAGCTCGAACCACTTCATCCTCACCACGATTACCGCCAACCCAGCGGCCAGCACGGCGCCAGCGCCCAGGCTATAGACGTCTGATTGACTCACGCCCACCGTCAGAAACCCCAACACGAAAGCCAGCCCGGTGACGACCTGGGAGCGATAGTGCAATGTGTGCAGCACCATTGCAGCTGCCACCACCAGCATCAGAATCAGATCAACCAACTGTGAGTTCAGGATGTGCGCCGCTGGCACGTGATACATCGCAAAAGTAGTAAAAAAAAGCAGCGCCCATCCGCCACCCGCGCCCGCGCGAGCCAGAATGCGGTAGCGATCCCTGCGCTCCAGCCAGATCCCGCTTCCGAGCATTACCGCGCTGACCACGTAGCCCACAAGCACCTTACCGGCCGGTCCGAGGTTGGTGAGTTGGTAGGCGAGGAAGAAGGCGATGCCCAGCACGAGGAGTCCAATGCCGAGCTTGTTGAGCCAGTTGGCGCCGAGTTTGTCCTCGACATCAAGGGCGGATTTCAATCGTGAAGCGACAGGTCTGGTCTCTTGCGAAGCAACCTGCGCCGAGGGTATTTGCTGCTCCACGATAGGAGGAGGCGTCACGACAGACAGACTGCTCGTCAAAAGCCGGCTGCTCCTCTGGCGGGATAGGGGCCGACTCAACCGGAACCGGTCGATGCGACGCTCCTCTCGGTCGGTGCGACCTCGGGCTGCCTTGCAGGCGCGCTTGTCTCGGTGTCGATGGGCGAGACGCTGCCCTTGAGCGCCTGTTCGAGCAGGTGGACCCGGCGGGTCAGCTCGGCCCATCGCACTTGATCTTCGTGGCGTTGTGCGCTGCGCCTGCGATGGCTTCGCCATAGCAGAATCCACGGACCAAAGAGCACGAAGGCCCCTATGCCGATCGACAAAAGGATTGCGAAAGCCTCGTCCATAGGGCTAGTTCAACGGCCAGAAACTTGGTCGCAAGATTCTACACGGTTAATTGAGACTATCGAAGGTGCCGAGGCAAACCACAGCGAGCCCGCTGCAGTCTTAGGAACATTATTAGCAATCCTTTTGGCGGATATTGCTATGGGGGAGGCTTATCGTGGTTACTGATTGGAATCGACGAAAACTAGTAGCAGGTTTTCTGGGAATTGGAGTCGCGACCGGCGTCGCCACGCTTCCATCGTTCTCGGAAGCTCTCCAGGTCGAGGTGCCGTCTGTAAAGAACAACGACAAAGACAAAGAACCGGAAGTGTCAGCAACCGAAGATCTCATGCGCGAGCATGGAGTGATACGCCGCGCACTCCTAGTCTATTTTGAGGCTGTCCCTAAATTGCGTGCCAAGTCTTCCACCGTTGACCCTGCCGCCTTGCACCAGACGGCGCAGCTATTTCGGACCTTCGGCGAGGACTATCACGAACGCATGCTCGAAGAACAACATATATTCCCACTAATACGAAAACAGGGCGGCGAACTGAAGCGGTATGCCGACATCCTTACCGAGCAACACAATCGCGGCCGCGAGATAACCGATTATGTTCTGGCCGTCACCAACGGTCCCAGGATTTCGGTGGCTCATGCGGAACCGCTGGCATCGGTATTTGACAGCTTCGTGCTGATGTACGCGAACCACGCGGCCCGCGAGGACACAATTGTCTTTCCCGCCTGGAAAAAGAACTTCACCAATACGCAACTGGATGAAATTTCCGATCAGTTTGAAGACATCGAACACAAGATGTTCGGAAAGGATGGATTCGAAGATGCCGAAAAGAAGATAGATCAAATCGAGAACATCCTCGGATTCTCCGATTTGGCGCAATTCACACCGCCTCCACCACCCAAACCCTAAGGGAGGTGAGGATATTAAGGATCCCAGTGCTGCGACCATGGAAGATCTCCGCCGAGATGGATTAGCGACAGCGTCGCGCAGGCGAAGGAATAAGGGGCTTTTCGGGCCTTATCTATTTCTCCTACCACGACCAGGCGGGAAGACTTCACCCTCACCGCCGAAGGCAAGGCGGCATTTCATTTATGACAGATGGCACTGTCCACGCAACTATTGCTTAATCACCGTGCCATCACGGCGCCGGACCTCTCCCCAGCCGCCGTTCAAGTTGTCGGGGCCGGAGATAAATGGTGACTTGGCTGCGGCCCTCTCGTCGATTTCGATTCCCCATCCCGGCCGCTCATTCACCCAGAGATATCCGTCTTTCATTTCGGGGCAGCCGTGAAAGATCTCCTGTGTGCGGTCATTGAAGGCCGAATATTCCTGAATGCCAAAGTTGTAGCTAACGATGTCGAGGGTGACGTTCGCCATGTGGCCGACGGGTGAGACATCGCCTGGGCCATGCCATGCGGTTCTGACCCCGAACTGCTCCGCCAGAATCGCGATCTTACGCGCTGGGGTGAATCCGCCGGCCTGTGAGACGTGCACCCGGATGAAGTCAATCAAGCGCTCAGCAATCAGGGGTTGCCATTCATGGGGGCTGTTGAAAAGTTCGCCCATAGCTATCGGCGTGGCACAATTCTGGCGGATCTGCCGGAAGTACCCCAGATCTTCGGGCGAAAGCGGGTCCTCGAGAAAGAACATTCGAAACTTTTCCGCTTCCTTGCAGAACTGCACCGCCTGGTTCGGCAACAACCGCTCGTGCATGTCATGCAGCAATTCGACTTCTTCGCCTAATTGTTGGCGGCAGATTTCCAGCAACTTCAGCGCGCGACGCATGTAGTAGGCAGGCTCGAACATGGGTTTGTCGTGGAGCGCCTTTAGCGCATTTCCCCCAGCACGAGCACCATAGCCGGCCATTCCGGGAACTCCGACCTGAATGCGTACGTGGCGGAAGCCTTTTTCCATGAAACGCTTCGCATTGTCGACGACTTCCTGAAATTCGGCGCCGTCGGCATGAGTGTAAGTGTCGACTGCCTCGCGGCACTTGCCGCCAACCAACTGATAAACCGGCATGCCTGCCTGCCGGCCTTTGATATCCCATAGCGCCTGGTCGACTCCGCTGATGGCGTTGTTCAAAACAGGGCCGTTCTTCCAATAAGAGCTGTCGTAGCAGGACTGCCAGACGTCCTCGATGCGATCCGTGGTTTTATTGAGCAGAAACGGTTTTAGATATTTCTCGACCGCCGGTTTTACCAGGTCAGCACGCTGGGTAAAGGTGGCGCAGCCATAGCCGTAGAGGCCATCCTGGTCGGTGGTGACCTTCACGACCGTCAGCCGCACGCCGTTGGGCTGGCACTCGATGACGCTAATGTCCTTGATGCGCGGCGAGGGCATTCCGTGAGTGGCCCGAGCCACCTGTTCCTGCGCTTGCAGGTGGCGCGTGGTGGCCCCGAGTACAGCGGTGCCTGCGATGGACCTCAAAAAATTGCGGCGTTTCATGGACATGTTCAGGGCCTCTGGCAGAATTTTCAAAACTCAATTGCGCGAAACTTCAAAATCGTACCCGAAACCGAGACGCGGCGTGAGCTGTTCTATTGGGTGAGGCGGGGCACTATCCAAAGATCAGGCGCATTCCCGGTATTTTGAGGAGCTCGGGAAAGGTATCGGCAACATCAAGCTTTCTTCTGGCCACCGCCAATACCAGGATAGACACCAATGCCGCCAGAGGAACGGCAACGAAGATGTTGCTCGAGATGATCTGCTGAACGATGAACAAACCCAGCGCGCTGGAGGCGATGAGTAAATAAAACGAAAGATACTGACGATCGAAGATCCGCAAGCCGGATGCGAGGCGAAGACCGGCTTGCTTCAGAAGATTGTGCAGTACCATGGCGCCCGCGGCAGCGATCGCCGCGCCCAGGGCACCATAGCGGGGAATCAGCAAAAGGCTGCCTGCGATATTTACTATTGCGGCAACGACATTAATGATGACGGTATAACGGAGTTTGCCCAATACCTTGATGGTCGATCCATTGAAGCCCAGGGCGACGTTAAAGTAGTACCCGAACGACAGCAGGGCCAAAATTATCCCAGATTGCGAATAGCGAGTGCCGTACATGAAGACCACAAGCGGGCGTGCGATGGAAAAAGTAAGGGCAAAAACCGGGAAGGTCAGGACAGCCATCCAGACTGCGGTGCGCCAGTAGAGAGAATTGATCGCCGGGTAATCGTTCTTGGCGTAAAACCGGGCCGCCAGCGGCGTGTACAACATCCCGAAGGTCATGAAGACGATATTGTTCAGTTGCGCCACGGGCAGCGCTGCGCGGAAGGATGCCACCTCCGAAGTACTGTGAAAGTATCCCAGGAGAAAGACGCCGGCCGATCCCATCGTCATACTGACCAGGCTTGCGGTGAGCAGGGGCAGACTGTATCCGGCAATCTCTTTGAAGGGAATCACCATTCGGTGTGCGCGCAACTGACCAAGCAGGCCGCGGGCGCGAAGGGCTCCACGCAGCATCCAGCAGTAGGCAACCACTCCCACAATGTTTGCCGCCAGGTATCCATATGCCAGGAATGTAACAGTGCTGTGAGAGAGCACGAGCGCGAGAACTGCGCAGAAAATCAGGCCCGGTGCTAAAAGATGTCGGCGGAAGAAAATGGCCTTGGAGCTGGCGAACGCGGCAAATAGCGCCATCAGCACCGCGTCCAAAGCCTGCACGGGGACGAGAAAAATCATGATCGCCAGCAGCTGGATAGGCAGCCGCTCATGACTCATATATCGAAGCAGGAGACTGGGCCAGGCAAAGAACAGGGTCAAAACGATGAGGGAGGTTGCGGCGACGGTTCCGAGGGTGAGAACGAGGGTACCCAGCAGGCGTCCATAGTCGCGCTGCTCATGGTAGATGGGCACGTACCGGTAAATCACTTCCTGAAACTGCAACATGCTGAAGGTCTGAAAGAGAGCGACCACCGACAGTGCGTAGCCGAGAGCACCGAAGTCAGAAGTGGTGAGGTAGCGGACCATGAGAATCTGGGCCGCAAAATTGATTCCCACGGACAACAACCTGCCGCTGAGCAGCAGGCTAGACCCACGAATCTGTTTGCGGATTGCGTTGGGCTGTCGCCCCGGAGAAACACTGCGGGGCCGGGGAGCACCGTCTGCCGTCTCCGCCTCAATTGCCGTCGTGGCTGAAATTAAGGCGCCGGGGTTGACGGTGGTTTGGCTCACAGACCGGTGCTCACCTGCTCCAGTTCTCCCCAGGAGAGGTACTCGTGGTGAGGAGAGCGAGACAAGGAGGCTTGAACTGGATCCCTATCTTCCCCGCCCAGGTACTGATTTAACTTCCTGGACAACGAAAAGCCATTCGCCCGGCGCAGCAGGGTCGTGGCCCGGAAAGCGGCGGTTCGCGCCAGATTAAGCCACAAGCCCCGAACCGTGGGAGCGTGAATTCTCACTCGGGCTTCGACCCGCTTGATGTCACTGAAGCATTGCTGCAATTGGGTATCGCCACGGCCGAAGTCGATGTTGGCAATATCCTCAGTCTGCAGAGTTTCAAGCACATGCAGGAACAGGAAGATGCCGGGAGAGAACTCTCCCCATGCTGGATCGAATCCCACGTAGTCGGCTTGCAGAACCCGGTTGTAAAGGGTACCAATCCAAAAGGCTGCGGGTTGGCCTTCCAGAAAGACAATAAAAGCCCTGAGCCAGCCGTTGTCCGCGGCCTGCGTCAGTTCCTGACAAATGTCTGGCGTGTCAAAAAAACCGTAACCCTGCTTTCGTTTCTCGGTCTTGCGCGCGATTTCTTCGAAATGCGGAATTGCGTCTTCCAGTTGCGCCGCGGAGCACACGACCCGTATTTCCATGCGCTGGTCAAAGTGAGTGAAAACCTTCTTGTATTTGCGCCGCAGCTTGGAGCGCTGGCTGCGTTCCAGACTCATCAGAAAGTCATCAAGACCTCGGGGAAACTTCATCAGCCAATGGTCAACTTGCCAGTTGCAATGGTCGGCAAGGAATGGATGGGGCATGCGCACGGCGAATTTGTGGAGAGGAGATTCAACCTCGAGGTCTTCCCAAATGGCTAGGTCGGCCTCGCCTCTATCCAGACACCCTATGACTTCGCGAACGAGAGCAGTGCAATTTTCCTCCGAAGCTGACCCTCGCAACGCACCGGAGACAAACTGCAATACCTCGGCTTGAGGCTGGCAGAACGTCCGGTAACCCAGTTTCACCGGCACCCGACGCCTCTCACGAAAGCCCACCAGAATGGCCTCGGGTTCGTTGTAACGGCTTAATACGATCACATGCGGTTGACAATTGCTGCCACGGCTGCCCAGCATTCCGCAAAAATAGTCGATATCCGAGTCCAGGCTTCCAGGCCACGACTTCCAAACCGTCCGGAACTGCTCCAAGGCTGAAAAGTCGGAGAGCACGGAAACCGTCTGCGGTTGTTTCCCGATGGGAACCCGTAACGTAATTCGTTCGCCCAAGGTGGCGGAACGGATCGGTGGGGCCGATTTTAGACTGACGTAGGGACCGGCTACGGCGGACTCAAATTCCGGGTATGCAGCTACCCGGCGCGCGTGCTTCAAGTCCCTCGGGGCAAAGCCCGGAGGCGGCGCCGAATGGCCAGAGGCGGCGTTACTTGTCAGTTTCTGTGCTTCCATGACGAACCCCGGTTTGCCAGTTGCTCGAGGGAGCCTGCAACTAACCGCTAAGTGTTGAGTAAGTGGCTGGGTGTCTTGCTAGCTATTGGGTCTTTGGAAGGCTTTAACAGCGCAATAAGTGCTGAAAGATGAGAATGGATTCGTGCTCCGGCTTGGGGGATGAGTGTTCACGCACGAGGTGGAACTCCCGCATGGCCGGAAAAAACAGGTTCGGATTTAAAGGAGCCAGCACAACGGCTGGCAGGGCGGCCGCCTGGGACTGGATCTCAGCGGGTTCAGTATCCCGTTGAAAAGCCGTATCGGGCAAGTCAACTGATGGCAGTACCTGAACCAGCAGGATGACCAGCAGCGAGCCAGCCAAGATGAAGTACGACCACGGTTTTGACGAAAGGCGCACCACGTTGCGCGTAAGTTAGCGCCGATGGTTACTTTGGTCAACCCCACTAAAGTGCCATGGAAGGACCGGGGAATCCACCCAGTCAACGTCCGGTTTAGAGCTTCGCCTGAGAGCTTAGGATTGCCTCCGGTTGGTGCGACCTCACTTATCCAGACCGCAATCGGCACTTCCTTTGGGTAAACCTCCTTCGCTGTACAATCCCTCCGGAGAAAAATCCTTCATGCGTCTATTTGCTATCCGTTACATATCCTTGCCCGTGTTGGTCTTCTTCGTGTGCTTGGCACTCTCAGTTTGCGCGGAAGACGCGGTTCCAGGGGCAAGCCAGCCGACCATTCTTTATGGCGCGGCCTATTACCACGAATACATGCCATCCGATCGACTGGATAAGGATGTAGCCATGATGAAGGCCGCTGGCATCAGCGTGGTGCGCATGGGGGAATCGACCTGGAGCCTATGGGAGCCGCAGGACGGACGATTCGAATATGCCTGGATGGACCGTGTCGTCGATGCTATGGGCAAGGCAGGCATCAAGGTGATTATGGGTACGCCGACCTATTCAATTCCCACCTGGATGTGGCACGAGCATCCCGAAGTGCTGGTCCGACCCATGGGCGGAGCTGAGGTTGGCTATGGCATGCGACAGAATATGGACACCGACAATCCCACCTTCCGGATGTATGCCAAGCGGGTCATCACGAATCTGATAAGCCACTACAAAGACAATCCGGCTGTAATCGGATGGCAGATCGATAACGAGACGGGCTCGAATGGTGCGACGAATAAAGACGTATTTGACGGTTTCGTCAACCACCTCAAACAGAAATTCCGCACCACGGATGCGCTTAACAAAGCCTGGTTCCTTAACTACTGGGGACAAGGCGTGAACGGCTGGGAAAACATGCCGACTCGTGACAACGCCACCAGCACGTCGTACAAGCTGGAATGGACCCGCTGGCAGCAGATGCGGGTCACCGAGTATCTGGCATGGCAAGCGGCGATGGTGCGTCAGTTCCGCCGCCCGGACCAGTTCGTTACCCAGGACTACGGCAGCATGATGAAGATGGACGTGAACGAGCCTGAGGTGGCGAAGACCCTAGACGTCGTGGCCAACAATCCCTATCACGGCATGCAGGACCACCTGGACGGGGCCTGGCAGGCGGAGCAGGGAGATTTCTCGCGGTCACTAAAGCACAGCAACTATCTGGTGACAGAAACCAATGCCCAGACGCTGGGTTGGGACTCAGCGGGACAATTTCCCCCTTACGATGGACAGCTTCGCCTGGATGTTTACACCAACGTTTCCAGTGGCGCCAACATGGTTGAATACTGGCATTGGCATTCCATTCACGCCGGGCAAGAGACGTATTGGAAAGGCGTGCTCAGTCATGATCTCGAGCCGAATCGCGCCTATGCCGAGGTATCGACGACAGCGCACGAATTGCAAAAGATCGGTCCGCGCCTGGCGGATCTGAAGATCAAGAACCAGGTGGCGATTCTGTACAGCGTCGACTCGTCTAACGGGCTGAACTTCATGCCCTACGAGCCTTCGCAAGGCAATGGCTGGGTTCCCGGCAAGGCGAGCGGCAGCTATGCCGGATTGATTGCCCAGTTGCACCGGTCGCTCTACAACGCGAATGTTGGGGCGGATTTTGTCTTTCCCGGCACAATCGACTTTTCGCAGTACAAGCTGCTGATGGTGCCTGCCCTATACGTTGCCGATGATGCGTTGTTGAAGAGAATCTCCGATTATGTGAAGGGCGGCGGGCATGTGCTGATGACCTTTAAGAGCGGATTCACTAACGAGAATTCAGCCGTGCGCTGGGAGCGGGCTCCCGGGCCTTTGCGTGAGGCTGCCGGGTTCAACTATCAGGAATTTTCCAGTCTGGAGCGTCCGCTGGGGTTGAAAGGCGATCCTTATAAGGTTGGCGACGGAAATCAGGTCAGCCTATGGGCAGAGTTTTTGCAACTCGAAAACGCGAAGGCGCTGGCGTCTTACGATCATCCGTTCTTCGGGCGATGGCCGGCGATTACGCAAAACCACTTCGGGGCCGGAGAACTGACCTACGAAGGCACGGTGGTATCGGACAAACTGCAGCAGCAAATTGTTCTTGAAGCTTTGAAGAGAGCAGGGTTGACGGGGCCAGATCAGAAGCTACCCGACACCGTGCGGGTGAAGCATGGGGTGAATCGTTTCGGAAAGACGCTGCACTACTACTTGAACTATTCCAGCGACGGCAAGACGGTTGACTACACCTATGCGGCAGGCACGGACTTGCTCACTGGGCAAACCGTTGGCCACAACCAGGCATTAAGTTTGAAGCCCTGGGATTTGGCGATTGTGGAGGAGAGCGGAGCAGATCGGTAACATCACAGGGTTGAATCAATCCACTTAAGATAAGCTTCGCTGCCATCCGCTATCGGGAGAGCGATGCATTCCGGCATTTCATAGGAATGGAGTTCTGCGATAGCCTCGCGCAGCTTTGCGAATTGGTCTTGGGTGGTTTTGACCAGCAACAAATATTCTTCTGATTCTTCTACTTTTCCCTGCCAGCGATAAATGGATTGAATGCGCGGAAGGATGTTGGCGCAAGCGGCGAGTTTGCGCTCGACCAGGGCATTGGCGATGGTGCGGGCCTCCGCTTCCGATCCGACGGTGGTCAGGACGAGAATCTTGTCGGTCATATAAAATTGCTACTCGATCTCGGGATCGACCTCTGTCAAACCGCGAACCGAGATTACCATTTGTGCCGCGAGGAAGGTTCCCCCAATGGTAGTTCCAATCAAGTTTGGCACCTCAGGATGGCGTGCAGTTGTGGCGGAGGAATTTACCTTCGCCAATGTGCAACGGGCGGTCACCGGTATCGCGCGTTACGTTGTGTCGCAAAAACCATCGGGGGCACGAGTCATCGTGGGCCGCGATCCGCGATTTCTGGGAGAGACATTCTGTGGACTCGCCGTCGACATATTAGGCAGCCATGGTATTACGCCATTGTTGATAGAAGATGCCGCCCCCACGCCCGCTATTTCCTATGCCGTGATCAAGGAAAAGGCCGCCGGGGCTATCAACTTTACAGCTTCGCATAATCCTCCTGAATACAATGGAATCAAGTTCTCTACGCCCGACGGTGCTCCCGCCCTGCCGGAAGCCACCAAGCGAATTGAGGCTGAGATAGCCGCATCAGACATGGGCGGCCCGAACCAGAAAAACGGAAAAAAGATCGTTGCCCAGCCGCTCGACCCGCGCGCCAGCTATCTCGCGAGACTACGCGAAATTGTTGATCTGGATGTGATCAAGAAGGCTGGGCTGCGGGTAGTCTACGATCCACTTTGGGGTGCCGCGCGCGGGTATCCCGATGCGCTGCTGCGCGATGCTGGCGTCGATGTCACCACGGTTCACGACTATCGCGACGTACTGTTCGGAGGACATGCTCCCGAGCCCGACGGACACCTGCTCAACGAGATGCGCGACAAGATGAAAGAACGGAAGGCGCATATCGGTATTTCCACCGACGGCGATGCCGACCGTTTTGGAATTGTCGACGAAGACGGAACTTTCTTCCAGCCGAACTACATCATTGCCTTACTTTTCGATTATCTCGTCGAGAGCCGGGGTTGGAAAAATGGAGTCGGCAAGTCGGTGGCGACCACCAACATGATTAACGCGTTGGCCAAATATCACAAGGTTGAGCTGCATGAAACCCCGGTGGGGTTCAAATACATCGGAGAGCTGATCAAGCAGGACAAGATCGCAATCGGCGGGGAAGAGAGCGCCGGACTCTCCATTCGTCATCATGTCCCGGAAAAAGACGGCGTGCTTGCCGGGCTTCTGTGTTGTGAGATGGTGGCGCGCCGCGGCAAGACATTAGGGCGGCAGTTGAAGAAACTATTTGCCGATGTTGGTTCCTTTTTTCCGAAAAGGGAGAACTTCCACTTGACGCAGGAAGTGATGGACAAGTTCACTGGTAAGTTAGCGAATGAACCCAAGAATTTCTCCGGACGGAAGGTGAGTGAAGTAGTGCGCAAGGACGGACTCAAGCTGGTGTTGGAGGACGGTTCCTGGGTGTGCTACCGCCTCTCCGGAACTGAGCCAGTGGTTCGGGTGTATTCCGAAGCGGACAGCGAGCAGTCGCTGGAGAGATTGAGCGAGTCGGCCAAGCAATGGATCTTCGAGTAGAACGTTACCCAAAAATTCGTGTTTCAGTTCGTCCAGGGGATGGGCTCAGGGCTCTGGTAGAAAGGGCTCCTCAGGCAGAGGCTGCCGCTGAGCGTGCCGCGCGTTGGTTCCAGCCGGGCGCGAGTTGGATCTATAGTTTTCGGCGCCGGTTGGGCACGCTTGCCGTGGGCGTAATCACGGTGTGGTTATTCATGCATATTATGTTTGGGGCCAACGGGATGGTGGTCTACAAGCAAAAGCGCGCCGAGCACAACGGGCTGCAAAGAGAGATCGATGGGCTGCAAAAGGAAAACGAGCTCTACAACAAGCAAATCCAGGCATTGAAGTCTGATTCGCAAGCCATTGAGAAAGAAGCTCGTGAGCAACTGCATTATGTTCGTCCCGGCGAGGTAGTTTATGTTTCCCCAGCCGTTCCCGCATTGCAGAATCCCGAAATTCATTCCGCGAAAAAGTGATTGGCTCTGCCCTCACGGAACGGCACCAGCTGCAGGCATTTTTGCCAAACCGTGTTAACAACTCCTGCATTTAGCTGTGATATAGTTTGCCGGTTCGTTCCGGGTTCCGTTATCGGCCTCGTTTTGCGAGCAGTTCATTCACGGCCCGGGCGTGGAAAACTCAAGGAGTCCTATGAAAAAAGTATTCGCTATTTGCCTCGCATGCTGTCTGCTGTTCCTGGTTGTCGCGGTGGCTATGGCCAGCGACGAGATGGGTAAGGCGGAGACCGTTAATGGATGGGTGAGTGATTCGAAGTGTGGGGCAAAGGGAGCAAATGACAAAGCTGCCGCCTGCACCAAGAAGTGCCTCGAAGAAGGCGCGAAAGTGGTTGTGGTTACCGACAGCGACCAGAAGGTGCTGATGGTCGACAACCCGGATGCGCTGAAGGGCCATGAGGGCCACCACATCGCGGTTACCGGCCACGTCAAGGGTGATTCCATCCACGTGGAAAGCGCAAAGATGCTGTAGAGGTTTCTAGAACCTTAAAAAGGCGGCCGAGATGGCCGCCTTTTCTATTGGGAGAACGCAAGAGACGGTCATCCCAAAAGCAAAGACCTACGACGGTCCCTGGGTGCGAAAAACGCGCTCTTCGGAAATGACTCGGCTTTGGAACGGACCTACCGCACCACGCCCTCTAGCGGAGAGCTCGCCGTGGCGTAAAGCTTCTTGGACATTCGGCCGGAGAGATAAGCCTGGCGGCCGGCCAGCACAGCGTGCTTCATTGCTTCAGCCATCAAGACGGGGTCTTGCGCTGCGGCAATGCCGGTGTTCATCAGCACGGCATCCACTCCCAGCTCTAAGGCCAAAGTAGCGTCAGAAGCTGTGCCGACGCCCGCATCGAGTATCAGGGGAACTCCGGTGATCATTTCGCGCAAGATGCGAATGTTGGCAGAATTCTGGATTCCAAGTCCGCTTCCGATGGGTGCACCCAATGGCATAACAGCGCTCGCTCCTGCATCGAGCAGGCGCTTGGCAAAGACGATGTCGTCAGACGTGTAGGGGAGAACGGTGAATCCTTCTTTCACCAGTACGCGAGTGGCTTCGAGCGTGGCCTGGATATCGGGATAGAGCGTGGCCTGATCGCCGATGACCTCGATCTTCACCCAATCGGATAGTCCGACCTCGCGTCCCAGGCGAGCGGTGCGAATTGCCTCGTCGGCGGTGTAACAGCCAGCGGTGTTGGGCAGCAGGAAATATTTCTTGGGATCGATGTAGTCAAGAAGAGATTCTTTATTGCGGTCCAGGTTGATGCGCCGGACTGCGACTGTCACCATTTCCGCGCCGCTGGCCTCGAGTGCTCGGGCGGTTTCCTGAAATGATTTGTACTTGCCAGTGCCTACGATAAGGCGGGAATGAAAACTTCGGCCGGCAATAACCAGGGGATCGAGCATGCGCCTATTGTAAATATCTTTTGCCTCTGTGACATTTGCAACATATGTTGCAAAACTTTGCGATCAGCACACAATTGGATAGTCATTTTGGTTTTCGTTCTGATTTTGTAACAAGCAGACCCACTCCCTAGGCCTTTTGAGGTAACATCAATATATAGTTTAAATAACTCCTAATAACTTATAGATAGTAAATATGTTACCGAATATTTTATTTGCATGGTATCCAACCTGATATTCCGGCATTTGACCTACAGGTAATCCTGTATGATGACTAAGGTAATCATCCCTTAGAATCCCCGCGTCAGGTTCTCGCTCCCAGGGAACCTGCACAGGAGAACCATAACCCCATGAAACGCGCAATCAGGCTTCTGATCCTGATGGTCGGTGTGGTGGGTGCATGTTCCGCGCTTGCCGCTCCGATGCTTCCTTCGGATGGCGGGCCGATTCCGATGTGCAACCCGAAGAATCCGAAATGCACGAAGCCCTAATTTTAACGGGCGAGAATCTGTTCAGGGCTGGCGATTTGTTGAGTACAACGCCAGCCCTATTTTCTTGTCTGCCTGAAACTTTCGGACTTTCGCCGCTCTAGGTAGACATTTCTAAAATCCGCGACAGGTCGTCTGCCGACGCCACCGGCGGCTGGCAAGCGAATCCCCGACACACGATGGCAACCGTTTTTCCTTTCTTAACGGCAGGCAATTGCGGAACGGTTTCTGCCAAGGCTGGTGGCAGGCCCTGCGCGACCGCATTGTCGGGGTTGATCTTGATCACAGCTTTTCCGTAGGAAAAACTTGCAAGCGCAGCAGCCCTGAGTTTTTCCGCTTGCTCGTCGTTTCCCACTACCACGACCTGCGTATGGGGCTCGGAAAAATGTACCGCTGCAATGGCGTAGGTAGAGACGAAGATTCCGTACTGGTGTGCGGCGCCAGCAAGTGCGTTCAGAGTCTGTTGCGCCTTCTTATGATATTCGGGATTGTTGGTGTAGCCGTTGAGACGGGTAAGAGCGATCACGGCCATGGAGTTTCCGGCTGGGGTGGGAGAATCCTGAAATGGCTTGCGCCGCGTGCCCAGCACGCCAAGCGTTTCTCCCTCGTCTTGAACCGCAGTGTCGAAGAAGCCGCCGGCCGAATCGAAGAAATCCGCAATCATGCGGTCGACAATTTGCTGCGCAAAACGGAAATAGCTGAGATCCGAAGTTGCTTCGTAGGCGTCCAGGCAAGCGATGGCGGTAAAAGCATAGTCGTCCAGCATCCCTGGGATTTGGCGATAAGCGGCTGCGGGATCCGAATAGCCAATCACATGTTTCAGTCCCGTGCCCGCGTTCCAAGCCTGACTCAAGATGCGGTCCAGGGAACGCAGAGCGAACCTGCGAGCATCTTCCAGCCGGAGCACCTTGGCAGTCTCGAAGTAGGCCGAGATGGCAAGCGCGTTCCATCCCGTATAAACCGTCTTATCAACGTAGGGCGTTGGCCGCAGCAACCGGGCAGCATACATTTTCTGTTTCGCCGACTCCAGGAGTTGCGTAATCTGGTCTGCCGGCAGAGAAAGGCTTTTCCCGACATCTTCAATGGAGTGACGGACGTAAAGGACATTCTTTGCCGGATCGTGATGCATTTCGCCGATTTCTTTGATGTCGTAGTGCAGCGAAGCCACGGCCAACTCCTGCTCGTTGAGGACTGCCTTGGCTTCGTCCAGTGTCCAGGTGAAGTAGTCACCGTCGTCGTCCATTGAGTAATCGGCATCCTGGGATGCGTAAAACCCGCCATGCTCGCGGTCGCTCAGCCATTGATCCATCCAGCGAATAATGTCACGCGCGACCGCAGCGAAGAACCCCGAGCCGGTGGCCTGAAAGGCGTGCACATAGTTCTTCAGCAGTTCGGAATTGTCATAAGACATTTTTTCGAAATGGGGGACGATCCAGTGCTCGTCGACCGAGTAGCGATGAAAGCCGCCGGCTAGCTGGTCATAGACACCGCCGCGGGCCATCTTTTCCAGTGAACCAGCGAAGACCTCCCGGAGTTCTTCATTTCCTGTCCGCGAATACTGCTCGATGATCAGGTCGAGCGTAGAGGGGTGGGGAAATTTAGGTGCAGCTCCGAAGCCGCCGTGGGCGGAGTCGAACATCTTTAAGGCGGATTGCAGGACAGCATTAATAATTTCTGGCGAGAACTCGCCTTGGGTCCCCTCGCAGGACTCTGAGCGGGCTATGGCACCTTCCACCAACTGCGACTGTTCCACGACGTCGCCATTTTTCTCACGGTAGGCGTCCGAGATGGACGTCAAGACGCGTCTGAAACTGGGCCGTCCGTAGTGGTCATCGGGAGGGAAGTAAGTCCCACCGAAAAAGGGCTTACCGTCGGGCGTAAGAAATGCGGTAAGCGGCCACCCACCCTGTCCCGTCATGGCATTGACGGCAACCTGATAGCGGCTATCGACGTCGGGACGCTCGTCACGGTCCACTTTTACGGCGATGAAGCGCTCATTGACGAGTTGGGCTATTTCAGGATTGTCGTACGACTCGCGGTCCATCACGTGACACCAGTGGCACCAGACGGCGCCGATGTCGAGCAGTATTGGCTTGTTTTCGCGCTTTGCTGCCGCAAACGCCTCCCTGCCCCATTCATGCCATTGGATGGGCTGGTGCATAGCGGAACGTAAATAAGCGGAAGCAGCCTTAGCTAGGGAGTTTTGCGGCATGATCCTAGTTTAGCTGGGAGTGCGGAAAAGCGTTGGTCAGCAACTACGGTTTGGCGGCCAACTGTTGAGCAATCCTGGAATACAGGTCTACCGCCTCATGCAATTGCTGTTTTTCGATGTATTCGCCCGTGGTGTGGGCGACCTGGATGGAGCCTGGCCCGATGAGCACGGGCTGTCCCCAATTGCTGAGGGCGGGGATGTCCGTGGTGAATGCCGCTACCATGGTCGGAATGCCATTGAGAGCATGCAGGCGGACAAAGGGGATCTCGAGCGTAAAGTCTATTTTCACCAGACCGCCCGCGTTCTCAACGATCTGGCGCCGAAGTTCGTCGGCGGGACCGACCAACCGATAGAGTAATTGGGCACGTGCCTTGTCGGGGATGACGTTAGGAGCACGTCCCCCTTCGATGAGACCAATGTTAAGGGTGCTGGGTCCGACGCCTTCGGTGAAAGGAAGTTTCATGGCGCGTAGCCGCGTCAAAGCCTCAATGAGCTTGTCGATTGCTGATTCACCCAGTTCTGGATAAGCCGAATGGGCCATGCGGCCTTCGGCGGTGACCTCAACGCGAAGCGCTCCTTTGGACGCAAGAGCCACCTGATTTTCAGTCGGCTCGCCATTGATCAGAAATTTGCAGCCGTGAGGTTGCTGGTTGGCGACCTTCGCTCCCAGGCTGTCCCGCTCTTCACCGACAAGGAACAGTAAGCCGACAAAGATGCCTTCTTGTCGAAGACGCTCAGCAGCTGCGACCTGGGCAGCGATAATTCCTTTGGCATCGCAAGAACCCCGTCCATAAACGCGATCGTCGTCCTCCGAAGAAGGGATGAACGGGGGCACGGTGTCCATGTGAGTTGACAAAAATATTGTCGGATGAGTTTCCTGCGGAGGGCTGGCGATCACGTTCATTCGCGCGCCTTCAACCGGCATCTTGATTGCGTTGTAGCCGAGCTGAACCAGGTGCTGGTGCAGGAAATCACCGACCGGGCCCTCGTTCCCGGTGATTGATTCGATATCGATCAGCTGCCTGGTGAAAGCGACCACGTCCATGGCAGAGAGAATATCGTGGATGTGGGGGAAAGGGCGAGGGCAAGTCAGAGATTCAGGCATGGCGCTGCTATTCTGTAGGAAATGAGTACGCCATCCGCATCCATCCGTTCGATGTTTCTCGAGGGCACCGCAGGAAAACTCGAAGCCCTTCTTAATGAAGGCGGCGAGAATCCTGCCTATGCTGCCCTGGTGGCGCATCCTCATCCGGTCTATGGCGGAACATTGCACAACAAGGTCGTTTTTCATGCAATGAAAGCCTTAAACAGTTTTGGGTTTCCTGTATTGCGCTTCAATTTTCGCGGTACCGGACTAAGCGAAGGCGAGCATGCCCATGGCGAAGGCGAAGTGGATGACGTTCGCGTCGCTCTGGATTGGCTGGAGAGGGAATTTCATCTGCCGATGATCGTCGCCGGATTTTCGTTTGGAGCTGCCGTGGGACTGAGAGCGGGCTGTCCGGATGCCCGGGTGCGGGCGGTGATCGGATTAGGTACGCCACTGGCAGCGGTAGAGGATCGTCACTATGACTTCGAGTTCCTAAAGGGCTGCGCCAAGCCAAAGCTCTTTGTCAGCGGAACCCGCGACCAGTTCGGCCCGCGAGCAAAACTCGAGCAGCTTGTCCAATCCTTGCCCGAACCGAAGAAACTGGTGTTGATTGAGGCAGCAGACCACTTTTTTGAAGGCAGATTGCGGGAAATGCGCGACGCCATCGAGCCCTGGGTCAGGGAAATTACCGCTTAGGGAAGGGAAACCAGGACAAGGGGTGATGGGGCGCTCTCCCCATATTGGTTTACCGCGGTCACTTTGTAATACGACGTATTGGGTGCGGATACGGGAAAATCGAGGAATTCATTTCTGCTGGAACTGCCCACGATTCGATAAGAACCGAAGGGTCGCGACGCCTGGTAAATGTTGTAAGAGCCCGCGTTCGCAGATGGCTCCCAGTTCAAGTCGATGGCGTGGGGGATATTCGACAATGAGATGGACTCTTCAGGACCGAAAAGCTGCCGGATCCGGGAATATTGTGAGGCCGTGGCGACGAGCAATAGAGCAGCCACCGTCACAACGACAATTTGTGATCTACGCGACACGTTGCTTTTGATTGAGATTTGATTCTAATCACTTGACCGGGCCGCTTCTATAATTCTCCCCATGAATTCCGCCGCAGACGACCGCGAGATGCGCAATCTTGCGCGCCGGATATTTTCGCAGGCACTCACGGCCTCGAGCGTTGAAAAAGCCTTCGACCACTACCTTGAGTGCGACCACGGAGTGCTGCGGGTTGGCCATGACCTCTACCATTTGAACTCCTACAGCCGCGTGTTCGTCTCCGCGATTGGCAAAGCGGCCAACAGCTTGGCCGAAGCCCTGCAGCGGCGAACCGGCGACCGTCTGGAAGGGATCGTGGCCAGTTCCGTTGAGCCAGCATCTCAGCTGCGCGGCTTCCGCTATTTTCGCGGTGGACACCCCATGCCGAATGCGGAGTCGGTCCGGGGCGCAGAGGCGATGCTAAAAGCTCTGAACGGTCTCGATGAATCCGGGCTGGCAATTTTCCTGATCAGCGGTGGTGGCTCGGCGACCGTGGAGAAGCCAATCGACAGCGACATTTCTCTCGAGGACCTGATTGCAACTTACCGCGTCCTCGTACACGGTGGCCCGCCCATCGGTGAAATTAATGCCATTCGAAAGCACCTCTCCGCGGTTAAGGGCGGAAGATTGGCGCGGGCGGCCCATCCGGCCAAACAGGTCTCGATTTTGGTCTCTGACGTCCCCGATAACACCCCGGACGCTTTAGCCTCCGGCCCCACTATGCCCGACTCGACCACAACTGACCACTGCTACGCTATCGCGGACAAGTACGGCCTGGTGAAGCAATTTCCTTCCTCAATCGCAGAATTCTTCGAGAAGCGTGCCCTAGAAGAAACCCCCAAAAACCATGACGAGATCTTTGCCAATGCACGTTGGCAAACCGTGCTGTCAAACCAGAGTGTGCTTGCATCCGCGAAGGCTGCCGCCGCCGAGGCTGGTTTCGAGGTTGAGATCGACAATAGCTGCGATGACTGGGACTACGAGCGTGCCGCCGATCTCCTGCTGGCAAGGCTGCGGGCCCTGCGCCAGCGGACCCCACGCGCCTGTTTACTCTCCGGCGGAGAAGTCACGGTGACGGTGAAAGACGGCGGCATAGGAGGCCGCAATCAGCAGTTCGCCCTGGCATGTGCCACCAAAATTGATGGCGAAAGAATTACGGTGCTAAGCGCCGGAACCGATGGCATTGATGGAAATAGTCCAGCAACAGGGGCGGTAGTCGATGGCAGCACGCGTGGCCGCTCCTTACAGGCAGGCCTGAACGTTGAAGGGCATTTGGCGGGATTCAATGCATTTCCCTTGTTTGAACAGATTGGCGACGCCGTGATGACCGGGCCAACGGGAAATAATCTTCGCGATTTGCGCCTGCTGCTGGCATATTGAGCTCGTAGCAAACGTATACTATTCCGGCGTTTCGCCTACCAAGATATTTCTCTCTCCGATCGTGGAACCCCCGTCGAGCATCTTTGGAGCATTACTGGTCGAACCACGCTTTCTCGCGTGAACACTTTCGAAACTCCTAAATATTTCGTGGCGGACTTGAACCTCCAAGAAGTGCGTCGTATAGTGTGGGGGCTTCGGTAAGCGTTTGCAGAAACGATCCTCTTCGCGCGGCCTGTAGGGAATGCGAAGGTGTCGGTCCTGCAGGCTCGAACAGCGCAAATCAATTCAGCTCGGGAGGATGTGCTCATGGTTTCCAGAAGAAAATTTCTTCGTGATGCGTCGGCCGTGGGCGCGGCCATCGGAGCTCAGAGTCTTTTGGGTACACCACTGTTTGGCCAAGCCAGGAATGCGACCGATCCGGTTCGCATCTATATCGATTCGCGACGGATCGTCGCGCCGCTTGATCGCAATCTGTTCGGTTCTTTCCTGGAGCACCTGGGGCGCGCTATCTACGAAGGAATTTACGATCCGGGTTCGAAGCTTTCCGACGCCAACGGCTTTCGCAAAGATGTGGCGGACGAAATCCACCAGATGGGTGTGCCCATCATCCGCTATCCGGGCGGAAACTTTGTTTCTGGCTATAACTGGCTCGACGGGGTTGGGCCCAAGCAGGATCGGCCACGCGTTTTAGATAAAGCATGGAACGCGACTAACACCAATCAGTTTGGCACCAATGAGTTTATGGCCTGGTGCAAGATGGTCGGCACCCAGCCGCTGATGGGACTCAACCTCGGGACCGGTACCGCCGAACAAGCAGCTGACCTGGTGGAGTATTGCAACATCGACAAAGGATCCAAGTGGGCCGATTTGCGTCGCAAGCACGGATATGAGCAACCCTACAACGTAAAGAATTGGTGCTTGGGCAACGAAATGGATGGACCCTGGCAAATTGGACACATGACAGCCACTGAATATGGCCTCAAAGCACAAGATGCCGCGCGGCAGATGCACGCCGTCGATCCATCGCTGAGGTTGATTGCCTGCGGTTCGAGCGGGCCGGCGATGCCGACCTACCTGGAATGGGACCGCGAAGTTCTTGAGCAGTGCTACGACTATGTGGACGCGCTCTCCTTGCATCGCTACATCGGGAACACCCAGGAAGAAACCGGCAAGGACAGTTCCAAATTCCTGGCAATGAACCTGAGCATGGAAAAGCAGATTGCCGAGACCCTCGCGGTTTGCGACCTGGTGCAGGGCCACAAGCGCTCGCCGAAGAAACTGTGGTTGTCGTTCGATGAATGGAACGTGTGGTACCGGGCGCGCAGCGGTGACGCGGTGAATGGACACGGACAAGAAGCTCCGCATCTGCTCGAGGAAGTTTATAACCTCGAAGACGCGCTGTTGGTGGGCGGTTTCCTTAACACTCTTATGCGGAATGCGGATCGGGTAAAGCTGGCATGCCTGGCGCAGCTGATTAATGTAATTGCGCCCATCATGACCAATGAAAACGGAATTCTCAAACAGCCGATCTACTATCCGTACAACTGGGCCTTGCAGTACGCCCGCGGATCGGTACTCAACGTTCTTGTGGAGTCGCCAACGTACGATGTCGACAAAATGGGTCAGGTTGCGTACCTCGACGCGGTTGCAACCACCGATACTGACGGCAAAGTGTCATTGTTCATTCTGAACCGCGATATCTCTAAGGCGCATACGGTAGAGGTGAACTGGCAGGATCGGGCCCCGTCAAATGTTCAAAATTCCAATGTCGTGACGGGAGATGATCTCAAGGCATTCAATACTGTTGATGCTCCCAACAAAGTGACTCCGCATGCTTTGAGCAAGCCCACCACGGCAAGCGGTAAGACCAAGTTTGAAGTGCCGGCGCGGTCCTACACCGTGATCCAGTGGGGAGCGTGATAAAGACGACACGGATTTCGCGGATTTTAACGGATAGGTCTTGACTTATCGGTGTTGATCCGCGGAATCAATGGTTTCATTTTTCTCGCAGTTCTGCCTTCGGCCAACCATTTTCCCAACTGATTCTTGAAATCTGTAGCCAGGGATTTCCTGTGGTCGCATCGTAAGCATGGAAGACGACGATGTCGCCGTCTTTCTGTAGTAACACCGATTCGCCGCCTGGTCCAAACCAACGATGATTTCCTGTGATGAGAGGGCTGGCACCGCCCTGCAGCAGGGGTGTGCCATCCCGGTCGAGATATGGGCCGGTCACTTCCTTCGCTCGCCCCACCATTGTCTTGTAAGTGCTCTTGGCGCCGCGGCAGCAGAGATCGAAGGAGACGAACAAATAGAAATATCCGTCATGGCGAACAACAAAGGGAGCTTCAATCGCTTGCCAGTTTCCTGGCAAACCGGCAGAGTTAAGGTGGCGGATTGGCGGGCCGCTTGCGGCTGGCGAGCGAGTACAGCTTGGTGTCTTCGGTCGAGAGCTTTCCAGTCGAAGGATCAATGCGCCGCATCTTGATTCCGGTCCAGAAACTGCCGAAACTGAGCCAGGCGCAACCCTTCTCATCGATAACCAGATTGGGATCGATGGCATTGAAGTCATCTTCGACGCGCGACTGGAGGACCAAACCACGATCTGTCCAATGAAAGTTGGGGTTCGAAGCATTGAGCGTCCTGTTGGTCAGCAGAGCGATGCCCGAGGTGTTCTTGCCAAATACCGAGAAGGCATAGTAAAGATGATATTCGCCGTTGAAATATGACAGATCCGGGGCCCACAGCTCTTTGGTCTCCGGGCTTTGCTTGCTAATCCAATCAGGGATGGCAGGAAAGACATATCCGCATTTCTTCCATTGGCGAAGATCCTTGGAGCAACGAATCGGGATTTCCCCTTTGCGCTCCGGGCCGGTTACGGTGCTGAACAAGTACCATGTATCGCCGTCTTTCATGATCGCGGGATCGTGAACGAACTCAGTGTCACCTGAGGTCGGGATTATCTGGGCTTTCGCGGGCGGGATCGTAGGGATGCCAAACACCACGACGCAGAGAGCCAGAGCAAATTTCGGCATTCGCATAGTTAATTAGAAAGCGTTTGCTCGATCAGCCAGCTAGACGGTTTTTCGCGGGATCGTCACTGACGCCCCATCCTAACTTTTGGATGAGGTGGGGAGGCAATGGAAATGTCAGTCCGTCCAGCGGCTATCCGGGCATGTGCAGAGGTTCGGCAGCTTTGGGGAAACGTATACCGTACTGTGCTATGATGCCTGTCCGTAATTGTAGGTTTCGCCATGGATATTCGCGAGATCGCAAAGCGCGCTAAGGTCTCGACAGCCACTGTTTCGCGAACCATTAACCGGGTTCCGACCGTTGACCCCCAGCTCGCCAAGCGAGTTTGGAAGGTGGTAGACGAGCTTGGCTATTATCCCAATACTCAGGCGCGCGCCCTGGTTTCCGGTAAAAGCCGTATCTTCGGCTTGATCGTCTCCGAGATTACCAATCCCTTCTTTCCGGAAATCGTTCAATCTTTTGAGGACATCGCAGTACAGCACAATTACGAAATCCTCCTGACTTCCACCGTGCACGATCCCAAGCGCATGGAATTGGCGGTGCGGCGCATGATCGAGCGCCGGGTTGATGGTGTCGCTGTGCTTACTTTCGGCATGGAAGAGTCGCTGATTGAAGACCTTCGTTTTCGCAAGGTTCCGCTCGTCTTTGTCGACGTCGGACCGGCGGTGGCGAAGGTCAGCAATATCCGGATCAACTATTTGAACGGCATCCGCCAGGCGGTGCAGCATCTGGCCGCAATGCGCCATACAAAGATCGCCTTCGTGTCGGGGCCTCCGCATCTGCGGTCGGCCTTGGCCAGGAAGAAGGCCTTCGAAGATGCGATGGAAGAGATCGGCCTGGAAGTCCCAAAAGACTTCATCGTTGCCGGCGATCACACCATGGAAGGTGGGATGAGCGCTCTCACCAAGTTGATCGAGTTGACCGATCGTCCGACCGGGGTGCTGTGCTCCAATGACATGACCGCGATCGGCGTTATGCGCGAGGCCTACGATTGCGGAATTGCGGTCCCACAGGAACTTTCGGTCGTGGGCTTCGACGACATCCGGCTGGCGCAGTTCACCATTCCGCCGTTGACCACCGTGCAGATGTCGCAAAAGTTGATTGCCGAGTATGCATTCAAGGCTCTAATCAGCGAAGTGGAACAGCCCCACCTGTCCGGGGGGCGCGAGCATGAATTGATGACCAATCTGATCTTACGTCGATCTACGGCGCTCGCTCCCGCGGGAAGAAAAACTGAGCCCAAGGTTTCGTCTTAACAGGTGGCGGAGAACCTTCGAGACTCCGTTACCAAGCTCATCTTTGGTGGTCCGCTATCGCCGCATCCTCCGCCGCATAATCGAACTGCGCTAGGAGCATGCCGGCCGGCGGATTTGCCTGTTCCCACCTTATCGTCCGCCGGATTGCCTCCTCAATCGCCACCGGTTCCTGGTATCCCAGTTCTTGGCGGATACGCGCCGAACTCGCCGTCCAGTGCTGCGCCACGTTGCCGGGTTTTAGTAAGTGGCTCGGCGTGCGCTCCACTGGCAGGACGATGAATTCCCCTTTCCACCGCATCTCTCCGGCGATTTTTCGCGCCCATTCCAGTTCGCTGAACGATGGTTCCTCGCACACGTTATAGATACGTCGCACTGCGCGATTATCTGTAGCAGCCAGCGCAATGGCTGCGGCAACGTTGTCCACATAGCCCCGCGGCGAGTGCCAGGCAGCCAGCGTCTCGGGAAAAATGATGTGGTCCCGCCCGTCGGCGATGCGCTTCACCACGGGATAAAACCGACGCAGCCGATCGCCGGGTCCATAGACCATGGGCAGCCGGAGCACCGTGCCCGGAAGTTCACGGTCGTTCATGACGGTGCATTCGGCTGGGATTTTGTCGTAATCGTCCGCCATCCAAGGGAAAATCTTGCGCATGAGCTGGATGCTCCCGGGTGGGTAGGGATGCAGATTGCGCCGCAGTTCCGACTCTTCGGTAAGCGGCACCTCCTGCAGCGGCCCACTCTCCGTGCCGTGCGAAATGCCCACCGCGCGGTACACGTCGATGCTGCTCAGCATGACCACGAGTCGGGCTGCGCCCCGGAAGATGTTCATCAGCTCTTTCGCCTGCGAACCCGAACTGATGACCAGGTCAATCACGACATCCGGAGCAAAGCGCTTCAGTTCCGGAGCCCTGGCGTTGAGTTGCTGACGGTCGCCCCGAATCTCGGCCACGCCCGGGGGCGCGGCCGTCACGCCCCGGTGAAATACCGCCAGCGCGTGCCCTTGCTGCTGCAGTGCGGTCACGGTGAACCGCCCGATGAACCCATTCCCGCCGATGAGAAGAATGCGCACAGGATAGTCAAATGATCACAAGAAAACGAGCTCCGTACCAGGACATTCTCTTGTTTTCACAACCACGGCTAGTAAGAAGAAGACATGGGTGGACAAGAGATCAGCAGTTCAAGTCTTCCGCTACGTAAGTCCTGAGCAACGAATCTCTCACGTAAGCAGGTACGCTCGCTGGGCAGGCTGTCAGACGAGTACTTTCTGTGATGGAACTCTGCTAAGGCACGGGCCGGACAGAGCTTTCGCCGTACGGTGCGGCCGCCGAGGTCCGTCCATGGAACGGGTGAATCCTCAAATCGACGCTGAACTTCCCATATGAGAAAGCGCAATGATTAAAGATGGTATAAGCTTATGGCGGCCATCTGATGACAAAGAACCGCAATGGTCTGGTTTTGACACTCCCACTCGAGCGTAAGAGCTCTTTACGCAGCTATCCCGAAACCCTGATTTATAATTGCCGGGCGTTATCGACCCGGCATGCCATTCATCACCGAAGATTTTCTGCTGCATAATCGCAAAGCAAAACAGCTCTTTCGCGCATATGCCGCCGATCAGCCGATTTTTGACTATCACTGCCATCTCCCGCCGAAAGATATCGCGGAGAATCGACGATTTCGAAACCTGTTCGAGATCTGGCTGGAAGGCGACCACTATAAATGGCGTGCGATGCGGGCAAATGGTGTGGACGAACGCTATTGCACCGGCGACGCCACTCCGTACGAAAAGTTTCTTGCCTGGGCTAAGACCGTCCCCGACACGTTGCGCAATCCGCTTTACCACTGGACCCACCTGGAACTAAAGCGCTACTTTGGCATTGATGAATTGCTGAACGAGGCGAGCGCGCGCAGGATTTGGGAACAGACTGAGCAGCAACTGCAATCCGGCGACCTTTCGGCGCAGGGAATTATCCAGAAGTTTGGGGTCAAGAGTGATTTGCACCACCGATGATCCGGCGGAATCTTTGACTTATCACGAAAGCATGAAAGCATTGTCGTTCCGGGTTTTTCCGGCCTTCAGACCAGACGGTGCGTTAAAGACCGGGGATCCCGCAAAGTTCAACTCAGTGGATCGACAGGCTGGGAGCCGCGGCAAATCTTGAAATTCGAAACTTGAACTCTCTGCTTGACGCTTTGCAGCGACGCCACGATGAATTCCACGCGCACGGGTGCCGTTTATCCGATCATGGTTTGGACTACTGTTATGCGGATGACTGTGCGGACAAAGAAGCGGAAGGAATTTTCGCCAAAGTTCGCAGCGGCAAATCTGTTTCCGCATCCGACTCCGGGAAATTTGCCAGTTTCATGATGTTGTATTTTGGGCGGCTCGACGCGGCCAGAGGCTGGACTAAGCAACTGCACCTTGGCGCCTACCGCAACGCCAATACGCGTCTTTTGGGATCCGTGGGGCGCGATACCGGTTTCGATTCAATCGGCGACTGGCCGCAGGCCGCGCCGCTGCTGACGTATCTGGATCGCCTGGATCGTGATGGCCAACTGCCCAAGATCATCGTTTACAATCTCAATCCTGCAGACAATTATATTTTCGCAACCCTGATCGGAAATTTTCAGGACGGTACGCGAGCCGGCAAGCTGCAGTTTGGCAGCGGATGGTGGTATCTCGACCAGAAGGAAGCCATCCAATGGCAGCTGAACGCACTCTCGAATTGCGGATTGCTCTCGCGGTTTGTTGGCATGGTGACAGATTCACGGTCGTTTATGTCGTATCCCCGGCATGAGTATTTCCGCCGGGTATTGTGCAATTTGCTGGGGCAGGAAATCGAGGCGGGAGAGTTGCCCGATGACGACGAACTAGTCGGCGGGATGATTCGAAATATTTGCTTTGGCAACGCCGAAAAATACTTTGAGCTGACCGCATAAAGCCGTTTTCCTTCCTAAGGCGAAATGACAGATTTATAAAGAACGGACATTCATTCATGGGACATCCGAAGCTCGATCTCACATCAAAAACGGCGGTAGTCATTGGAGGGACCTCTGGCATTGGCCTTGCCCTCTGCAAAGGCTTGGCTGAGGCGGGGGCGACGTGCGTGCCCACCGGGCGCCGCGAGGAACTGATTCGCTCGGCGGCAACCGAAATCGAAAAGCTTGGCCGTAAGTCGATGGTCGTGACATCAGATGTAACCGACCGTTCCAGCCTGGAAAGGCTGCACAACGCGGTGCTGAAGGAGTTCGGACGGATCGACATATTGGTGAACTGCGCAGGCATGACCAAGCGCACGCCTACTCTGGATGTTTCCGAAGAAGAGTGGGACAAGATTATCGAGACCAACCTCAACGGAACATTGCGGGCCTGTCAGGTGTTTGGGCGGAAAATGATCGAACAGAAATATGGACGCGTAATCAACATCGCGTCCCTGGCCTCGTTCATATCACTCAACGAGGTGGCCGCATACAATGCCAGCAAGGCTGCCGTCGCCTCTTTGACCAAGACCCTTGCGATCGAATGGTCGCGTCACGGAGTTTGCGTGAATGCCATCGCTCCCGGAGTATTCCGCACCGAACTGAATTCGGCGTTGCTTGACGGAACCGCGCGAGGGCAAGAGTTGCTGGCTCGTACTCCCATGCGGCGTTTCGGGACAACGGACGAGCTCGTCGGTGCAGCAGTATTTTTAGCCTCCGAGGCAGCCAGCTACGTCAATGGACACATCCTCGCCGTCGACGGTGGATTTTTGGCAAGCGGCGTCAACCAGTAGCGGTCGGTGGAATGGCGAATTCCTTTCCAGACACCGGTCCTGTCGTTCACCCGGAAGCTATCACCGGAAAGCTGGGGCGCTATCGCTGGCGCATCTGCGCCCTTCTTTTTTTCGCTACCACACTGAATTACATGGACCGGCAGGTACTGGGCTTGCTGGCGCCCGTACTGCAAACCAAAATCGGCTGGAATGATATCCAGTACGGCTACATCGTCACAGCGTTCCAGGGTGCGTACGCTATCGGCCTGCTGTTCATGGGACGCTTAGTCGACCGCTTGGGCACGCGCATCGGATACGCAATCGCAATTTCGGTGTGGAGCCTAGCCGCCATGGGACATGCTCTGGCGAATTCTGCGCTGGGTTTCGGAATCGCACGATTCGCACTCGGACTCGGCGAATCAGGAAATTTTCCAGCAGCAATCAAGACGGTCGCCGAATGGTTTCCGAAGAAAGAAAGAGCCTTCAGTACCGGGATCTTTAATGCCGGGTCGAACCTTGGCGCGATCATCGCCCCATTGGCTGTCCCATGGGTGACCTTGCGCTACGGCTGGCGTTGGGCGTTCGTGTTCACTGGGATTTTCAGCGCAACCTGGATCGTCGTCTGGTGGACGACCTATCGCACTCCGGCCGCCCACAAGAAACTGTCTACACGTGAACTAGCGCATATTTGTAGCGACCCGCTGGAGCCTGTTACCAAGATTCCCTGGCTGAAGTTGCTGCCGCATCGTCAGACCTGGGCTTTCGTCCTCGGCAAATTTCTGACTGATCCGGTCTGGTGGTTTTACCTCTACTGGTTCCCCAAGTTTCTCAACGAAAAACACGGATTGACTCTCAGCAAATTGGGGCCGCCATTGGTGTTGATCTACGTGATGGCCGACGTGGGCAGCATAGGCGGGGGCTGGCTTTCGGGTGCATTCCTTAGACGCGGATGGAGTGAAAACCGGGGCCGTAAGACGGCGATGCTGATCTGCGCACTCGGAGCCGTGCCCATGCTTTTCGCCTCAGGGGTTTCAGGTACCTGGCAGGCGGTAGGAATTCTTGGTTTGGCAAGTGCAGCCCATCAGGGGTGGTCGGCCAACATCTTCACTTTAGTCTCCGACATGTTTCCCCAGCGGGCGGTGGCGTCGGTCGTAGGAATCGGGGGATTCGGTGGTGCAGTAGGCGGAATGTTGATCGCGACCTTTACAGGATTCTTGTTACAAACGACTCACAGCTATCGCGGAGTCTTCCTGATAGCAGGACTGGCTTACCTCACTGCGCTTCTCGTCATTCATCTTCTGGCACCGCGGTTACAGCCTGCCAAAATTGATTAGCCAATTACTTTTTAGGTTTCCGGTGGAACAAGCCGGTGATCTTGTTAACCACAGAATTGTTCTGGTCCTGCCCTTGCAGGCCAGTGGCTCCAAGCCGTGACTTCAACTGATCGTTCACGATACCTTGCACATCGGGAACAAAGGTTGGATTAGCAGTGGTGCCCTTCACAAAGAACGATAGGCTTGCACCCTTATTACCCAATCCGGCCAATTGGGTCAAACCACTGACCACTCCGCCGCTGAGATTCGCATTCATCTTGTAGTCCAGCGCCCCGACTGGACTAACTGTACCGTTGCCCGTCAGCACTCCAAACGCCGGTATCGTCAGATTCAAGTCTTTAGTCTGAATGCCATCAGCGGCGAAGCGCAATGCCGTGCTCAGGTTTTCAATCGAGGTATCAGATCCCGTCTTTCCGCCCGTGAGCTTGGATATGGAAGAAAGTTTTGAACCGAGATCGAAGCCCGCAAGCTTCGTGTTGGAAAGGCGAAGCGGACCTGTGATGACCGGCTTCTCGGATGTTCCCGCGATATTGAGATTGGCGGAAAGCGTGCCCCCGTTAAGCGACGAGCCTGGAGGCAGCATCACACCGACTGCCGGCAGCATCGCTTCCAGATCATCGACGGGCATGCCCTGACCGTTAAGGTGAAGATTCAGGTTTGTGGTTGTGCCCTGCATTACATAGCTGCCCAACAGTGTCGCCGCAGCGCGCCCCATGTTTAGTTCCCTGCGAAATCTGGCCCGACTGTTTCTTCAAATCATGATCGATTGCGTACTTCACCTGTACTGGACGTCCCGCAGGTGTGGCTTTGGGCGCCAGCTTTAGACCGTCAGCCTTCACAGTTCCGGTGCTGTGTAATGTCGATCCATCCGAACTCACATTTCCGTCGAAATCGGCGACGCCCGCAATCCCTGAAGCAGGATCGACCAGTCCGGTTGCAGCCAGATCAACCCGCTGGGCATTGATCTTGGCTTCGAGGAGTCGCCGCCGCATCCTGGGGATTGATGGGCCCCGCTTGTCCATCTAACTTCAGATCGCCACCGCCCGGAACCTTTGCAGACATGGTGAAAGGGAAGCGAGAGGCGAACGAAAAATTCGTTACCGTCACATTTACTTTGTCGTAGGTGTGCAACTTGTCAGGAGTGGCTGTGTTCCCCAGGGTTACACGTCCATTGGTGACATCAAGCTTTGCTACCGAAAGATTGGGATTTGAGTTGCTTTTTGCTTCGGGCGTAGACGATTTTCCGCCCAAGCTGGAAAAATTCCACGTGCCGCTAGGATTGCGCAACAGCAGCACTTGCGGCTGGTCGAGGGTAAGGTCGGTTATATTCAGGACCTTCGAGAAGATCAGAGGGCGCAGCTCGACCCCAACTTTCAGAGACTTTGCGCGTACGAAGGGATCGCTGCCAAACGCCGGATCGTCTGCGATCGCAATATCGTCTGCCGAGAGGCTGCCGGCGAAAAGGGAAAGCCCCATATTTCCCACCGTGACCTTTCGGCCCAGGGCAGAGGATAATTCCGACTCCAGCCGAGGCCGGAAGGTATTGACGTTGAGGCCGAAGGGCAGGGCGATGAGGGCTAGGATGAGAACGCCTAAGATGATTCCGATAATTTTGAGGGCGCGCTTCA
>CAWGQZ010000001.1:0-68076 GCA_963824805.1 uncultured Acidobacteriaceae bacterium | reverse complement strand
GCATGAATTGCGCGGAGGTAACCGGCTCAATCTGTTTGCGCAAAGAGGCGACTGTCAGGCGGTGAATGCGGGCCAGCAACCGCCGGTCGCACCACTCAATCTCTTGCACCTTAGGGTCGGTGAATTTCCCGCGCAGAATTGCTCCGCTTGCCTCCATCCGCAACAGCGCCTGTTCAATCTGAGAGGCCGGAAGTCCCATCAACCGGCTGAGTTGTGGTCCCGACACACAACCGGAGTGCGCCATCCACCCAGTAACCAAAGCGAGCGTGGCGTCCTCCACAGAAAGAGGCGTGGTCTCGATTTGCCGGGAGAAGCCTCAAACTGCGAATTGGGGTAAAGCACAGAGAAGCTGTTTACCCTCTCGGAGGAAACCCAGAATGCTCGGCCGTCGGCTATTGCACAACCTGCTCGATTGTGGGCGGCGAGCCTTTCGAAGAAACCCCGCCAGTCAGGCTCATTCACGGCTTCGAGTGGCAAAGCGATAAGGCTATGGAGCACGTCATGAAGTTCATCAGGATCGCGCACATCCGGCCAGGCTTCGCGCCGGACCTGTTCAATGGCGGCAGGGTCGAGTTTGCCCACCTCTTCCAGTACGGATTCAGGCAAGATTCGACGCATCTCCACTGCGCGTGCCCGCCGCTCCTCCAGCGGAGCATCGTCGAGGTAGGCGTAGGGATTCGCATTCAAAATTTCGTGCGAGAACTGCGACGGCACGGGCGTGTCGACCGCAATACAACGAATGCGTCCGTCCTCGATGCCGCGCAGAAGATCCTTCAAGCCCTCAATATCCATGGCCTCGGTGAGGACGTCCTTCATGACTTCATTCACCAGGGGATGGTTGGGAATCTTGATTTCGCCGACGATGTTTTCCTGGCAGGCCGCGACGTCAGGAAAGACCGACGCCAAAAGATCGTCGGAACGAATGCGCTGTATCTGCGGCGGAACCTTCTTGCCGCCTTGAAAGCGGAGCAAGGCGAGAGCGCGATTCGCGTCCCACCGCCAGCGCGTGGCGAAAATAGGCGAATCCAGCGCAGCCTGCTCCAGAACATTCTGTGCTGTTTCGGCGTTGAGGAACTGAAAGACATCCCCCAAGGGGAAACTGTGCTGTTCCGCGAGGGCGATGTTGAGCCCATTGTCGGTAGCTGCCGCCTGAAGTTCGAAGTTGAAGCTGCGGCAGAATCGCTTACGCAGCGAAAGGCCCCAGGCTTTGTTGATCCGCCCCCCAAGTGGCGCGTGAATCACCAACTGCATTCCGCCACCCTCATCGAAGAAGCGCTCGGCGATGATGGTGTTTTGCGTGGGAACCGTTCCCAGAACGGCTCGCCCCTGGATGATGTACTCGATCGCCTGTTCAGCGCCCGAGTCATCCAACCCACATTCCTCTTTGAGCCACGCCACCGTTTCAGCGACCTCCGGGAGCTTCTGCGAGATTCCGACGGGAGAGAGCTTGGGCAACCGCTCGCTGATTTCCTGACGCAAGTCGGCAACGTGTCCCGACAATTCCTGGGTGCGGGCCGGGGCCTCCCCCAGCCAGAAGGGAACCGTTGGCGGCGCGCCGTGGGCATCTTCCACCAGGACTCGTCCAGACTTGCCTTCCACCCGCCGTATTCGCCAGGAGGTGTTTCCCAGCAGGATGATGTCGCCGGCGCTGCTCTCTACTGCAAAATCTTCATCCAGCGTCCCCACGATGCCGCCCTCAGGTTCGGCGACAACGGTAAACAGAGCGGTCTCGGGGATCGCGCCGCCGCTGGTAATAGCTGCCAGCCGGGCGCCCCGCCTTGCACGCAATTTTCGGTTGACCCGGTCGCGATGGATATAAGCGCCGTAACGGCCGCGTCTTGCAGCAATGCCTTCCGAGAGCATCTCCAGCACGGATTCGTAAGTCTCATGTCTGAGGTTTCGATACGGGTAGGCGCGCCGCATCATTTCAAACATTTCGTCTTCGTCCCAGCCGCTGGAATCCGCCGGGCCGCTGTCCTCGTGCACGCTACCGGGCAGCGCTTTCTGCTCATGCATCGAAGGAAATAAGGTTTCGCTGCCTGGTTCAAGAGCACGAGAATGCTGCCGGAGAGGGCCGCCGGGGGTGCTGGTTGCGCAAGTGGCTACAATCTGCTGTGCCAGGATATCAAGCGGCGCCTCAGGAATAATAAGGTGATCCAGATCTCCCTGCCGGACCGCCCTGACTAAGGCGGCGCATTCCATCAACTCATCGCGGGTTGTAACAAAAAAACGTCCTTTCGGAATTGCACCGCGCCAGTGGCCCGACCGGCCCACTCGTTGCAGCGCTACGGCAATCGCTCGTGGAGAACTGATCTGCACCACCAGGTCTACAGTGCCGATATCGATACCGAGTTCCAGTGATGCTGTCGCCACCAGAACTTTGATCTCGCCGTCCTTCAACTTCTTTTCTGCTGCGAAACGAAGTTTGCGCGACAGGCTGCCATGGTGGGCGGCTACATTTTCTTCCCCCAGACGCTCGCCGAGATGAAATGCCAGCCGTTCCGCCATCCTCCGGGTGTTGACGAAAACCAAGGTCGAACGATGTTGGCCAACCAGTTCTACCAACCGGTTGTAAATTTCGTCCCACATCTCATTACTGGCGACAGGACCAAGCTGTGAACCGGGAACTTCGACGGCCAGATCAAGTTTGCGCTGGTGGCCAACATTGACGATCACCGAGTCGGGCCGTCCGTTCCCGGTCAGAAAGCGGGCGACTTCCTCAATGGGTTTTTGGGTCGCGGACAGCCCAATACGTACGGGCGGGCGGTGAGTTAGGGCCTCCAGCCTTTCCAGCGAGATCGTCAGGTGCGCGCCACGTTTGTCGTCAGCCACAGCATGGATTTCATCAACGATCACGGTCTCGACATCGCGCAAAATTCGCCGACTGCTTTCCGCGGTCAGAAGAATGTAGAGCGACTCCGGGGTGGTGACAAGAATATGTGGCGGCCGCTTCAGCATGGCCCGCCGTTCGTGCATCAGGGTGTCGCCGGTCCGAACCGCCGTCCGGATTTGCGGCATGAGCAGTCCACGCTCGCTCGCCATCTGCAGAATCTCGCCCAGCGGCACTTCCAGATTTTTCTGGATGTCGTTGCCTAAGGCCTTAAGAGGTGAGATGTACAGGACCTCGGTCCTGTCGTGAAGATCCCCATCCAACGCCTTACAGACCAGTTTGTTAATGCATGCCAGAAAGGCGGCCAGAGTTTTACCAGACCCAGTCGGGGCCGAAATCAACGTTGTCCGTCCCGCCAGGATGTGTGGCCAGCCTTGCTCCTGAGGTTCGGTTGGAGTGCCGAACCGGGAGGTGAACCACTCTCTCAACAGAGGGTGGCACCATTCCAGGGACGATGCCGGAGGAAACATGAGGTTCTCATCTTAAATCGTTAACTGAGATTCGCCAAATATTCGCCTATCGGCCGCGCACAAGATCCGTAGACGCCTCTCTCGGGTACTGGCCGAATGCTAGAATCGCCGGGAATGTCCGAACTTCGCGCCAAGAAAATCAAGCTCCTACTTTTCGACGTAGATGGCGTCTTCACCGACGGTAAACTGTATTTCATCCCACGCACCGAACCGATCGATCAACCAGGCCCTAACACCAGCAGCATGATTGAGGTAAAAGGATTTCATGCCCATGACGGGGCGGCGATCTCGCTTGCCCGTCTGGCTGGAATCAAGACTGGTCTCATCACGAAACGCAGGTCGGAAACCGTCGCGTTGCGCGCCCGCGACCTGAAACTGGACTACGTTTACCAGGGCATTCAAGACAAGAAGGGCGCCTTCGAAGAAATTCTCTTAAAAGCTGGGATCGCGGCCAGCGAAACCGCTTTTGTCGGAGATGACGTCATCGATCTTCCAGCGATGCGGGCCAGCGGATTCGCCATCGCAGTCGCCAATGCCCGGTCGGAGGTAAAACAAGAAGCCCACTACGTAACTCCGCATTCCGGCGGAGAAGGAGCCATACGCGACGCCCTGGACTACATCTTGAAAGCGCAGGGCAGGCTGAAGGAAACTATCGAACGCTATATCGGCGAAACCACCCCCACTCCGGGAAACTGAGAACTAGGAGCAGTAACTAAAAACCAACATTCACCGAGGCGGCTTTTTCGTTCGCTGCCGCTTACTTCCGGCAGAAGGATTTCGAACCTTCGTATTCTTATCTGCCCGAAGTTTCCAGGCGGTACGGAGCGCCCCGGTAAGCAAATCTTCGTTAGCTTCGGCGAGCCGGATGTGCGTCATTCCCATTCGGCCCCATCCTCCCGATATCGGCAGGAATACCTCAGGCTGCTCTTCGACAAACGCGGTCTGGTGTTCGAGATCGAGCATGAGGTTGCCGTAGCCCAGTTTTTGCGCGGCGAGAGTAGCGAAGATCCTGCCGCCAACGCGGAAGTCAGCGGACCCCATATGCGAACCCTCTTCCGCGCCCGGCAGGCTCAAAGCTATCCGGCGAAAATCCGCAGCATTCATGAGCTATTGCGCCTTTGCTCCTCCGAGCGTTGCGGTTGCCAACATGCCGCCAAGGCCCATCGTCTCAACCGCCGAAGATGGCACAATCACCATGGATCCGCGCTCTTTGATTGCCTCGTACAACATGTTCATGGCGCGCAAATGCAATGCGACAGGGTTGTCTTGATAGACCAGCGCCGCCTGCGCGAACTTATCAGCAATTTCAGTCTCGGCCTGGCCCAGAATATTCCGCGCCTGACGTTCGCGCTCCGCCTGCGCTTGCCGCGACATGGCATCCTCCAACGCCGCAGGAATTCGCACATCGCGAATTTCCACCGACTGCACGGTGATACCCCAGGGATTGGTCTTCTCATCCAGAATTCGCTGCAGTTCGCGCCCCATGGATTCGCGCTCGGTGATCATCTGCGACAGTTCGTGACGCCCGATTGATTCCCGCAACCCGGTCTGCGCACTGGTGGTGATGGCGTGAACAAAATCCTGCACTTCCAAAATTGACTTCTCCGGATTCCATACCATCCAAAAAACGTTGGCGTCGACATTCACCGGCACCGTGTCACGGGTAAGAGTCGACTCTGCAACGTACGTTGGCCACGCGCACCCGCTGGTCGACCGAGGCGCTCAATCGGTCGACGATAGGAATGACGTGAAATAATCCCGGCCCGCGCAGACCGATGAAACGCCCCAGGCGCAACACCGCTACTTTCTCCCACTGGTCGGCCACTTTGATGGAAAGCAGCAGGTACACGCCAATCAGCAGTCCGGCATAAAACGGCACTTCATTATGGAGCAACGTTGTCAGCCCGAATCCGGCTCCGACCGAAATCACGAACAAAGCCACCGCCATGCCACTCACCTGAGACAAGTTTAGTCGCATCAACCTTTACCTCCGTTTCTTGGCCCCGTCGCCGGGGACATCTTTCAATTGCTCCAGTACCTCATCCAGCGTGTAGCCTTCGGAACCCGCTCGCGCAACGAATTCACCGATTAGTTGGCTCAACCGGCGTTGCCGTTCTGCTCCGTCCCGCGATGTCTTTTGATGGCTAATGAAGGTCCCCGTGCCTTGCTCGGTCTCCAGAACCCCTCTGATTTCAAGTTCACGATACGCGCGAATCACTGTGTTGGGATTGATCGAGAGATCTACTGCCAGCTGGCGAACGGTAGGCAGCTGATCGCCTCCGTCAAGCGTGCCAGCCGCAACTCCGCCCACGACCTGATCGATGATCTGGCGGTAGATGGGTACCCCGCTCCGCTGGTCCAGTCGAAGTTGGAAGGGCGATCGTGAAAGGGCTGAAGGCCTCATCAGGAATATAGTGTACTAGTACGATAGTACAGTCAAGCATTATTTTTGGCCGATTGAAAAGTTGCGGATTAAAGCCAGAAAAACAAGAAAATTAGCTCGCGCTCGGCCGAAATTCGGTATTCCATATAAAACTCGTTGTAATCATCTTTCGGTATGTACATAATAGGCGCCATGGCAAAATCTAAGAAACAGCCCAACTTAAAGCAGCGAAACCTTTCCAGTAAAAAAGCACCTCGCACCGCCAGGACTGGCTCTGCCCGAGTGGCGGCCGGACGCAGGAAGTCCGCTTCCGATCGAGACTGGCAGGCGGACATCGGAAGCCTATACAAGCCCATCAAAAAACCAGTCACCTTGCGTCTGGACGCCGACGTGTTGGCGTGGTTCAAAGTTGATGGCAGAGGCTACCAGACACGCATCAACAAAGTTCTACGCAAATTGATGAGCGATCAACGAAAGCGGTCTTAGTTACGATCTGGGTTGGCGCTCCGTACGTTGAGCCCTCGACCGCCAGTGGGTTGTCCCGGCTGAGCCGCCCGTCAATCTGTGTAAAATCTTTAAGGGACTTTGCAGGTGGAAGGCTGGTGTCGATGCCCGTGGAAGCGCTCGCCGAAGGGTTTTGATTCGTGGGTCCCGATGTCGATCGACCGCTATGCCGCGCTTGAATCCGCGGCGGGCCTTAAGATCACCAAACAGGGAGATGTGTTCTGGCGGGAGGTGCGGCCGTTCTTCTACCGGCCGCTGGCTCCGTTTTGCGCATATGACGAGGCGAGCACGACGCGACAGTTCAGGAAGTTCGCTGCGTTTCAGCACGGCGTGCTGGACGGCCAGCCATCCAACTCCTATCTCAACTCCATTGTTTTTGATGATCTGAGGAACTACGATCCCGGCAAACTACATCGCAATGCACAACGCAACCTGAAGGCAGCGCAGAAGAACGGTCTGGTTGCTGCGCGGCTTACGGATGAGAAGCAATTTGTCGAGCAAGGATACGAACTCTACCTCTCGTTCTATCGGCGCGCCAAATATGAATTCGCCACTCACCGCACCCGGAAAGAGGGTTTTGCACAGTGGGCTCGCGCGCTTTTCCAATTTCCCGACATGCCAATTATCGGCGCATTTCAGGGTGATCAATTGTTGGGATTCGAAATGTCCTGCCGTATAGGTGATACCGTCATCCGGAAAACGATGGTCCATTCCGACAAGGGCCTGGAACTTCGCACGCCTGATCTACTGCTCCACTACTGCCGGGTTGCAGCTCGCGAAGATCCCGGTATCGTGTTGCTATACGACAGTGGTTTGAGTACAGCCGGCATCGATGAATACAAGCTTCGCCGCGGTGCACGTGTGACTGCCGTGCCCGCTTACTTGCATGCCAACCCACTATTGCTTGCTCTAGTCAAAAAATTCGCTCAAGGCAATTATCAGCGGCTAGTGGGATATTCTCCCAGCGAGATTCCGCAGTCGTAGGCGGCTAGGTGCGGAAATAGCCTTCGGCCAGAACTCTCGCACAATATTGCTTACACCCGATGATTCAGAAAGCGTCAATGCCGGTCACACTGGAACCAATAACCAGGGTATGAATGTCATGGGTTCCTTCGTAGGTCTTCACCGACTCCAGATTCATCATGTGGCGCATGATCGGATAGTCGTCGGCTACGCCGTTGGCGCCCAGGATATCGCGCGAGAGGCGGGCGCACTCCAGCGCCATCCATACGTTGTTACGCTTTGCCATCGAAATGTGCTGGTGCTGAACCTTATTCTCATCCTTGAGGCGGCCCACCTGTAACACCAGCAATTGCGCCTTGGTGATTTCGGTAATCATCCAGGCCAGTTTTTCTTGAACCAGTTGATGCGAGGCGATGGGCTGATCGCGGAACTGTTTGCGAAGCAGCGAGTATTGCAGGGCGCAGTCGTAGCAGGCCATGGCAGCGCCGATGGCTCCCCAGGCGATGCCGTATCGGGCCTGATTCAGGCACATGAGCGGCGACTTCAATCCATTGCTCCCCGGCATCAGACTCGACAGCGGAACCTGAACATCCTGCAAAGACAGCCCTGAGGTTACCGAGGCCCGCAGCGACCATTTGCCGTGAATGTCTTCCGCCTTGAATCCGGGACGGTCGGTTTCGACTAGAAAGCCACGGACTTTGTCACCTTCGTCCTCCAGCTTGGCCCAGATGACCGCGACGTCTGCGATGGTCCCGGAGGTGATCCACATTTTCTCGCCGTTCAGAACGTAGCCATCCCCCGTCTTTTTGGCACGGGTGCGCATACCGCCCGGGTTGGATCCGAAATCGGGTTCCGTGAGGCCGAAGCAGCCCAACTTGTCTCCACTTTGCAGAGCTGGGAGCCATTTCTCCTTCTGCGCGTCGCTGCCGAAGGTATAGATGGGATACATGACCAATGCCGATTGGACGCTCACGAAGGAGCGCACGCCGGAATCACCCCGCTCCATCTCCTGCATGACCAGGCCGTATTCGACGTTTGACATGCCCGCGCAGCCGTAGCCCTTAAGCGATGCGCCGAAGAAGCCAAGTTCGGCCATTGGCTTCACCAGTTCGCGGGGAAAGCGTCCGGCACGGTTGCACTCTTCAACAATGGGGACGAGGTTTTCCTCGATGAACTTGCGGGTGGTATCTCGTACCAGGCGTTCGTCGTCATTGAGCAGGGAATCGAACTCTACAAAATCCACACCGTGGAACTTCATGGCAGGCATTTGGGGCTCTTTTCTGGCCGTTGGTGGCTTAATTCTGGTCGTTGTCCAAACTCTAAAAGGTATCCAAAGGACGGGGGCGAGTCAAACCTAACGTTAGATGTCGCTTATTATGCCTTTGCTACAATGTTTCGCGTTCGTGGGTGGGCACGGGATTGCATAGCCGCATCCAAGTAACGGTAGAGCTTTCTACCCTCTTATGGTCTTCGCCTCCTTTCGCGGGTTAGGTTGAAAATCTTTACAGCGGCGTTTTTCTCACATTGATTTCGACACATGGTTTTGCCGCGGCCGATGAGTTGCTGGCGCGTCCTTCGCTAAGTGATGGATTCGCTCTTCTTTACAACCTCGACTTCGACCGGCGCATAAGCTGTTCGCCACCTACGAACAGCAAAATCCAGACGATCCCATGGGACCAGTCTGCGATGCCGCGGGCTTTCTTTTTTCTGAGTTCAATCGGCTGGGCATTCTGGAGTCCCAGTTTTATGAGGATGATAAGTCCTTTGACGGCCGCAAAAAGCAGAGCCCCGACCCACTGGTTCGTGATCGCTTTGACGCTGCGCTTGCTACCGCCGAGCGGCTGGCGAAGGCGAAACTGGCGCGAAATTCGACCAATCGCGATGGGTTGCTGGCCATGACGCTATCCGCAGGTCTCAAGGCTGACTATTCGGCTCTGATCGAGAAGAGGAACCTGGCCTCGCTGAGTTTGACGAAAGAAGCCAGCCGGTGGGCGCAACAGCTTCTGGCGGCTGATCCCAACTGTTATGACGCTTATGTGGCCACTGGGGTCAGCAAATACATTATTGGCAGTATGGCTGCGCCCGTGCGCTGGCTATTAAAAATGGGTGGGGTCAATGGAGACAAGAGCGCCGGGATGAATGAGCTTCAGATGACGGCCGAGAAGGGGCAATACCTGGCGCCATTTGCCCGGATCCTGCTTGCGATTGCCTACGTCAGGGAGAAAGACAAGCCGCGGGCGCGGGAATTGTTGACCGGCCTGCGCCAGCAGTTTCCGAATAATTCGCTCTTCACCAGAGAGATTGCCCGGCTGGATGGAGTGAAGGTGGTAAACCCCTAGCGATCGGGCCTCACGGGTTTGTCCATTGTCACTTGCAGTTGCAGCACTTCGAGTGAATCCCCGCTCTTCAGTGCCACTACTTCGGCTCTCCGGCTGTCGATCATCTGGTCATCACAGTCAATATTCGTGCTGCCGTTCCAGCAGACGCTCTCTTCATCGAGAACCAAGGGCACTTCTCGAAGAGAAACGGAGTCTTGGCCGCGGAGAAACCATGTATTGCCCCTATGGAAAAGCTGTCCCCGCCGAACTGAAAGAGGCGAGCAACCTCTGTATTGCCTGCCCCAGGCAGTGGAATAGATAGGGTCTCCAATGGCTTCACATTCGTCTTGGGGAATGCCCTGGAAACTCATGATGAGAACGCCATATTGGGGACATACATCTCCGCAGAAGTAGATTTCTTCTACGGATTTGTCACGGAAACGGCCTAAATGCCGAGGAAACTTTTCGTCATCGAGCTGGATGCCCTGCCGGAAGGCGAGGTTGATAGGAAGGAGCCGATGATACTCCACAAGCAAGTCCCTCGAGGTTAGTTCTCGCTCCTGGTTTGCCGCGGTGCACAGCCAGGGCAGGGTCAGATAAAAGATCAGCCAGCCAAATTTCATTTTTCCTCCCATCCGACCAGGCAAAGCCGGAAGATGATCAACGACGCGCTCAGAACTCGAACGCTTCTAGCCTCGGGACTTGCGGAGGAAGTTCTTCGCTCCGCTCCAAAAACCATAGCCGGGCTACGGAATGCCCGCGAATCGGGATGTTAGCCAACCACACGACCTGACCCAACAATGGCGGTGGTGCTACGGCAGCATGAGACGAATTTCTCATCTTTTGACTTGTCTCTAAGTGGTTGCATGTCACTTGTTTGGCCCGAGTTCGTTGCCCATTCACCAGAAATTCACCACTTTGTAACCATCCTGTAACACTCCGAAAGTACAACCTGAGCTGTAAATACGAGGAGGAACTAGAGTGATTCGTCGAATTGCGCTGCTCTGTCTGGCTCTGGCGCTACCTGCGTTTGGTCAAACCACGCTCAACGGAGCTGGCGCCACATTTCCTTATCCCATGTACTCGAAGTGGTTCAGCGAGTACCACAAAGCCCACTCCGATATTCAGATCAACTACCAGTCGATTGGTAGCGGAGGCGGCATCCGTCAGGTTCTGGCCGGAACGGTCGACTTTGGTGCCAGTGATGGCCCCATGACGGACGAGCAATTGTCGCAGGCTAAGACAAAAATTTTGCACATTCCGACAGTGATGGGAGCCGTAGTCCCGGCTTACAACATTCCCGGAATCACGGGAGAAGTGAAGTTCACGCCACAAGCTTTGGCGGGAATCTTCCTGGGCAAGATCACGACCTGGAATGACAAGGCGATTACGAGCTCCAATCCGGGGATGGATTTCCCCAATCAGCCCATCATCGTGGTGCACCGCTCCGATGGCAGCGGCACCAGCTTCATCTTTACCGACTACCTCTCGAAGGTCAGTTCGGATTGGGCCGCAGGGCCGAGCAAAGGCACCTCGGTGAAGTGGCCTGTCGGCCTGGGCGGAAAGGGAAACGAAGGCGTGGCGGGAATGATCCGGCAGATGCAGGGATCAATCGGCTATGTCGAGTTGATCTATGCCGTGCAGAACAAGATCACGTACGGATCGGTGAAAAATTCTGGGGGAGCATTTGTTAAGGCATCGCTGGATAGCGTGACTGCAGCGGCCGCCTCGGTGAAGAACATGCCGGCGGACTACCGGGTTTCGATCACCAATGCCCCTGGCAAAGATGCGTATCCGATCTCCAGCTTTACCTGGCTTTTGATCCCAGCCCAGTCGAAAGACGCGGCCAAAGGAAAAATCATTCAGGACTTCCTTGGCTGGATGCTGGACAACGGGCAGACCATGACGGCGGACCTTAGCTATGCGCCATTGCCGTCCTCGGTGGTTGCCAAGGTAAAAGACACGGTTAAACAAGTTCGCTAAAGCGGACAGAAGTTCGATCCATTTCGTCTGACGGAACGCTCAGGCCTCTAAGAGGAAAAAGGAGAACCAATGAAGTTCACACTCAAGTGGTGTGTCATGCCGCTTCTAGCAACCGCACTGGTGGCGCAGACTGCGCCGAAACCAAAGAAGAGAGCGGTGAAGCCGGCGGAACCGCAAGTCTCGGTTCAGGACGTGCAACAACTTAAAGATGCTCTGGCCGCGCAACAACAACAGATTGAAGCATTGAAGCAGGAGTTGCAGCAGCGCGACCAGAACTGGCAGCAGACGCAGCAGCAGCTGCAGGCAGCCCAGTCGGCGGCAACTGACGCCCAGCAAAAAGCGGCCCAGGTGCAGAGCGCTGCCGACGCGCAGAAGGACAGCGTAACGAAACTTTCCAGCGACATGGACGACGTTAAGACCACGCTCACCAATACCGCGGTCAACACCCAGGAGGAGCAGAAGAAGTTCTCCGCGCTGGAAGGTTTGGTGGGACGCTTCCGCTTCAGCGGAGACGTCCGGGTACGTGGTGAAGGCTTTTACCAGGATGCTCCTGGATTCCAGGACCGCAACCGTGGCCGTATCCGCGTCCGCTTTGGCGTGGAAGGCAAATTGGGCGATGACTTTGTGGGCGGATTCTATCTCGCCTCCGGCTCTTTGGGCGATCCGACCAGCACCAACACCACTCTGACCAACTTCTTCGAAAAGAAGACCATTGGCATCGATCGCGGGCTACATCACCTATAATCCACGGTCGTTCAAGGCCCTCTCGCTCACCGGCGGTAAATTTGCCTACACCTGGCTGCGGACCCCGGTCACCTTCGACTCTGATCTGAACCCCGAAGGTTTCAGCGAAAAACTGTCATTCGATACGAAGGGACCGTTCGTCAAGAACTTTACCTTCCAACTGATGCAGCTTCTGTACAACGAAGCCAGCGCGGCGACCGATTCTTACTCGCTCGGCGGACAGGTTTCCGCCAAAGTGGTGATGGGGCGTTGGACGGCAGTTCCTTCATACAGCTTGCTGAAGTGGAACAATATTGACTCGATTCTGAACGCCAGTGCGTTCGCAGTGGGTGCAACTACCGCGGGTGCAGCTGGTGCGACTCCGATTGGCCCAATCCAGGTCCCGGGAGAAGGTCCGGGGTGCGCTCGTGGCGGTGTAAGCCTCCCTGCATTTGCACCTTGTGCTTTCGGGCCCAACGGCATCACCAACGGCACTTTCTTCGATGCCAGTGGAAAGCCCCACTACCTCTCGCAGTTCTTCTATTCCGACTTCATCCTCAACAACACGATTGCGACGGGTATCGCACGCCTGCCACTCAACATCGTGGGCGAGTATGAGCAGAACCTGGATGCAGCAGCCCATCCCTTGGCCAACGACGGCACGACGGTGCTGACAAATCTGGGCCCGCAAGATAAGGCTTACGGCGTGGATGTCAGCCTTGGTCAAGCAAAGAACAAGAACGATATCCAAATCGGGTATGCCTGGTTGCGGCAAGAGCAGGATTCAGTGCTGGCCGCCTTCAACGAAAGCGATCAACGTGCGCCAACCAACATTCTGCAACACAAAATCTACGGGACATGGAAGCTGCGTTCAAATGTGACCGCTGGTTACACCCTGTTCCTTGGCCGGACTTTGAATACCGGTTTGCAAAACTCGGTGCGGGCGGGCGGTACGCCTGCCGGTGGAATCGAGCCGGATTTGAAGCGCATGCAGTTTGATTTGGTCTACACGTTCTAGTAGCGGTTTAGGATCCGTTGGGGCCGGGGGGTTAAAGACCCGGCCCTATACGTTTTGCTGATTGTTCTATACTTGGAGTCTGCTTCCCGGAAGCGCCTTTCTCTCCTTTTGGTTTATGGCCCGCGTATCGCTCGACAGTCCGGCTTATTACATCAACCGCGAGTCTTCCTGGCTCGCGTTTAACCGCCGTGTGTTGGAAGAGGCCGAGGACGAAAGCAATCCGTTGCTGGAACGGCTGAAGTTTTTAGCTATTACTGCTAGCAACATGGATGAGTTCTTCGAAGTGCGCATTGCCAGTCTGCTGCAACAGATTGAAGACGGTTACACCGAAGCGGGTCCCGATGGTCTGACGCTCGCTGAAGAGCGCGACGTCATGGCACACGAGACCCACACTTTCGTTGACGACCAATACCGCTGCTGGAATGAAGATCTGCGGCCGGCGCTAGCCAAGCATGGCGTGAGGATCCTCGGCCTGCACGAACTGGATTCGCGGGCCCGTGCATTTGTCGAAGACTATTGCGCGCGCGAACTGGATCTCTTGCTAACTCCGGTGACGGTTGACCCGGCGCATCCTTTCCCCCGCGTAATTAACAAAGCATTGTGCGTCGCTTTCCTGTTGCGCCGTCGACGCCGTTCTTCAATGACCTACACCGGGGTAGTCACAGTTCCGCGCGTTCTGCCGCGGCTGGTGCGGTTGCCGTCGGAGGGGACGGACGACTTTATCTTTCTTGCTGATCTGGTGGCCTTTCACGCTGCGCGGATGTATCACGGCTACGACATAGTTTCCTCGGCCGCCTTTCGCGTCACCCGTAACAGCAATCTGTACCTGGCAGAGGAAGAAGCCCGCAACCTGCTCGAGTCAGTAAGGACTGAGTTGCACAACCGGCGCAAGGGCGATGCGGTTCGGATGGAAATTGAGTCGGACGCTGACCCAGAGATCGTGGAACGCCTGCGCACCAATTTCGAGTTGGATCCGTGGCAGGTATTTCCGGTGAACGGGCCGGTAAATCTTTCCCGCCTGATGAATATCTATGGCGAAACAGCTCACCCGGAGCTCAAGTACAAAACCTTCATTCCGCGGGAGCTGCGTCTTACCGGCAAGTCGCAGGACTTGTTTGAAGAGCTACGGCGGCATGACGTATTGCTTCATCACCCTTTTGATTCCTACGAGTCGGTGGTTTCGTTCATTGAGTCGGCGGCGGAAGATGATCGCGTGCTCACAATTAAGCAGACGCTTTACCGGACCAATGAGCATTCTCTGATCGTTCCGGCTCTGATTGCCGCTGCTGATAAGAAAGAAGTCACTGCTGTTGTTGAATTGAAGGCACGCTTTGACGAAGATCACAACATCCGCTGGTCGCGGGATTTAGAAGATGCCGGGGTGCAGGTGTTTCACGGTCTGGTGGGATTGAAGACCCACTGCAAGCTGTCGCTGCTGGTGCGGCGCGATCCCGATGGCGTCATCCGGCGCTACGCGCATCTCGGTACCGGTAACTACAACGTAAGTACGCGCCAAGATGTATACCGACTTGAGTCTGCTAACCGCCGATCCAGCGATTACCGAAGCGGTGCACGACGTTTTTAGTTTCCTGACTGCCTATGCCGAGCATGCCAACTACGATCCGTTGTTGGTGTCACCCATCAATCTGGCGGAAAACTGCCTGGCATTGATCGCGCGCGAAGCGGAACATGCGCGGCATGGCCGCCCGGCGCACATTATTGCCAAGATGAACGCTTTGCTGGATAAAAACATCATCATGGCTTTGTATGCGGCTTCGCAGGCGGGAGTAAAGATTGATCTGCTGGTACGCGGCACCTGTGCTTTGCGGCCCGGGATTCGCGGAGTCAGCGACAACATCACGGTGCGCAGCATCGTAGGGCGATACCTGGAACACAGCCGCATTTACTACTTTTCGAATGGTGGAGAAGAAGAAGTTTACCTGGGAAGTGCCGACTGGATGCCCCGCAATCTCTACGAGCGGGTAGAGGTGATCTTCCCGGTCAAGGATGAAAGGCTGCGCGATCGCATCAAGCACGAAATTCTGGATGCCTACCTGGTGGACAACGTGAAGGCGCGCATTCTTCAAAAGAACGGGGACTACGTCCATGTCTGGAAGGCAAAGGGGAAGCGCAAACCGACTGGGCAGGGGGCATTCAACGCGCAGGAATATCTGATCGGTGTGGCCGAGGGGAGACAGTCACTGGATGGAATTCCTTCGCTTCCCACGCCACACAAGTCCAAGAGAGCCCTAGTTGGAAGGGAACGATAACGTCTCATGATTATCTATTTCTTGCGCCATGCGAATGCCGGCCAGAGTTTGATGAATCCAAAGAAGGACGAAAAGCGGGCACTTGATCCAGCGGGCGTGGAACAGTGCGGATATGTAGGCAGGGCGCTGGCGGCTCTTGAGGTCCATCCGGATGCGATGATCTCAAGTCCGCTGAAACGCGCCACTCAGACTGCATCGCTGGTGGGCACAGAGATGGGTTATGAAGGGAAATTGGTCCTGGAGGATGCGTTGCGGCCAGGGGCGTCATTTGCCGATTTCCGGCGCATGCTAGGCAAGTACGCCAAGCTGGAATCCATCATGGTGGTCGGGCATAATCCGAATTTGAGCGAGTTCCTCGGTCGCACCATCAGCGAAAACGGCTGTGAGGCCGACACCGAACTGAAAAAAGGCGCGGTGGCGAGGATAGAAACCACGCGCAACTCCGGGACTTTGAACTGGTGCTTGACGCCGAAGATTTTACGTTCGCTCTATGTTGCCGCGACCGAAAGTCCTCGTCCGAAAACCTCGGCGAAGTAAGCGGCTTCTTTTTCCACGGCCCACAATTCCAGATCAGCGCTGGCGCCGGCCTTGGTGATCAAAGCCAGGTTGACACTGGCATTGCGTACGCCAATGCGCGCCTTGCGGACCGCCCCCGCGCGTCCGAGATTCAACGCACGAGCCAGGCGAAGCAACAGGGATGCGCGCCGAACATGTTCGCGCTTTTCCGGTGCCAGAACCTTCATTTGCGGGTCCGCCGGGGTTGGGCGCGATTTCCCCAGGTAGCGCGCAATCGCAGCGATGGTGCGACGCTGTTCCGGCGTGTACCCAAGAATTTCCGAATTAGAAATTATGTAATAAGCGTGTCGGTGGCGGCCGTTGCGGTTTACGTAGTCCCCGACTTCGTAGAGCATGGCTGCAGCTGAGAGCCACTCTTCGTATTCAGGTGGCAGCCGGTGAACAGATTTCAAATCGCGGAATAGCGACATCGTCATTTCCCGTACTTGCATGGCATGGTCACGTTCGACATGATAGTGCTCCATGGCAGCCAGGATCGAATCCCAACGCTCGGATTCAATCTGGCGGCCGGAGCGGGTGGCGCTATCGTGCTCCGCTGCCATCTGTGCCAATAGGCCGTCGCGCAGGCCGAGCGGGGAGTAACGGAATCCCGCCAGCTGGCAGCGTTCGAGAAGCCCAGCGTAGACCGCAGCCCCCGCAACGATAATTTCAGCCCGTCGTGGGCCAACTCCAGAGAGCTTGCGGCGATCCTCGAGCGGAAGTTGTGCCAGTTTCTTCGCCACGCGCTCTACCTGAGAACGGGATGCGGCCGTAGCGCGTGCGCCTTTGGTCTTGTAAATTGCGTGGCAGACTGCGGCGAGAGATTCTGCGGTGCCGGAAGTCGCAATTACGATAGTTGGCTTCGCTCGAATGATCCGGTCAGCGATGCGGCGAATTTCCCGGGTGACGAAGCTGCTGAGGCGGCGGAGTTCGGGCTTGCGGGGGGGATCGTGGCGCAGGAATTCATTGGTCAAACGCACTGCGCCCAGTGGCAAGCTGACGGTTTCACGGATGTGATTTTTTACGGAAATGGTCAATTCGCAACTGCCGCCGCCCAGATCCATCATCAGGACTGGGTAGGCGCTGACGCGCAGGCTCGAGACGAGTCCGAGGTGGATGAGTCGAGCTTCTTCAAGACCGGAAATGATTTCCACCTTCCATCCGGTGGTGGAACGCACCCATTCCAGAAACGCCTCGGAATTGCGAGCGTCGCGCAGTGCACTGGTGGCAACCACGCGAACGGTATCTGCGGCGGATTTCTCGACGGCGCGATGAAAGCGGCGCAGAACTTTGACGGTGAGGGCGATGGCGTCGGGCGACAGGAATCCGCTGCGAAAGACGGACTCGCCCAGCCTCGTTACCTCGCGGTCTTCATGGATATTGACTGGACGGCCGCGCTGCAAGCGCGCGATTTTAAGCCTGACCGAGTTGGAACCGATGTCGACCGCGGCGAAGGTGGGCATAAGGCGGTTACCAGTTTACAGAGGCTAACAGGTGTTAAGAGTATGCAGGCGGCTGATTCCAGCAGAAAGCAGATTCCTCGGGGCCGTTCTCTCTTTAAGCGGGCATGCGCACCTCCCATCAAGGTCATGGACTGGGTAAGATGGCAGTAATGGTGGTGCCGGTTGGACTGGACTGGATGTCGAGCCGTCCGCCAAGCTGGCGGGCGCGTTCCTGCATTCCCTGGATGCCGATGCCGAGCGAGGCAGGGCGGCTTGTGGGGAGGTCGATGCCTTTGCCTTGATCGCCAATCTCGACCTTTATTGAACGCACATCCCGGGTCAAGCTGATGGCAGCAGTGGGGCTCCCCGAGTGGCGGTGAATATTGGTTAGCGCCTCCTGAATAATGCGGAAGATAGCTGTTTCCAGTTCGCGCGAAGGGCGGCCGATATTAGGGGAGATGTCCAGATCAACCCGAATCTTGCTGCGTTCAGAAAATCCCTGGACGAACCAGCGGAGAGCGGATTGCAACCCGGCTTCGTCCAAGAGCGGAGGATGCAGTAGGTAAGAAATGGTCCGAAGTTCCTTGAGCGTGGTCTGAACCAGCTCGATGCTTTCCGATACTGCTGCTTCCGCGGACGGGCTCATCTTTCTGCTTTCCAGATGAATTGCTGCAAGGTTCATGCCTAGAGCGGCGAGGACCTGGCCGGTGCTGTCGTGTAGTTCACGGGCGATATTGCGTCGTTCTTCGTCCTGGAGCTGCAGCAGACGAGTAGAAAGCATGCGCAGGCGCTCTTCTGCAGCTTTGAGTTCGGCGGTGCGCTCTTTAACTCTGCCTTCGAGTAGGTCATGAGCTTGATGCAACGCGCTATCGCGCTGCTGAATCTGTCCCAACATCTCGTTGAAGGCAGCGATCAGGGTGCTGACTTCATCCTTGTTGCCGCCAGGCGCAACCCGGACGGAATAATTCTGGTCACGAGAGACCGCGCGAGCCGTTTCTGCAAGGTTCACGATGGGTTCTGCTACCACGCGCTGCGACATTCGGGAGATCAGCAAAGCAGCAAACAGCGAAGTCAACAATACGATGATGACGATGATGGCGTAACGCCGTAAGCGTTCGTCGATCGCTGAGAGGTCCGAAATAAGATAGACCGTCCCCACTTTCTTTTCCTGAAAAATGATGGTTTTTGCCAGGCTGACCTGATCATTGCCGAACTTAGACACATCTTCTTTGCCCGTAGGGATAGCGAGGAGCACAGGCGCGGGGCCAGGCTGATCTCTCCAGTATGAGGCGAATGGCTGGCGTTCGTTGATATATATGCCCGCGTAAGTGATATTGGTGGCTGCTCGAAGCGCGGAGAGGGTATTTTCCGCGGAATGTGGGTCGTTGAATTCAATAGCAGCCACCGAGTTCGCGCCGATAATTTGCGCCTGTACATTCAGGCCTCGCACCCGGGCGGCGCGGAAAGTAAGCAAGTCATAGGTGAAAAACGCCGCGCACGCCAGCAGCAGGGCCACGCCGCTTACCAGCATGTTCATTAGGGTGAGCTTTTTCGAGATGGGAGAACTACGCATCCCCAGCATTAGTGGTCTCCCGTTTTACGAACGTGGATCGCTACCTTTAGTAGCTCTGAGCTCAGGCTAAGGCCTGCCTTGTTGGCCGCCTCCAGGTTCACCTCGAAGCGAATGCGGTTTTCGCTGAGTAGCAGTTCGATCATCCCCTTATGCTGGGCAAATCGAGGGGCATCGCTTACGGTCAAGATCGGAAGTTTTTGAATAACCGGCAGGAACTGAATCCATTGCTCAGCTTGGGATGAAGAGATGAACAATACGTGGCAAGCGGATGCCTCGTCGACAGCGGCTATTCGTTTCGCAGTTACTGGTTTGCCGTCCCAAGTGGCGCCTTGCAGAATCGAGTCAAGACTCTGGGCGAGTGGTTCTTTCCCAACAAGACAGATGAAAAACGTGCTCGTGTTGGCCGAGGCACTCTCAGGCCAGCGAACAAATTTGCCGAAGTTGTATAAGTATGCGGCTTTGACATCGTATTCTGTGGGTCGCGAGGGCTGGGCTTGAACCAGAGCCGAGAACAAAGTAAGCAAAATGGCCGTAGCCGTGCGGAAATACAATCGCCGGCGCGAAGGCCGGGAAGCACGACCGCTGGTCCGTCCTGGATAGTCTGCGCGTTCATTTGCTCCAGGTGACCTTCGCGTAGGCGGCCCGCTCGATCAGAACCCCACTTCCAAATTCGGCATGCCTCGGGGCGAGAAGATTCTGGCCCACTAGTGAGAGATCGAAGTTCCGCGCAAAACGCCATCCCAGCCGGGCGTCCATGGTGGTGTAGCCTTTTACGGTTTGTGCCGGCAAGGCGCTCATATAACGCAGCGTAGCGTCAAATTCAAAGCTGTGGGGCAAGTTAAACATGGCTTGGCCGGTGAACTCGTTATGCGGGCTGGATCCCTCGTAGGAACTTAACGTTGCGGAGTCGGAGGACCCGGGCACGTTTCTTAAATCGAGATTCAAATATGAGTAAGAACCCCGGAGCTGCACCCATTGGTTCAACTTGAAATCGGGCGCGATTTCGATTCCGTCGGTATTTCCTTTTACCGTGTTAGCAAAAGAAAGCGAGTAGAGGAGATGTGGTGGTGGCGGAGTATTTTCGACCGAAAGAACAAAGGGGGAGAATCCTACGAGATCGTCGTAGTCATTGTGGAACACAGAGACATCGAAGTAAAAGCGCGAGCTAACCAAACGCCGATAACCCGCTTCATAGCTGATTAGCGACTCCGATTCAACCCGTCCGTTATCCGCAACTCGGATGAAAAATGGTGGGTTGGAAGAGATCAGTTGAGTGAGTTGCAAGTCCTCCTCAATCCGGGAGGGAGTACGCACGGCACGGGTCGCTGCGGTCCAGAATGACTGATGCTGGCTCGGTCTCCACAAAAGGCGGAGGCTGGGCTGAAGTTCCCACCCGGTGTAAACGTTGTGCTGAAATTTTGTCCCTACCGTCACCCACAGACGGCGGTTCACGAGCGCGATCTGGTCCTGAGCGAAGATGCTGTAAATGTTGTCGGCTTTATCGTGGGGAATGAAATCGACCGTGGGAAAAGTCTGGATGACCTCGCTTGGACTCCAACGGGCGCCCAGCCCCCAAATGATGTCCTGATGGGGAAGGTTGGCGAGGTGGTGAATCAAGTCGACATCGAAGGTATCTCGGATTTCTGCTAGCTGGGGGCCGCGACGGTAGGTCCGGTCGAAATACGTCTGCACCTGAAGATCGGAGCCATCTTTTAGATCGCGCCGCCAACGCCCCAGCAGGTTCCCGCCCGAGACATCCTGGGCAGCAGGATAATCTCGTTGTTCCGGTGGTTGATAAGTCGCGATAGCCGCGCGCTGTCCGATTTCTCCTTTGTAAATATCGCCTTGGAGGGTCAGAGAATCCTGGCTGTCAACATTCCAATCGCTGCGAAATCCGGCGCGGCCAATTTGCCAGTCGTCATAATTCAAATTATTAAGGTGGTATTCAGGAGCGCGCCCAGCTCCGGTGCCATAGACACGATAAGAAAACTTTGAGTTCCCCGCGCCGTAACGTGCGCTCCCGATCCCTTGGTCGATATTGCCGGCGGCCGCTGAAACCAGTCCCCCGTGAGTGTCCTTAGCATCCTTGGTAATAATGTTAATCACGCCATTAACAGCGTTCGCGCCCCAAATGGTACCGCCCGGTCCGCGAATAACCTCGATGCGATCCACATCCTCTAGCATCACGTTCTGGATATCCCAATACACCCCGGCAAACAGCGCGGTATAGACGCTACGTCCGTCAATCAAAACCAGCACCGATTTGGAAAACGAGCTGCCAAAGCCACGAATTCCTATGGCCCAAGTGCTGGAAACGCCGCGCGAGACTTCCACACCCGGCACAAGCCTGAGCACTTCCGGAATGCTGGTTGCACCCGAGCGGCGGATGTCTTCATTGGTCAGCACGAAAATTGCAGCTGGGGTCTTCCAGACTTCCTCAGGTTCCTTGGAGGCGGTGGTGACCTCAATGTTGCCTAGCTGCTCGAGATTGAGGTTCTTGAGTTCGCTGCTCGGTTGTGCAGCAAGGGCCTGAAAGCTGAACAAAAACAGGAATCCAAACAGAACGACTTCCCGCATCTTGATAGTTGTCAGTGGCCGATGGGATGGCCTTTGTCCGCTCAACTTGTTCTCCGGTTCAATTTGCCTGTGTAGAGAAGCTCTACAGATTCACCAATGTCCTCTAGGGGGGAAGGGCATTGCGGAAGAATCACAAAACTAAGTTATGGCCGATACTTTATCCATACCGTTTTCCTTGTAGGGCTGCGAATCGAAAGTAATCAGCCATCCGCTACAAGTTGTTTTCGTTTACCAATTTGGCCCACGGTGGTGAGCCAAGTGCGAGACACTGTACACTTTCGGCATGCGAGTGTTAGGAATCGATTGCGGCACCCAGTACACCGGTTATGGCGTCGTGGAACTGGCGCCGGATGGCGAACTCGTGTACCTCACTTGCGGAGCTATCAAGTTATCGCCGAAGGATGCGATGCCGTTGCGACTCTCCACTATTTTCATCCGCTTGGGGGACCTGATCCGCGAACATCATCCCGACAAGGTTGCGATCGAGGGAGTCTTCTATTCCGTAAATGCAAAATCGGCATTGAAGTTAGGAGAGGTGCGGGGAGTAGCGATGCTGGCGGCATCATCTATGGGGCTTGAGGTAGCGGAGTATGCCCCGCTAACGATTAAGTCGGCGGTGGTGGGTTATGGACGGGCGGAAAAGGAGCAGGTACAGCACATGGTGATGCAATTACTAAAGCTGGCAGAGGCGCCAGAGCCGTCCGACGCCGCAGACGCACTGGCGATAGCTATTTGCCACCTGCATACATGTGCCACGCTGGCCCGGCAAGGGGCGATGGCAAAGTAAGTCTTCACTGGTTATCATGAAGATCCGCTGTAATGTTTTGGCATACTAACCTCCGATGGGAATCAATTTTTGGCGAATTCGTCTCGTTTTAGCGCTCTGTTGCGGCCTCGTTTTTTCGGGTACTCTTTCCCTTTCCCGGGCAGAAAGCGGATCTGCGAGTCTCAGCTTTACTTTCGATTTTCCGGGTTCTGAGCCCAGCCACTATGTCATCTCCGTGGCCTCGGACGGCAAGGCCAGCTACGACAGCAACGGAAAGCTCACCATGGATTCTGAGCCTGATCAGCCATTCCGGCTGGAGTTTCCAGTTTCACCCCAAACTTGTGCCCGTTTGTTCGAGTTGGTGAAAAAGGCCAAATATCTGCGCGGCCAGATCGACTCCAAAAAACAGGGATTGGCTTCGACTGGCATTAAGACCCTCGCCTATAAAGACGCCCAGAACAGCAACCAAGCAACCTACAATTACTCCCCGATTGCGGCGGTGCAGCAACTGACAGATTTGTTCCAGAGCATGTCGGGGACGCTGGAGTCGGGGCGGCGCCTGGAATACTTTCATCGCTACCAGAAACTGGCGCTGGACGAAGAGTTGAAGCGCATGGAAGATCAGTCCAGCCATGGGCAGATCACAGAGCTTTCCGCCATCTCGCCGGTTCTTAAGGAGATTGTTGCCGATCCCTCGGTGATAACGGTCGTCCGGGCCCGAGCCCAACGCCTGCTGGGGGTAGAACCGCCGAGGAGGTAGTCCGTCCATCCCCTATCCTCGGGCTGTCAGGCGTCGTACTTTCAGTTGTTTTGACAGATTTATCCATCCATTTAGCCCTAATTGGTGATCTAATGAGCATGGCCCACCGAGGAGGCGCTATGTCTTTGCGCAACCGTTCCATCCTGTTCCCATCACTAGCGGCAGCCGTTTGTTTGCTTGCCGTTTCTTGCCTGGCTGATTCCCAGGCTCGAATCGTTCGCCTTAGTGACGTCCAAGGCGATGTCCAGATTGATCGCGCTACCGGGCAGGGCTATGAAAAGGCCTTTGCCAATTTTCCGGTTACACAGGACGTTAAGTTAAAGACCCGGGCGGACGGGCGCGCCGAGGTGGAGTTTGAAGATGGCTCGACTCTGCGTCTTGCCCCGCTTACCGAGGTCGAATTCCCAGCGCTTTCGTTGCGCGACTCCGGTGGCAAGCTCTCAACCATTGACATCAAGCATGGGATTGCTTACTTCAACTATCAGGGCAAGAAGGAAGATGAATTCAGCGTGAATTTTTTCAAGCAGCACATCGCGTTGTCCGATCAATCCCACTTCCGGGTGTTCGCGGCAACGGATGGCTCGATGGTTTCGGTATTTAGCGGATCGCTGAAGGTGGACGGGCCCAACGGCGAGGTTGCTCTCGAGAAGAAGCGTTCGGCGAGTTTCTTGCCCGATGTGGATCAGCCCAAGCTGGCCAAGAATGTTCCGGAGCTTGAATTTGACGACTGGGACAAATCGCAACAGCAGTACCACGATCGCTACATGGCGAAGAGTTACAACGACTACTCGCCATTCGCATATGGTGTCAGCGATCTTAATTATTACGGAAACTTCGTCAGCATCCCGGGATACGGCATGGGATGGCAACCCTATTTTGCGGGAGCGGGTTGGGATCCCTATATGAACGGTGCCTGGACGTTCTATCCCGGTGTCGGCTACACCTGGGTTTCGGCGTATCCGTGGGGATGGACGCCCTATCACTACGGTTCTTGGGTCAACACGCCCTCCGGTTGGGCCTGGATACCAGGAGGGTCGTGGGCCGGATTCGGCAGGACCCCGGTTTTGACCGGAGTTTCCCGAGGAACGCTGCCACAGGTTCCGACGAGCGGTGGAGGGCGGACGCTGGTGGTAAATCGCGGGCCGGTCTCGACCATGTCGAATGCGCGATCCAACAAAATCGTGATCGCCAATAACTCGGCGGGATTGGGCGTCGCACGTGGCAGTTTGCGCAGTCCGGCGCAACTGTCGCAGCGTGTAGCGGAAAAAGGAGCGGTAAGCACCAACGTTCGGAACACGCCGATCACTCGACCTAGCTATCCTTCCTCGGTAGCGACAGGACAACCTGCCGGCGTCTATGGCAGGCCGATGTCCTCTCCAAGCACGATGTCTTCGCCGTCGTCCCGCACAATGTCGGCACCGAGTTCGTCTGGTATGGGCCGGGGAATGGGTGGTTCAGCACCGGCCCGGTCAGCCCCCAGCGGAAGTCCGCGGCGTTAACTCTTCTTAAGACGAGGAACCTGTTTGGCCGGGTTCCTCGTCTTCTTAATCCACTCGAATCCCCGCGTACCCAACCACCATATCCCGGTCACCCGAAATATCTCCTGAAGTGGCGTATTTTACAAGTTCGGCAGAGCGCGCTCCCAGCTGCCTGGCGGCAGTGAGCATGCACACGGTTGGCCCATAACCGCACATTGTTATGTTCTCCTGCTGCACCACGTCGTACAGTCCCCGGGGGTCGAGCGCCAGGATCCTCTCGATTGCCTTCTGGTCCTTGATGCGCGTGATGGCGTCGCTTTCATAGTGATTCATGTCGCTGGAGGCAATGATCAGGACATTCCCTGCTTCGGTGATGACGTTGGCAATGGCATGTCCGAGGCCCTCAAGAGTTGCGAAATCGCCGGTGCCAATGGCGATGGGAACAAACTTCATGTTGGGGTTCAGCACTTGCAGGAAGGGCAGTTCGACCTCGGCGGCGTGTTCGGTGCGATGGGCCTCTGTGTCCTCGTAAAGCAAGGGACAAGCCTGCCGCAATTGGGAGGCGAGGTCGAAATCGATCGAAACTTCGCCCAAGGGAGTAATCCAGCTACCCTGACGGTTGATGGCGAGCGGAGTGCCGCGGCCAGTGTGGTTTGGGCACATCAGGATCACTCGTGGTGGAATTTCGATTTGCGACAACACTGCCCCCGTGACATGACCTGAGTAAATGTAGCCGGCATGGGGAACAACGCAGCCCAATGCGAAGGATTTCACGTGGGTGGAGTGCAGGTAGATCTCAACGTCATTCCGCAGCGTTTCGGGATCCGCAGGGTAGAAACGTCCAGCGACCGCGGGATGGCGGATATTAGTCATAGTCTCTCGAACAAGTCGACCGAACGGCGCTACGCCCCCACGGCGCCGGAGCTAGGCGGTGGAAGCAGGCGGAATAGCGCGGCATTTTTTTCCAAAGACAACTCCTCCGCGCGGGCAGTCGGCTTGATCCGCACCTTTTCCAGAGCGGCCCGCAGGGTGGCGGGTTCGTACGATGTCCTTAGGTTGTTCCACAGAGTTTTTCGCTTCTGACCGAAGGAGAGTTTCAGGAAGTCCACGAATGCCCCCTCGGGAACATCGAGGCTTTCCTAAACGAGGTTCGAGGGTTAGGCGGATTACAGCAGAGTGCACCTTGGGCGGTGGTCCGAATGCCGATGGTGGAAGCGAGAATAGCTTTTCGATGCGCGAATAAAGTTGGGCCGTGGCGGAGAGCAATCCGTATTCGCTGTTGCCGGGCTTGGCGGATAGCCGGTCGGCGACCTCGTCCTGCACCATTAGAACCATGCTCTCGAAATATTGCCGGTGCTCGAACAGGCGTAGCAAAAGTTCTGACGTGATGTAGTAAGGAATGTTGCCAACCGCACGAACCGGCTCTAAGGTCAGCTCAAGACCAGGTCGTGTACTACCTGGCTTTGGCCCAAAAATGCTGTTGAGATCGACCGCCAGAACGTCGGCCTCAATGATCTCTACATTCGGGGTGAGGGCGAATTTCATCCGCAACTGAGCAGCCAGCACCCGGTCGAGTTCGACCGCGATAAGCCGCCGGGCACGTCGCGCCAGCAGAGAGGTCAGCACCCCGCGGCCTGGACCTATCTCGAAGACGGTTCGCTGCGATAGCTCGCCCAGCGCCTCGACGATGCGCAGTGCAGCCCCCGGATCGGTTAAGAAATGCTGCCCGAGTTTGGGCTTACGATTACTGGATTGCGCGTCCACCACTTTCGGCATTCACCCTCTTTTTGATGTTCCCTGGTCTTTTGGCCTCGGTCGTTTTGCTGACGACCAAGGTCACGGCCACGGCGCAAGCCACTGCTGCATGCACTGGCTGCTCTATGATAGCGTGCCTATAGCATGCGCTTCAGAACACCGCCTCCCTCGAGGAGTAACTAATGCACATTGCGTTTGTTGCCTCCGAATGCGTTCCGTTCTCGAAAACAGGTGGTCTGGCCGATGTTGTAGGCGCTTTGCCCCGGGCTTTGGCGGCCGCCGGACATCAGGTGAGCGTCTTCTTGCCGCGGTACCGGCAAACCAAGCTCGTAAATCCCCAGACGGTTGTGCGCAGCGTTACGATTCCGTTCGACGACCGCTACCGCTTCTGCTCCGTGGTTAGCGACGGCAATCACTCCGGGATCAGTTATTACTTTATAGAGTATCCACCATTTTTCGATCGAGACGGGCTCTATGGTACGTCAGCTGGGGATTACACCGATAACGCCGAACGGTTTGCCATGTTTTGCCGGGCTGCACTTGAGGCGTCAAAGGTTCTCGGAGTGCCCGACCTCTTCCACTGCCACGATTGGCAATCGGCTCTGGTGCCGGTGTTATTGCGGACGCAGTATGCCGAGGACCCGGCCTTCGCCCAGGTAGCAACGGTATTCACTATCCACAACATTGGCTACCAAGGTTTGTTTTCGCCGGATACGCTGCCGCTGCTTACTCTGCCGTGGGACCTGTTCACGATTGTGAAGATGGAATTTTTCGGACAGGTGAATTTTCTGAAGGGTGCGCTGGTTTACTCCAATTTCGTAACCACCGTGAGCAAAAAATATAGCCAGGAGATTCAGACCTCAGAATTTGGCTTTGGATTGGAAGGCGTCCTGCGTGACCGGGCGGCGACTGTATCGGGGATCTTGAATGGGGTGGATTACGACGAATGGAGTCCTGAGACGGATGAACACATCGCAGCCAAGTATTCGCCTGATGATTTGAGCGGCAAGACGAAATGCAAGCTTGATCTGCTGTCGGCTTTTGGAATGACCGGTGCGAATCCCAAATTGCCGGTGATCGGTATCGTTTCGCGTTTTGCTGCGCAAAAGGGATTCGACCTGATTGGTCAAATAGCCGATCGCCTGGCGCGTGAGGATCTGACCGTTGTGGCTTTGGGCGCGGGGGACAAGCTGTACGAAGAGATGTTCCTGCGGTTGAATAAGCAATTTCCGCAAAAGATCGCGGTTAAAGTTGCCTATGACAATGCATTGGCGCACAAAGTGGAAGCTGGCAGCGACATGTTCCTTATGCCGTCGCGTTATGAACCTTGCGGGCTAAACCAGATATACAGCCTCAAATACGGGACGGTGCCCATCGTGCGAGCTACCGGCGGACTGGAAGACACGATTGAGGCTTGGAATCAGCGTACGGGAAGAGGAACGGGTTTCAAGTTTACCGACTACAACGGAGAGGTTCTGCTGTTGACCATCAAGGAAGCATTGCACGCCCATCGCGACCAGGCTTCGTGGCTGACCTTAATGCGCAACGGAATGTCGAAGGATTTTTCCTGGAATGCGTCAGCGAGAGAGTATGTTCGTGTCTACGAGCGGGCGCGGCAGTTACGCAATCTGCCGCCTGCGACTGTTGCAAACCACTCGGTGCCGCCGCTGGCGCAGACTCTTAAGTAGTGGCTTCTTGTCGATCGTGGCGATATCACCGCGACTTGGCTCAAAGGTTGTGACCTTTTCCGCGAACCCTCCCATTCACCCTGAGGAGCGCACTCTGCGAAGGGTTCCTGCCGCCGGAAACATAGTTGGTTAAGGATTCCTCGCTCGCTCAGAATGACAACGGATTTATCGAGTGGCCTTGTCTTAATGAGAACTAGCGCGAATCGGCGATAAATTTTGGCGGGTTGCGCGCCTTGGTGGCCTGCTCAAATCCATAGGCAATTTTCAGCAGCGTCGGTTCGCTCCAGGCCCGTCCGAAGAATGAAAGTCCAACCGGCAGACCGGAGATCATTCCCGCGGGCACGGTTATATCGGGATATCCTGCCACCGCGGCGGCATCGGAACTGCCTCCTCCGACGTGATCTCCGTTCAGAAGGTCGGTGATCCATGCCGGACCCGCAGTGGGCGCTACGATTGCATCCAGCCGATCTTTGTTCATGGCAGCGTCGATTCCTTCCTCTCGCGACAGCCGATGGTTCGCTGCAAGGGCATCGAGATATTCTTTGTCTGCGAGGGAGCCTTTCGCCTCGGCTTTGATGAAATCATCCTGGCCAAAATAAGGCATTTCTTTTTCGGCATGGCGATTGTTGAAGTCGATCAGGTCCTTTAGCGTGTGGACCTCCGCATCGGGCCTCGCCGCCAGGTACGCGTTCATATCCGCTTTCAATTCATAGAGCAGCACGGTAAATTCAGTGTCTCCGAATTTGCCGTGGGTCGGCAGGTCTGCAGGTTCGATGATCACCGCGCCCTGACGTTTCATCTCCGCCAGAACATCTTCCATCAGTTTGTCGACAAGATCGCTGAATCCAAAATATTTCCTAGCCACCCCGATGCGGGCTCCGCGCAAGCCATTCGGATCCAGAAATTTCGTATAGTCGGGCGCGGCTTTGCCCGCACTGGTGGCTGTGGCTTTGTCAATCGGATCGACTCCGCAAAGAACGGTCAACAGGATCGCGGCATCGCGCACGGTTCTTGCCATGGGACCAGGAGTGTCCTGACTGTGGGCGATGGGAATAATTCCTGAACGGCTAAGCAGCCCTAGTGTCGGCTTAATGCCCACCAGACCGCATAACGAGGAAGGGCAGACGACCGAGCCGTCGGTCTCTGTGCCCACTGCCATCGCGCACAGGTTGGCCGCAGTGGCTGCGCCGGAGCCAGAGCTGGATCCGCAGGCGTTGCGATCGAGGGCATAGGGGTTCTTGGTGAGTCCGCCGCGTCCGCTCCATCCGCTGACCGAGTGGCTGGAGCGCATGTTGGCCCATTCGCTGAGATTCGTCTTGCCTAGAATAACCGCACCGGATTTGCGCAGCCTCTGCGCCACAAATGAGTCTTTGACTGGCTTTGATCCGATCAGTGCCAATGATCCCGCCGTGGTTTGCATGCGGTCGGAGGTGTCGATATTGTCTTTGATCAAAACAGGGATGCCGTGCAGTGGTCCGCGTGGCTTCTGAGCTCTTCGTTCTTTGTCGAGATCGTCCGCGATAGAAACTGCATCGGGATTGACTTCGATAACGCTGTTCACTGCGGGGCCGCTCTTGTCAATAGCATCGATGCGCGCCAAATACTTCTCGGTCAATGATCGAGCCGTCTCTTTGCCAGTGGTCATCGCGGCCTGAAGATCGGCGACGGTTGACTCGTCATACTCGAACGATGGAACGTTGGACGGATCCGCTCTCTGCGGCTCAAATGCTCTGGCTGCGGAAAGCGCTGGCACAACCCCCGCCGCGATTCCGCTGACAAGAGTGGATTTAAGAAAGCGCCGGCGCGAACCGCCAAGCTGTTTGCTCATGGTTTAACTCCAGAACTCATTTCAGATATTTGTCGAACCAAGCCACGACCCGGTTCAGACGATCCAGCTGGTGCTTCTCTTCGCGAATGGGATGTCCCTCACGCGGGTAAACTACCAACTCCGTGGGAACGCCATATCGCTTCAGCGCTCGATACAACTGTTGACTCTGTCCAAGGGGATCGACCGTATCGGCCTCACCCTGCAAAATCAAGGTCGGCGTGTGGGCGTTGCGGATGTAGTTGATCGGGAACTCTTGCGGAAACCCTCCGGCTTTTCGTAAGGCAATCCGTAAAACCATTCGTCGTAGGAAGGATGTTCCTCGGTGCCGTACTCCTGCGCCAGATCCGACATTCCAGCGCCCGAAACGGCAGCCTTGAATCGGCTGGTCTGCGTGATTGCCCACTCCGCCATGTAACCACCATATGACCAGCCCGCAATTCCGAGACGATTGGGATCGGCAATACCCCGGCTCACGAGGTAGTCGGCTCCGGCCATGACGTCTTTGAAGTCACCGCCGCCCCAATCCGCCCGGTTCATGACCATGAAGTCGTAGCCATATCCGGTTGACCCGCGCACGTTGGGATAGAGCACCGCATACCCAGCGCTGGTCAACAACTGTCCCCATGCCTCGAATGCATCTTCATAATTGCCTGTCGGGCCGCCGTGAATGACCAGAACAGCCGGTACCTTGGACTTACCGTCATAATTGGCCGGCTTCAGTAGAGCGGCTTCGATTTCCTTGCCATCAAAACTCTTGTAGCGGACAAATTCGGGCGCAAACAATGCGACCTTGGCAAACGAATCATTGAAGTGAGACACGGACTGGGGCGCGGACGCGCCGTCCCATTGCATCAGTTCCTGGGGCTGGGTTGTCGTTCCGCCCGCAAGAAATATGGGCCCGTTGCTAGACAGACCGATTGCCTCCACGCTCATTTCGGGCGCAGCTAAGGCTTCGGCGTGTCCGGAAGCATCCACCACGTTGAACTGGCTACGAAATCCATTCCTGCGTTAGGGCCAGCATCTTGTTGTCACTCCGCCATTCGTAAGCCTGGATCGGACGATCGATGCTCTTGGCGGTGAGATTTACAGCTGCACCGCCGCTCGCTGGCTGCAAAAAAAGATCATGCGGAGCGGGACCATCGACCCGGCACCCGACATAGCTGATCTGCTGTCCATGGGGCGAAACCCTCAGGGTGTTGAATGATCCTCGCGGGGAGGACAGTTCTTGCATCTTCCCATCGGGAATATTGAGGGCAAAGATCCGATTTGTTTCCTGGTCTGATTCGGGATGGTCGGTCGCTATTACCGCCAGGCGATCGCCACTCGGAAACCATTGCAGCTCGCTGAACTCCCAGGGCGCGCCGCCGATCTTCTGGGCCTTGCCTGATGCTGCGTCGGCGAGCCACAGGTGGGTGCGCTTGTCGTCGCGATCGACGGAGCGGGCGTCGTCCTTCTCCTTTTCTTTCTTCTCGTCCTGCTCGGTTTTCGGATCTTTGGCCAGGAAGGCGATCCACTTTCCATCTGGCGACCATTCGAAATCGTCGACCGATCTTTTGCCTTCGGTGAAGGGCAATGCCTCGCCCCCGTCAGTGGGCATGATGAGAATCTGCTTGTACTCATCCTTCTCCGAAAGAAATGCCAGTTTTTTACCGTCGGGCGACCAGCGCGGGGTGCTCTCGGTTTTGCTCGAGTTGGTGTACTGACGTAGCTCACGCGATGCAGCGAGATAAATCCAGATATGGCTGTGGTGTTCCGTCCCCTTCGCGGGTTCAGAAACGGTGAACGCAACCCGCGTACCATCGGGGGAAGGACGAAGATCTTTGATTTTTCTTTCGGAAATGGCTTGCTCGGGCGTAAGACGGATTTTGTCGGTCGAGGTTTGCGCACTGCATAGCGCTGCCAGAAGGACTACTGGAAACAAGAAGCCTGATTTGGTTCGCATGATTTAGGAAGATGATTTTTGCCAGCGAAGAATTATAGGGGATTGCGGTGAGAACGTGCGGCTAAAACCGTTCTACCACGAAGGGCACGAATATCCACGAAGTACTGCTGTCATGGCCAGAAATGTTTTCCCTCGTTAACCTTCGTGGCTTCGTGGTTATAGCCTGGGGACCATCGAAACGGTCCGAAGTTGTTTTGTGTGTGTTAAAGCCGAAGCTGCTAAAATCTCAGTTCCTTTTCCATGGCAGTGTATTTCCGGCCTCGAAAATCTCGATCCCCGCAGGAGTTAAGGATGTCCTCATTCACCAAGATGGCAGGCCTATGTCTGTTGATATTAACCAGTTTGGCGCTTGGGCAACCGAGGGAGGAGGGCCGGCTGTTGCGCTTCCCCGACATCCATCAGGACAAAATCGCTTTCATGTATGGCGGCGATCTGTGGCTGGCGTCGAGTGCCGGCGGCATGGCACGTCGGATCACGACCCACCCGGGACGCGAACTGTTTCCCAAGTTTTCTCCCGACGGCAAATGGATCGCATTCACAGGTGAGTACGACGGCAACTTCAATGTTTATGTTATGTCCGCCGAAGGCGGGCAACCTCGGCAACTCACCTTCTATCAGGGAGCGGCCCAGTCTTTGCGGGAGCGCATGGGAGTCCACAATCAAGTGGTGACGTGGACCCCGGACAGCAGCCGAATCGTATTCCTGTCGGTGCGCGATACCACGAACGGATGGACCAAACGGTTGTTCAGCGTAAGCCTTGAGGGCGGAATCCCCGAGCCTTTGCCCATGAAAGAAGGAGGCCTCGGAACCTTCTCAGCAGATGGCACGAAAATCGCATACAACCAGATTTTCCGAAATTTCCGCACCTGGAAGCGCTATACAGGTGGCTTGGCGCAGAGCATCACACTCTATGATCTGAAAGCCAATACGTCAGAAGATCTGCCGCATACGGAATGGACCGACACCTTTCCCATGTGGCACGGGAACATGGTGTACTTCACGTCCGACCGGGGGTCCGAACATAGGCTCAATCTCTACAGCTGCGATCTTTCTTCCAGGCAAATCGCCCAACTCACTCACTTCACCGACTTCGACGTGATGTGGCCGAGCCTGGGCGGGGATTCCATCATCTTTGAAAATGGCGGTTATCTTTACACCTTTGACCTGCAATCGAACCAGCCGAAGAAACTCACGATCACTTTGTCCAGCGAGCAGGACCAAACTCTTAAGCACTGGGCCAGCGTCGGCAAGCTGATTACTGATTTCGATATTTCGCCGGAAGGAAAGCGCGCTGTATTTGCCGCGCGCGGTGACGTATTCACAGCCCCGGCGAAAGAAGGCAGCGCTCGCAATCTGACCCGCACACCCGGTATCCGGGAAAAATCGGTAGCCTGGTCGCCCGACGGCCGCTGGATCGCCTACGTTTCCGACCGCACCGGCGAGGACGAAATTTACCTCGCGCCACAAGACGGGATGGGCAAGGAACGGCAAGTCACCAGCGGCTACAAGGGCTTCAAATTCGTCCCGGTGTGGTCGCCGGACAGCAAGAAACTGGCTTGGGGTGATAAAGATCTGCGGCTTTGGTATATCGATATCGATGTGAAGACGCCCGTGCAGGTCGACAGTTCACGCTACGCCGAGATTCAGAACTATGCCTGGTCTCCCGATGGCAAGTGGATCACCTACGACAAAGGTGCCGAAAACAACAACAGCATCGTTTATGTCTACTCACTTGCCGACAAGAAGAGCACCCCGGTGACCGACAGCATGACCAACAGCAACTTGCCACTCTTCGACCAGGATGGCAAGTATCTCTATTTCCTTTCCGACCGTGATTTCAATGAAGTACTGGGAAATATCGACTTCGAGTTCGCGAATCCGAAGACGACCAGGGTGTACATTGCGACTCTGCGAAAGGATGAGCCCTCACCTTTCCCTGTGCTCAGCGACGAGGCGCAGGTCAAGCCGGGTGCTCCAGACGAGTTGACGCCGCCTCCGCCAGAAAAGGAAAAGAAAGAAGGAAAAGGCGCCAAAGCCGAGCCTTCGGACAAGACGCCGAAACCGGCGGAAGCGCCCAAAGAGGCGGAAAAGGCAAGGGACTTCCAGATTGATCTGGAGGGAATCCAGAACCGAATCGTGGCGCTTCCGATGGAACCGTCGGTGATTCGTGGCTTTGCCGCGGCCAAGGGGTTTCTATACTACTCCACCACGCCGGTGCAAGGTCTGTCCGGGCCTATTCCGGGCGAATCATCGGCGGTCCACGCGTTCGATTTGAAGGAACGGAAGAATAAAGTCCTGGTCGAAAACGTGGAACGCTTTGCGGTTTCCTTCGACGGATCGAAGTTGATCTACGAAGGCGAAGGCAATCACGATGCGGCCCACGTCTACGGCATCATCGACGCTAAACCGGGTGACCAGCCCAAGAAAGTGGGCGACGGAGCGGTGCCGCTTACCGGCCTGCGGGCCGAAGTCGATCCCCCGCAGGAATGGAAACAGATTTTCAACGAAGTATGGCGGCAGGAGCGGGACTTTTTCTTTGAGAAATCCATGAACGGCGTTAACTGGGAGGCGATCCGAGACAAGTACACTGCACTCGTTCCCTACGTTGCCGACCGCTACAGCCTCACCTATGTACTCGGAGAAATGATTGGCGAGCTTTCGAACTCCCATACCTATGTCGGCGGAGGCGATTTTCCGGATCAACATCCGGTTAACGAGGGCCTGCTGGGCGCAGACTACGAGGTCGACAAGGCGAGCGGCCGCTATCGTTTCAAGAAGATCTATCCCGGAGAAAACTGGGACGTAAGGTTCGCTCTCCACTTACCGAACCGGGAGTCAACGTTAAGGAAGGCGACTACCTGATCGCGGTCAACGGACGCGATCTGCGATTGCCGCAAGATTTGTACGAGGCTTTCGTCAATACCGCCAATGAAGCGGTCACGCTGACGGTGAATGCGACTGCTTCTGAGGACGGGGCCCGCAAAGTCCAGGTCAGGCCGATTGCGGACGAGTTCAGTCTTCGCGAGCTCAATATGATCGAAACTAACCGCAAAAAAGTCTCCGACGCCACCAACGGACGGGTGGGCTACATCTATGTCCCGGATATGGGCGGGGTCGGGCTGAATGAGTTTGTGAAGCAGTACTTCCCGCAGATTCGCAAGCAGGGAATGATCATCGACGTTCGTTATAACGGGGGCGGCTTCGTCGATCAGTTGATCTTTGAGCGCCTGCGGCGAGTTCTGTCAGGCATGGGTTCCGCGCGAAACTGGGAAAACACCACCGTGCCACCAAACGTTTTCCATGGGTATATGGCCTGTGTAACCAACAGCTACGCGGCCTCAGACGGAGACATCTTCAGCTATTACTTTAAGTACTACAAGCTCGGGCCGCTCATCGGACAGCGAACCTGGGGCGGGGTTCGTGGGATTCGCGGACAAATTCCGCTAATGGATGGCGGCTACGTTACCCGGCCTGAGTTTGCACGCTACGGGCTCGACAGCAAATGGGTGGTTGAAAACCATGGCGTTCAGCCGGATATCGTGGTCGAGAACCGTCCTGAAGCGGTGGTTAAGGGCCAGGATCCGCAACTTGAACGGGCGATTCAAGAGGTGATGAAGCAGATACAGGCAAATCCCAAAGTCTTGCCGCCTCGGCCTCCGGATCTTCCGGCGTACCCGGATGGGCCAGGTTTTTAGCAAAAAGGGAGTTTGAAAAAAAGGTCGTCGCTCGTGGCGGAATACCGCCGTATAATCAACTAATGCCCAAGTATTCCATCGTCGTCCCGTTACATAACGAGCAGGAAAACGTCACCGACCTCTATGATCGCCTCAAGGCGACCATGGAGACCAATGGTGAAACGTTTGAACTCGTGTTGGTCGATGATGGATCGGCGGACCGCACCTTCCATATGTTGCGTGAAATCGCAGCGGTGGATAGTCGGGTGACAGTCGTTCGCTTACGACGAAACTTCGGGCAAACTTCGGCACTAGCGGCCGGTTTCGACCATGCCCGTGGCGAGTATGTCATCGCCATGGACGGTGATCTGCAACACGACCCCGCGGACATTCCCCGCTTCATCGAAAAGATTTCCGAAGGCTATGACATTGTCAGTGGGTGGCGTAAGCAACGCATCGACAATCTCTGGATGCGCCGCATTCCGTCACGTTGCGCCAACTGGCTGATGTCGAAGCTCAGCGGTGTCGATATTCACGATTTCGGAACCACCTTCAAGGCCTACCGTCGCGACATTCTGGAACAGGTGCCGCTGTATGGGGAGTTGCATCGCTTCATTCCCGCTCTGGCGTCGTGGCACGGAGCGACCATTTGTGAAGTCCCTATTCGCAATGTGAACCGTCAGCGCGGGGTTTCGCATTACGGAATCTCGCGTACCTTCCGGGTGTTTTTCGATCTTATAACCATTCGATTTCTGCTTCGCTACCTTTCGCGTCCCCTGCACTTCTTTGGAACGCTCGGAATGATCAGCATCTTTTCAGGATCGGCTGTGAGCCTGTGGCTGCTGATGGAGAAATTCCTTCACCACACTCCCGTGATGTTGAACCATGGTCCGCTGATTATCTTTGCCGCAGTGCTGTTGCTGGCTGGATTGAATCTCCTGGCGGTCGGACTGCTCGGCGAAATGCAGGTCCGCCACTACCACGAGCCCTCGCGCCGCGCGCCCTACTCAGTTGATCGTGTTCTTCGTGCCCAGAGCGAAGAGCATACCGTTTCTGAGTAGCTTTCTCTTAGCCACTCCAGCCGCGCAGTTCAGTTAAGGTACAATCCCTCGCATGAAAATTTGCCTCCAAGTTGCTCTCATGGCGGCTATGCTTTTGCTGACCGCAGCCGCAGCCTATTCGCAGGATGTGCAAAAACTGGATCCGTCCCTCGATAAATTTATTGCCGCCAACGCCAAGCTGGAACGCGTGGCCACAGGGTTTAACAAGTGGACCGAGGGCCCGGTCTGGACGCGGGACGGCAGCCTTCTGTTCGCCGAGATTCCTGCTAACAACATCAATCGTTGGAAGCCCGGGGATGAGAAGGCTTCGGTGTTCATGCACCCTAGTGGCTATGAGGGTTCGGAACCATATGGTGGTGCCGGAACCCGGCTCGAATGGAATGACCTTAGACCCGGAAGGCCGGGTGGCTGTGGCCGGGCACGCTCGGCGGAATGTGTGGCGCTTGGAGTCGGTCGATCCCAAATCGCAGATCACCGTGCTGGCTGATTCGTTTCAGGGGAAGAAATTGAATAGCCCGAACGATCTGGTCTATAAGTCCGACGGATCCTTGTACTTCACAGATCCGCCATACGGACTGCCGACGCAGGGCGATAGCGATCCGCTGAAGGAACAAACGGTCAACGGGGTGTACCGCATCGCCGAGGCGCGCCAGCACAAGGCGGGGGCTCCGCCGGAAAACGACAAGCTGCAATTGATCATTAAAGATATCAAGCGTCCCAACGGAATCGCGTTTTCGCCGGACGAAAAATATCTTTACATAGCGGAGTCGGGCGACAAGGTCTGGCTGCGTTACAAAGTCCAACCCGACGGATCGGTGACCGACGGCCAGACCTTCCTGGACGCAAAGACCGATTCGACGCCCGGCGTTCCCGACGGGATGCGGGTGGACAAGAAGGGCAACATATATAGTGCGGGGCCTGGGGGCGTCTGGATTATTTCCCCCGAAGGCAAGCACATCGGAACGATCAAGGTGCCGGAGGTGGTCGGCAATGTGGCGTGGGGAGACAAGGACGGGAAGACACTGTACATAGTTGCCAGCACCAGCGTGTTTAGGGTCCGAACCAAGGTGGCAGGAATTCGGAATTAGAGGTTGCCAACTGAAATCGACCCGAGAGTACATGTTCCCACTTTCGAATCGGAAATGATTTCAGTGCTGGTATTTCGTGCCAGTTAAGGTGGAATTTGGAGGGCGGGCAGGGTAAAATCCGCCCAATGGACCAGCCCCGTCAGGTCGTAGTGTATTCGCGCAAAGGGTGTCATTTGTGCGAGATTGTCAAAGAGACGTTGGGCAAACTGCAGCGGCGCGGAGGATTCACCTGGCAGGATGTCGATGTCGATAGCGACGAACAACTGAAGCGCCAGTTTACCGACGAAGTTCCGGTGGTGTTCATCGACGGGCGTAAGGCCTTCAAATATCGCATGGATGAGCGCGAATTTCTCCGCAAACTAAGCAACTAGGCAATCTGCCGTCCTTCCTTATCCGTAGATTTAAAACAACTGGTGTTCTGCCAGTTCGTTATAGAATCAGCCCCCATGTTACGCACTTCGCTCTATGCCGACCCCAAGGGACGCTTCGTCCACGATCTGATCTTTGAGAGCTGCCGGCGTGCGCCTCAGAAAACGGCTCTGGTAGACACCTCCTGCGGCCGACGGATTTCATATGCGGAATACGGCGAGATTGTCGAGTCCCTGGCCCATGGCTTGGTCGCGGCGGGGCTCAAGCCTGGCGAAGTCATCGCCATATATCTGGCGAATTCATGGGAATTTTGCGCCATCTTTCATGCCGCCAGTCTGTGCGGTGCGGTGTCCACGCTGCTGAATCCCAGTTACCGAGAACGGGAAGTTCACCACCAGCTGGAAGACTCCGACGCTGTATTTCTGGTCAGCGACGGAGTTTGCATCGATGGCATGAACTTCACCGGGTTGCCCAAGTTGCGCCGTATTTACACCACGCGCACCGGCACTGCGGGGTCGCAGACGTTTTCTTCGCTGTTGCGGCCGGTAAATTCCGCCTTAACCACAGCCGAGACTCCTCCGGAAATCATGATTGCGGCGCTCCCCTATTCAAGCGGGACGACCGGGTTGCCGAAGGGGGTCATGTTGTCCCATTCGAACCTGGTTTCGAATGTGTTTCAGTTCATCGGGCCGCACGCCTCGGAGTTGCGCGCCGATGATGCAGTTCTCTGTTTCCTCCCTCTTTACCATATTTATGGATTGAACGTGATGTTGAATCCGGCGCTGACGTTAGGCGCGACGCTGGTCTTGATGCCCCGTTTCCACGCGCAGCAGGTGGCGGAACTCCTGCTGAGCGAAGAGATCACCATGATGCCGCTGGTACCTCCCGCCATGAACGCGCTGGCGCAGGCGGCTGAGGCGGGCCAGTTTCCAGCTGGACACAGGCTCCGTTGGGTGAAGTCAGGGGCAGCACCGCTGGCGGGTGAATTAGCCCGTCGCTTTACCGCGCTTACCGGCGTGCTGGTGTGCCAGGGTTATGGAATGACAGAAGCTTCTCCGGTCACTCACGTTGGGTATTTGCAGCCCGAGCTTTACCGTCCTGACTCCATTGGCCAGCCACTCGCCAAAACAGATTGCCTGGTGGTGGGCGATGAAGGACAGGAACTGCCTGCAAATCAGCCGGGTGAGTTGGTAATGCGGGGTCCGCAATTCATGTTGGGGTACTGGCATGAGCCGAATGCTACTGCAGGCGTGTTGCGGGACGGTTGGTACTGGTCTGGGGATATCGTCAGCCGTGATAAAGATGGGTTCTACGTGGTGCTGGACCGGCGCAAGGAGATGATCAAGTACAAGGGTTTTCAGGTTGCTCCGGCGGAGGTAGAGGCGGTACTGTTGGAGCATCCGGCGGTGCGGGAGTGCGGCGTGGTGGGACGCTCGGACGCTGCCGCGGGCGAGGTACCCGTGGCTTTTGTCGCGCTGCGTGACGGATTCGTATCGGGAACTAGACTGGGAGAAGAACTTTGCGCTTTCGTTGCCGAAAGAATTACGTCTTACAAACAGCCCCGAGAGGTAAGGTTTGTAGACGCGGTCCCGAAGACAGCTTCCGGTAAAATTCTGCGGCGGGAATTGCGCCAGGCGCTTTAGGCGTGGCAGGTGGGCAACAGGTGATCGGAATGCATTCGTTTCATGGAAGTATTTATGTTTTTCAAGTCACTCTTGGCGACAGGAGCGGTTTGTCTTGGGACGGCTGGCCTCGCTGCGGCACAAGGCCAGATCCATCTTCCTCCGTTGGTTAGCCAAGGGCCGGAGGCGGGCAGGGTTCCGGTGGTGGCTACCGAACAACAGGACAGAGAACGGGCTATAAAGTGGCAACAGGACCGCTAGGAACAGATCAGACGCGATACCACCAAGCTATTTCAGCTGTCCGCTGAACTGAAAGATTCCGTCGACAAGATGGATGCCAACCTGCTGTCGCTGGATAGGGTCAAAGAGGCCGAGGCGGTCGAAAAACTGGCCAAGAACGTGAAGAACAAGCTGAGGGAAAAGTACTGAACGAACCCGAGTTCTCTCCGGTAGAACCTTAGCTGTTCTGCGCCTGTACACGAGCCGTTTTCACCTCCACTTTTTTAGTTCTGGCCAGATTTCTTGCAGGTTCCACTTCAGGCCCTGGCACACAAAAATAGGATCGTGCTCCAGCCCGTAAGCACCGAAGCTCACGTCGAATTCCTGAATGCTCTGGCACTTTGGTTCGAGAGACGAGCGATGGTCCCCGAGCACAATAAGGCTTTCACCTGTGTAGTTGCGGGGTCCCCACAACCAGTAAGTCTGATGAGTGCTGATCGCTTTGGGAAGGCCAAGACGCGGGCCGAAAAAGTCGATTGCGCCTGCATAGCCATAGTTGTTGCCAAATATTCCAGTCTTGGCACGCTGCTCAGGCGGCAGTCCGTTGTAAATCTTAGCTACTGCTTCCGCCATCTCCTGCCATCCAAATTGATCAGCGTAGTGCTGTGGCAATACGACGGCGAAGTGACTTCTCTCCGTGCGCGGAACCTTGATCGGGAGCTTGTTCATGTAAGAGATGAACTGTTCCACGGGCAAGATCGGAACGGTGAGGGGAGCGAACCACGCCCCGGTGGCGAAGATCGTTCCCGCGATCAGCGGTTGCCATACCCATCCATAGCGGACGCGATTTAACCCGCGCTCAAACATCACTGCACCCGCGGCCAGCAGCATGGGATAAATCGGTGCAAGGTAGTAATTCTTCCCGTGCAGGACTACGAATACGGTGAAGGCTACGAAATAGCACACTCCCAACAGGCGATAGGGTCTTAACGACTTACAGACCAGCAATGCAACTACCCCTGTCATCCAGATGGGAGCGCTGAGAGTTCCGATCAAAAGCGTCTGCTGAGAGAAGAACTGCCACCCCGATAGCTGTACGTCCCGGCCTTCGGCCCGAATGTTGCGCATTAGTTCGACGAAAGGCCAGTGGTGCTCCACGCTCCAGATGAGGTTGGGCAGAAACATCAGGAAAGCCGCCAGCCCGCCCAGCCACAGCCACTTGTTCCACAAGATCCGCCGTTGATCGGAGAGCGCAAGGCCGATGACGATTCCCAGTCCGAAAACCGTGATCGAATATTTGTTGTTTAGCCCTAATCCGGCTACAACTCCAAACCACACCCAATATCGAGGATCGTTGCGCTTTATCGCCAGGATGGCGAAGTACGCGCAGCCCATCCAGAACAGCGGCTCCATGAAGTTGGTGGTGAAAAGCCCGCCGTTCGACAAGTACATCGGAGCGATCGCCGCGGCTAGCGCGCTCAGAAAAAGCGCATAGCTCTTGCCTCCTAGTTCGCGAGCGATCATGGCGGTCAACACTACATTCGCGGAACTTGCCAGCGCAGGGAACAGCCGCACCGCCCGCAGCGACTCGCCGAACAGCTCGCGGCTCACTCGCATCAGAAACGGCGCAAGCGACGGTTGGTCGACATATCCCCATGCCAGGTGGTCGCCACAGGCCATGTAATCAAACTCGTCGCGGAAGTATCCGTAACGGTTGTTGAAGATCATGTGCAGCCCGAACTTGGCGATGGCGACGACCAGGACCAGCAGCATTCCATCGCGCAGGAAAGAGGTCTTGGACGCAGTTGCCGTCACCGAAGATGAACTCATAGGGGTAAAAGGCGACAACAAATATAGCGGAAAGTCTTCACCGCGATCGGTGGCAGAAAAACAAAAAAACCGGGCTGGTTAGCCCGGTTAATGCGTCGCTTGAGATGCGGTTACATCACACGGCGGCGCGTATGGTGCCGGTTAGATGCGGTGGCCCTTTTGTGGCCTTTGTGGCGCATCTCCCGGCTCGGCCAGAGAAAAGCAACAAGGAGCGTTGTCACACGCACTGTGGATAATGCAAGTCGTGAACCAAATGACAAGGACTATGCTTGGTGGTTAAGTGGCCTGCAATGAAGTTTATAGATGGCAAAAGCTAACAATATGCTTAATGGGGAGAGAGGCGATGCGCAAAACTTTGCACATTTACAGGGGCAACGAAGACCTACATATCCCGGCGGCCTTCCATGGCTTTCAGCATGGTGATTTCGTCGGTGTACTCGATGTCGCTGCCCACTGGAATACCCATCGCGATGCGGGTAACTTTTAGCCCGGCGCGGCGTAACTGGCCGGATAAATAGGTTGCCGTTGCCTCGCCTTCCACCGTGGGATTGGTCGCTATGATGACTTCGTCAACCTGGCCGTCCTCGACACGCCGCATTAGGTTCGATATGCGCAACTGGTCAGGGCCGATGCCGTGGAGAGGGGAAATTGACCCGTGCAGAACATGGTAGGCCCCATTGAAATGCTTGGTCTTTTCAATGGAAGCAATATTGGTCGGTTCCTCGACCACGCACACGATCCGAAGATTGCGGGTCGGACTACTGCAGTAAATGCAGGGATCGACATCGGTGATATTGTTGCAGATCGAGCAGAGCCTCAGGTTGGCCTTCACATCTCGAACCGCGCCGGCCAAAGCTTCGGCATCCTCATCACTCGATCGGAGAATGTGGAAGGCGAGCCTCTGCGCGCTCTTGCTGCCGACTCCCGGCAGTTTCTTTAACTCTTCGATCAGGCGAGCCATTGGCTCGGCAAAACGGCTCACGTAATCCTCGATTCAACCGGAGATCTCGTAATTGGGGGAACTTGGAATTGCTAAGGTCCCTTGGCCAACCGCTTGTTTATCCGCCAACTGCAAATTCCCCGATTGCCAAATTTTCTTTACAGTCCCGGGATATTCATCCCGCCGAGCATTCCGCCCATGGTGGATTGCATGGCTTCGTCCACTTTGCGGCCGGCTCCGTTGATAGCGGCGGTGATCAGGTCTTGCAGCATTTCAATGTCGCCGGCTTTCACCGCCTCTGGGTCGATTTTGATCCCGAGGACTTGCTTGCGGCCGTCCATCTTGACGGTGACGCTGCCACCACCCGAGGTCGCCTCCACCTGGGTTTCTTCCATTTTCCTTTGCAGGGATTCGTATTGCTTCTTAGCCTGCGACATTAGTTCCTGCATGTTAAATCCGCTCATAGGTGTTTCCTGTGTGTCTCTCCTTCACGAAGGAGATTCGACTAACTCCGCTTGCTGGTGTGGTCGATGATCGTTCGGATCTCGGCGCCGAATTTTTCTCTCATACGCTTCACGATCGGGTCTTGCTCCGCTCGCCCACGGCCTCCGACTGCGGGCGCCCGGGTCACCGCTGGCTGGGCCCGCCCGCCAGGGACGACCCTTACCTTGAGCGCGCGTCCCAGAACTCCGCTGGCGGTGGCGATCATGATTCGCCGGGCATCGGCGCTCACTGACATGTCGATCATGGCGGCCGACGATTCTACTCTGATGACCAGATCGTTGTCATCGACGCGCCACTCACCCGCTTCGAGCATGGAGATCAGCATGCGGTTTGACCCACTGTCGAGCGATCGCAGAACGGCTTCGCGCAGGTCATCTGGTTGCGATAGCTGTGGCGCGGGAGGTTTTTCCTCCACCACGACAGCCCCGGGATCCGGTTCTGGCTCCTCGACCTGTGCCGGAGCAGCCGATCCCATTACCACCCGTGTGGTCAATGGTGGGACCGCGGGCCTCGACACCGCGGCAGGTGCATCTTCAACCGCGAGTTGGGGTTTGGCTCCGCCCTTCCGAGCCGAATCGGCGGCAAATGGAGAAACTGCAGCGGGCCGGCTCTGAAGCTCCGGTTTACGGATGTCCGGCACCATGGTTGGTTTACCCGGAGCAAGAGGCGTTCCTGGCTTTGTGCTGGTCATGCCGGCATCGCTCAGGAGTTGTTCAAGCGGAATCAGGCGCTGGGCGTGGGCCATCTTCAAAAGGCCCAGTTCCAGATGGAAACGCTGCTCCTGGCGGTAGCCAAGCTCGCCGTGGGTGCGCAGCATGATCTGTAAATGCCGGGCCAAATCTTCTTCGCTGAAAAGCTCGGCCACCGCCGCAACCCGCTGGCGTTCGTCGGTGGAAATCTGCAGCAGGGGACTGTCCGTTCCCGCGACTTTGGCCACTGTTGCATTGCGTAGAAAGCGGACCATCTGCCGGGCGAAGTGAGTTGGGTTGTGACCTTCGTTCAAGACTCGATCAACCAGTTGCAACACGCGCTCGCTCGATCCGTCGGAAACGGCGCGCATCACTTCTTCCAGAACTCCCGAGGGCGCCATGCCGATCAGTTGGCGCACTTGCTCGAGCGTAAGGCGGCCACCGCTAGAGGCAATCGCCTGGTCGAGGATGGAAAGCGCATCCCGCATCGATCCGTCGCCCGCCTCCGCCAGTAGGGCCAGAGCATCCTCGTCGGCCTCGATCTTTTCAAGGGCGGTGAGGTCTTTCAGTTGTTGCAGAATCTGCTCGAAGCGCACCGCACGAAAGCTGAAATGCTGGCACCGAGATCGGATGGTCTGCGGAATATCCTCCGGCTGTGTCGTCGCCATCATGAAAATGATGTGGCTGGGTGGCTCTTCCAGCGTCTTAAGCAACGCGTTGAAGGCGGCGTCGGTAATCTGGTGGGCTTCGTCCAGAATATAAATTTTGAACCGGTCGCGTGCCGGGCGGTAACGGGCACCTTCGCGCAGTTCGCGGATTTCATCAATTCCGCGATTGGTAGCTGCATCGATTTCGATCACGTCCACCGAATTTCCAGCACGAATTTCCGTACAGGAATCGCAAACCCCGCAAGGTTCCAGCGCCGGTTTGTCCGAAGCGCGACAATTCAGCGCCATGGCCAGAATGCGGGCAATAGTGGTCTTACCGATGCCGCGATGCCCACTGAAAATGTAGCCATGGGCGGTACGCCCTTGTTCAATGGCGTTTTTCAGGGTGCGGGTAACATGGTCCTGACCGATAACTTCGGAGAATTTCTGGGGACGATATTTGCGGGCCAGAACCTGGTAGCTCATGACGGGGAAATCTTAATTATACGTGATGGAGATCGGTGCAAAACCGCGCTCCGGATGAACTTCCTGTGCGAACAAAGCAGCCAAACCGATGCGCAATCCTGATACGATTATCACCCAGAAGTGGAGGCTCCCTTGCAACTCAAACTCGATACTCGCACGGTGGACGGCGTTACGGTGATGGACTGCTCCGGCCGCATCATTTTCGGCGAAGAGACCAGTCAACTGCGGGACACCATCAAAAACCTGCTTACCGATCACAAGCGCATTGTGCTTAATTTATCTGGCACCAACTATATTGATAGCGGCGGTCTGGGCACTTTGGTTTCGCTCTACACCTCGGCGCGAAATGCCGATGCGTCGCTCAAGCTTGCCAATCTGACGCAGCGCGTAGGCGACCTCTTACAGGTTACCAAGCTGCTGACCGTCTTTGATGTTTATGAGAGCGAGCAGGCGGCTGTTGACTCGTTCCGCAAGGCGGCGTAAGACCCATTTTGGTCGCCGGCGACTCGCCCGCGAACCGCTAGCTCCATGACGACGATGCAGAGCCGCATCCTGGCGGTCATTCGCCGCATTCCCCGAGGGAAGGTCTCAACCTACGGCGCGGTCGCCCGCGCTGCAGGTTATCCTCGCGGTGCCCGGCGAACCGCAGCAGCACTTCGCAGTGCTGCCGGGGTACCCTGGCAAAGGGTGTTAGGGGCTGGGGGCGAGATCAAGCTCCGCGGTGACTCTGCATTCGAGCAGAGGTTCCGCCTGCAATCGGAAGGCGTCACTTTCCGCGGCAAGCGCGTCAATATGCGCCTGCATGAGTTCAAGTTTTCCAAGGCAAAGCGCAAGCCAGCCCGCTAACTGGCATTTTCTGCTGCTAAAATTCATCGTAATGAAGCGTACACGATGGACTGTTGTCCTCCCCCTCGTCCTGATTTCAATCCTTACAGCGCAGACCAACCCCACCGAACCAACCGCCGGGCTTCAGATCGCTCCTGATCTCGATCGTCGGCTGGATAAGTTTCGCGAAGTACGCATGCCGTTTCATTCGCAGGGACTCTCCGAACGCGAGCAGAAAATGGTAGAGAAACTGGTCGACGCCTCGCGCTACCTGGAAGAAATCTTCTGGCAGCAGAGCGACCCCGAAGCTCTGACGCTCTACCAGTCATTGCGTAACAGCAATGATCCCAAAGCTGAAAGCCTTCGTCGATATCTCTGGATAAATGCTTCGCGCTTCGATCTGATTGAGGAAAACAAGCCGTTCGTCGGCACCGAGCCCATGCCACCCGGCCGCGGTTTTTATTCCAAGGGCCTGACCCGCGAAGATATCGAACAGTATGTAAAGCAGCATCCGGAAAAGAAAGCCGAAATCTACAGTGGATTCACCATTGTTCGGCGGCACGGCGACGATCTACAGGGCGTCCCATACCACGTCGCCTACCAATCCTTTCTCGAACCGGCTGTAACTGACCTTCGTGAAGCGGCCAAGCTGAGCAGCGATCCTGCGTTCGCCAAGTTTCTGCGCCTGCGGGCCGACGCCCTGCTCAGCGACAACTACCTGCCAAGTGATCTGGCCTGGGTCGATCTGAAAGATCCGAAGTTTGATGTCATCTTCGCACCTTATGAGACTTACCTTGACGATCTCATGGGAGTGAAGACTTCTTACGGAGCCGCGGTGTTGATCCGCAATGAGCCGGAAAGCAAGAAACTGGCAATCTTCCAGAAATACGTTCCCGAGATTCAAGAGACATTACCCCTGGCCGCCGAAGATCGTCCCTCGAAGCGCGGTCTGCAAACTCCCATGGAAGTGATGGACGCACCATACCGTGCCGCCGATCTCCGCCACGGTTACCAGGCTGTTGCTGATAATTTGCCCAATGATCCCCGTGTACACGAACAGAAGGGCAGCAAGAAGATCTTCTTCAAGAATTTCATGGATGCGCGCGTCAACTACGTTATTCTTCCGCTCTCCAAATACCTGATGCGCCCGGAGCAAGCTGCCAAAGCCTCTGGGGAAGGCTATCTACTTAGCACCATCATGCACGAAATCTGTCATGGCCTGGGACCGGTATACGCGCGGACTTCCAAAGGAAAGGTGCCAATCCGCGAAGCGATCGGCCCCATTTATGGAGGGCTCGAAGAATCGAAAGCCGATGTAGTCGGCATGTTCGGGCTGAAATGGCTGGTCGATCACGGCGTGCTTCCGAAAGCCAAGCTGCCGGAATATTACGCGTCCTATGTGGCGGGGATTTTCCGTACCATTCGTTTTGGAACAGGCGAAGCCCACGGTCAGGCCGAGATGATGGAATTCAATTACCTCTCCGAGCACGGTGCTGTGAAACGCGAGGCGTCGGGAAAGTATGCGATCGATTACCCGCTCATGCCCAAAGTGATTGCCAGCTTGGCGAAAGAGTTGTTGGCGATTGAAGCGACCGGCGACCGCCAGCGCGCGGAGAGTTGGTTCAAGAATTACGACGTTATGCCGCCCCAATTGACCGCCGCTTTAAAAACGGCATCGAAAGTTCCAGTCGATATCGACCCGATATTTTCGTTCAAGGAAAATATCAATTAGGTCGAATAGGCCCGCGGTCACTACGCTACTCGACAAAATCCACCCGCGCCTCATGGGGGATGATCCCGGCCTCATGCCCCATCGCCAGTAACCGGCGGACTGCATCTCGACCATCTGCACCGTAATCAATGGTCCGCTGGTTCACGTACATGCCGACAAACTTGTCCGCGAGTTGAGAGTCCAGGTCGCGCGCGAATTGCATGGCGTAGGCCAGCGCTTCTTCTCGGTGATCGAGCGCGTATTGAATGCTCTCTTTCAATGCTTGGCCCACTTCAGACATGAGCTTCGGCCCCAGGCTGCGGCGAATGGCATTGCCTCCAAGGGGTAGGGGCAGGCCAGTTTTCTTGTACCACCAGGCGCCGAGATCCACGATGCGGGACAGGCCGGATTTCACGTAGCTTAACTGGCCTTCATGGATAATCAGCCCGGCCTCATGTTTGCCTTCCAGCACTTGAGGAATAATCTGATCGAAGGGAACGACCTCAGTGTCGATACCCGGTGCGAATAAGTTCAGGACCAGGTAAGCAGTCGTCAGCTTCCCGGGAACAGCGATCCTCTTGTGCTTAATCGCTTCCTCAGAAAGCACGCGTGGCGCCACGATCATGGGGCCGTAGCCATCCCCGACGCTACCCCCACTCGGAAGCAGCGCGTACTTGTCCTGGATGTAGGGATAGGCATGGAAGGAAATCGCGGTGACGTCATAGATGCCCTCCTTGGCTTTTTGATTTAGGGTTTCAATATCACACAGGGTGTGGGTGAAACGCAGGCCGGGCACGCGCACTTTGTTCGTCGCCAACCCATAAAACATGAAAGCGTCATCGGAATCCGGGCTGTGGGCGACACTAATCTCTTGACTGCTGCTCATAGGGACTTTCGCTTCTCCGTGGAGGGCGTGCTACGTCAAATTTGGAAAGCCGTTGCGGGCAGGATTACGCTTGCGATTTGCCCGCAAGGCGCCATCCGGTTGAGAGTCCCGCGGCCATCATCACTTTGATAACCTCAGCGAAAACAAACCAATAGAATCCGTAATGCAGGGCCAAAGAAGCGGAGTGCGTCAGCACTGCCAGCCAGCCAATCCCACCCGCGAAAAGCACGAATTCAGCCAGTAGGCATCCAGCGGCCGTGCGGGCGAAGCTGCGAGCTCCGCGTTCCGCGACGAATCCGGCGAACGCAGCCACCAGCGGATAAACCATCAGGAACCCACCGGTTGGACCCAGAATCTGCGCCAACCCTCCCGGCCCGGTGGGATTGAACACCGGCAATCCAGCGATTCCTTCCATCAGGTAGAGCGCCAATGTGGCAAAACCGCGACGGCTGCCGAGCGTAACTCCCACGAGTAGCACGGCGAAGTTCTGTAACGTCAGCGGTACCGGGGTGAAAGGAAGAGGAATGGTGATATGGGCGCAGATAGCAACGAAGACAGTGGCCGACACGATGATCGCCGCTTGCCGCGTCCAGTAACCGACGCCATCTGGCGAATGCAGAACCTGGGTTGCTGCTCTAGTCATTGTCACCCTCCATTAAACCTGGCGCTACTCGTTCCCTGCCTGTCCCTTGGAAGCATTCCGCTTCATTTGCCGGTGCACTCGGATATAGGCTGAGATTGCCACCCATAGCACCGCTCCGCCACCGAGAGACAGAATGATGAACAGCCACATCATCCGCACGATGGTTAGCATACCAAAACCTGCGGAAATGGAAATGTGATTGGGGACACACGCTTCGAGGGTCAGCCCGGCGCTTGCGAAGAATCACCCGACGATCGTCGCTACGCGGCCGTGGTACCTGCGGGCTTCGGTGTCACGAAGTCTGAATTTCGTGCATCCGCGCAACTCCCATTTCGCGTGGGTTTTTGCCGGATTCCGATGAGGCGGACATTTAGCAAGTTGCTCATCTTCAAACAATCACGTTCGTGAGTTCATGGCATCTTGGTGAGGAGAAACCTTCCCAGGCTTAGGACAAATTAAGGAGTGGATCCGGAGGGGACACTTTATGAGAGGGAATAAGCCGCCGCGATTACGATCGCGGCTTGCACCAGATAACTTCGCCGCGGCTCAGCTTTCTTGAACCAGTTCCAGGTCAGTCCGAGAATGGTCATCCCCAGCAATAGCGCCCATATCCAGCCGAAAGTTGGAAGCGGGGTCAGGGTGGCACCAATTTTCTGGCGCAGGCCCGGATTCCACAGCGAGCCATAAAGAATGCATATGTGCACGAAGTAAATCGTCAGCGACTGCTGGGCCAAAGCCTGCACCGGTTTCTCAGGAATGCGAATTCGCCGGGTCAGATAAATCAGACTTGAAAGAATCAAACAAACTAAACCCACTCGGGTAAGGAACAGGTTAGGACTGTCTCGCCAGTATTCGACATGGCGATAAATGATAACCGGCAGCCGTTGCAGTCCGGTGCCGACCATGACCAGTAAGCCGCCAACCCCGGCCAACTTCCATAAGGGAAATCCCTGCGGATTGGTCGAGTAGTGACGGTAAAGGCTCGCCAACACGGCACCGAACATGACGTACCCTGCCCAGGGAAAGACTGGAAACCACGAACCGGTGTATCCCGTAAAGTAGGCGCCCAGCCACGCGGGAATGCGGCTACTGCTGGCGAGAGTCCACGTAATGGGAGTGAGCAGTACGATGAGTGTCCCGATGGTGGCCGCAGTCCAGGCAAAGCGTTGCGGAGTCTTAGTCAGGAATACCAAAAGTTGCAACGATGCCAACGTAAGCCCAATGCACTGCAACACATCAACCTGAAACCAGCTCTGCCACCCCGCCGCGTCCAGCCACTTTACTTCGTGGACCGTCCGTACTGGAACGTGCATGGCGTAGCCGAGAAGAACGAAAAACAAAAATCTTCTCAACCGCTTTAACATTGGAAACGAGAGCGCAAGATGCGACTCCCAATGTTTGGCGGTGGCAATAAAAAACGAGAACCCCGACAGCATAAAAAATGTCGGGGCCGTTAGTCCTCTGAGGTAGAGCCACTTGTCAAACAGGAATCCGTGTCTGTATGCAGGGTCAAGCAATACATCCAAGGTATGGCCTTGCACCATGAAAAGGATAGCGATAACCCGAGCCAGATCTACGGCTAGAAGTCGTTTGGGAAACGCGCCGGATTCAGTCATTCGGGTTTTTGGTTCTGACTCACCCGTGCGCAGCGACATGTCATCATCAGATGCCTTTTGTATGGTATCGGTCACTATCGATTGCTGCAATCCACATAACTTTACTTAAGGGCCTGCCAAATTCCGAAAAACCCTGACCCCTGACCAGATAACCCTTGCTCACCAACGTCCATGGACTCTGGGGGTGAGTTCCCAGTTAATCACCTATCCTCAACCCGTTAGGCTTGTGATACTCTCCGAATTACCCCATATTCTCTAGAGTTTGCGAGGTTTTTAGGGGTCAGAGTGTCGTCTTCGACTCGGAAGCCTGGAATCCACATTGCGTGGAAGACCGTTACCTATCGCAGCGTGGCGCTGGCGGTATGCGCCATCGTGTTTCTGCTGCTGATGGGGATGCATTTTTTGTTCCCAGAGTTCACAGACAAGGGGTTTAAGGCGGCAGGAAGTCTTCTGGAGTGGGTAGCTGGAGCCGCCGGGACTCCGGGGAAGGCCAGCGCCATGAGCGCGCAGCAGGCCCATATCACTGCTCTGGACGGGACCGTCCGCGTCAAGAAGGCGAATAGCAACACCTGGGTGCCTGCTGACTACAACGTTCCCCTTGAAAAGGGAGATGTGGTTCAGACCGGCCCCGAGGGCATGGCCAAGATTGTCTTTAACGACGGAACTAACTACACCGTCAAACAGGACTCCCTGATCGCGATCGAGGAAAACTCCGCCAACGAAAAGCAGCAAACCAACGTGGCGGTTGCGGTCAGCACCGGAACCGTGGATCTGTCGACGGGCACTTATATACAGGGATCGAAGTCTCAAGTAATCGTCGCCGGAGCGACCGCCTCGCTGGCCCCTGAGAGCGCAGCCATGGTCCGGAATGATCCCAAGGCCGACAAGCATGAGTTCCTGATGAAAAAAGGACAAGGCGAAGTGACCAGAAACGGCGAAGTCGTTAGCCTGGCCGATTGGGAGAAGGTCAGCTTCCAAGCCGACTCGCCTCGGATGGCGAAGTTGAAGGAAATTGGTTCGCCCATGCCCATCTCTCCCGCAAACATGATGCCCATCTTTATGTCAGGAAGCGCCAAGCCAGTGGAGTTTTCCTGGACGCCGATGAAGAACGCTGCGGGATACCGCCTGCGCATCTCGCACAATCCTTACTTCACCTCCACCGTCGTTGACCGCAAAGTGGATACCGCTGACGTAATCGTCTCCGGCCTGGGCGAAGGCGCCTACTACTGGCTGGTCCAGTCTTTCGACGCCGCCGGCAAAGAGTCGCTGGAAAGCGAACGCAACCGCTTCACCTTGATCCCGAAGGGCAAGGAAACGGCGGCGATGAATCTCGAGCTGGATTCATTTGTGCAACATGGACACGTAATCGAAGTGATCGGCAAGACCGAGGTCGGCGCGCGAGTGATGGTGAACGGACGGGAAGTCCCCTTGGTGGGGTCCGACGGGGGCTTTCACTACTTCACTCCTCCCCTGCCCGATGGCGAAAGTGTCATTACCATTACCGCGCAGAATTCCCGCGGGGGAGTGAATACCCAACAGAAGAAGGTCGTGGTTCAATGAGGAAAAACTTATGTCACGTGTTTTTCCCCGAGGGGCACGAACTTTCGTTTGCAGTATCTTACGAAGAATCCAATAGAATTAGGGAAACAGAAGCCAACACGACGGCAATAACCGGGTGATTCCCGGAAGGACTATTGTCCCAAAACAAGGAAAGCGTCACGTATGTCATCTAACGGATATCATTCCACCGCGTCGCGCATGCACAATCTGCGGTCGCTCTTCAGCTTGTTCTCCAGCGACCTCGCGATTGATTTGGGTACCGCTAACACGCTGGTTTACGCGCGCGGCAAAGGCATCGTGGTCAACGAGCCCTCCATTGTCGCCATCAACAAGAACACTGGAGAAGTAGAAGCCGTTGGCAAAGAAGCCAAGGAAATGTTGGGCCGCACACCAGGAAACATCGTCGCCATCAAGCCGATGAAAGACGGCGTAATTGCTGATTTCAAAGTTACGGAAAAGATGCTGAACTATTTCATCCAGAAGGCGCACAACCGCAAGATGCTGGTGCACCCGCGGATCGTCATCGGCGTGCCTTCTGAGATCACGCAGGTGGAAAAGCGCGCCGTTATGGATTCGGCTTATCGCGCTAAGGCGAGCGAAGTGCACCTGGTGGAACAAGCTATGGTAGCGGCGATCGGCGCTGGACTTCCGATCACCGAACCGTCCGGCAATATGGTCGTCGATATTGGCGGGGGCACGACCGACATCGCGGTAATTTCTCTCAGCGGCATCGTTTACTCGCGTTCCGTCCGTATGGCCGGCAACCAGATGGACGAGGCCATCATGAACTACCTCAAGCGGAAATATAACCTGCTGATCGGCGAGCGCACAGGCGAGCAAATCAAGATTGAAATCGGTTCGGCCTATCCACTCGATAAACCTCTGACCATGGAAATCAAGGGCCGCAACCTGATCGAAGGCGTCCCCAAGACCATCACGGTCGATGACAGCGAAGTGCGCGAAGCATTAAGCGAGTGCGTTTCCACCATCATGAACGCAATTCGCGTCGCTCTCGAGCGTACGCCTCCCGAGCTTTCCGCCGACATTAGCGATCGCGGCATTGTGCTCACTGGTGGCGGAGCGCTTTTGAAAAATCTCGACAAGCGAATCCGGGAAGAAACCGGACTCCCAGTATCGATCGCCGACGACCCGCTGTGCAGCGTCGTTCTCGGCACCGGAAAAATGCTGAGCGACTTCAAGCTGCTCAGGAAGATTTCAATCGAATAGGACCGTCGTTGGTCGTTCGCTGGCCTTTGGCCATTCAGATTCCTCAATATTGCCAGTTGGGTTTGCCAGCAACTAGCGACCAGTAACCAGCGACACCCCTAGCTATGGAGAACCTCCTCAGCCGGTACCGCAACGTCACCATTCTGGTGGCAGTGCTTTTCGCCCAAGTCTTAGGGCTGGCCGTACAGGTGCGGCGTTCCCCAGACCAAACCTCTGGCCGGTTGATCCGGGTTTGGGCGGTTACGGCAATAACCCCCTTTGAAAAAGCGATTGTCTGGGTGCAATCGGATTTTCGCGGCATGTGGCGAAACTACCTTTACCTGCGCGGAGTAAGGCAGGAAAACCGCGATCTGAAAGATGGAAATCGAATGGCCTCCGGCTGGAGCAAGTTCGCTTGTCGGAAGATGCCGGACAGGCCCGGCGTCTGCAGGCATTGTTCGGGTTCAAAGAGCAGTTCTCTCTCGCACCCTGGCGGCGCAGGTCATCGGTTCGAGCGGCAGCGAGCTATCGCGTTCTGTCTACATCGACAAGGGAAAAAACGACGGACTCGACACCGGAATGCCGGTCATCACCTCCGACGGCGTTGTCGGCAAGATCTGGCAAGTCTATTCGTCGACTTCGCAAGTTCTCTTACTCGACGATCAAAGCAGTGGAGTGGGAGCGATTCTTGAAACCTCCCGGCTGCAGGGAGTACTGCGCGGCAAACCGTCAGGCGATGTGATTCTGGAAGATATCATGGCCGACGAACAGGTTCAGCCGGGAGAGAAAGTTCTGACCAGCGGCGGAGATCAGATATTCCCCAAGGGATTGGCGATTGGGTCCGTGATGAAGGTATCGCGCTCGGCCGACTCTTTCCTCACCATCCGCGTCCGCCCCAGCGCGGACCTGAGCAAACTGGAAGAAGTGCTGGTGATCACCCAGAGAGAACAAAAAGCCCCGGCAGTGTCTCAGACCAATATGCGGGCTGCCGATATTCTGGCGATGCGCCTGCCCTCAGTGCCTGACAAGCCGGCGGAGGATCCAAACAAGCCTGGAGCTAAGACTGCAGCACCCGTTGCTGAACCCGACGCTGGCTCGACGCCGAAAGTAGTGCCCCCCTCCGGAGCTCCATCGAAGCCGGATACAGTTCTGCCACCGGCCGTTCGCCCAGGTCTGCAGTCCCGGTCATGGCGCCGCCTGCGTCCAAGCCCGCGCCGCCTACCTCAACTCCCAACCAAGGGAAGCCGCAATAGCGTGCCCATTACCTACACCTCCAACGATCAAGTCGAGGTTTACCGTTTCGGCTGGCCAGTGGCAATTGGCGTTCCGCTGGTTGCGATTTTTTTTCAGGCCTTCTTGCCGCTGCGGTTTCACTTCTTTTCGACCTTTGATCTGCCGTTCCTGGTGACCGTATTTTTTGCGGTAGCCCGCCGCAATCCTGCCAGCGGACTATTCACCGGTAGCGTGATTGGATTGTTGCAGGATTGTCTTACCCATCAGCCCATCGGACTCTATGGTATCGCTTTGACCGTGGTCGGCTTCGGCGCATCGTCCCTTGGCGCCCGAATCGATGTTGAGAACGTCGGTGCCCGCTTCCTGGTGACCCTGTTCTTCTACATCGTGCACGAGGTGGTGTATTTCGTCGTCGCCCGCGGCATGGTGGGACTGACGCTGGAATGGAGCTGGCCCCACGAATTGGGCTCGGCCCTGGCCAACGCCCTGCTGGCGGTCGCTTTGTTCGCGCTGCTCGATCGCTTTAAGCGAAGAACTTAGTCAGCCTTTCTTTCCGCCTGCCATTTTCTGCGCCTTAACTCGAACGAAGGCATAGTTGAGCTGCGGCAGCGAGTTGAAGGCGGCGGCCTGCGCGTACAATTCCCGCGCTTTGGCAGTGTCGCCTTTGCCGTCGTAGGCTTGGGCCCTCCGATACATGTCCTGTGGATTCTGCTGGTTTGCCTGTTGCAGTTCGGCAATGGCTTTGTCGTAATCCTTCCCGGCCAGCGCGATCATCCCCTCCAGTTCATGGGACTGCCGTTCCAGCACTGGATTCTTCGAGGCCTCGGCGCCAGTAGCAAACTCAGCGGCTTCCGCCCTTGCTGTTTTGTAGTCCTTTTTGCCCGTGGCAATCCTGCCGAGGTTGTAATGCTGCACAAGCTGCGCGTTGTCCTTGATTTCCTTGGACAAATTGGAGGCCTGAATCAGTTTTACGGAACTGTCAAACACTTGCTTCGCGACGTCGAATTTCTGCGCTTCGACCAGAATATTTCCCTTGGCCTGAAGATCGGCCGCCATGGCGGCTGCGTCGCTTGCCTTTTCGGCCACGGCATACTCTTTGCCCATCCACTGTACGGCCTCGTCGAGCTTGCCATTGTCCGCGGCGACCACTGCCATGCCAAAGAGCGCCAGGCGGCGGTCGCCATCGCTTCGGGCTTTGCCGATAATTTTCTGGAGTTCGGCTGAGGCGTCCTGCTGCTTGCCCTGATACAGGAGATCGGCGGAGATGCCAAAGTGCGAAGCTACAAAGTTCGGATCGATCGACAGCGCTTTGCGATACTGTGTGATGGAATCGTCGAAACGTCCCATCTTCAGCAGCAATTCACCATAGGAGTCGTAGGGATTGGGATCGTTGGGAATCAGCACCGTATACTTCTTGAATGCCTGTTCGGCGTTGGGGTAGTCGCCTGCCTGCCGGTAAGAGTACCCAAGCATGTTGTATGTGGGCGAGTAGTCAGGCGCGACTTCTGCGCCCTTCTTGAGATGTTCAATGGCGGCGGCGAAATCCTGCTGGCCGAACTGATAGGTCCCGTAGGCGAATCGGACACGTTCGTCGTTGGGATAGGCCGCGACCGCCTTATCGAGATATTCCTTCTGTTTGACGGTGTCGCCGTTGGTCCCAGCTTCGGTCGCCAGGATCAACGCTCTTTCGCCATCGGATGCTTTGTCCGCCAGGCTGACTGCCTTCTTCAGGTGATCGAAGAATTCGTGCGCGGTGGCGGCGGCGGTGGCGCGGGCAAGTTCCGCCGAGGCGAATTCCGGGTCCAGTGCAATGGCCTTGTCGAAATGCTCGATGGAATCCTGCGCCAGCAATTTGTCGGCCAGGTCGCGGCCCTGCAGGAATTCCTTGCGCGCCTCCTCCGACTTCGTGGTCACTGGAACTTTGCCGCTATTGGCGGGAGCCGAAGGTTTGGCATCACCGTTCGTTGAATTGCAGGCGATCCACGTAGGAGCAATGACGACCAATACGGCAGCCACAAATGAGCGCAACAGGAAGTTAATACGCATCGAACGATCTCCTTCCAGAGATGAGGAACGCAGGCTCGAACTCACAAATACCGAATGTCAGTCTTGTCGAGCCGGTTGATTGCTAGACGTTGTCCGGCCGCGTTTGGATAGCATAGCGACAGTACGAAGTCCGGATATGCGCGAGCCATGATACCAACATTGGAGTGTGTCCGGCGCTGTTGGGATAGAACGCCGGATTTCCGGGACGAGAAGTGAAAGTTACCCTGATTGTGCGGTGGAATTCGTATCAGGGCGCTGCGCGAGCGATGGCGCGGGTTGCAGAATCGCCTCCCGGGTTTGACTGCCGCCAGCTAGGCTCCCGCGGAGAGCTTGTGGTGCCCCTTGGCCTCCGCCAACCCATATTGGCGGATCTTGTATAGCAGAGCCTTGTAGCTGATCTTTAGCAAGCCGGCCGCCTGCTTGCGATTCCAATTCGTTTCATCCAGTGCTTTTGCAATGGCCTCAGCTTCCGCGCCATCCTTGGCGCTGCGTCCCAGGGACTTCAATCCCCCGGAAGACTCCGTCGCCTTTGCTGCCATGTCGAAGGTTGCGCCGGCGCCGTCGGCTTTCGGTTGAAGCTCTTTAATGGCTGCTTCTTCGTCACCAAGCACGATGTAGCGCTTAATAAAGTTATTCAGCTCGCGCAGATTTCCCGGCCAGGGATAGTCCAGACATGCCTGCAGAAACGAAGACGACATCTGCAGGGGCGCGCGGGCGTAGCGCTCCGACATGCGCGACATAAAATGCTTTAGCAGAATCGGAATTTCTTCCTTGCGCTCACGCAACGGCGGCACCTGAAGCGTGAAAGCGTTCAACCGGTAGTAAAGGTCCTCGCGCAGCCGCTTGTTGGCGATCGCTTCCGGAATGTTGATGTTTGTCGCCGCCAGAATGCGGACATCGACCTGAATTACTGAACGGCTGCCGAGCCGCGAAAATTGCTGGTCCTGCAAAACGTGGAGCAGTTTGGCTTGCAATAACGGAGGCATTTCACCGATTTCGTCCAGCAGAATCGTGCCCTTGTTGCACAGTTCAAACTTGCCAGGCTTGGCGTGGGTGGCGCCGGTGAAGGCTCCGGCTTCATATCCGAACAATTCGCTTTCCAGCAGATCGGCCGGTACTGCCGCGCAATTTACTTTCAAGAATGTTCGGTGAGCACGCGGCGAGAGCTTATGTACAAGCCGGGCCAAAACTTCTTTGCCGGTGCCACTCTCACCCAGCAGGAGAACCGGAATATCGACATTCGCGACCAATGCCGCCTGCGAGCGGATCTTGCGCATCTCCGGACTGGCAGCGACAAAAAACACGTCGTCGCAAAGCTCTTCTACTTCTCCGGGATGGTTCCCCTTGTTCTTGCCTAAACATAGCTCGATTACCGCGTCGAGCTCAGCCTTCTGAAATGGCTTGGTGATATAGTCCTGCGCGCCCAGACGGATTGCCTGTACAACCTTCCGCGTGTCACTGACGCAGGAGAGCATGACCACTTTAACGCCGGGTTGAATTTGGCGCAGTTGTTCCAATGTCTGCAGCCCGTCAATGCCAGGCATCAGCAGGTCGAGCAGAATCATGTCGGGCTTAAGCCCTTTCTGCATTTTCTCGATGGCTTCTTCGCCGGTGGTGGCGGTTTCGACTCTGTGGTCATCTACCTCCAGCAGCGTGCGGATGTAACGGAGCATGCCGGGTTCGTCGTCGACCAGTAGAATTTTGGCTTTGTCCTTCATTTACCAGTTCCTTTGCCAGCCGCACCGGACACGGGTTTGGTGGGAAGCAGGAATGAAAACTTGGCGCCTGCACCCTGGTCGCTCTCTACCCAGACTTTCCCCCCATGCTGTTTACCAGCCGGCGCGCAATCGCCAGGCCTAATCCCATGCCGTCGCTTTGATTCTCGTTCTGCGGAAGGCGGAAGAAGTCGTCGAAAATTTCCATCTGGAATTCCGCAGGAATTCCCGGCCCGGTGTCCGCAACACTGAGCTTGATTGCATTGGGAACAGAAAGCGGCAGACGGCGCCTCTCCACGCCCGAAGCCTTAGCTACACTGCGCCGCTCCCACATATGAGGCTCAGCATGCAGCCATACGGTCCCGCCGCTCGGCGTGTATTTGGAAGCATTCTCCAGAAGATTCGAAACCACCCGCTGTACCTTGGCGTAGTCAAAAGGGAATTCTTTCAATTTCTCATTGGGCAGGAAGTAGAGAGCAAGACCCTTCTCCTGAAAACGCTGCGACCACATGCGACAAATATCCGAAAGGCAAGCGTTGAGTTCTCCAATTTCATAGTGCAACTTGATGTCGCCGGTTTCGAGCACGCTGAAGGTCAGAAAATCCTGGATGAAATGCTGCAACCGGTGACCACTCGAGTGCATGTCACTGAGCACTTCGCGCTGGCGGTCGTTCAGTGGACCCAGTTTTTCGCCGCGCAGCAATTCGACATACCCATTCATGATCGCCAGTGGTGTTTTCAGGTCGTGTGCGGCAGAGGCCAGGGCGTTGGTGGTCCGGTAAAGCGCTCGCGAAGCTTGGCGTATTCCTGTGCCAGTTTTTTGGGATCAGTCTCGGGCGCGAGGTTTTTCTCCAGCGCCTCTTGGGTAGGCCCGGCCGCAGTTTTCGAATTCCGGGCAGCGGAGACACTGCTGTTTTCCGATGGAGGAACCATAGGTTCGGGACGATCTGGCTACCGCTCAGGGGAGGGAAAACTGCTTTGAACCGTCCGTTTGGACGTAGGCAAAGTATGACAGAATTTTCCCTCGTGTCAACGAGAAAGGGCTATAAATTTGGCCATTAGAACAAAACCATTGCACTCGTAAGCTGTTGATATGCTTAGGAAAACTCCCATACCCCTGCGGCCATGGAGCGAACGTAACCATGCTTGACGGCTTTGTTGGCTGAATACAGGAAGTTAACCCCGTTTGCTTGGCTTTTACCCGACAGGCCTTGCTATTGGCAGCCGAGATGCAAGAAATTGTGGGTGGTGCTGGTCCAAGAGGAACGATTGTCGAGAAAGAAACTTTCCCCTGAACGCCGCAGGTGGCAGCGGTTGCCGCTTGCGATTCCGGTTTTCATTCGCTGCCAGGACGAAAACGGTAAGGACATTTTGGAATTCGCCACGGCTTTGAATGTTTCCGCTGGCGGAATGTTGGTGGCTGTACGCCGCATGCTGCCTGACGTTGAGCAATACTCCTTGGAAGTTCCTATCTCTCCGGTGCCGGAGACCAACCTCCTCCCCAGTCGGCACGAGCTCTTCAGGCCCGCCTGGTGCGCGTAGTCCACGACCAGAATTGTCACTTGATGGGACTGAAATTCTCGCGTGCCCTCTCGTCGTAAGCGGATCGCGAAGGGCAGTTTACTTCCCCAATGTGAAAATGTTTTCCCTTTTTCCCTGCTATAGCCTGAGAGTGCCCTACTCCCGGGTTACTTTCGCTTGCTGGCCTTGGCGAATCCTCTAACCGACGACGAGGGCGCGCGAGAATTTCGAGTCCCATCAAATGACAATTCTGGTCCGTGGACGACGCGCACCAGGCGGGCCTGAAGAGCTCGTGCCGACTGGGGAGAGAGGTTTTACTCCGGCACCGGAAAAAGTGGAACTTCCAAGGAGTATTGCTCAAACATCAGGCGGCGTGCGGCGTACAGCCACCAATAAACCGCCAGCGGAAAACATTCAAAGCCGTGGCGAATTCCAAAATGTCCTTACCGTTTTCGTCCTGGCAGGGAATTGAAAACCGGAATCGCAAGCGGGAACCGCTGCCACCTGCGGCGTTCAGGGGAAAGTTTACATCTCGACGATCGTTCCTCTTGGACCAGCACCACCCCACAATTTCTTGCATCTCGGCTGCGGATAGAGAAGCCTGTCGGGTAAAAGCCAAGCAAACGGGGTTAACTTCCTGTATTCAGCCAACAAAGCCGTCAAGCATGGTTACGTTCGAGGGGTGGCCGCAGGGGTATGGGAGTTTTCCTAAGCATATCAACAGCTTACGAGTGCAATGGTTTTGTTCTAATGGGCACAATTTATAGCCCTTTCTCGTTGACACGAGGGGAAATTATATTAGATCTTGCCTACGTCCCCAAACGGACGGTTCAAAGCAGTTTTCCCTCCCCTGACGGTGGCCAGATCGTCCCGAACCTATCGGTTCCTCCATCGGAAAACGGCCAGTGGCTCTCTTTCCGGATTCGAAAACTGCGGCCGGGCCTACCCAAGAGGCGCTGGAGAAAAACCTCACGCCCGAGACTGATCCCAAAAAACTAGCACAGGAATTCGCCAAGCTTCGCGAGCGCTTTACCCGGACCACCAACGCCCTGGCCTCTGCCGCACACGACCTGAAAACACCACTTGCGATCATGAATGGGTATGTCGAATTGCTGCGCGGCGAAAAACTGGGGCCACTGAATGACCGCCAGCGCGAAGTGCTCAGTGACATGCACTCGAGTGGTCACCGGTTGCAGCATTTCATCCAGGATTTTTTGACCTTCAGCGTGCTCGAAACCGGCGACATCAAGTTGCACTATAAATTGGAGATCTCAACGCTTGCCTTTCGGATATTTGTCGCATGTGGTCGCAGCGTTTTCAGGAGAAGGGTCTTGCTCTCTACTTCCTGCCCAATGAGAAATTGAAAGAATTCCCTTTTGACTACGCCAAGGTACAGCGGGTGGTTTCGAATCTTCTGGAGAATGCTTCCAATTACACGCCGAGCGGCGGGACCGTATGGCTGCATGCTGAGCCTCATATGTGGGAGCGGCGGCAGTGTAGCTAAGGCTTCGGGCGTGGAGAGGCGCCGTCTGCCCGCTTTTCTGTTCCCAATGCAATCAGGAGGAGTGAGAGAGACACCGGGCCGGGAATTCCTGCGGAATTCCAGATGGAAATTTTCCGACGACTTTCTTCCGCCTTCCGCAGCACGAGAGTCAAAGCGACGGCATGGGATTAGGCCTGGCGATTGCGCGCCGGCTGGTAGAAGATGGTGGGGAATGTCTGGGTGGAGAGCGACCAAGGCGCAGGCGCCGAGTTTTTATTCCTTCTTCCCACCAAACCCGTGTCCAGTGCGGCTGGCAAAGGAACTGGTAAATGAAGGACAAAGCCAAAATTCTACTGGTCGACGACGAACCCGGCATGCTCCGTTACATCCGCACGCTGCTGGAGGTAGATGACCACAAAGTCGAAACCGCCACCACCGGCGAAGAAGCCATCGAGAAAATGCAGAAAGGGCTTAAGCCCGACATGATTCTGCTCGACCTGCTGATGCCTGGCATTGACGGGCTGCAGACATTGGAACAACTGCGTCAAATTACCCGGCGTAAAAGTGGTCATGCTCTCCTGCGTCAGTGACACGCGGAAGGTGGTACAGGCAATCCGTCTGGGCGCGCAGGACTATATCACCAAGCCATTTCAGAAAGCTGAGCTCGACGCGGTAATCGACCTATGTTTAGGGAAGAACAAGGGGAACCATCCCGGAGAAGTAGAAGAGCTTTGCGACGACGTGTTTTTTGTCGCTGCCAGTCCGGAGATGCGCAAGATCCGCTCGCAGGCGGCATTGGTCGCGAATGTCGATATTCCGGTTCTCCTGCTGGGTGAGAGTGGCACCGGCAAAGAAGTTTTGGCCCGGCTGGTGCATAAGCTTTCGCCACGTGCTCACCGAACATTCTTGAAAGTAAATTGCGCGGCAGTACCGGCTGATCTGCTGGAAAGCGAACTGTTCGGATATGAAGCCGGAGCCTTCACCGGCGCCACCCACGCCAAGCCTGGCAAGTTTGAACTGTGCAACAAGGGCACGATTCTGCTGGACGAAATCGGCGAAATGCCTCCGTTATTGCAAGCCAAACTGCTCCACGTTTTGCAGGACCAGCAATTTTCGCGGCTCGGCAGCCGTTCCGTAATTCAGGTCGATGTCCGCATTCTGGCGGCGACGAACATCAACATTCCGGAAGCGATCGCCAACAAGCGGCTGCGCGAGGACCTTTACTACCGGCTGAACGCTTTCACGCTTCAGGTGCCGCCGTTGCGAGAGCGCAAGGAAGAAATTCCGATTCTGCTAAAGCATTTTATGTCGCGCATGTCGGAGCGCTACGCCCGCGCGCCCCTGCAGATGTCGTCTTCCTTTCTGCAGGCATGCCTGGACTATCCCTGGCCGGGAAATCTGCGCGAGCTGAATAACTTTATTAAGCGCTACATCGTGCTTGGTGACGAAGAAGCAGCCATTAAAGAGCTTCAACCGAAAGCCGACGGCGCTGGCGCAACCTTCGACATGGCAGCAAAGGCGACGGAGTCTTCCGGGGGATTGAAGTCCCGGGACGCAGCGCCAAGGATGGCGCAGAAGCTGAGGCCATTGCAAAAGCACTGGATGAAACGAATTGGAATCGCAAGCAGGCGGCCGGCTTGCTAAAGATCAGCTACAAGGCTCTGCTATACAAGATCCGCCAATATGGGTTGGCGGAGGCCAAGGGGCACCACAAGCTCTCCGCGGGAGCCTAGGTGGCGGCAGTCAAACCCCGGAGCCGATTCTGCAACCCACGCCATCGCTCGAGCGGCGCCCTGATACGAATTCCACCGCACAATAAGGGTAACTTTCACTTCTCGTCCCGGAAATCCGGCGTTCTATCCCAACAGCGCCGGGCACACGCCAATGTTGGTATCATGGCTCGCGCATATCCGGACTCGTACCGTCGCTATGCTATCCAAACGCGGCCGGACAACGTCTAGCAATCAACCCGCTCGACAAAACTGACATTCGGTATTTGTGAGTTCGAGCCGCGTTCCTCATCTCTGGAAGGAGATCGTTCGATGCGTATTAACTTCCTGTTGCGCTCATTTGTGGCTGCCGTATTGGTCGTCATTGCTGCCACGTGGATCGCCTGCAATTCAACGAACCGTGATGCCAAACCTTCGGCTCCCGCCAAAAGCGGCAAAGTTCCAGTGACCACGAAGTCGGAGGAGGCGCGCAAGGAATTCCTGCAGGGCCGCGACCTCGCCGACAAGTTGCTGGCGCAGGATTCCATCGAGCATTTCGACAAGGCGATTGCACTGGACCCGCAATTCGCCTCGGCGGAACTTGCCCGTGCCACCGCTGCCGCCACCGCGCACGAATTCTTCGATCACCTAAACAAGGCAGTCAGCCTGGCGGACAAAGCATCCGATGGCGAAAAAGCGTTGATCCTGGCGACCGAAGCTGGGACCAACGGCGACACCGTCAAACAGAAGGAATATCTCGATAAGGCGGTCGCGGCCTATCCCGGCGACGAACGTGTCCGATTCGCCTACGGGACCTTTCAGTTCGGCCAGCAGGATTTCGCCGCCGCCATTGAACATCTCAAGAAGGGCGCAGAAGTCGCACCTGACTACTCGCCCACATACAACATGCTTGGGTACTCTTACCGGCAGGCAGGAGACTACCCCAACGCCGAACAAGCATTCAAGAAGTATACGGTGCTGATTCCGAACGATCCCAATCCCTACGACTCCTATGGTGAATTGCTGCTGAAGATGGGACGCTTCGACGATTCCATCACACAGTATCGTAAAGCGCTGTCGATCGATCCGAACTTTGTAGCTTCGCACTTTGGCATCTCCGCCGATCTCATGTATCAGGGCAAGCAGCAGGACGCCTCAGCCGAACTCAAGAAAATTATCGACAAAGCCCGAAGCGATGGAGACCGCCGCCTGGCGCTCTTTGGCTTGGCAGTGGTCGCCGCGGACAATGGCAAGCTCGACGAGGCCGTACAGTGGATGGGCAAAGAGTATGCCGTGGCCGAAAAGGCAAGCGACGCAGCCGCCATGGCGACCGATCTTCAGGCCAAGGGAAATATTCTGGTCGAAGCGCAGAAATTCGACGTCGCGAAGCAAGTATTTGACAGTTCCGTAAAATTGATTCAGGCCTCCAACTTGTCTAAGGAAATCATGGACAACGCGCAGCTTGTGCAGCATTACAACCTCGGCAGGATTGCCACGGGCAAAAAGGACTACAAAACAGCAAAAGCGGAAGCCGCTGAATTTGCTACTGGCGCCGAGGCCTCGAAGAATCCAGTGCTGGAACGGCAGTCCCATGAACTGGAGGGGATGATCGCGCTGGCCGGGAAGGATTACGACAAAGCCATTGCTGAACTGCAACAGGCAAACCAGCAGAATCCACAGGACATGTATCGGATGGCCCAAGCCTACGACGGCAAAGGCGACACTGCCAAAGCGCGGGAGTTGTACGCGCAGGCCGCCGCCTTCAACTCGCTTCCGCAGCTCAACTATGCCTTCGTTCGAGTTAAGGCGCAGAAAATGGCAGGCGGAAAGAAAGGCTGACTAAGTTCTTCGCTTAAAGCGATCGAGCAGCGCGAATAAAGCGACTGCCAGCAGGGCGTTGGCGAGGGCCGAGCCCAATTCGTGGGGCCAGCTCCATTCCAGCGTCAGTCCCACCATGCCGCGGGCGACGACGAAATACACCACCTCGTGCACGATGTAGAAGAACAGGGTCACCAGGAAGCGGGCACCGACGTTCTCAACATCGATTCGGGCGCCAAGGGACGATGCCCCGAAGCCGACCACGGTCAAAGCGATACCATAGAGTCCGATGGGCTGATGGGTAAGACAATCCTGCAACAATCCAATCACGCTACCGGTGAATAGTCCGCTCGCAGGATTGCGGCGGGCTACCGCAAAAAATACGGTCACCAGGAACGGCAGATCAAAGGTCGAAAAGAAGTGAAACCGCAGCGGCAAGAAGGCCTGGAAAAAAATCGCAACCAGCGGAACGCCAATTGCTACTGGCCAGCCAAAGCGGTAAACCTCGACTTGATCGTTGGAGGTGTAGGTAATGGGCACGCTATTGCGGCTTCCCTTGGTTGGGAGTTGAGGTGGGCGGCGCGGGCTTGGACGCAGGCGGCGCAATTACCGGGACTGCAGACTTGGGCGAACGGTCGGTGGCGGAACTCGTGTCCGGCTTCGATGGAGCTCCGGAGGGGGGCACGACTTTCGGGGTCGAGCCAGCGTCGGGTTCAGCAACTGCTGCAGTCTTAGCTCCAGGCTTGTTTGGATCCTCCGCCGGCTTGTCAGGCACTGACGGGAGGCGCATCGCCAAAATGTCGGCAGCCCGCATATTGGTCTGAGACACTGCCGGGGCTTTTTGTTCTCTGTGGGTGATCACCAGCACTTCTTCCAGTTTGCTCAGGTCAGCGCTGGGGCGGACGCGGATGGTGAGGAAAGAGTCGGCCGAGCGCGATACCTTCATCACGGACCCAATAGCCAATCCCTTGGGAAATATCTGATCTCCGCCGCTGGTCAGAACTTTCTCTCCGGGCTGAACCTGTTCGTCGGCCATGATCTTTTCCAGAATCACGTCGCCTGACGGTTTGCCGCGCAGTACTCCCTGCAGCCGGGAGGTTTCAAGAATAGCCCCCACTCCACTGCTTTGATCGTCGAGTAAGAGAACTTGCGAAGTCGACGAATAGACCTGCCAGATTTTGCCGACAACGCCGTCGGAGGTGATGACCGGCATTCCGGTGTCGAGTCCTTCGTTTTTTCCCTTGTCGATGTAGACAGTACGCGATTGCGAGCTGCCGCTGGAACCGATCACCTGCGCTGCCAGGGTGCGAGAGATGAACTGCTCTTTGAATCCCAACAGAGCCTGCAGACGCCTTGCCTGGGCGGCATCCTCCTTTAGGCGAACCTGCTCCAGCCGCAGGCGATCCAATTCATCTTTCAGATCGCGGTTTTCCTGCCTTACTCCGCGCAGGTAAAGGTAGTTTCGCCACATGCCGCGAAAATCCGATTGCACCCAGACAATCGCTTTTTCAAAGGGGGTTATTGCCGTAACCGCCCAAACCCGGATCAACCGGCCAGAGGTTTGGTCTGGGGAACGCCGCACCTGTACGGCCAGCCCTAAGACTTGGGCGAAAAGCACTGCCACCAGAATGGTGACGTTGCGGTACCGGCTGAGGAGGTTCTCCATAGCTAGGAGTGTTGCTAGTTACTGGTCGCTAGTTGCTGGCAAACCCAACTGGCAATATTGAGGAATCTGAATGGCCAAGGCCAACGAACGACCAACGACGTTCCTTTTCGATTGAAATCTTACTGAGCAGGTTGAAGTCGCTCAACATTTTTCCCGTACCGAGAACGACGCTGCACAGCGGATCGTCGGCAATCGATACTGGGAGTCCGGTTTCTTCCCGGTTCCCTTGTCAAGATTTTTCAAAAGGCTCCACCGCCGGTGAGGACGATTCCGCGATCACTGATGTCGGCGGAAAGCTCGGGAGGGGTACGTTCGAGCGCGACGCGAACGGCATTCATGATCGTCGAAACGCATTCGCTTAACGCCTCACGAATTCGCTGTCATCGACCGTGATGGTTTTAGGGACGCCTTCGATTAAGTTTCGGCCCTGGACTTCCATGGTCAGCGGTTTGTCGAGCGGATATGCCGAACCTAATTCAATCTTGATCGCTCGCGGTGCGTTCACCGATCAGCAAATTGTATTTTCGCTTGATGTATTGCGTGATCGCTTCGTCCATCTCGTTGCCGGCAACGCGCACAGAACGCGAATAGACGATGCCGCTCAAACTGATCACCGCGATGTCGGTTGTGCCGCCGCCGATGTCGACGACCATGTTGCCGTGCGGTTCAGTAATCGGCAGTCCGGCGCCGATAGCCGCAGCCATCGCTTCTTCGACGAGATACACTTCGGAAGCTTTCGCGCGATAGGCCGAATCTTCGACCGCACGCCGCTCGACCTGGGTAATCTCTGAAGGAATGCCGATTACCACTCGGGGATACACCAGCTTTTGCCGTTGTGCGCTTTGCGGATGAAGTGCTGCAACATCTTTTCGGTAACTTCGAAGTTCGCGATGACTCCGTCTTTCATCGGCCGGATGGCCACGATGTTACCGGGCGTCCGGCCCAGCATTTCCTTTGCTTCTCGGCCCACGGCTTCACTTCATCGGTGTCCTTGTTGATGGCGACGATGGAAGGCTCAGTGACGACGATGCCGCGGCCCTTCGCATAAACCAACGTGTTGGCGGTGCCCAGGTCGATCGCCAGATCGCTGGAAAAAAGCTAAACAGCGACCGCAAATTGTGCATGCGCGAAGCACTGGAAGTAACCGTTGGATGACATACGTGACGCTTTCCTTGTTTTGGGACAATAGCCCTTCCGGGAATCACCCGGTTATTGCCGTCGTGTTGGCTTCTGTTTCCCTAATTCTATTGGATTCTTCGCAAGATACCGCAAACGAAAGTTCGTGCCCCTCGGGGAAAAACACGTGACATAAGTTTTTCCTCATTGAACCACGACCTTCTTCTGTTGGGTATTCACTCCCCCGCGGGAATTCTGCGCGGTAATGGTAATGACACTTTCGCCATCGGGCAGGGGAGGAGTGAAT